>CAZNKP010000044.1:0-9313 GCA_964573805.1 uncultured Desulfobacterales bacterium | reverse complement strand
GAGTAAAATCCGCCCAGCCCTTCTGGGACAATACCCTGGTGATGGCTGCAGTCAGCGTCGTCTTACCATGGTCTATGTGACCTATAGTCCCTACGTTAACGTGCGGCTTCTTACGCTCAAATTTCTGCTTGCTCATGACCTCATATCCTCCAAAAAATTCTTTTTAGACCTCAAATGCCTTACCAGCGGTAATGGGCAAAGGCTTTATTTGCCTCGGCCATTCTGTGGGTATCCTCCCTCTTCTTGAAGGCTCCACCCCTTTTATTAAAGGCGTCTATTAATTCTCCTGCAAGACGCTGGGCCATGCTGCGCTCTCCCCTGCCCTTGGCATATCCCACCAACCACCTGATGGCAAGAGCACGGCGCCTCTCTGGCCGAACTTCTACAGGCACCTGATACGTAGCACCACCAACCCTTCGAGAACGCACCTCTACGATTGGCTTTACATTCTCCATGGCCTGCTCAAACACCTTGACAGGATTTTCCTTGGTCCTCGCCTCTACTATGTCCATGGCCTCATAAAAGATCCTCCTGGCCAAATTCTTCTTACCCTTGACCATAAGACCATTAATAAACTTAGACACCAGAACACTTTTATACTTTGGATCTGGCTGAATTTTTCTTTTAGGTACTTCTCTTCTGCGTGGCATAGTCTCTACCTAACCTCTGCTACTTGGGCCTCTTGGTTCCATACTTGGACCTTGCCTTCCTACGGTCCTCAACCCCTAAAGCATCCAGCGTGCCTCTTATAATATGGTAACGTACACCTGGCAAATCTTTTACACGCCCACCCCTTATCAACACCACAGAGTGTTCCTGAAGATTATGCCCTATTCCAGGTATATAGGATGTCACCTCTATTCCATTAGTAAGCCTAACACGGGCCACCTTCCTTAAAGCCGAGTTAGGCTTTTTGGGCGTGGTGGTATAAACACGGGTACAAACTCCGCGCTTTTGCGGGCAAGACTCAAGGGCCGGTGCCTTGGTCTTCTTCTTGATCTTCTGTCTGCCCTTACGGACTAACTGATTAATAGTAGGCATACGTCTTCAAACTCCTAATATTTTTATAGCCTTATAAAAAACGCAAAAAAAGCCTTCACCACATCCATTTTCCTTGCGGATATATTGATGTGGGGCTCAAAGGTAAGGTTCGCTCTTATTAATTGCTAAGTTTTGTATTGTCAAGACCTAAAAAGCTATTTATATGCGAGTTGCACCTTATGGCATCAAAGCCAAATAAAATTAACGAGGCCGATCAGTGAAACAACAACACTTTTTGGGCATTGACATTGGCAATACACACACTGTAATAGGTCTTTTAGACCAAGAAAAAATAATAGACACCTGGAGAATAGCCACCGATGCAAAAGGCACCTGTGACGAACTCGCCCCTGTAATGGCCTTTTGGTTGAAACGACATAATATGGAGCTGCATGAGATAAAAGGTGCCCTAATATCAAGTGTAGTTCCTCCAGTCAACCAACTTTGGTCAGATCTTGCCAAACGTTACTTGCTCTGTCCATTACATGATGCACATGATATAGCTGAAAAAATCGTCCAAATAGACTATCCAAGACCCCATGAAATAGGCACGGATCGACTTATAAACGCTATCGGGGCCTTTAGAAAATTTAATCGGGCATGCATAATAGTAGATTTTGGAACCGCTACAACATTCGACTGTGTATCTGAAACTGGTCAATATCTTGGAGGTGCCATTGCACCAGGAATAGCCATGTCTATCAACGCACTTTTTTCTGGCACATCAAAACTCCCTCTGGTACGACTTGAAAAGATACCCAACAATCCTATTGGCAAAAGCACAGAAGAGGCTATTAGATCCGGGATACTTTATGGCTTTGCAGGTCTGACAGATAGAGTTATCACAGAACTCCAAAACCAATATGAATCCCCTCCCATAACCTTGGCCACAGGTGGACTGGCAACAACTGTATTTTCCATATCTCAAAAACTGGAAAGACTTGTTCCTGATTTGACAATGGAAGGGCTCAAAACATGTATATGTGTTGCCTTTGATCTCTAGATCCTTTTGCTGTATCTAATTTCTTCTTGTCCAAGGTGATAAGTGGAGCATGGTATTTTGGAGAGCATCTAGTTAAGCATCATAACAGTAACCATTCGTTTCTTTAGCTATTTTTGAAGATTTCCTAGTTCAACATCAACAAATCTTATTGGAATCGTCCTAACAGTTGCTAACGCCTCTTCAATTTTTTCAAAATCTGCTTTTCATCTACGTAACATTACAGAAAAGTATTGCCCACCCACAATCAACAAAACCGGGAGCTATCAAGAAAGCCCCTTTGTTACCCTTTATGATGATCGCTATTCTTTCAGGCTTGTTTGCTATTACCGCAATAATAGCAGATGCATCTGCTGCAACTTCCAAGATCACACCCCAAATTGTTGTTCGATTGCACAGTAATAGATATGCACAAAAAATATTCAGGAATTTTGTTAATCAAATCTAACTTACTGTTTTTTAGATATTTTCAAACCAACATTGAAACTACCTGCTGACCTTTCTTCAACAAGTTTTCTTGTTCGCATCTTGCTTTAAGATAGTCAAGATTGCATATAAGACGATCAATTTCACCTGTAACACAATAGTCACTGTGGGGGATCAAAATGGTAAGCTCCTGGTGCCCTTTTGATTTGATTTTTTCGAGCAAAATCCTTTGACTATCAATGGCTGTATATATATTTATTTTCTCACTGACCAGCAGAAACAAGAGCCAAAGTCCATTATATAGCAGAGGCATGCGGACAGGATCCTCTTCTAAGACAAGATGGCGTATCCCTACCTCTCCATCGTTATAAAGGCGCTCCCTTACAAAGGTCCTGATCCTGTCAACTCTTTTTAAAAAGTCTGGAATTTCAAAATGATTCTTTAAAAAGGCGCGAGGATTGGGACAAAAGTCATGCAATTTTCCTCCTGGCCCAATAACTGGAAAATTTCTGCATGATACCGGCCTTTCATTATAAATGCTACACAGCCTTGATTCTGAATAGGCCGGACAGGAATCCATTTCAGCTGGGACTATCCATTCCATAGCCCAAAAATGCTTCGAGGACGCTATCTCTAGATCTGGCATCCACAAAGGGAAGGCCCCGAGCAACAATGTTCGATACAAGACTTCATAGGGCTCACCCATATAGGGCATACGCTTTACATATTGACAACATGGGTTAGGACATTCAAGACATGGAGTCGCATGACGATAAGAAAAATGAGACATTGTTGACCTTGTATTATTTAAGGGCAAAAAAAATGCATGAAGAAAAAAGACAATACGAAAGATTCAAGGCAGACCTAGAGGTAGTATTTAGCTCCGATTCCTTTGTGTGTTCAAACACTATATTAAATATAAGCATGGGCGGTCTTTGCATAGAATGTGGAAAGGCCATTCCGCCAAACCAAGGCCTCACTATTCTAATCCCCACAAATCCTCCTGTTAAAGTCAAGGGCAAGGTGGCCTGGAATAGAAAAGTAGGGCTCACCCATATAATTGGAATAAAATTTCAAACACTTACACCAGATCAAAAAAGGGCCCTAGGCGAGCTGATTAGCAGCTTTTTCTGGGAACGCCAGATGTGGGCAGATTAAAGCCGCCTTGGATTCAAGAACAAACGCAAATAACTGTCTGGACGTACCTCTGCAAGCAACTTTTTTGATCTTTTTGCTATTTCCAGCATATGCCTGGAACCAGCCGACTCCCCGTCCCAAAAAAGAATGATACAATCTGCCGCCCTAAGAAGCACCTCATTTCTCATCATAGTTGCCTTTAGACCATGTTTTTCCCACTCGGACGGGATTATCTTGAATTTGAGACCATGTTCTTGAGCATATCGTTCACCAAGCCTATCTGCCCCTGGGGCATTGCCTGACAGGACTATATCTCCTGGCATGAGCAAACAATCAAGTACAGACTTCACCAATTGATACGACTCTATACTCCTAGAGCCGCCTACTGCTATCTTAGCCATCTTGTTCTCCTTTTGTCAGCTTGACCCTCGGCAGCGTATTTTTATAAAACCTTCTACCAGATATTTGTATAATTTCAATTCTGTGACATTAAAGAGCCATATATTGATATACTAATATTGTTACAGGTCGCAACAGGTGCTATCTTTAACAAACTCTGATATTTTTAAAATGCCAATCTTAGGAACTAGATATGACACTGGACGACTTAAAGACTGGACAGCAAGGTATAGTTTTGAAAATAAACGCTACAGGTCCCTTTAAAAAACGCCTTTTAGAAATGGGTTTTGTAGCCGGAGCTGAGGTAAAGGTAATAAAATATGCTCCCTTGCACGATCCAGTAGAATATCTTGTAAAAGGGTATCATGTAAGCCTGAGACATGAAGAGGCAGCAACCATTGAAGTGGAACCGCTTTCCTAAATAAAAAGATTTTCCTAGTCTCCTTCTTCAACTGTATCCTTTATTATTTCTTTGACATTTTCGATGGTGTACAAGATGTCGTGTACAGTAGTAGCGGGATGCTCCTCACAAAAGGCATCTATAGTTTCTAAAAGTTTGTCTGTTAACAACTCGAATTCATCAATGGTCAAGCTAGTAGCGGGTTCTGCAGTTATGAGCTTATCGAGATCAATACCATGATAGAGAAGAAGCTCCTCCTTGATCTTTTCGAGCCTACGCGGCCTTCTTTTAGAGGCCCCTGGTATCCTTCTGAATGGAAGAAGTTTTCCCATTTATATTGTTCTTCTCCTAAACTTTTAAATTTTTAGTTACCATATAGGCATATAGGCTGCCAATCTTGAGAAGTCGGAAACTTTAAAAGCAGCCTATGACCATAAAGTTATTTTACAACAGTGGCTTTCATAAAAGCAAGAAAAGAAGTTGGATGCCATCAAAGTTGGGTTTGTAGATATCTTCTCTACAAAACAACCGCTTCTATATCTGCCTCTTGACATCTACTTTCAACTTTGCAAGCCCCCTTGACCATAAGCAGAGCCTAGATCCTCATTAAGAATCAGATGAGAGCCAATATTCTAAGCATTTTGAAAAATTTTTGCCATCTAAAAAGAAAAAAATTTCTTCTTTGAGGAAAAATTTTTCTTCTCATTGGGAATAGAACTACAATTTAGTACCAAAATAAGTATATGATTTTGATGTGATGTATAATTTTAGGCTTATTTTTTGCTCATACTAAACCAAAAACAAAGGGGGCACTATGAAAAAAATTTTATTCACAGTTACTTTGCTTGGTTGCATTTTGTGTGCTTCCATTAACAGCATGGCATACTTATATCAAATAGATGATGGAAACGCTGAATATGCATACGGAGGGCTAGCAGCAGGCTCAACTTTTACATGGGCCAACGTATTTAAAGTGGAAAGCGGCTACAATTTGATCACTGGAATTTATATTGCCTTTGGTCTTGATGGATATACAGATAAAGTTGAAGGAAGTAATATAGAAGTAAAATTATGGAACGATCCAAATAATGATCAGAACCCAAAGAATGATGCCACATTATTAACTTCCTTATCCACCACAATATCTGAGGCAGGCACAAACAAATTTCTCTATTTTGATATCAATGATACTTTGATCCTTACAGATTACTTCTTCGTTGGAGTTACTTATTACTATACAGCTGATAATTACGAGAGCTTTCCTGCACAGATAGATACTACAACATATGATGGGAAGAGCTGGTATACAGTTAATTCTGACATTACAACTAATCCAAAACTCACGGATACTCTGTCTCCAAAAGGAACCTGGATGATCAGAGCAGAGTCAAAAGAGACTGCAAGTGTTCCTGAGCCAAGCACCATATTTCTGTTGATTCCAAGTTTATTTTTGTTAATAAAGAAACAAAAACTTTAATAAATAGGCCATCTTGTCCTCCTGTCATTTGAATTGGTGGATGCTTCACAAAAATAGACATGGGGAAATGGTTGAAGCACCACCAATAAAACATCTAAGAGAATTTTTATGTTATTTTTATGGGGTCAAGGGAAAACCGTGCTGGATTCAGCAAAATTTAAGATGAAATTCAGAACCAGCCCTTAAAATGGCCCAGAGCCTTAAGAGGAACATTTGAGCCATGGTTTTTATACTTTTGCCTTAAAAAACGATGCCTCTTCTAGCAATTGGGTCCAGAGAAGACATAAAATATACCAATGTGTAAATCTTTTTTATAAAAACTAAGAAGGCTGGATAACAAAAATTGTCAAACCTTCAAGCCATTTATTTATGTGGAGTATCTGAGATCGCGGGCTTTCTTGCCTCGTTTTCTTTGAGGAGTTCCCGAATCAGCCGTTTATGAGTCTTGTTGTCCAGTACTCTCATTGAGGTTGTTTCACTTAGATTGAAGATGGGGCTTGTCCAGCCATGACAGGCAGCACAGGTGTTGACCCGGGTTATCCTTTCAAGTTCCTCCTTGTTAAACGGTCTAGCCCTGTAGTGGCTGGTCGCTTGAAGTTGGGTACCATTTTCGTCAACGAATCTGTCGAGACCGAAGGGCAGATTCACCCCGTTGGCCTTTGTGACATAGAGATCCTGCCCAAGTCCCAAGGTCTTGGGGTTTGCGTGGCAATCTTCGCAAGTCCTGGCCTTTTTACTGACAGTGTGTGGTTGTATGGGATTGGTGGCCACCCCATAATGACCATCAGCTGTCTTGTAAACCTTGTTGTGGATCCTACATTTTCCATCAGGGCCAATCTGTGTGAATATTACCTGACATCCTGGAATGAAGGGGCTCACCAACCCTTCGCTATTTATTCCTAGGGCTGGGTTCTCCCAGCGAAGAAAGGATCTGGTTTCTCGCCATTTGAATGCACTTTTCGAGCGGTTTTCTTCCAGGCCGGCCTGCGTCGGATCCATTGAAGGAAGGGGATTAAGCCAGTCGAAGGAAGGGGTGGACGTATCTTGCTGGGCATGGCATCCATAACACTGGGGGGCCCAGCGGCTGTGACAGGCGTAACACTCCATAGTGTTCATATGCACCTTTATGCCCATGGAACTCCTGGCAAGGGGGCTTCCCTTCTCAAGTATGTCCATTACCTGAGGTACTACATGTACCTTGCCATCAACGGATGTTAGCCTAACCTCTTTACCTTGTTTTTTGAGGCGCTTCATCGGTTTTCCCCAAGACGTTTTCAAGGATGAGCGGCGGATGGATGTTCCATGACAGTCCTGGCACTCTATCTCTACTGCCTGTTCTTTTTTGGAATAGATGTTCCCGTCTCCATGCATGTCGCCTTCAGTGTGACAGTCTATGCAAAAGAGACCCTTCTCAAAGTGGACGTCCGGTCGCAGATGATTGTAATATTTGCCATGTATCTTCTTGCCTGCTTTTTGGCCTGGTTTTTCTCCCCATGGAGAGCCATAACCGTCAGACTCCATGGTTCCAATGAAGCTAACACCAGTTCTGCCACCTCTGTTATGGCAGTGAAGGCATTGGAATGGAGGAATCTTGGCAGTAAGTCTGTGAAGACGTGGCCTTGGAGTCGGGTTCGGACCAGCTGAGGTCTTGGAAATAACCTTGTCCTTGCCCTTGTAAGTACCGTCGTCGTCGTAGAGCATGTGACAAGCCGAACATCCAGACGAGCGGTAATCACCAAACCTTTTGGCACCGTAGCTATAAAGGTGGCACCTGAGGCATTCTTCTCTCAGATAGTCATCGGCAGGGGAATTGAATGACGATTCCGGCAGTTTGGGATCGTAGTTTGGCAGCATCCTCAAAGACTTGATTGCTCCACGTTGGACAGGCACATCATTATCCTTGTCGCTTACGGGACGTACGGCATAGAGGGCATTTTTAGTCTTTTGCGCATTAAACAGATAACGCGTTGCGCTTATTATTCCTGCGCTGGTGGCATGAAGAGATTTTTTTGAACGCTCTATAATTCCCATGTGACACTGGCCACAAGTCTTTTCCACAACGGTAAAATCCGCTGGATTTCGCCACAGGCCCAGATGAGCACTCTCTTTTGATGACGCGTCAGGATCGCCTCTGTGACAAAAGGTGCACTCTAGGTCCTTCATTGGTGGAATCTGCGATATAGGTTCGATTCCCTTGTGGCATTCTATACAGCCGCTGGCAAAAACATGGGAAAACGGCAAGATGAGAAGTGTTGCCCCCAAAATACCCATGAACAGGCGAGTCATCTCCGAACCTCCGAAGTAGATATTCGTAGTTTTAGTGCAAAAGAATAAAGGGTCAATAGGAAATGCCCAAAGTGATTTTTATGATTGACAATTTTTGTCACTGAATCCATGCTGAAAAATAAAAGGAGGAGGTTGGCAATGTCAGATTATCATTTTACAAACTTTGTTTTTGAAGGGGGCGGTGTAAAAGGCATAGCCCATGTCGGTGCCCTTGAGGAATTGGATGCCAGGGGAATAATGTGTAGACTGCTGATGTGAGTAAGTAGGTGGATGGCTAATAAATAAATCAGAATTGCCATCAACACAAACAAAGTAATCTAAGTTAACGCTTTAGAATGGATTTTGTCCTTTAAAAAGGACCTTACAGGGAGCAATCAAACAGGGAACAGATGTTATCAATTAAGACAACATCTGCCCTGATCTTGAAGATAGAATCTCTATTTAAATTGCAGACCGCCTGGGCTCCGTTTAATTGCGGCAGGCAAACGAATTGTAGAAGGCCTCTTTTGGCTTAGTCGGTCTATTTTGAATATCCTCCATGGACTCCAGCTACCATTCGGTATTGATGCCAATTTTACCCTGAGACGATACAGGCCTGGTGAATTCAAACGGAGATCAAAAGAAGAAAGGTCGTGTCCAGGATGGGATATTGTTGGCACGTTGATGTGGACAAATCTGGTCGGGCTAAAACCATTTGAACTATTTTTTTCCAGCTCTAGGACTACCCTTTGGCCAGGGGCATGTCTGACCTTCACCTTGATATTCAGCAAATTGCCAGTCAGCATGAATGCCTGTCTCTCCATAGGCTGAAGAATAACTGGGGGTGTGAATCCTTTGACTTTATTATTATTCGATACTGAGAAAAGCTGGTTGCCTTTACTTACTGGCTTACGATTAGGCGGCAATATCTGGAATGTATGCCATGCTCCCCATTTTTTTTGTCCTCTCGCACGTACTCTGAGACGGTAGTTTCCTATTTCAGTCAATTCCAACTGGATGGTGCCATCATTGCCAATAGAGAGCGAAGAGACGATGACGACGACAGTCCTTCAGGGACATCCTCTGGTGGCAACAAGGGAAAGCTGATTGTTGATGCCACTTGTGCTCCTGCGGATATCCGTTACCCGACAGATATCACTCTGGTGAA
>CAZNKP010000043.1:0-67649 GCA_964573805.1 uncultured Desulfobacterales bacterium | reverse complement strand
CATGTAGCAGTACTTGATGTCATAGTTGTCGCTTTGATTCATGTTTTTGTGAGGTGCAGAGGCCTCGAACAGGCCTATCCAGGAAGAGGGATCGGTATCGGGAGCTGCAGTGTAGAAAAGTGTAATCCTTTCTGTCGGCTCGAAGAGAGATTTTTTCAGCCTGAAGCTGTAGGGTCCGTTTTCAACAAAGACGGCATCGTCCTTTTTCGGGCTTTGTTTAACTCCTGAAATGCAGCATGAATTTTTGTTGGGAGAAGGGACGGAATATTTGAGCCAGCATCTGGCAGAGGCACCCTGGATCCCTGGTTTGACATAGGTGTAGGCCTTGCATTTTTCTTCCTTTCTGCATGCGTTCATACACAATGCCGGGTCAGCTTCTTCGAGATCGAAGCTTTTGTAATCGCTTCCGGTCCTGTCTGTATCCAGCTCAAAGCTCATGTAAGGGCCGGAATAGAGCCTGTCCAGATCGACATCTTCACCAAAATACTTTTTTATGTACGCCTTCAGCCTTTCATCCGGAAAGAAGACCAGGCTTGCCTTTAATTTTTCCAGGGCCTCCCCATATTTCTTTTCTTTCAGAAGCCTTTTACCTTCCTCGCGAAGCCTTCTTGCCGTTTCTATCTTTTTTGTGACCCTTTGAAGCGCAGCCTCAGTTTCAGGTGTAGGATGCAAGCTCAAGACCTTCTGATATTTATCCTTGGCCTCAAAAAGCGCCCCTGTCTCTTCTGCCTTTTGGGCCTTTTGTATCAAAACCTCCCAAGTCTCTGCAGCAATCGCCAGATTGACAGTCTGGAAAGGCTGCCCGCGGTCAAGAAGCAGGTTGCAGTCGGAGCCAAAAAGCAATAAGCCAAAAAAGATGGCACAGAGTGAAAAACGTCCCATCGCTGTACCTCCAAAATGCAATCAATTTTTTTCAACATCCATCTGTGAATATCACACAAGCCTGAATCTTCCGCAAGACAGGCATTTTAGTCTGCAGCCTTGAGCCTTTTGATATAGCTCTCAAGTTGCCTGTCAGGAAAATATTCAAGGCTCTTTTCAAACTTCTTTATGGCATCCTTAAGCCTTTTCTCTTTCAGTAGCCTTTCTCCTTGGTGTCTCAAAGCCCTTGCCTTGTCCATGTTTTGTCTTATCTCAAGAACATGGGTTTTAAGCACGGGATCTGGCCAAAGTTTAAGGCTTTGCTCGAACTTCTTCAGGGCTTCAAATACTCTGCCAGCACTTTCCAATCTCCGGCCCCGGGCCTTCAGATCATTTGCCCTTCTGATCTTCGGTTCGGCCTGTCTCAACTTTCTACTAAAGTCTTTGTATCTTTCATATCTTTTTGCAGGCCCCTGTATGGTCCTTTCAACCTCTTTCAGCTCTTTGAGCCGGCCTTTTTGAAGAAGCTCCTCCATTTCTGTAATGGCCCTGTCGATTTTTTCTTTTTCCTTGATCTTGGCAGACAGTGTCTGTCTGTAAAGAGAAGTCGTTCCATCAAGCTCGGCAGCCCTTCCAAGGAGTGTAATGGCTTCCTGTAAGCTTCCTGAGGCCCACTCCTTTTTCCCTCTTTCAAAAAGTTCCCTTGCCCTTTTTCTGTCTCTTTTTCCACTGCCACCAGGGATGTCTGAAATCTGAAAGGAAATAGTATCAGTGCCTATCATCACCCTGTTCTTGTCAAATACCTTAAGGGTTACCTTTGCCGATCCCATCCGCTCGCGATAGACTGAAACCTCTTTGCCAAAATCTCCTCCCTGAAAGTGGGTGTCCTGGTTGCAACTCCATTCGTATCTCAATGGAGTATTGGCTGGCCTTGGCTGTACGGTTGCCTCGAGGCGTATATTCTGAAAAGGCACGATCTGCTTCCCTTCCTCCACGATTCCCCTTCCTGGTTTCCACACCACCGACCTGAAACCGGCACTGCCCCTGTTTTTGATCTTTACGCTGAACCTTTTGGGAGTAATTTTGACCCGGGTCTTTTTCAGGTCTTCTCCCTGATAGCTCCTGGTGAGGGCCTCGATTGTGACAGGATCCAGGCTTTTGGGGACGAAGTGATAACGAAATCCGTCCATATCAGGGTATCCCCCCGTGACATCCCCTGAACTGCTCCAGAGGACCCTTATGAAATCAGGCCCCGGATCGTTTGCCACTTCAAGCCTCACTGTTCCTTCTTCACCTACAAAAGGAATCTTTTCAGGAACAATTCTTATATCAGGGGCAACTACCTCGACCTCGAAGTTGTCAGATCTTGCAAGGGGTATATCCTGAGCTTTGCCACGCCTGAGCACCCTCACCCATATCGGTTGTTCTCCTGGCTCATGGAACCTGGCAGTGACCTTATTTTTCCCTGGGGGTGAAAAGTCGACACTTTCACCGGGTTCCCAAAGAAATATGAAATCATCAGGCGAGATGCCGGACGGAAGTCCTGCCATTATCTTGACAGGTCTTCCAAGGACGATCCTTTGTCCCTGCCTTAAGCCTACAATCTTTATCTGAAGGGGGTTTATCTTTAGTTGGATATTCTTGCTGAAGCCTGTACCCGTACCGTCTTTGACCTTTAGCCCCACCGTGTACTTGCCCGGCCTGAGTGCGGAGAAGGTGGCCGTCTCCTTCCTGGCGACTGTATTTTCACTCCAGATGTAAGTGTAGGGTGGCTTGCCCCCGGTGATTCTGGCTTTGAATGTAAGCTTCTGCCCGGCATACCATGGGCCCCTGGGAAAGACCTCTATCGAAATTTCGGGCCTTTGCTTCTCTTTTTTTTCTCCGTACAGGATCTCCTTGCAGGCCTGGTCTGAAAATGAGATGGCAAGCGAGATGGAGTAATCGTACATAGCACTTGCAGCCAACTGTTCTTCGTTGACGATTTGTCCGCCTATCAACCTTGGACTTGCCTTCATTGGCGCTGATTTGTCAAAAAAGAGGCTGCAGCCCTGAGGATATTTTTTCGATTTCCGGAGTGGGATGTCTCGCAAAATAGAGTCCTTAACCAGCAGGCCTGGTGGTATCTCCACTCTGCTGACAAGCAAGTTTACAGGATCCCAGTGTATTTTTATTGAAAATTTGGAATCCCTGCATTCGAGCAGGTTCTTGCCGGAAGACTTGCACTTGGACGGCATGAAGAGATACTGAAAGGGTGCAAGCTCCGGTTCTTCCCCTGCTTGGAGGCCTGGAATCGAAAGACCGGGAATGCCGAAATTTACATAGGGCAGGCCGCTGCCTTTTTTGCGCACGCCACTGACTGTAACCGAAAAATCCCCCCAATAATCGCTTCCAGGGGCGTGTGTGACTCCTGCCGTATCCATAGAGGGAGAAGTAGCCTCTGACAAGGGCACATCTAAAGGCGGATTGCTCCCTTTAGCCTGGCCTGACTTCTCAAGGGATGGAGAAGGCGGATTTTTCTTGTTCATCTTTCTGTCTTTTAGAGTCTTTCTACTCCCGGTATGTATCGTCCTCGCAATAGTGGCTATCAACGACCTTTCTTGATCCTTCCCTTCTGCCAGGATAGCTACGCTTACTTTTGCAGTTATGCCCTTTTTGAACCCCTTTATCAGAGCTTCTGGCCCGTCCTCTCCTTCCACCACACATCCCCTGCAGTTCCATTCAAAATGAAGCCCGTCTATGTTTTGAACAAGCGAGGATATCTTCACGGTTGCCTTGGCGAGGTCCCCCGGTCCGGGTCTGTCTGGAGTAAGTCCCAACCTGAAGAGACTGGAAGGGACCACGACTGGCAGGACCTTTTCGATGTAGCCTTTTTTGTCGGGATCGATCTTTGAGCCTATAGTAACGGCAACTTCAACAGGAGACAGGCTCCTGGTCCTGAACACCACCTCCCTGCCTTTCTTGCCCTGTAAAAAGGACCCCCTGTCACAGGCCCACTCCATGTATAGCTGATTTTTATTGAACTCCTTTTTGAGACCCTTGTCTTTAAACCTGACATACAGTCTGGCAGGCCTGTTGAAACGGACAGGGCCTTCAGCCCAGATCTCTGCTCCGGCTGCAAGCCTCTTCTGAAATTCTGTCACCTTGCCGTACAGCTTCCTGACCTTCAGGATGGCCTCCATGTGTTCTTTCCTGAAGCTTCCGGCCTTTGTGAAGTCCCGATCGGGCATGTTTCTTTCAGAGCTTGTCTCTATCCATGAAAATCTCAGTGTTGCCAAGATGTCCAGGGCCTTTCTATCTGTGGATTCTTGCAGCGGGGCGATGCCTTCTCCCTTTATGCCAATGACTGTCCTTCGGGCCTGCCAGGCATGGTGTTTGAAAGCCCTTAATTCCTTTGCCGCAAGTTTTGAATCTTTCAGGTAGTTGCCACTCCATTTGAATTTGAGGACATAGCGATGTAACCTTTCAGGCGGGTATCCTAATTTTTCATGTATGCTTTGCTGCAGCTTGAGGTACTGCTTGCATATATCTTCGTAGGCGGATAAAGCCTTTTTCCAGTAAAGACCCTTGACCTCCTTCTGCCTCTGAAGGCTCCCTCTCTTCTCCTTTACCCTTTCTGCCTCTTCTCGGGCCTTTCTGGAGACTGTTTCAGCAAGTCTGAAACCAAGGGCCTTTCCGCGGAGGGATTCAATCCTGTCCTGAATCTGATCCATACGATCAACAGGCTCCCTTTCCGCCATGGATATCAGAAGATGTTTTTCCTCAGCCATGGTCACGATATGCGGTACCATGACATTCCTGATGATGAAATCCCTCCTTTTTTCAAGCTTGCTCCTCAGGTATCTCAAAAGCCGACACCAGTTCTGGCTGCTGCCTTCACACACATCCTTTATCCTCAGGGACAAGCCGGAAAATTCTATTTGGGGGATCCAGCCTGAATGGGCCTTTATGGCATTTAGCTGATATTTGACAGCGTCTTTCAACTGTTGGCTCACAGGATCACTGGCAATGAAATACTTATCCAGTATCTCATTCGACACCCTGGAAAGGTCTTCGATCCGGTAGGAAAGCCTGTCCTCGAAGCCGGATACGGGTACATATACGGCCTTTGTGTGGAAGAAGAAGTCAGGAAGCTCTGACTTGCTCACGGTCAGTTTCTTGTTTACTGGAACATCCGGCAGTTTCAGATAAAGGAAACGTCCCTGCTCATCAAATCGTCCTGCGTACACCAGGATTTCCACAAGGCCCTCGAAATTTGAGCTTACCCTGAATGTGCTATTGAGGTCTATGGCAAGAACCAGCATGTCCCCGGCAAGCACCAACGGCCAGAGCGGGGAGAAATAGAGGACCTCTTTTACGAAGAGCAGTGCTGTCTCACCTGAGATCCCGTTCGAAAGGAATTTTTTAATGCTTATGCCTCCGGGCAGGAACTCGATAAGATCAAAGGCCAGACTGGCCAGGTCACCATTGTACGCCTTGTACATCTTGTAGATGAGATAGCTGCCGCCGCCGGCGGCAAGCACTGCAAGAAACATTTTCTTCGTGGCCGGGGAATCCTTTAACAGCTTTTGGACCAGCTCTTCCCCTTTTTCCTTTTCAAGGATCTTGAGGACCGCATACTCGGTCTCGCTGTTCGCCCTCTTGAGCGTCTTCTTCAAAAGGGCCTTTGTCTGATGGCGGTTCTTTGACCCGGCAAGCCTTAGCAGTCCCTCCAGGACCTCCTCTCTGGTGTAGCCCTTGTCCACGAGACGGTTCAGCTCCTCCAGCAGATCCATTCCTTCTATTTCAGCGGTATAGAGCAGCCTATAGACATCGTGTCCATGTTCGGTGAGAAAACGGGTTGATTTCTTGACCCTGTTGAGCAACCTTGTTTTGTCCAGTCCTACGCTCTTGAAAACATCATCGTCGAGGAGTGCAAAACTCGTTTCCAGCTCAACCAGGATCTTTTGGACTTCCGGGTTGGTTCTAAGAAGTCTGACACCGCTTTTTCTTGCCCTGGCTATTATCTTTTGCCCTTTGAAAGGGATTTCCTTGAAGGCAAGTTCTATGTTCTGTTTTCTGAGTCTTAACAGCCACTGCTCCTGTTCCTTCGTCAATTTGCCCGCCTGCTTCAGGCTTTTCAGATATGAGATCTCTTTTTCTATCTGAAGTGTGTCCATGTTGGCCAAATTTCGCAGTGCGCCGGATTCACCAAGGGCAATCCTCTCCCTAAGTACGTACTTGACCTTCTCTGCGTCTGAAAGGTTCTGCCAGCCGCTGTGGGCCTTTACTATCTGTCTTTCGCAGCTTCCCACCATGGAAATCGCGCCATACCTTTTTACTGCCTCCTGGATGGCCTTTTCGTCCAGTATCTCACCAAGTATCCTGGCCTTTTCGTCTTTTACGAATTCTCTCAGGGGCTTTGCAAAGTCTACCAGTTGGCCGTTTTCGGCCTTTGCGATGACTGCACCCTTGACGAGCATCTCTTTCTTTATGTTGCTGAGTGCAGCCTCTCCCACAAACTTTTCAGACTCCAGGAGATCCAGGAGGCGTATGTCAATGGCCCTGATATCTTTTAACTGCAATATGTCAAAACCGTTTATCTTCAGCCTGATGAGGCCTGACTGTTCCAGGAGCCTGTTGAAATAGTTTGCAGCCTGCATTGCCTTTCTGCCCACGAAGGTGATGTCGTCGTCGGAAAAAAGCAGCCTGTATCCCTGGTGTCCTTGCCTCACATTGGCCAGTTCGAGATATCTGATCCCTGACGAACCTGTTCTAATGACAACCTTGATGTCCGATCCGTACTGTTTGTAGACCTCGTGCAGTATCCGGTTCACCCTAGAAAAACGCGCCCTGTCCAGGGTATCCAGGATCCCGGCCGTGAATGCAGAGGGGTCCCTTCCAAGTTTTCTGGCAACCTGGTGGATTTTTTCAATGAACATGTCTTCATAGGACTTCTTAGATATATCCAGGTGTTTGAATATGAATTCTACTGCCTGACTGGTCTCTGCATGGCCTTTGGCAGTGGCCAGCATCTCAATGCCGGTCGTCAGGGGATCTTCGGCAAAAGCATGGCCGGATGTCACAAAGCCCAGAAGGCAAAAAGTGAGTGTAACAAACAGGTTGCGCATTCAGTTGTTTTCTTCTACGGCCTTGAAGATTTCATTCAGTATCCACCAGTAGAATGACACTGGTTCTTCAGGCATCCAGCTTTCTTTTTTCATGCCCCAATCAAGGAGATACATGTCCATGGATGGACTTTCCAGGGCAACTATTCCAATGGGAGCCACTTCTTTGGCCAGATAAGCCGTGATGGAGTCCTCCTTATTTCTCAAAACAAACTTTGTGAGAGTTGCTAATTTGCCTCTAAATCTTCCGATCCTGGTGTCCTGGGGCATTGCCAGCTCGATTGAGGTAAATTTTGTAACCTTATTGTTGCCTTTTTCTATAAAGCTTTCAGGTACCCAGAAGGGCTGGTAACCCTCTACCCATACGGCAACCTTCAAGATCCGTCCGGGCCCATCCTTATCCCTTTCCACCAGGAGTCTTGTTACCACTTCAGGTTTTCCCATAAGTCTTACTTTAAGCTCCATCCAGACACACCCTTGGATATAGGCGCATGACTCGTTGTTTCTTATTGCAATGTCCATATACGAATAGGTGAAATTTGTCTTATCAAATATGACATAAGACGACCAGGAACCGTTTATGTAATTAAAGTGGCCGCTTGGAATAGGTATTTTAAGCTGGCTTTCCGCCTGATTAGCAAGTGCTTTCAGGGGAAGTATACAATCTAACAGTAGAGCTAGTATGACCCATTTTTTAACTGGATGAAAATAGCTTTTCAATTTCCCTCTTTATTTCTTGTACCTGGGCAGGTGCCCTGGTACAAGGCAGCCTGTTGTGGCGTAGTCTGGAAGCCTCCGACAGGGTAGCAGCTATCTGTTCTGTTATCTTAATGAGCCTTGGAGTTATCCCCCCTTTTTTTGTTATAATTACAAGTCCATATAGTTTGGTGTTATGGGGAACCAAGAAAAATTTGGCTTCAATGTTCTTATGTTTTTTGGGATAAAGAGTTGCTGTCATTGCCCTCAAAGATCCAAGGGTCTGGTTAGTGCTAGCTTTTACATAAAAATTTTTTGAAAAGTTTTTACAAAATCTCTCAAATATCTTTTTGCGACATATTTTATTATCGCATTGTAATGTTTCGTTCATTATTCTAATATTGGGATATAGTGGGGAGGATTTTTTAAAGAAGTTGACATCTCCGTCATCAGCTATGGCTATTGTCCAATCCCTATTCAGGGTAAATATTTTTTCCTCGTTGCCAACGAGTGTTATAAAACAGTGATGATTTTTTGTAGCTGATTTGATGTTAGCATCTTGATTGCTTTCATATGGAAGTTGAGAGATAAGCCAAGCAATATATGAGCCCTTGTCATCGTCAGGCTCCAGCCGGTAGCTTTCCTTGAATTTTTCCAAGGCCTCCTTTATTTTGCCCTGGCTATAGAGTTCCTGTCCTTGTTGCCAAAACAGCTCCGCCTTTTTATGAGGCGATTTTTGGGCCGTCTCTTTGGCTAAGGACCAAAAAGGGTGGAATAAATGGCAAGATATAATAGCCAGGATAAGTATAATCTGAATTCTAGTCATGCTATTATTTTCAATGTGCAGATCCTTATTGATTAAATTTTTTAGCAGGAAAAGACGGTACAGGCAAGGCCCTCGTAACACAAGATTTTCCTAACAATGGTAATATTTTCAAGTCCTTTATCCCTACTCACATATTGCCTGGTTTCATGTTTTTTATTTGACAGATTCTTCTCATTCGTTATTAAAATTGATTAGGTATTCCGTTAAAGAATTTTTGGGATCTCTGGATCTTATGAAGTTCTAGAGTTGGTGTTTTTTAAGTTAAGGTATTCATTAAATGAATGTTCATCCAATAACGCTTCGGTTCCGTGGAATAGAGCAAGATCTAGAAGAGGAGTTCCAAAAGTACTTTTTTATCCATTCCCTTCCTGTTTTTCGTTGGGGTTTTGCCTTTGGCATATTGCTTTATTCAATCTTTGGTGTATTAGACGCCATGTTTATGCCAGAAGTTAAAGAGCAGCTATGGCAGATCCGGTTTATGTTAGTTATCCCTGTATTGGCAGCAGGAATAGCATTTTCTTTTAATAGAAACTTTCCAAAATATTGGCAGGCAACCATTGCTCTTCTCATTTCAGTCTCTGCCTTTGGAATTTTTTGGATGGTTGTTATCGGTACCGAGCCAAACAAGTACCACTATTTTATGGGAAACATGCTGGTAATCTTTTTTGGCTTAACTCTAATTAGGGCTAGGTTTGTGTGGGCTATTGCAACGCATCTTTTTGTGTTAACAATGTTTGGAGTCACCATTATCTTTTTAACCAATTGTCCCTTGTCTGTGGCGTTGTCTTATTGGTTCTCTTTGGTCGGTGCTTTTTTGATTGGAGCAGTTGCCAATTACAGTATGGAATATTTTGCAAGAAGAAACTTTTATTTGATGCGCAGTTTGGAAAAAAAAGAGAGCAGGTTGAGAAAGGCAAATCAACTTTTGAAAAGTCAATTTGAAGAGCTTAAAAATGCAAAGAAGGAGATTAAAAAACTCACTGGCTTTATTCCAATATGTGCAAATTGTAAAAAGGTAAGGGATGACAAAGGATATTGGAATCAGATAGAAAGTTATATTTCAGAACATTCTGAGGCCAGATTTAGTCATGCTCTTTGCCCGGAGTGCTTGGACAAGCTATATGGCAACGAGGAGTGGTTTAAAAAACGAGGTGACGGGCTAGAAAGGAAAAAGTCAAATAGGTAAGTCCCTTTCTTATTGTTGCAGGTCTTTATCTATGGATATTTGACCTTAACTATTTTCCCTTCAAAGGTATAGAATATGCATTCTTTTCCCGCCTCCATTTCTAATAGATGGGATGGCAAAAGCCGGGCCTTGCCATAACCGCCTGGCAGGTCAGCTACGAAGTTTGGCATGCACATGCCTCCAGTATCTCCCCACATCCGTTTCATTATCCCAATTCCCTTGGAAAGCGGAACCCAGAAGTGTCTGGTTCCCATGACTTGGTCACATTGAAAAAGATAGTAAGGCCGTACCATTACAGACTGGAGCTTGCAAAACAGGCTATGAAGCGTCTCGAAGTTATCATTAACCCCTTTTAGGAGAACTGTCTGATTTGAGACGGGAATACCTGCAAGTTGAATCTTATCAATAGCCCTTGATGCCTCAGGGGTTATCTCCCTTGGATGGTTAAAGTGGGTGTTGAGCCACAGGGGCCTGCATGCTTTTAGCAAACTGCAGACTTCCTCATTGATGCGCATGGGAAGTACTACAGGAACCCTAGTGCCTATGCGTATTACCTGGATGGTGGCTAAAGAGCGAAGAAAGAAAAGAAGCCTTTTCAGGCTTGAGAGTGGAAGCATTAGCGGATCTCCCCCTGATATAAGCACCTCTCTTATCCTAGGGTTTGCGGTTAAATATTCTTTTATTAATTCGAGCGTCTTGTTGCCAAGAGAGATGTGCTCTCGTCTTTTCCATGTTCTTTTTCTATTACAGTGTCTGCAGTAACTGGCGCATATACCGGAGGCAAGTATAACTATGCGGTCTTTGTATCGGTGAATCAGTCCAGGAATGGGGCTGTAAAGACGTTCTTTTAAAGGGTCTGGGTCGAAAAATTCGTGACTAGGTTTACGCTCCTCTTCTAAAGATGGTATTATTTGACGTCCAATGGGGTCTGCATGCAGGTTTGTATCTTGGATTAGGTTGAGATAGTATGGAGTTGAGGCCCATTTGTACTGCCTTATTACGCCATCTAAATGGGAAAGGTCTTTTTTGAAAAGGGCACCGAGCTTTTTAAGTCCTTCGGTACCCCTTAGACGGTTTTTAAACTGCCAACGCCAGTCGTTCCATGTACAGTCATTAGCATCTGGCCACAGGATCTTTTTCAGGTTCACTTACCTGGATGATATACTAGCCTCAAAGGGATTGTTAAGAAGAATAGTCTGGTCTCTGTCTGGGCCAACAGAAACAATCACAACAGGAGTCCCGGACATCTCTTCTATAGTCTTTATATAGTCCCTTGCATTTTTGGGCAGGTCTTCAAAGGATTTTATGCCTGTTACATCCTCGCTCCATCCAGCAACTTCCCTGTAAAGCGGCTGTATGCGTTCCACCTTGCGAATGTTTGAAGGCATGTACTCAAAGACCTCGTTATCTACTTGATACTGTTTGCATATCTTTAGCGGGTCTATCCCGCTCATAACATCAAGTTTTGTTATGGCAAGACCATTCAGGCCATTTAGCCGTACAGCATCGCTTAACACTACACCGTCTAGCCAACCGCAGCGTCTTTTTCTGCCTGTTGTGGCCCCAAACTCAGCCCCTTTTCTCTGTATGAGGTCTCCTGTTTCATCAAATAGCTCGGTGGGGAAAGGTCCTCCTCCAACCCTTGTAGTATAGGCCTTGCAGATTCCTACTACGTAATCGATCTTACTTGGCCCTATACCTGCTCCGCAACATGCTCCTCCTGCAACAGTGTTGGAAGAGGTTACAAAAGGGTAAGTGCCATGGTCTATGTCAAGCTGTGTCCCTTGAGCACCTTCAAACAGGATATTTCCTCCACTGCTCCTTACTTTGTCTATTAGCACAGAAACATTATCGATATAAGGCTCAAGCCTTTCGGCAAATACCATATATTCTTCAAAAATAGAGTTGGCATCAAGGCCATCTGCATTAAGAAGCTTTGTAAGGAGAAAATTTTTTTCAGCCACATTTGCCTCTAGTTTTTCTCTGAACAGTTCAGGGTCTAAAAGATCTCCAACCTTTATGCCATTCCTTACAATCTTGTCTTCATAACATGGCCCGATTCCCCTACCTGTTGTTCCAATTTTTTTCCCCTCGCTTTTTGCAGCTTCTCTGGCATGATCCAGAGCTTTATGATAAGGCATAATGAGATGGGTATTGAAACTGATTTTAAATCTGTCAGGACTGACTGGGCGGCCTTTTTTGGCGAGTCCGTTAAGTTCCTCTATAAGAACCGAGGGGTCAAGTACCACTCCGTTACCAATAGCACATTTTTTGTCTTCATAAAGAATCCCAGATGGGATGAGATGAAATATGTATTTTTCACCATCAACAACCAAGGTGTGTCCGGCGTTGTTGCCACCTTGAAATCTGACTATCAGATCTGCATACTCGGTAAGCAGATCCACAATCTTTCCCTTTCCTTCGTCACCCCATTGGGTGCCAACCACAACTACTGTAGCCATTGCTGTCACTCCCTCTTTACTTTTCCAACGGGGCAGGATACTTAACCAGCATGGAAAAGTCAAATAACGTGTCAAAGGATAACCAAAGTGAAGGGGTCAATTAATACGAGTAGCATAAAAAACGGCAGAGAAACACCTGATAGAGAGACTATATATGTTGTGGACGGCAGTTCATATCTTTATAGGGCCTATTTTTCTACCCATAGGGAGTTTACCAGTTCCACTGGTTTGCCTACACGTGCAATATATGTGATTACAAACATGATGCTTAAGATTCTTAGGGAAAAAGATCCTAAATACATTCTTGTAGCCTGGGATGCAAAAGGTCCCACATTCAGGCATGAGCTATACGATAGTTATAAGGCAAACCGTCCTTCAATGCCAGATGATCTTTCTGTTCAAGTGCCATATGTGAGAAAGGTAATAGACGCCTTGGGGATTCCGCAAATCGAAATTACAGGATTTGAGGCAGACGATATCATGGCTGCAGTTGCCAAAAAGTTAGGAGAGCAACAAGGACACAGGGTTGTTCTTGTTACTGGAGATAAGGATATGCGTCAGTTGGTATCAGAAAACGTTGTTCTGTGGGATCCAATGAAGGATGTTGTTACCGATCTTGCCGCCTTTAGAGAGGAATACGGAATCGAGCCCCGTCAATATGCAGACGTCCAGGCCCTTTCAGGAGATCCGTCAGATAACATCCCAGGTGTACCAGGTATTGGTCCTAAAACGGCCTTGAAACTCGTTAGGGAGTTTGGGTCTATTGAAAATCTCATTGAAAGTTTGGACACTTTAAAAAAGGGAAAACTTAAAGAGCGATTGCTGGAGCACAAGGACAGGCTTTTACTGTGGAAAAAGTTGGCAAGTCTGGATGATGGCCTTCCCTATGAGCTTACCCTTGATTCTTTGAAAAGGCGGCCAAGAGACGACAGAAGGCTGCTGGAGCTTTTTAAGGAGCTTGATTTCGAAAGTCTTATTCCACTTGTTTCTAGTGGTAAGGCGTTAAGCAATAAGGGTTACAAGCTGATACAGGATAAAAAAAAACTTGAGCAGTGGATCAACTCGAATAGGTCTAGCCATTGCCTTGTTATTGACACAGAGACCACTAGCCAAGATCCCATGGAGGCCCGTCTGGTTGGGGTCAGCCTCTGTTTCAATCCCGAAGAGGCCGTGTATGTGCCAGTTGGACACAAGGCCCAAGCCCTACAGATGGATCTTGAATCTCTAAAGGATGTTCTTGGTCCAGTCCTTGCCAATGGTTCTGTTAAAAAGATTGGACAAAATATCAAATACGATTTTATTGTCTTGGAACGTCATGGTCTTCCAATAAAAGGGATAGGAGGTGACACCATGATAGCCTCTTATCTCCTTGATCCAACCAAAAGGCGCCACAACCTCGATGAGATTGCTAGGGACGTGCTTGGTCACAAAATGATATCTTACAAGGAGATCACAAAGGAGCTTCAAAGAGGTATGGATTTTTCCTTTGTGCCTATTGAAAGGGCGGTTGAATATGCGTGTGAGGATGTGCATGTTACAGCCCTCGTAAAAGATAGATTTCACAAGGACTTAAGGGATAAAGGATTGTGGGAGCTTTATTCTAAGGTAGAAATACCGTTAATAAAGGTCCTTGCCTCTATGGAGATGTCAGGCATCCTAGTCGATACAAAGGGTCTAATCAGGCTAGGGGCAGAGTTTTCCAAGAGGCTGGATGTTCTGAGAAACAAGGTTTACGAGCTTGCCGGATGCACATTTAACATCAATTCAACAAAGCAACTTGCAGAGATACTTTTTGAAAAACTTGGCCTGCCCCAATTGAAAAAGACCAAGAAAAAGACAGGGTATTCTACAGACGTAGAGGTGTTGAAATCCCTTTCAAAGGTTCATCCTCTTCCTGAGGTCTTGCTTGAGTACAGGAATCTGTCAAAGCTGAAGTCCACTTATATTGATGGGCTCGAAAGAGAAATAAATCCTGTAACAGGGCGGATACATACCTCTTTCAACCAGACTGTGACTGCTACTGGCAGGCTTTCATCAAGTGATCCCAATCTTCAGAATATTCCCATTCGTACAGAAGAGGGCAGGAAAATCAGGGCCCTTTTTGTTGCCGGACCGGGTAAGCTTTTGGTTGCAGCCGATTATTCGCAGATCGATCTTAGGGTGCTTGCTCACTATTCAAAGGATGCAAATCTCATAAAGGCCTTTAGAGATGGAGAAGATATTCATAGGCGCACTGCTTCTTTGATATTTCAGATAGAACCCCAGTTTGTAACTTCAGAGATGAGGCGGGTGGCAAAGACGGTCAATTTTGGCATCATATATGGCATGAGCGCCTTTGGCCTTGCCAAAGAACTTGGAATATCACGCAAAGAGGCAAGCGAGTTTATAACTGCCTATTTTGAAAGACATCCTGGCGTGAAAAGGTATATGGAGAGGATAGTGGACAGGTGCAGAAGGAATGGCTATGTAGAGACTATACTCGGGAGGAAGAGGTATATAAAAGACATCAAGGCCAAAAGCCGTAACATCAGGCAGTTTGCTGAAAGAACAGCTATCAATACACCAATACAAGGAAGCGCAGCAGATATCATTAAACTTGCCATGTTGAAGGTGCATGACTGCTTTAGAGAAGAGAGTCTAGATGCAAGGTTGCTTTTGCAAGTGCATGACGAACTGGTCGTGGAATGTATGGAGTCTGAGGCCAGAGAGGTGGCTGATCGTTTGAAGCGGATCATGGAAAACGTGGTTGATCTGGCTGTGCCTCTTGAAGTATCTGTAGGTATTGGCGAGAACTGGGATGAAGTTAAGTAGAGAAAAAAACGGCTCTAAAGCGAGATAGTTTTTTGTGGTTCAGTTAGCCATCCAACCGTTAGATTTTTATTGTGGAACCATCAAAAGGAAAAACGGTGTGGCCACTGTTACATTTCATATAACCCTGAGTTGTGGATGCCCAGTTTGTGCAGGAGGCCGTTTTGATCCAAAAAGATTCAAGGTGAGGGCTTGCCTTTTTAAACAGGGTGCTCTTATAGGTAGGTTTAAATGTGACCATACTGGACAGGCCAGCCAGTTTATTTGTTGTTTCCCAGATATAGTTTCAGGCAGATATTATCTGGAGATAGAAGGCCTTGATCCTGAAACAGGGGCTGCTGGACGCTTTGGTATGTCGGTTGAGATAACGTAGCAGATTCGTTTTTTTTGGGGCGTAAGGAAAGAAAAGATGTATGGCTACCTTAAAGAAGATGTTGTGTTAAAAAACAATTTTCGAAATATCATCACAGACATCGCTGAGGTTGTTTTTCTTATGGGTGTCTTGTCAGGATTCTCAATTAAGCATCCGCATGAATTAAGCATGTGATTTCCTTGCAGCCTTTGGCTTCTGTTATTATAACTTGATACCTAAGTGAACTCAGTTAGTTTTGGCAAATTTTAAGTAGAGGGAGGATGCGAATATGACCAAGATAAAGAGGGCGATAATTAGTGTGACAGACAAGAGCGGGGTCCAGGAGTTCGCAAAGGCCCTTGAAGAGATGGGGGTTGAGATTGTCTCTACAGGTGGGACTGCAAAGGTTATAAGGGAGGCAGGAGTTAAGGTAAAGGATGTATCCGAGTTGACGGGTTTCCCTGAGATGATGAATGGCAGGGTAAAGACGTTGCATCCAAAGGTTCATGGCGGGATACTGGCAATTAGGGATAACCCGGACCATATGGCTCAAATGAAGGACAACGGTATCCCAGAAATAGATCTTGTGGCAGTAAACCTTTACGCATTTGAAAAAACAGTTGCCAAGGAAGGGGTAACCTTAGCAGAGGCCATAGAAAATATTGATATTGGAGGTCCGACCCTTTTACGTTCTTCAGCAAAGAATTTTAGATATGTTACCGTAGTGGTTGATCCCGCTGATTATGATAAAGTTATAAAGGAAATGAGAGAGAATCAGGGATCTACCACCATTAAAACCAGGTTTGAGCTGGCTAAGAAGGTTTTTGCCACGACTAGTGCCTATGACACAGCCATAACCAACTACCTAAACACCATAAATATTGATTCTGAGCCCTATCTTCAGTAGCAAATAAAGGGGCCGCTGAATGCGGCTCCTGTATCTCTTGCGTCTTTGGTTGTTTTTTATGATATGCGTTTCTGTCTTTGGAAAAGGAGAAAAACAAGTAAGTTCTTTGCTTAAAGAGGTCCATGGCCTTTGTGACTTGGTGGAGTTGCGTTTGGATCTTATGGAAGAACTTGATGATCATATATTGAAACAAATTATTGCTCAGGCAGATCTTCCTGTAATAGTTACCAACAGGGCCTCGTGGGAGGGAGGAAGGTTTCAGGGAAGCGAGCAAGAGCGAATAGCCTTTTTAGAAAAGGCCTTGGAATATGGAGCAAATTTTATAGACATCGAATTTGCAACAGAAGAAGGTCCCAGAAAAAGGCTTATTCAGACTGCCCATAATAAGGGCGCCAAAGTTATCCTTTCACATCATGATTTTGAGAAAACCCCTCCCAGTGATGAATTATCGACGCTTTTTGATAACATGGTTTTGCAGGATCCAAGCGTTAACATTATAAAAATAGTTACTTACGCTTCTAACAGGTTGGATTTCTTAAGACTTGCTGCCCTATATCCCAAAGCCAAGAAAGCCGGAAGGCAATTAATAGCCTTTTGTATGGGTAGGCAAGGCTGCTACAGTAGAATTTATTGTGTGCACCTTGGCTCTTTTTTGACCTTTGCTTCTATAGAGGCAAGTTTGTCTTCCGCTCCAGGACAGATCCCTGTACGGATGATGAAAGATATTTTGTCCAGGATAGAGGCTGTTTGTTAGATAGATGGTTTAGTCATGGATGTTCTATTAACCAACGACGACGGTATCCATGCTGCTGGGTTATGCGCTCTTTACGAGGCCTTTCGTTCAGGTGGCTTTAACGTAACTGTAGCAGCCCCGAACAGTGAAAGAAGCGCTGTTGGGCATGCCATCACCCTGTCCGATCCAATAAAAATCAAACACGTATTTATGGCTGGCGAACCTTTCGGCTGGGCCATTAATGGGACACCTGCAGACTGCGTTAAACTGGCAGTTAACAGCCTTTTAAAGAGCCGTCCCCACATGGTTGTTTCGGGCATAAATAGAGGCTCTAATACAGGTATAAATATACTTTATTCAGGCACAGTATCTGCTGCTACAGAGGCAGCAATTTTGGGTATACCTTCTATGGCTGTGTCTGTAGATAGCTTTTTGGATCACGATTATTGTTACGCAGCCTTTTTTGCCGTGGAGCTGGTTAAGAAATTCCTAAATCAGGAAAAAGATTGTCTGTCATTAAATGTGAATATTCCTGCACTTCCTGCGAATCTGATTAAAGGTGTTAAGATAATAAGGCAGTGTACAAATCCATTTAAGGAGAGATTTGAAAAGAGACTAGATCCAAGAGGCAATATTTATTATTGGCAGTGTTCATCAGATATAGATTTGAGTAAGTCTCAAGATACAGATATTTATTGGCTCAAGCAGGGCTTCATTACCATTACACCTATTAAGTTTGATTTGACTGATTATCAATGTCTGGAAAAGATTCATAATATTTTTCATGATATTTCATGTTAATTCTTAAGTTAGTGTCTATCCTTTAGCTTGACAGTAACGTCAAGCTAATATAATCTAAAATAAATGTTGCTATGCGGAGGTAAAAATGGCGAGAAAGAGAAGTAGACCCTATACCAAAGAAGATGTGGAATTTGTTCATGAAAATTATGCCGAGATGACTGCTAGCGAAATTGCTGAAAAACTTGGAATTAGCAAGTTTCAGGTATCAAAGATCGTTAGCGAGTTAAGAAAACATATTGATCTTCCAAAGAAGACAGCCAAACGACCTAATCCCATTATAGAATATCTTAAGTCTAAAGGTCTTCCTATAAAGGACGAAAATGCTAAAGCAACCAAAAAGACTACAGGTAGGGGAAGAAAGAAAAAATCATAAAATACAAGATAGAAATAAAGAAGTTTTAAAGACAAACAACAATAACGTTGTTTGTCTTTTTTGTTTTAATTAAAAAAGTAATAAGTTATAATATGTACAAAAAGTACAAAAGTTAGCGAATAGCTTATGATATGAAAGTTACAGACTATAGTTTTGGAAGAATAGTAGTAGATGGTAAACTGTATACTGGAGATATAAAAATTATAAAAGGCAAGGTGATACCAAACTGGTGGCGTAAAGAGGGACATCTTCTTCAACTTGACGATATCAAAGATATTCTTGACGCCTCCCCTAAGATACTAGTAGTTGGTACAGGTTCTGCAGGAGTTATGCGGATTCACCCGCATGTAGAAAGATACCTTCGTGACCTCGGGATCGATCTTGAGGCTGCTAGGTCATCTAAAGCCGTGAAGCTTTTTAATGATCTTTTGGATAAAATGGGTCCTGAACAGGTAAGTCTTGCCATCCATCTTACATGTTAAGGTTTCCGCCTGCTTTTATCATCGCAGGAACCAAAAGCGGCTCTGGAAAGACAACCATTGCCCTCGGGTTGATGGCAGCCTTTACTCGCCGTGGATTTAAGGTAGCTCCATTTAAGACAGGTCCTGATTTCATAGATCCAGGCTTTCATACCCTCATTTGTAACAGGCCTAGCAATAATCTGGATGGCTGGATGATGCCAGAATCAGCCCTAATAGACGTATTCCTGGCTGGTTCAAAGAATTGCGATATCGCCATAATTGAAGGCGCCATGGGGCTTTTTGACGGTTCTCCAGGAGATCCTGAAAAGGGTTCTGCTGCTCACGTTGCAAAGGTGCTAGGCTTGCCTGTGTTGCTTGTGGCAGATGGAAGGAGTATTGGAAGAAGCATATGTGCAATGGTAAAGGGATATGTTGAGTATGATAAAGAAGTCAGGGTTGCTGGCGTTATAGCAAATATGGCAGGCAGCAGGCGTCACAAAAAAATATTGCAAGGGGCCTTGGAAGAGCTGCAAGTACCTTTTGTGGCAACAGTTGGAAGGAATCCCGAAATCGAGCTTCCATCCAGGCATCTTGGCCTAGTCACTGCACAGGAATATAAAGGCTGGAACCGGTTGGTTGACAAGTTATGCTATTTGATAGAGAAAGAGATGGATCTGGATCAGCTCCTAAGGGTTATGTCTTTGTCTAGCTCGCGTTCTTCCTCATTGCTGTGTAGGCCCAGTGATGTCTCCTTCAACTCATATTCTGTTTCTAAAGCCTCCAATGTCAAGATTGCAGTAGCCAGAGATAAATCCTTTTGCTTTTATTATCAAAGAAACCTGGATATTCTAAGGGATCTTGGAGCCATGCTTTGTTTTTTTTCTCCAGTTTCAGGAGATCCCCTCCCTGAGGGGGTTTGTGGTGTGTATCTTGGTGGTGGCTATCCAGAGCTTTATGCCAAGGAACTTGCCGATAATCAGTGTTTTTGCAAAAGGCTTAGAGAAGAGATAGAGGGTGGTATTCCTGTGTTGGCAGAATGTGGCGGTTTTATGTTCCTTGGCAAGGGACTTTGTGCAAAGGACGGTTTTTTTGAATGGTGTGGGCTTTTCGAGACTTGTTTTTCAATGGCTGATAGGTTCCAGGCCTTGGGCTATAGACAGGTACAGATGGACAGTTCCTGTGTGCTCGGAGGCAAAGGGACCAAATTTAAAGGCCACGAATTTAGATATTCCCGTCCGCTTTCGGAAATTCTTCCCAAATGGCCCTATCTCAGGATTTACGATGCCTCTGGTAGCACTGCGGAAGTGCCATATTTTGTATACAAGAATGTTTTTGCCAGTTATATTCATATCCATTTTGATAGCAACCCGCTTGTAGCTGAAAATTTTTTGCAAAGGTGCAGGGAATACCTGTCTCGTGGTTTATCAAATAAAAAGGCTAATTAAGTCACTTGTAGTTCAGTGGGTTAGTCTGGCAATTTCCAGGCCTCGGCTGATATTGCTTGTTGGGCTGGTTTTCACCTTGGTCTCTGCCATATATTCTGTAAGGAATCTTGGGGTTATTACCGATACCTCGGTGATGCTTTCTAAGGATCTTGATTATCTAAAGGTATATCGTCACTTTAAAAGAGATTTTCCTCATTCCTATAACCAAATAGTCATTGTAATCGAAGGGCTTACGCCAGATCTTGCCATTGATGCCCGGGACAGATTGGCTGCTGCTCTCAGGGAGATGCCCCAAATGTTCCCGTGGGTCTATCTGCCAGGAGACGATACCTTTTTCAAAAAGAATGGTCTCCTTTTCCTTTCTATCGGTGAACTTGAAGAGTTAGCCGACAGACTTGCCTCTGCCCAGCCTATACTTGCAAGCCTTATAGAACGGACGGATGTTGCCAGTTTCTTTAATATTCTTGCAAGTGCCTTGATAGAGTTTAGAAAGGGGCAGCATTTTAGTTTAAAAACAATTTTTAAGGAACTTGACAGTACCTTTAGGGCTGTTGAGCAAGGTACATTTTACCAGATGTCTTGGGTAAGGCTTATGGCTGGTAAAGAGAAGCAGAGCTTGAGACAACTGATACTTGTTCAGCCAGATGTAAGCTATGAATCTCTTCTGCCAGGCAGAGAGGCCATAAAGACCATTAAGAATGTAGCTCAAAAATTGAGATTAGAGCCTACAAGGGGTGTTAACATAATGTTAACAGGCGACATCCCTATGCAATATGATGAGCTAAAGAGTGTCACCAAAGGAGCCAAGCTGGCAGGTCTCCTTTCCCTCTTTATGGTAAGCATTGTGCTTTTGACAGGTCTTGGTTCCTTCAGGTTAGTTATTGCAGCCCTTGTTCCTTTAGTTATGGGCCTCATATTAACGGCCTCTTTCGCTGCCATGGTGATAGGCCATCTGAATATGATTTCAGTGGCCTTTGCTGTCTTGTTTATCGGTCTGGGTGTTGATTATGCCATACATTTTTGTCTGAGATATAGGGAGTTGCTTTTTTGCGGATTTCATTCAAGGGAGGCCCTTTTAAACTCTGCAAGAGATGTCGGCCCTTCTTTGGTGCTGTGCGCCATTACCACAAGTATAGGTTTTTACAGCTTTATGCCTACGGATTTTTCAGGGGTTGCAGAATTGGGACTGATTTCAGGAACAGGAATGTTTATTGCCCTCTTTTGTAATTTTACCTTCCTGCCAGCTATGATTTCGATTTTTCCATTAAAGTCGAGACTCAAACAGCGTTATTATGTGACTTCAGATAATCATCCTCTCTTTTTAAAGATAATAGCTTGGCCTTACAAGAGGGCAAAGATGCTCAGGCTAATTGCAGTACTTTTCACAATTCTTTGTATGTTTTTTGTATTCAAGGTGCGTTTCGATTCAAATCCAATAAACCTCAGGGATCCTGATGCAGAGTCTATTAAGGCCTTTAAAAAGCTTCTTGAAGATCCAAATGCCTCCCCATGGAGTCTTGAGTCCCTTGCGAAAGATAAAAAAGAGTCAGAAAAGAAAAAAGCCGAGTTTTCAAGGTTAGGCTTGGTAAGACATGCCATTGATTTGGCCTCTTTTATACCAAAAGACCAAGAGGAGAAGCTCGAGATAATTTCTGATATCGAGATGATTTTGGGGCCGCTGACCGAAACAAAGGTGGATATAAAGACCGGGCCTTGGGATCGTCAGATTAAGGCCATGGCTAGTTTTAACCATGAGCTGGAATACACACTGTCATATCTTCATGGAGAAATAAGGCAGATTGCTGCAGACCTTTTGAGAAACTCAAAGAAATTTATGGCAAGGTTGGAGACTATTGGGCCGGACAAGGGGCAAGAAGAACTCAAAACTTTTTCTGAGGCCCTCTTGGGCTCTTTCCCAGGCAGAATAATTGAATTACAAAGTGCCATGTCTGCAAGCCTTGTAACCTTAGATAAGTTGCCTGCATATCTTGTTTCCGAGTGGATTGGTAGGGATGGAAGCTGGAGAATCGAAGTAGTTCCCAAAAAAAATCCCAAAAACGATCAGGAAATAATGGAATTTATAAAGGAAGCCAGGCAGGTTGACCCAAAAGTAACCGGATACCCTGTTTTGATAATAGAAGGTGGTAGGGCAGTAGTTAGGGCATTCAAACAGGCCTTTTCTTATAGTTTAGTCTCTATATTTATTTTATTGTTTGTGCTCATGCCTAAAAAAAAGGACGCCTTTCTAATTTTATATTCCCTCTTGCTAGCTGGTCTCTTTAGCGCCACACTGATGGTAGCTCTTGATTTGTCTCTCAACTTTGCAAATATCATTGCCCTGCCTTTAATTTTGGGAATCGGTGTAGACAATGGAATCCATATTGTTCACAGGCATAGGCAGGCCCTTGATAAGCCATCCTCGATTCTTCAGACAAGTACTGCCAGAGCCATTTTTTTCAGTACACTGACGACTATTTGTGGTTTTGGTAACTTGGCTGTCTCCCCCCATGTAGGAATGGCCAGCATGGGCAAGCTTCTTACTGTTGGTATCCTCATGACACTTGTGAGTTCCATGGTCTTTATTCCAGCCTTTTTATCATCCCCTCGAGGAAATTTTTTAGAAAAAAGGGATAACTAACATGAAAGGTTTTAGTTTCAGAAGAAAATATTATGATATTTTCTCAAACTTTTACGATAAAATTATTGCCCTTCATAGCAAGGATAGGAGTCAAAAACTAAGGAGGTGCTTAATAGAAAAGAGCACCTTTAAGCCAGGCCAGTATCTTCTTGATGCGTGTACAGGTACAGGGGCTGTGGCTTTAGAGGCTGCAAGATTTTCTTTGGGAAAGGGCGTTATTATTGGAGTGGATTTCTCCTTGGGGATGTTGCGTCAGGCTACTAAGAAGACTGTTGGGATGATCAGTCCCTTTTTTGTTCTTGCAAATATAAAAGAACTTCCTTTCAAAGATAACACATTTCATGTTGTTACCTGTTCCCATGCCATGTATGAGCTTTCTCCAGAGACAAGGAGATCTGCCCTTTTCCAGTTTAAAAGGGTATTAAGGCCTGGAGGAAGATTTATTATGATGGAGCATGCCCCACCTTCGTCTATGGTAATTAAATTTCTGTATGAGCTTAGGATATTGTCCATGGGATCAGCTAAAAACAGAGAGTTTGCAAAGGACGAAAGAGGCGAACTTTCCCTATTTTTTGACAATGTTACCTTGGAGTATGTCCCAGGGGGACGCACAAAGATAATCTATGGCACAAAGTGATTAAAGATATTAATGATCAGGGGGACCTTGAAAAATCTTGTTTTAAGGTCTTGAAGTCTTCGGAAACCATATAAAACAGCAGTTGACGTTATGTGCTGTTGTTAATGGCACCTATCCATTGCTGTCCATTTGGACTTGATATTTAATCCAAATGAGCTGTTTCTAAGATATTCTTACTTATTCCCTAAGTTCCAGACGCAAGCAGACTGTAACCGGTCAAGATTATATGCAAGGTTCCGAAGACCTATCCTTAGGTAGGCCCTTAACTTGCCAACTGTTCTCACAACGAGATTTCCAGCCCTTTGAAACTGGATTCCAAATACATGCTCTACCGTAAGCTGAATCTGTATCTTTTTACCTCTCATCTGGAGAGATTACCAAGCAAGGACGAGTCTTTTTATTCCGTGGCCAACTGTCGGATCCAGGTTTAGCAAAAATACATCAAATCGCCTTACCTCCATTCCCACTCTTCCTCATCCCACTCGCTGTTTGGAAGTTATATTAACTTATCATCTCCTCTTTTAGCCATTGCCTTAAATGCCTCTGCCCAATCACAACGAGGCTGCTTGACGGGCCTAATAATTACTTCGTTATTACGGATTTCAAGCTCTACTTCCTTTTCAAATTCAAAACCACATTGTTCGATTATTGGCTTTGGAAGACGCAAACCCTGTGAGTTCCCGATTTTTATGATAGATGCCCTCATAAACGGCTCCTGCATCAGCATTTTGAATATTTACATTGTAATTACAGGGAAGGAGGGTGTCAGGCAGGTTTTTAATAGGCATAACAGTTTGCTATCGCTTAGAATGAGGAAGTTCTATCCCGTAATGTGAAATCAATCGTCTGGCCGCCAGAGTGGCTAGCAGCATTGAGCCCAGGGCGTTTGATGCAGCTATCATGAACATTATAACTATTTGATAGGCTACTGCCTGGATGGGTGATGCACCAGCGACGATTTGACCTGTCATCATTCCAGGTAAAGAGACGATGCCAGCCACGGTCATGTTATTAATGATCGGTATCATGCCTGTTCTTACTGCCTGTCTCGCTCCTTCTATTACTGCTTCTTGCCTTGTGGCTCCAAAACAGAGACGAAGCTCGACCTCATGTCTTCTTGACCTTAGATATTCAAGGAATCTGTCTAGACAAAGGCATATCCCATTTAACGAATTGCCAAATATCATGCCAAAGATTGGAATTACATACTGTGGATCGTACCAAGGACGCACCTTAATGACCACCTGGGTTACTAGCAATCCGACTACCAGGCTGGTAAAGCTCATTGTCAAAAGGGCGTCCAGCCTTATGCCTCTATATTTGCTACGTGACCTCCTTACAGCCTCTCTGGAGGCCATATACAGCATAATGGCCAGCCAGGCTATTACAAGTAAGGGTGAGTTGATTTGAAAGATCTTTTTCAATATCAGGCCGATAGCTCCAAGCTGTAGTATGCATCTGATAGTTGCAATAGCTAAAGACCTGGTAAGTCCAAGTTGCAGAGCAAGAGAAATCGCAGATGCAATCACTATGAGTCCAACTGCCAGAAAGAGGTCAAATGTGCTAAGTTCTATGTAGTGTCCCATCTTTCAGCCTCATTGTAATGTTTGCCAGTCTGGCGAACCGTTCTTCATGAAGGACACACAAGACTATTGCAGGTCTGGTTCGGGAAAAGTCAAGCAGCAGTTGAAAACATCTATCAGCAAGTTCGGGCTCAAGACCAGAGAGGGGTTCATCGCAAAGAAGTACAGGAGGTGACCACAAAAGCCCGCGGACAAGAGCAAGCCTGTGGCGTTCGCCGCCAGAAAGGCCTTCTATGTTATGATCAAAGTCGAAGTGATCTAGTCCAACCTGTTTAAGGAGTCGTTTTGCTTCTTGGTGTTTGAAATGTTTATAAGGGCTGTTTCGAAAGGAAAACGGAAAGGCCAGGTTTTGCTCTATTGTGCCTTGAATACATGGAGCATCTTGGAGCAAAAGGGTCACCTTTGCCCTCCACTGGGGCAATTTTTTGTCAGGATATGCCTTCCCGTCTAGTATCCTTTTGTGAACCTGTGCCTTATTGAGTCCGCATATGGCCCTTAATAGCGAAGTTTTGCCAGAGCCGGAAGGGCCGGTGATTACACAAAGGCATGGCGGGGTTAGTGTCAGCGTTATGCCTTGCAGCAGGTGGCGACCCATGGGGTCTATGAAGTCTATTGGCCCGCAATAAAATTGTCTTGAGTGATCAAGTGGTCTGCTTGACTGGCTTTTTCTCATACTTATCTTTTTAACAAAAAGAAGAAAAGGAGGTAACAAAAATGTTTGAGCTTACTCCTTGGAAACCAGTATCAGAGCTTTCCAACCTTAGAAAAGAGATGGACAGGCTCTGGTCTGAATTTTTTGGTGAAAGCGATATTGCTCCAAGAAGCGAAGGTTGGGTCCCAGCCGTTGATGTGTCTGAAACAAAGGATGCCGTAATCGTCAAGGCTGAGGTCCCAGGCATGGATCCAAAGGATATAGACGTTTCCCTTTCTGGTGATACTTTGATAATAAAAGGTGAAAAAAAGGAAGAGAAGGAAGAAAAGGATGAAAACTTTTACAGAATTGAAATGAGAAGGGGAAGCTTTCAGAGGGCTATAAGGATTCCTGTCCCTGTAGATAAAGACAAAATTGAGGCCAAATATGAAAAGGGCATCTTGAAAATCAAGCTTCCCAAGACAGAAGAAACCAAACCCAAGCAAATCGAGGTGAAGGTTTCCTAAGGGTAAGTAAAGGTATATTGGTCTATACAGGCGGCTTTTTAGCCGCCTTTTTTATTGGGAGATTTTTCCGTTATCAAATATTGAAACCAATTTTCCCCAATCCAGAGGAAAATTTATAATATTTTTTTTGAATTGATCGATATTAAGAAATATTAACCAAATTTTAAACGTTATTTATATACGGATCGTCTTAAAGTAAAAACTGTCATAGAGAGGATGACGTGAGTCCAAGGATCTTTATTTACTGTCTAATTATATGCTTGGATTTTGTATCGGTCACGTTTGCTGAAACTTGGCAGACGATGACAATAGGAAATGGCCTATCGATAGGTTTCAATACCCATGGTCAAATCTCCACCATCATTAATGGTTCGAGTGATTTTAATTCCGAAGAGTCTATTTATCCAATAAGTTTAAGGCCGTTTGGCATGGTATCTGATACTAACATGTCAAACCTTTTAAAAAATGGAGATTTTGAGAATGATATTGGCAATGGATGGTATTTAAAGATCAAAGAAGGGAATTTAATACTGGAAAGGGCTGCGCAGGAGAGTTTTTCTGGCAAGTATTCACTTCGCATAACAGGGAAGGGCTATGCTGTAGTAGAATCCGAAGAATTTAGTGTAACCCCACTTGTTGCATATTTTTCAAGATCCTTTTGGAAGATTCCAGGAAAGGGCTGGCTTCAGTGGCAGCAAGGAGGAGGTATGCCCGAATCCGCCATGGGGGTGTATCGAAGTCATCTCGATGGTTGGTCAAGTATCAAGCCTGTAAATGGAGTATATATTCAATGGTTAAATGAACGAGGAGAGAAACTTTTCAAGAGACCCTCTTTAATTACGCCACTTTTCCGTTCTGCTGTCAACTGGACCCTTCTTCAACGGGAGATACAGGCCCCTTTAGAAGCTAAAAAGGCGAAAATTGTTTTGTATGTCCATCTTAATAATGAAACGGTGTTGGTTGACAATTTGTTTTTTTCGAAAAGTCCTGTCAAAAAGATTGAGCAAATGGTTCTCAAATCCCAAGCAATACTTCCAGATGAAAGATTTTTGCAGAGATTTCACTTAGATGACTTCAATATAGATTTGATTTATAAAAAAGAAAAAGGCATGATTTTTTTGCAAGGTGAAGTCAAGAGCCTTGTAGCTACTGACAAGGCGTTTGATTTGACTTTTAGTCTTCCAATACATGGATCAAGCCTTAGTTTCTTATATGATCTTAATAAGTTACAGCAAATTGAAAAGGGCCTGTATGAAAATACCATTAGCGCACTTACTCAAGGTTGGTTGCCAGTAAGCTTATATCCATTTATAGGAATAATTGTGGACGGTCAGGGTTTTGCTTTAGCTTCTCCGCCAAATGTGCCGCAGTTTGTCCGATTCTATTTTGATTCAGAAAATAATACCTTAAATGCCTCTTTCCATTTGGGAACATCTGTGGAAGTGGATGGGGGTGACAATAAGGCCCGTTTTTCCTTGGCCATTTTAAATTTTAATCCAAAATGGAAATTGAGAAGTCTTTTAAAAAGATATGCAGAAATATATCCCCAGGCATTTAATAGTAAGTTTGATTTTTCGAGCTATTCAGGCTTGAAAGAATGGCACTATTGCAGGGCAGCCAATTTTGATGAGGCTAGAAGCATAGAACTTATGAAAAATCTAAAACAAAACAGCTCCTTCATATCAGTCTATTTGCCTGTATCGTCTCAACTCCCTGTAATTCCATCTTCAAAAGAGCCCCCATCTTATGACCAAGTGGAATCTGCATTGTTATCCCTGGTAACTGGATCATGGAATGAAAGTCCACAGGCACAGCTTTGTAAGCAAGATTTCTATGACCCAAATATTGGAGAACTTGCCACAGCATATCAGAAAAGTAGATTATTGGATGGCTTCGGAACCCCAATTTTGCGTGTATTAAGCATCCCGCCATGGAATTCTGATTACTGGTGTGCCGGTTGGATAGAAAATTTGGATCCAGATATTGAGCAAGGATATGGCAGGTGGCTGCTATCTCGTGTTGTTGAACCTGTTTTAAGTGAAGGTATTGAGATAAACGCTTTCAGGCTGGACAATTTTTCAAAATTTTCAGCTATAGATTTTAGGAAAGAGGCAATCCGTTTTGCAGATTATCCTTTGTCTTATGATCCAAATACTTACAAACCTGGCTCACCGACAATATTTGCTGAATTTGAGTTTCTTAAAAAGGTTAAAGACATCGCCTTTAGGAGATATGGACAAGATATTGGATTTGGTGCCAATAATTTTGGGCTTGGTCCGAGCAATTTTTGGTATCTTCTCGACTATTTTGGTGGCGAAGGCAGTATTGATGCAAACGGGACCGGTTCTAATTGGAATGAGGATATCCTTTTATATAGGAGAGCCATGGCGTATGGAAGACCCATGTTCTTTTCCAACTTTTCAGATACCATGACTGTTAATGCCACAAAACGTTTTTTGGCGTTGGCCCTGCATTATGGGATCAGAATAGGAATAAACCGTTTTAAACAAGATAAGTGGCCCGAGGAAGTAATATCAATGATTGACAAAACAAACAACCTTATAGAAAACTATTTTTTATTGGGTTGGAAACCTGTAACTGGGATTAGTTCTAATAACGATCCAATTGGGATAGAACGCTTTGGTGATAGTATTGCCAAAGGTATCTATTTTACTTTTTATAACTATACTGCCACCCCTATGGATTTTGAGGTATTTGTTGAGCCTGACGTGTTAAATCTCACAAAAGGAGAATATCTTTTAAAAGAAATGGCAAGCGACATGCTGAAATGTTCAAACGGAGAGGTTAAGCGGATCAATGTATTAGAATTAAGTAAGATCCCGTTTTTTTTGAGTTTAGATGGGCATGAAACTTGCGTTTTTAAATTGGAAAAGTTGAAGTAATTATTTTTTGCATGTCTGGACAAAGCATACGAAGAATTTGTGCTAATGCTAAAGAGACGTTTCGAAGCACTATAGGGCTATTGTTTAGCCTTTTATTAAACTTCTCAATAGCTTGCTTTTGCTTGGATGCCTGAGTTTTTGAAGGGCCTTTGCCTCGATCTGACGTATCCTTTCACGGGTAACTGCAAAATCCTTCCCCACCTCTTCCAGGGTCTTGTCTGAATTTTCTCCTATCCCAAACCTCATCCGCAATATCTTTTCCTCTCTGGGAGTTAGAGTAGAAAGAGCAAGGCGCACCTGTTTTGTAAGGTTTGTTAATATTGCGTGTTCATCAGGTGATAGGGAATTCTTGTCTTCTATAAGGTCCATTAATTCGCATCCTTCTTGCTCGCCCACAGGGCTTTCAAGAGACAGCGGCTGATTAATGAGGCGCAAAATATTTACGAGTTTCTTTTCGGGGATTTTCATTATGGAAGCAAGTTCGACAGTCGTAGGTTCGCGACCATGTTCAGATATAAAGGTCTTGGTGATCTTGGCAATACTGTTCAGGGTTTCAACAGTGTGTACAGGGATTCTAATAGTCCTAGACTGGTCTGCAATGGCTCTTGTTATTGCCTGGCGGATCCACCAGGTTGCATAGGTGCTAAATTTGTATCCCTTTTTGTATTCAAATTTTTCAACTGCCTTGATAAGCCCGATATTTCCCTCCTGAATAAGATCTAGCAGATGAAGTCCCTTGTTTACATGTCTTTTGGCAATGCTCACGACCAGGCGCAGGTTTGCCTTTACCAATTTTTCTCTAGCATAGTTGGTACGCTGTAAGGCATTGTAATAGCTTCTTATTATCTCGTGCAGGGCATGTTCCGAAAGACCTGTATGAAAGAATAAGGTCTCCATGGTTTCACTAGATGAGTTCCTTATAAACTTTTCAAAGCTGGTCCTGACAACTTGTAAAAATGCCTTTTCTATTCTGCCTTTTCCGAGAATTTCTAGCAACTCAGATGGAATATGTCTGATGGCCGCTGTTAATTCTTGAACTTTTTTGGGGTTGGACGAATGTTTTTTCAGCCTGCCAAGAAGTTCCTTGCGTTTTTTCTCAATGTTACAGATTTTTTTTAGCAATTTTTTGGTTGTCTTGTAACCAGCAAACCTTTCTTCTTGCACTGTGCGAACTGGTTTTTCATTGTCATCGGCATCAGTATCTTTAGAGAGTCTGGTAATTACATCATCGACTACCTGTGGAATGTGCAATGCGCAAAAGACATAATTTCTTTCACTTTCTTCAAGAAGGCAGGCAATTTCTGCCTCTTCTTCCCTGGTAAGGACCTTACCTGTGCTCATCTCTTTGAGATATAGCCTTACAGGATCAGTTATCGTCTTTGCAGTCAGTTCATCGTCTAAGGGTTCGTCTGCCAGGCTTTCGGAAATCTTGTCAGGATTTGCAGGAATTAAGGGTTCATCGACAAAATCTAACTTGGAAGGCTCAAGAAGGTCTTCCCGGTCTGGTCCAACTGCTAGTGATTCTGGCTCAATACCACTATCAAGAACTTTTGATTCCCTTTTGTCCAGGGACATAATCCCCTCCCTTTGTGCAAAGTGCCTTATCGAAGGCTCTGAAGGCTTTTAAGCAGACCCTCAGAATCTTCATCTTCTCCCAGTTCCCTCATTTGCTGTATAATCTGCATTCTAAGCGCCCGTTTTTTTCTTTCAAGGCAGTAAGACTCAAGATCTCTTACCATGGAATCAATGTCTGTGCACGGAGGAAAGGCTGATGCAAGCCGCATGGCCATAGATCTGAGTGTATGATCGTGTTCTAATCTCTTGTAGAGATCAGATAGGTTTATCCTGCCTGTCATGGAGTAAAGATGTAAAATGGCTGACCAAAGCTCAGATAATGCCTTGTTTTCTATCCAAAGCTCTGGATGCAGTTCTGTAAATCTGTCCATAAATTGTGGATAGCTTAAAAGAAAGCCGATAATCTTCTCCTCAGCCCTGTTTCCAAGTCTTATGAGAGAAGATCCGGCCCTTTCTTTATTATTCTTTTTCTCGTTTGAAAGTGTTTTAATTACCTTTGGCCGTTGAGCCCTTTTTTTGAGCTCTTGCCACATGCTTTCTTCTCTTACTCCCAGTTTTTGCGCAACATGTCCCACCATTAATGACTTGCGTACAGGGTCCTGTACCATAGCTATTGCATCTAGAGCCGATTCTATGATCTTTAGTTTACCCTCTGTATCTGTACCAAAATGGGCCTTGCCTATTTTAATAAGAAAATCAAGGCCATCCAGGGCCGAGCTTATGAGCGAGCACAGTTCTTTTTGCCCTCTGCGCCTTACAAAACTGTCAGGGTCTTCACCCTCGGGCAGGATAAGGACTTTGGGCCTTATGCCTACCTTGTAGCAAATAGGTAAGGCCCTACTTGCTGCTTTAATTCCTGCCTTATCTGCATCAAATAGCAGTATCCAGTCCTTGGTTACGCCTCTCATTCTTCTGGCATGATCTTCTGTGAGGGCGGTACCAAGGCTGGCAACGGCCTCGCGCACCCCAGACTGCCACAGGCTTACAACGTCCATATATCCTTCTACTAAAAGCCCTTGGCCAGATTTTCTGATAGAGGATTTGTTTTGAAATAGGCCATAAAGCACTTTACCTTTATGGTATACTGGAGATTCTGGAGAATTTATGTATTTAGGCTGCCCTTCCTGACCAGGAAGGCCAACAGTACGAGCCCCAAAGGCCACAATGTTGCCCCTGTGGTCTTTAATAGGGAAAACGATCCTGCCTCTAAATCGGTCATACCAACCACTGGCGTTTGTGCGTTTTATTATGAGGCCGGCCTGTTCGGCAAGCTCCAGCAGAAATCCTTTGTCCTTGAGGAACCTGACGAGTCCATCCCAAGCGTCTTTTGCCCAGCCAAGGTCAAAGGCCGTTACGGTCTCTTCATCAAGTCCCCTTTCATTTAGGTAATCTCTTGCTTGCTGACCGGCTATGGAAGAGTGGAGCAGGTCTTTATAGTATTGCGATGCCGCAAGGTTAATCTCTATTATCTGATCTGCCAGTTCTCTTTTTTTGCTTTCTGCTTTTGAAACAGGTCTTTTAGGAATGGTTATGCCGTAACGCTGGGCAAGGGTGGTTGCAGCTTCCTTGAAGGAGAGCCCTTGGATCTTCATCAAGAATTTAAAGACGTTTCCACCTTCTCCGCATCCAAAACAATAAAATATTTGTTTGTCTTCATTTACTGTAAAGGACGGATCTTTATCTGGATGAAAGGGACACAGGCCAACCCAGTTTCTGCCTCGTTTTTTAAGTGGTACAAATTCCTGAACAACCTGCCTGATATCAGCAGTTTCTTTAATAACTTGAAGTATGTCTTCAGGAATATAGGTCATTGTGTTTTCGAAAAAATCTGTCGTAAGGTTAAATCAGCCAAAGTTTGTCAAAGGTTCTTTATACCTAAGGAGATCTCCTTAGGTATTCTAGTCAGCTTGCCCGTCGTATCGGCTGCTGCATGTTTAGTATTGCCTGTAACAAGGATTTTGTCATGCCTCTTGATTTCATAGTAAAAGGTTAATGTTACCTTGGAGATATCTTTAAGGGCTGTATGAATAGTAAGAAGGTCATCATAACCTGCCGGTGCCTTGTAGCGGACATAGACCTCTACCACAGGAAAGAGGATTCCTGAATTCTCCAACTCTCTATAAGGCTTCCCAAGTATATCTCGCATCCATTCGGTACGTCCTATCTCAAATAATTTGAGATAGTTTGCATAATATACGACTCCTGCTTTATCTGTATCACCATAAATGACCCTGTAAGAGACTGGCTGGCCCCATTTGAGCCCTGATTTCCTTTCCATGGTCAGCTACTTCTTTTTCTTAGGATCGAGTTCCACGTATCTTGGCTCTGCTCCTATGAAATGAGGGAAGAGCCTGTAACCTTCCTCAAATACAATACCTGATTTTTCTGCCCATTCTTCATCAAAACAGACATCAGGATTATCTTTGACATCAAGGGCGTCGTAGATAACAAAGGGTACCGGCCCTCTGGCATGGGTCCTAATGGAGACAGGGGTATAATGATCGGTTACCACCATGAGGCGAAAGGTGCAGTCCATATTTTTCAAGCCGTCAAACACGGTTCCAACCACTTCTTTGTCAAAACGTTCGATTGCCTTGATCTTTTCATAGACATCTCCCATGTGTCCGGCCTCGTCTGGAGCCTCTACATGAACTATAACAATATCTTTTTCCTTTATCGCTTTTAGAGCCGCATTGGCCTTGGCGTTAAAGTCGGTGTCGAGAAAGCCGGTGGCCCCTTTAACGGTGGGTATATCAAGTCCAGCCCATTTCCCCAGCCCTTTAATAAGATCTACCGCTGCAATTACAGAACCTTCAAGGTCATACTGTTGTGGAATTGTAGCTATTACAGGTTTTCTGCCTTGTCCCCACGGCCAGATGGCATTGGCTGGAGGTTTACCTTGTTCGATTCGTTTCTGGTTTATAGGGTGCCTGTGAAATAGATTTATTGCCTTTTTAAGTACTTCGTATAAGAGGGGCTCTTCTTCATAGACTCTCCAGGCCTCTGTTACATCATGACCTGTATAGTCATGAGGAGGAACTGTTGCAAGCCCTTCCGGTCCGCCTCTCCACAACAGTAAATGGCGGTAGCTAACACCTGGAAAGAGTTCAAAGGAGCGGCTCTTTACTATCTGTGCAAGCTCTGTAATAAGTACCAGCGCCTCTTGTGTAGAAATGTGGCCTGCACTGTAATCATCCATAAATACCCGGCCATCCCTAAAACCAAGAGTTACAAGATTGCATCTAAAGGCCACATCTTCCGGATTCATTTTGACACCCATGGCTGCAGCTTCAAGAGGTCCCCGGCCTGTGTAGTACTTATGTGGGTCATAACCCAATAGGGACATATTGGCGACGTCACTTCCAGGTGGAAGTTCATCTGGTATGGTCTTGACAAGGCCAAACTCTCCAAGCCTTGCAAGCAGGTCCATAAAAGGAGTCCGCGCCATCTGCAAGGCGGTCTTATTGCCAATTTTTTCAACAGGGAAGTCAGCCATACCATCTCCAATGAGTATTACATACTTGTCAACAGGATGAGAGATAGGCTCATGTTCCTCTTTTACAGTCTCTTTTTCCTTAACAGATTTTACATCAGCCATGGCTACGATTCCTCCAATGCCTTCATGTCTTCTATACGAATAATCATTGTTTCATCTAGTATGAAGTCCTGAGAATCGATTTCTTTTAGAGCTTTTTTCACTCTGCCTTCGGTTGCTTCGTGTGTAAGCATTACAATCGGAACCGATGAGGCCTCTTTGGCCCTGCCTTTTTGTACAACCGAGTGTATACTTATTTCTTCTTTCCCAAGGATTCCAGATATCTTAGAAAGTACTCCAGGTTTGTCTTTTACTGAGAAACGGAAGTAGTATTTGCATGAAACGGATTCAACAGGTTTGATAGAAGGCTCTCTGATATATTCAAAGGGTAGGGAAAGGGCAGGAACCCTTTCAGGGCAGCCCTTTACCAAATCCCTCGAGATGTCTACTATGTCTGCAACAATGGCACTGCCTGTTGGCATTTGTCCCGCCCCCATTCCATATAACATGATTTTGCCTACGCTGTCGCCAACAAAGTAGACGGCATTGAACGCGCCATTGACTTGCGAAAGTAGATGATCTTTGGGGATCATGGTGGGATGAATCCGGACATCAACTTGCTGATTACTGTTTTTTTTCCCGATGGCCAGGAGTTTGATACTGTAGCCAAGTTCGGTTGCAAAAGAGATATCTAGGGGTGTGATTTTAGATATACCTTCTGTATAAATGTCAGACAGTCCAATCTTCTGGCCAAAAGCCAAGGTTGACATAATGGCAAGTTTATGAGCGGTATCTATTCCTTCGATATCGTATGTAGGGTCAGCCTCTGCATAACCAAGATCCTGGGCCTGTTTCAATACCGCGTCAAAGGCAAGCCCTTCTTGGGTCATTCTTGTAAGGATATAATTGGCAGTTCCATTCATTATGCCAAGCACTGTGTTTACTTTGTTGGCAACAAGCCCTTCCTTTAAGGCCTTTATGCAAGGAATTCCTCCTCCTACACTGGCCTCAAATCCAACCTCCACTCCTTTTTGGGAGGCAGATTCAAATATTTCAAAGCCATGTGTGGCAAGAAGGGCCTTGTTGGCTGTGACCACATGTTTGCCTCTTTCTATTGCCTTTAAAATAAAACTTCGAGCAGGTTCTATACCTCCAATAAGTTCAACCAAAATATCCAGATCAGGATCATCCAAGAGATGGTTTATATCTGTGGTTAGAATCTCTTTTGGGACCTCAAATCCTCTGTCAGTAATGATGTCCATGTCACAGATCCATTTGAGGTTTATAGCAGTAGATGTCCTGTCTTTTAATAATTGACTCTGTTCCAGGAGTATCTTTGCAGTTCCGCTGCCTACTGTCCCAAAACCAACGATTCCTACATTGACGTTTTTTTTCATCTGTTACCCCACAATTGAAAGATTAGCGTAGTCTCATTTGAAGTGGCTGATACTCTAAACAGTTATGAATATCCGGGCAAGTCTAACTAGAGGGGTTATCTGTCATGTTCCCTTTTTAGATTTGATTAAGATCCAATTTAAGAAGGCCCGCATCCAGTTCCGATAAGTAGGCTGTGGACTATGCAAGAAGGATAAAAAATATAAGGCCAGAATACTTGGCGCTCTTTATGGCTTTGGTGTGGCTTGTGCTAATCTCGGTACTGCATTTTTCTTTACAGCAGCCACAGGATAGACGCCCAAAGCTTAAAGTAGGATATCTACCAATAACCTGTCACTTACTTTTGTCTGTTGCCATGGAAAGGCAGGCGTTTTTCCAACAATCGATCATACCCGTAAAATTCACGTCTTGGCCAGACATGATCGAATCTTTAAAAGGTGGCGAATTGGATGCAGCCTTTATACTTGCTCCTATAGCGATATCTTTGATGTATCAAGACGTACCGGTTGAGATAGCTCTTTTAGGCCATAGAAACGGTACAGGTCTTGTGGTCTCAAAATCCGAATCAATAAAGAAGGTAGAGGATCTCGCCAACAAAACCTTGGCCATACCTATTAGGTTTAGTATGCAAAATCTTGCCCTTTTGTCGCTTTTGGATGCAGCCCATGTAGATATAGAAACTGTTACCAGGGTGGAGCTACCTCCCCCTGATATGCCATCTGCCTTGGCCTCCCATGCTATAGACGGTTACATTGTCGGTGAACCCTATGCCACACAGGCAGAACTCATAGGGGCAGGGACTGTTTTAAAGGACGCCTCCTCGATATGGCCAAATTTTATATCCAGTGTTGTAATAGTAAGAAAGGATACACTGAAAGACCACAGGTCCATGGTTGATCGTTTTTTAAAAGGGCTTTTTGCCCAAGGAAAGTGGATTGAGGCGAATCGGATTGAGGCTGCACAAATTGGTGCAAGATTTTTTGGCCTTGACTCAAGGCTTATAAGACAGGTTTTGCTTAAGAAAAAGGTTAAATACATCAATATCTTCCCTAAAGCAGAAGAATTTGAACAGATTGGCAAGAAGATGGTGAAGTATCGTTTAATAGACCACTTGCCCAGTATAGGTATTTATGCCAAATGGCAGTAAAGAGACTTGGTTTTTTAATGATCTTTTCCCTTATATTGCTTACTTGGCAGCTAGCAATAACTGCCTTTAGTGTGCCCAACTACATGTTCCCTGGACCTCTTTCTGTAGCCAGGGCCATGTTTGAAATGTTTATTAATGGTCAACTGTACAAAAATGCTGTAGCGAGCCTTTTCCGGGTAACATGTGGGTTTTATCTTGCTATTTTCTTAGCAGTTCCTATTGGTCTGGTTATTGGAAGGCAAAGGTATCTTAGGAGTCTGTTAAACCCTCTAATTCAATTTTTAAGGCCTATATCTCCCCTTGCATGGATACCTATGGCGCTTATGTGGTTTGGCATAGGGGATAAGCCTGCAATCTTTCTCATTTTCTTATCCTCTTTTTTCCCCCTGGTAGTTTTCACGACAAGTTCTGTACTGAACATACGGACCACCTACCTGAGGGTGGCTGAAAATTTTGCTCTTAAAGGAGTTAGTTTTTATACAAAGGTTATTCTGCCTGCTGCCCTTCCTGAAATTATAACAGGTTTAAGGATCACCTTGGGCACTGCATGGCTTGTTATAGTTGCTGCAGAGATGATAGCTGTAAAGTCAGGCCTTGGATATTTGATAATTGATGCAAGAAATTCCCTCAGAATGGATAAGGTAGTGGCTGGAATGGTGGTAATAGGTGCTATTGGTCTTGTACTTGATTATGTAATTAGGCTTCTTGAAAGGATGCCAAGTGTTGAATGGAGCAGGATGAGGCGTTGAGCAAGATAGTTGTTAAAAAATTGAAAAAGGTCTATGTAGAAAGGCGCACCAAGAAGCGTTTTCTTTCTCAGTGCGAGTCTCAGGAAGACTGTAAGGTTTTGGATGGCCTAAGTTTTTCGATTCCCCCAGGGGCCTTTGCATGTTTTATCGGGCCGTCTGGATGTGGTAAGTCTACCATGTTCAGAATCATCTCTGGCTTTGAAAGGCCAAGCTCTGGGATCGTCTTGATAGATGGTGTCCCTGTTACAGGGCCAAGCAATAGGCATGTATGCGTGTTTCAGGAAGATGGCCTTTTCCCTTGGTTTACAGCAAGGCAGAATATTGCTATAGGCCTACATAATAGAGCTGCTGGCAGAAAGATGGAGCAGGAAAATATAGAGCAGGAGGTGGAAGAATATTTAGAGCTTGTTGGGCTTTCAGGTTTTGGAGATCATTATCCTCATGAGTTGTCTGGAGGGATGAGAAGAAGGGCAGAGGTCGCAAGGGCTCTCATCACCAATCCCGATATACTGTTTATGGATGAACCCTTTGGTGCTCTTGATTTTGTTACTAGGCTACAGATGCGTGAGGAGATGGTGAACGTGCATCAGATGTTTGATATGACGATTTTGTTTATAACTCATGATATAGACGAGGCCCTGCAGCTTGGCGACAGGATAATTATGTTAAGCGACAGGCCAGCAAAGGTGGCTTGGGATCTGGAATTAGATTTTCCGCATCCCCGTGATCTGTCTACAGGCCCTCTCAGAGATTTAAGGCGGCAAATTTACTATAAAATGGGACTCCATCTGGCCTTATGACTGGCTCCGTTTCAAGAGCCATTGTTCTATCTGGGCCTTGGACGGGATCTTGCCAGTGCTGACTACCTTATCGTCTATTACAAGTGCTGGGGTCTTTTCGATTCCATAGCGATGAATCTCGTCTTTGTCTGTCACATGAAAAATGTCGGCAGCTATGCCTTTTTCAGAAAGTATTTCAAGAACAAGTTTTTCTATCCGATTGCATCCAATACATCCTGGTCCGAGGATACGAACGGTTTTCTGATCCGATCCTTCTTGTTTTTCCTGTTCAATTAAGGACTCGAACGCCTGAATATAATAGTGTTTACTAGATTCAGGGACATAATTTTTCTTTTCAACCATTTCTAACAGGCGTCTGGCTGCAGCCCTTTTGTCAAGCCCTTGTTCTCGAACCATTTTTTTTACCTTTGAAAGGGCTAGCTCAAGTCCAAATATGCCAATAGGCCTACCGTTTATTTTTACTATGTTTGCCATTGTTATCTTGCTCTTAGAATTACTTTAATAGGTGTAAATGGAATATTAAGCTCCTGTCTGAAAAAGTTTTTTAGATATCTTTTGTAATGTGCAGGAAACAGTTCAGGATAGTTTGCAAAGAATGTAAAGGTTGGCGGATGGGTTCCTGTCTGTGTGACATAATAAAGTTTTAAATAATGTCCTTTGGTTACGGGAGGATTTTTCCTTAGTATGGCCTGACGCAATACGCGGTTTAGGCGTCCTGTGGTTTCTTGGTATGAAAGGTCTTTATATACATCATTGATAAGGGGTAAGAGCTTGGCAATATTTTTTCCGGTACGGGCCGAGACGTTAAGGTGCGGTGCATAAGGTACAATCTTTCTGAAAAGTTTGGCCTCCTCGTTTAACAGGTGTCTTCGTTTGGGATCGTCTTTAACTAAATCCCATTTATTGAATACAGTAACGCAGCCCTTTGCAGCTTCGGCAGTGTAACCAACAAGTCTTTTGTCTTGATCGGTTATTCCCTCTGTTGCATCAAATACGCAAATACAGATGTGGCTATTTTTGATGGAATCAAGAGACTTTATCGCGCTAAATTTTTCTATCTTGTTTTTTACCCTCGATTTTCTTCGTATACCGGCTGTATCTACAAAGATAATGGGAGTGGATTCCGGAGGCTCAACCAAACAGTCTATGGCATCCCTTGTGGTTCCTGGAATGTCTGACACCACCATTCTCGGTTGACCAACGAGCCGATTTAAAATGGATGATTTCCCGACATTTGGCCTCCCAATTATACTGACCCTTATGGGAGTTAATTCTTTATCATAAAATTTTTCCTGTTCTTTGGTGGTTTCCTTATGGTCTTTCCCCTTGCCAGCGCACAGGTCAAAGATTCTGCCTAGCTCCTCGACAAGTTTTTTGATGCCCCTTCCTGTTTTGGCAGAGACATCAATAAGGTTTTCTTGGCCAGTTTCGTAAAAATCGTTTAGATTTGAAAGCCTCTCTTTGGAATCTATTTTGTTCACTACTGCAACGAATGGTTTTTGTGATTTTCTGACCAACTGGAGCAGTTCCAAGTCATCGGGCGTAAGGCCTTGAATTCCATCAAATAGTAAGATAAGGGCATTTGCTTCATCTATGGCCTGTTTGGTTTGTTTCACCACGTCATGGGCTAATGGATCAGTCAGGTCTGTACTGATTCCTCCTGTATCAATCAGAGTGACTTGTCCAATAGGAAAGCTTGCCTGGGCATATCTTCTGTCCCTTGTGAGTCCTGGCGTTTCTGCCACCAAGGCAGCCTTTGACTTTGTAAGCCGATTGAAAAGGGAAGATTTTCCGACGTTGGGCCTGCCAATCAGGGCGATTTTAATGCACAGGTTCTTTGCAACCCGTCTATTTTCTTCCATAAGATTTGTAATATCTGCCTAAATATTATAAAATTTACTGTATCTATTTTTTCAAGACCTTTAAAAGATAGTGGTTTTCTCACAGGCTTCAAGGTAATAATCCTTCTCGAGTAGTTATTGTCTCTTGGCAACAGAGTTTACGTCACAGAGTTGTTTTGAGACATAGTATCAAAACATTGACATAATAGTGTTTGATTTCTGGAGGTAATATGTCTAAAAAAGCAGCGATCATTCTTGCTCCAGGCTATGAAGAGCTTGAAGCAGTTGCGGTAGTGGATATCCTTAGAAGGGCTGGTATTGATATCAAGATCGTAGGATTGGATAGGAAACCGGTACCGTCTGCTAGGGATGTAAAGATTGTGCCAGACGCAGTGCTTGATGAAATAAAAGATGAGCAGTTTGATTTGATTATCCTTCCAGGTGGCTTGGATAGCACAGAGATCCTGGCTAAGGATGATCGTGTAGTTGGAATGCTCAAAAGACAGCTTGATCAGGGACGAATGGTTGGAGCCATCTGTGCTGCTCCTACGGTTCTTGATAGGCATGGCTTGAGCCAAGGAAAGCATATTACTTGCCATCCTGTTTGTCAGAAGGCAGTAAAGTATTCCACCCTATCGAACGATAGGGTAGTGGCAGACGGTCTGTTGATAACAAGTCAGGCTCCTGGTACCGCCTTAGAGTTTGCCCTTAAGCTGGTAGAAAGCCTAGAGGGCAAAGAAAAGATGGACGAAGTAAACAGAGGAGTGCTTGCAAGGTTATAGTAAGGTCATAGGAGGCATATGCCTGTAAAAGAAAAGAAAAAAGAAAAGAGGCGGCCAGGTCGACCTGGCAGAAAGAAAAAAGTCGTTAAAGACAGGGATAATAATCTGCCTGCAGTTGGCGAGTCAAAGGATCTGATCCCGCTGGAGGCAGATAATCTTCAGCGATATCTGGCTGAAATAAACAAATACCCTTTGCTTTCACGTGAAGAGGAAGAGGCCCTTACTAAGGCCTATTATGAAACTAGGGACCCTGTTCTTGCCCATAAAATCGCCACGTCTAATCTTCGTCTGGTAGTTAAGATTGCTTTAGATTTTCAAAAGTTCTGGATGCAGAATTTTCTAGATTTGGTCCAAGAGGGAAATGTTGGCCTTATGCATGCTGTCAAAAAGTTTAACCCCTACAAAGGAGTCAAATTTTCATACTATGCATCCTTTTGGATAAAGGCCTACATACTAAAGTTTATAATGGACAACTGGCGTTTGGTTAAAATAGGCACTACCCAGGCCCAGAGAAAGCTTTTTTACAATCTGAATAAGGAAAAAGAGAGCCTCAGGGCCCTTGGATTCGAGCCTGTGCCTAAGTTGATATCAAAAAGGCTCAATGTTTCAGAGCAGGACGTCATAGATATGGAACAGCGTATGGGCTCTTGGGAGGTTTCTCTTGATGCCCCAGTGAAACATGATTCTGAAGATAGTTACATGGAGTTCTTGCCAAGCAAAGAGCCTGAAATAGAACAGGTTGTTGCCAACCAAGAGATGAGGGAGAAGCTCAGGGAAAAGCTTAAAGAGTTTGCTTCCACCCTGAAGGATAGGGAAAAGATAATCTTTCAGGAAAGGTTAATGGCAGAAGAACCCAAGACCTTACAAGAGATCGGAGAACGTTTTGGTGTGTCAAGGGAAAGGGTGCGTCAGATTGAATCGCGGTTAAAGAAAAAGCTTGGTAAGTTTTTGGAAAGTAATCTTCCAGATGTTGTGCCAGATGCAGCATCAACATAAATGGTTTCTTAAGGTTTTTTGAAATGAGAAATTCAATTTGGATTGCGATGGTTCGTCTATTTTTTTTGTTTCCTTTGTTGTTAGTCCTTTTATCAAGCCCGGTAATGTCCACATCTCTTGAGTCGAGGTCTGGATCTTATACAGCCTACATGATGGGGCTTAAAGAAGAGCTGGATGGCAATTTGTTGCAGGCTAGCTCTTGGTATAGGAAGGCCTATGAGTTAGATCCTGGTTCTATAGATGTTATAAAGGCCCTTGCAAAGGTGTCTATAAGGTTGGGAAAGCTTAAAGAGGCACAGGATTGGATCCAGCGAGCCCTTGAGCTAAATCCTAACGATCAAGACCTCTTGCTCCTGCTTTCAAAGATATTTATCCATCGTAACAAGACAAAAGATGCTATAGAGGTGCTTGAGCAGGTGTTGGCAAAGGACCCCAACAATAGCAGGGCCCTTCTTGTCCTTGGAACCCTTTATGCCGAGACTCGTCAATGGGATAAGGCCAGACAGAGTCTTGAAAAGGCCGCCAAGCTCAACTCTGAAAAGGCCTTTATGGCCTATTATTTCCTTGGAAAGATGGCCAAGGATCAAGAACGCTATAAAGAGGCAGAGGCCTTTTTTAACAAGGCGTTAGAGAAAAATGCGTTTTTTACTCCGGCCCTTTTTGAATTGGCTGACGTATTTGAACGGCAGGGTCAGATACAAAAGGCGATAGATACCTATGAGGCGGTTATCCTTAGACAGAAAGACAACATAAAGGCACGACAGAGGCTCCTTTTCCTTTTTCTGGAAAACGGACGTCAGAAAGACGCCTTGAAACAGATAGAGGTGCTGAGGCACATGGCAAAGTCTGATGCAAATGTGCAGTTCAGGCTAGCCCTGGTGCTTTTGCAGCTTGATAAGGCAGAGGATGCCCTAACTATTCTAAAGGATCTTAGAAAAAAGATGAAAGGTAACGTTCAGGTTGCCTTTTATCTTGGCCTTGCCCTTGAGCGTCTTGGCAAGATCAAAGAGGCAGAGGATATCTATGCATCTATACCACTTGATAGTGATACAGGTGTTGACGCAGTCATCCGGTTATCAAGGCTTTTACAGAAAGAGGGCAGGGGAGGCCAGGCTGCATCCCTCTTAGAGGATGCTATCAAGAAAAACTCCAACAGGGTTGATCTTTTTACAGCACTTGCTTCTTTGTATGAAAAAGAGGGAAGTGTTAATAAATCAGTCAAGATATTGAAGCAGGGCATAAAGGCCAATCCCAACAATAAGGCCCTCTTAATGAGCATGGTAATGTTGCTGGACAGGCTCGGTGAAAAGAAAAAGGCTATAGATTATGCCCGAAAGATCTTGAAAATAGATCCTGATTATGTTCCTGCACTTAATTACATTGGCTATACCTATGCAGAGCTTTCTACAAATCTTGACGAGGCTGAGCGCCTTTTAAGAAAGGCAGTGGAGCTTGTTCCAAAGGATGGATTTGTATTGGATAGCTTAGGCTGGCTTTACTACAAAAAGAGAGACCTGAACAAGGCGTATATCTATCTAAAGAAGGCCCGCAAGCTTGTCCCTGATGATCCTATCATAGCAGAGCATATGGGAGATATCTATTTTGCCAAACAGGAGTTTAAAAAGGCGGTTCAAGAATACAAGCATGGTCTAAAAAGGGCAAAGCTAAAGGCGGACAAGCGCCGTATTAGAAAGAAACTGATGAGAGCCAGGGAGGCGATTTCTGATATGCCGGATTTTTAACTTCAACTCCATGCTTGATTGCTATGGTTATTTTTGTTATCAGTTGTCAGCGTTTATTGTTTAAATCCAATGTGGTTCCTAACTTAACCTTTTCTTAAAGGGAGGCTCTGGTCATTAAGCAAAATACGGCCCATGTTGCAGTTGAGGTGAGGTCTTTAAAGAAGGCCTACCAGCTGGATGGAAAATCTCTTGTGGTATTAAACCGGCTTTCGTGTACATTTTATCAGGATGAATCTGTCTCAATAGTAGGGGCATCAGGAGTTGGAAAGACTACTTTATTACACCTCATAGGGACTATAGACCGGCCTACCGGTGGAACCATTCTCCATTTTTCGGAAAACGTTTTTTCTTGGCCTGATAAGAGACTGTCTGCCTTTAGGAACAAGGAGATCGGATTTGTTTTCCAGTTTCATCACCTTCTTCCAGAATTTAATTGCTTAGAAAATGTAATGATGCCGTGTCTTTTGGCTGGCAAAAGCCCGAAAGAAGCTATGGACAGGGCGAGACAGTTACTGGATTATCTTGGGCTTGGCGGAAAAGAGGAGCTTAATGTGAAAAAACTATCTGGTGGAGAACAACAGCGTGTGGCATTGGCAAGGGCACTTATACGAAATCCCCGACTCATTTTGGCTGATGAGCCTACTGGGAATCTGGATGAAAAAAGCGGACAAAAGGTAGCGCAGCTTTTGTTCAGGGTGAGACAGGAGGTGAAGGCTGCGTTGATAATTGTTACCCATAATCTAAACCTTGCCTCTATGACAGACAGGTGTATAGGCTTAAAGGCTGGCAGGGCATATGATATTCCGAAAGAAGGGCTTGCAGAGTTCATAATGGACGAGGCAGCCTAAGATGGCGACTTTAAATATAAACGTGTTAAGATTCAATCTGCTGTTACTTGTTTTGCTATTATGTTGTCCAATATTTGCAGCGGCATCTGTACAGGGTCCGGGGGCTAATACGCCCCCTGCCTCTGTTGTTTTGTTTACCCCCGATTATATAGGGCCTGGAACCGGGACCAAGATAGTAACCAACGTCAAAAGCAGCCTCGCATCCGAGCTTGAAGCCAAGGGTCACAGTATTATTACTGTTGATAAAGTTCCTTTGACTCCATCTGAGGCCAGGGAGTTTGTCATAGGTAAAGGCGCCGACTATGGCGTATATGGTACGGTTTCTAAGCTTGGTTCTGTCCTGAGTCTGGATTTTTTTATTGTAAGTAAGGCCTCGGAAGAGAAAAAGCCTATGGTAGCCTTTGTCCAAGGGCCTGAGGACAGGCTTCAAAACCTTGTTAAGTTGCTTGCAATTAAGGTTGCAGATGATTTCCAGATACCTTTCAAGGTGGCTGATGTGCAAGTGGAAGGAAACAAAAGGGTGGGGACGGATGCCATACTAGCCAATATTCGGACGGAAAAGGGCGCCATGTATGATCCGGCCACCATCGCCGACGATATAAAGTCTATTTACAAAATGGGCTATTTTGATGATGTGGAGGTGGATGTTCAAGATACTCCAGAAGGCAAGGTCGTCACTTTTATGGTTAGGGAAAAACCTGCCATAAGAAAGATAATATTTGAAGGTAATAAGGAAATAGGTGACGATAAGATTAAGGATGTTCTGGATCTTAAACCTTATACTGTTATTAAAGATAAGAGTCTTCAGGAAAACGCAGAAAAGATAAAGGCCCTATATGCAGAAAAGGGTTATGCTGGCACCACAGTGGCTGTATCTATAAGGCCGGTTTCAAATCAGGCGGCAGATGTAATTTTTGAGATAACAGAGGGTGAAAAAGTCCATATCAAGTCAATTAAGATAGAGGGGATAAAGGCCTTTTCTCAAGATGAGTTAAAGGACATTATGGAAGTGACAGAGAAAAAGCCTTGGTGGACACCAAGCCTTAGAAACATAGTGGGCTTGGTAAAGGGCAGCGCTGGTGTGCTTAAATGGGATGCCTTGGAAAGAGATGTTGGAAGACTTACAGCCTTTTACCACAATCATGGATATGTTGATGCCAAGGTTGGAAAGCCTATAGTGGAACGCAAGGGGGCGGAGATACATATAGTTATTCCTGTTCACGAAGGGGAACGTTATGGAGTTGGCAAGATAGATATTGAACAGGACTTCTTTAAAGACGAGTACAAGTTGTTGAGTCATATGGAAATCCAGAATATGGATTACTTTTCTCAAGAAGTCCTTAGGAAGGACATTATGACCCTGACCAATATGTATTCCGACCAGGGTTTTGCCCACTGCACTATTACACCTCGAATAATAAAGGATCCTGATAAAAGGGTTGTAAACATAACGCTGGTAGTTAATAAAGGGCCTAAGGTCTATTTCAACCGTATAAACATTGCTGGCAATACTAGAACGCGGGATAAGGTTATCAGAAGAGAACTCAGGGTGATGGAGCTTAAGCCTTTTAGTGCTACCGGTCTAAAAAAGAGCAACGATAGGCTCAGAAGGCTTGGTTATTTCGAGGACGTGGAGATAACCCCCAAACCTGCTCAGGACGAGTCTCACATGAATCTCGATGTCAAGGTGAAGGAGAGGCCGACAGGTACCTTTAGTATAGGTGCAGGTTATAGTTCAGTGGATAATCTTATCCTAATGGGGGAAATCAGCCAGAGAAACTTTCTTGGCAAGGGTCAGACCTTGAGTTTTAAAGGCATTATTGGAGGAAGCACCCAAAGGTTTTCTTTGAGCTTTTTTGAACCATATTTCCAAGATACTAGGCTGTCTCTTGGTATGGATGTGTATAATTGGCAGTATGATTACTCAGACTACACAAAAGATAGTGTAGGAGGCGCCTTAAGATTCGGCTATCCATTAACTGATAATCTTAGTTTCTTTTTTGGAGGAAGGATAGACAATACTGACTTGTCTGATATTGATGATAACGCCTCTTATATTATTAGAAATTCCATGGACATAAAGTCTACCAGGTCTCTTAGCGCTGGACTTACATACGATTCAAGGAACAGGTATTTCAATCCAACAAGAGGGTGGAAAAGTGATTTGTCCCTGGAATATGCTGGTGGTTTCATGGGAGGGGATGCATCGTTTGTGAAATTCAGGGGAGAGTTGGGTTATTATCACCCTATATGGTATTTCTTTGTTGGGCATATACGAGCAGGTGCAGGATATGTCTTTGATGGACCTGGTGGTGAGCTTCCTGTTTATGAACGTTTTTTCCTTGGTGGCTTGGACACTATAAGAGGATATAAATATGGCGATGTCAGCCCGAGAGATCCCGAAACAGATGAGCGCATTGGTGGCGAATATATGGGGTTTGTTCAGAGTGAGGTTATCTTTCCCATTCTCAAAGAGATGGGGCTCAATGGCGTCGTGTTTCTCGATATAGGTAATGTCTGGGGTAAGGATACAGACGAAGGCTTTGATATCACGGATCTTAGAAAATCGGCAGGTGCAGGCATAAGATGGCTCTCTCCTATGGGGCCTCTAAGGGTGGAATGGGGATACAACTTTGACAGAAAACCAGGAGACGATAAGAGTAACTGGGAATTCAGAATGGGAGGCAATTTTTAGTGGCAAAGAAGATCTCCCTTAAGGATCTAGCACAGCTTGTTGGAGGATGTCTCAAGGGTGAGGGAAGTTTTACTGTAAGTGGCATTTCAAGTCTCGAGGCTGCAGGTCCAGACGAGGTGTCATTTGCTGTAAGTCCTGCGCTTGCACCGCAGGTCAGCTCATCAAAGGCAGGAGCCTTTCTGTTGCCGGAAACCTGGCCTGGACAGATTTCTCAAAACGTCATTTTTGTAAAGGACCCTTATCTAGCCTATGCCATCACTGCTAATTTTTTTTGTAGCGCGCCTTTTGAACCAAAGGGTATTGATCAAAATGCCATTATAGGCCCTGGTTGCTCTATACATAAGGAGGTTACTGTAGAGGCAGGTGCCATAATCGGGCAAGATGTATCTATTGGACGGCATGTCCATATCTATCCTGGCGTTGTGATTGGTAAGGGTGTTGTTATTGGCGAAGAGTCTGTCATATTTCCAAATGTCGTGATATACGATGGATGTAAGATTGGCAGGAATGTACGTATACACGCGGGTGCAGTAATAGGTGCAGATGGTTTTGGATATGCCCAGGGGCCTCAGGGTATGGTGAAGATTCCCCAAACAGGTATTGTGGTTATTGAGGATAATGTAGAGATTGGGGCCAATACCACTATAGATAGGGCTGCAATAGGAGAGACTAGAATAGGTCATGGTACCAAGATAGATAATCTTGTTATGATAGCTCATAATGTCAGTCTTGGCTCCAACTGTGTAATAGTTAGTCAGGTAGGTATATCTGGCAGCACAAGAGTCGGAGCAGGGGTGATGATGGGTGGGCAAGTTGGTATTGTAGGTCATATAGAGATAGGAGACGGGGCAAGGATTGGTGCAAAGTCAGGGGTACCGCACTCAATAGGAGCAGGAGAAACCGTCTCAGGCATCCCAGCCATGCCTCATCTTAAGTGGCTTAGAATGGTAAACGCCCTGAAAAGGGTGCCTGATATGATTAAAGAGATCAAAGACATCAAAAAGAGATTGGAAAGGCTGGAAGACAATGGTGAGTGATATGAATCACGATATTTTTGAGGTGCTCGATCTTCTTCCGCATCGTTACCCATTTTTGCTTGTAGACAGAATTGTAGAAATAGAAGAGGGCAATTTTATTAAGGGCTATAAGAATGTAACTATAAATGAGCCCTTTTTTCAGGGGCATTTCCCTGCTGAGCCCATAATGCCAGGTGTGCTGATTCTTGAGGCCATGGCACAGATGGGTATTTTGTTCGCCAAAAAGACTGCACCAGATGAACTGGAAGACAAACTGTTTGTCTTTGCCGGGATGGATAAGGTGCGTTTTAGAAGGCCGGTGCGGCCGGGTGACAGATTGGATATGGAGTTGAGGCTTTTAAAGAGGAAAAGGTTGATTTGGAAGATGGAGGGTATCGCTACTGTGGAAGGCGAAACCGCGGTAGAGGCGGTTTTGATGGCCGCAATATCCAGATAGTTAGATTTTTTAAATAAAAAGATGTTAGTATTTTTTGATAGGGATTCATGACATCCAATACTGCAAACAACAATATTCACCACACTGCTGTGGTGGATCCAGAATGCCGTCTTGGCAAAAATATTACTATAGGGCCGTATACCGTACTTGGTCCTCATGTTGTTATTGAGGATAACTGTTGGCTTGGTCCCCATGTTGTGATTGATGGTAAGACATCCATTGGAGCTAACTGCCAGATATTTCAATTTTCTTCAATTGGCGCTGCTCCTCAAGACATAACCTATAAAGGAGAGCTTACTGCAGTTGAAATAGGTGAAGGGACCATTGTACGGGAAAGTGTGACTATACACCGCGGTACTTCAAAGGGTGGTGGTATCACTCGAGTCGGGAGCAACTGCATGATAATGGCTTACTGTCATGTGGCACACGATTGCCAGATTGGCGACAGTGTGATAATGGCCAACGTTGCCACCCTTGGAGGGCATGTTGAGATTGGGGAACATGCTGTTATAGGAGGGCTTTCTGCCATACATCAGTTTTGCCGCATCGGTGCCTATGCCTTTCTTGGCGGGATGTCAGGAACAAACAAAGATATACCGCCATTTGTCAAGTATCAGGGGCAGAGGTCCCATCTCCATGGAATAAATGTATTGGGTCTTAGAAGGGCAGGGTTTCCGAAAGATACCATAGAAAAACTTCGTGAGGCTTACCGTATTGTATTCAAAAAGGCGCAGACAGTAACAGAAGGCCTAGATATGGCCGATGCCGCCTTTCCAGATTGTCCGCAGGTCAAAGAGTTTACTGATTTTATCAGGCACTCCAAAAGGGGAGTTCCGTCTGGGGAATGGAGCCGATAGGATCAGATAACAGATCTGTAGGTGTTGTATCTGGTGGCGGCCAGTTTCCTATACTGTGTGCAAAGGCTGCCAGGGATAGGGGATACAGTGTATATGCCCTTTGTCACAAGGGTGAGACTTCGAGAGAGCTTGAAAAATATTGTGTAAAGAGCAAGTGGATTCATCTGGGACAGCTTGGCAAGCTCATTAATTTCTTTAAAAAATATCAAGTTGGACAGGTCTTTTTTGCTGGATCGATAACAAAGACAAGACTTTTTGTGGATGTAAGACCTGATCTCCGTGCCCTTGCCTTGTGGAAGGGTATGAAGGGGCATCTCGACGATTCTATTTTACGGCTTGTGGCCTTTGAGCTTGAAAAAGAGGGTATTAGGGTGATTTCTCCCACAGTCTTTCTTGAAGAACTGTTATTACCAAGGGGTGTCCTTACTAAAAAGATGCCAACTCGTCAGCAAATGGAAGATGTCAAGTTTGGCTTTGAAATAGCGAAAAAGATAGGCGATTTGGACATCGGCCAATGTATAGTAGTGAAGGACAAGGTAGTGTTGGCAGTTGAGGCCATAGAAGGAACCGATGAAACCATCAGGAGGGGAGCCAGGCTTTCAATGGGTGGAGCAGTGGTGATTAAGGTGTGTAAACCTGGCCAGGATACGCGTTTTGATCTTCCTTCAATAGGGCTTAAGACTATAGAAACAATGATTAACTCTGGGGCAGAAGTACTTGCGGCTGAAGCGGGTCTTTCTCTTTTTTTTGATCAGAAAGAGAGTCTCAGCCTTGCAAACAGATCTGGAATCTGTGTCATGGGGATTTGATATATGAAAGTAGCAGTAATTGGAGCTGGTTACTTGGGCAGATTTCATGCATTGAAATATGCAGCTATGGAAGATGTTGAGTTGGTAGCTGTTGTAGATGTTGACGAAGACAGGGCAAAACAGGTGGCAGTAGAGGCGAATTCTACCCCCTATATCAACTGTATGGATGTGATAGAGTTGATAGATGCGGCCTCGGTAGTTGTGCCAACCACATTGCATTATGAGGTGGCAAGCCAGTTGCTTAAGGCAGGCATACATGTAATGCTTGAAAAGCCAATGACAACAACTGTAGAGGAGGCCGAGGAGTTGCTGGAGCTTGCCGCCAGCAAGGGTCTCGTTTTGCAGGTGGGGCACCTTGAACGTTACAATCCGGCTATAGTGACTTTAACCGAAAGGGTGACCAATCCGGTCTTTATAGAGGCGCACAGGCTTAGTGGATTTAAGGCACGGGCCACAGACGTCGATGTAGTGCTGGATCTTATGATTCATGATATAGATATAGTCCTTGCCTTGGTAAAAAGTCCTATCAAAGAGATTCGTGCCTCAGGGGTGCCTGTGCTTACACCAAGGGTTGATATAGCAAACGTAAGGGTAATTTTTGAAAACGGCTGTACGGCAAATCTTACTGCAAGCCGTATATCGCTGACCGATCTTAGACGTATACGGGTGTTCCAGCCAGGTTGTTATGTTTCAGCAGACTGTACGGAAAAGAATAACCTGATAGTCACTGCGGATAGAAATGCATCAGATCCCCGTCTTTCCATTAGGCCTGAATTTATACGTCACGATCCCATAGACATTCTTGATCTTGAGCTTAGGGATTTTATCAAAAACGTAAGGCAGGGAAGCAGACCGTTAGTGGATGGAAAGGCTGGTATGGAGGCGCTGGATCTGGCCCTTAGAATCAACCAGGCAATCGAAGATGCCCTTTCTAAGGCCAATATACACGATGTCTGGAAATAGACTTTTCATTATTGCCGGAGAGGCATCAGGAGACCTTCATGCATCGGCTCTTATCAAGGAACTGCTTCTGGCTCGTTCTGATCTTCAAATAACCTGTGTAGGCGGGGACAAAATGGCCTCTTCTGGCGCGTCCATCCTTGTGCCTAGCAGTCAGCTTTCAGTAGTCGGATTGTTCGAGGTGTTTTCTCATGTCCGTCCCATATTCTCTGCCTATCAAAGGGTAAAGGGATGGCTCAAAAGGAATAGGCCGGATCTCTTGATATTGGTTGATTTTCCCGAGTTCAATTTGCTAATGGCAAAATACGCAAAGGCCCTTAAAATTCCTGTCTTTTATTATATTAGTCCCCAGATCTGGGCATGGAGACAGGGGCGAGTCAAGAAGATCAGGGCATTTGTTGACAAGATGGCCGTCATATTGCCCTTTGAGGAGGAATTTTACAGGAAATTTGGTGTGAATGTATCCTTTGTAGGGCATCCTCTTCTTGACTCTATAAATGTAGAGGCCATAGAAACGGATACTGTGAAGAGACAGCTTGGCATTAGTGTAGATCAGACTCTAGTATGCCTGTTGCCAGGCAGTAGAAAGAGTGAAATTGAAAGACATCTTCCAATAATGATTGAGGCTTCAAAGAGAATTAGGGCAAGATTTGGAGAGACAAGTTTTTTTATAGCTACAAATTCTGAGGTTTTGTCCTTGGTGGAAGGGATACTTGATGGCTTTGCTCGAGATGTAAAAGAGTTTATACATGTGGTAGAGGGTAAGACACTCGAGGCGATCAAAGCGTCCAGACTGTGTTTGGCAGCCTCTGGAACGGTTACGCTTGAATCTGCCATTATAGGTACTCCGGTTGTGGTGATGTATAAGGTGTCGCGTCTATCATATCTGGCAGGGAAAAGGCTGATTAAGGTACCATGGATAAGCCTTGTTAATCTTATTGCCCAAAAAAGGGTGGTTCCAGAGTTTATCCAAAATGATGCCAACCCAGAGAATATAGCCTCTTGTTCTTTGCAGATCCTGATGGATCAAAGGGTTGAACAGGAGATGAAAAGGGATTTTAGGGAGGTTGTGAAACAGCTTGGTGCTAAAGGGGTAGCCAAAAGGGTTGCCAAGCTTGTTATGGAGCTTTTGGTCCAAAAGGCTTCCTAGTCAACTCCTTGAAGATAGCAGATTCTTTATTTTGTCAAATATTCTTTCAGCTACCTCTTCTTTATGGAGAAGGGGCAATTCTTCTACATTTTCTTCCGAATCTATTATGAAGACCTTGTTGGTATCACAGTCAAAACCTGCTCCAGGCGTTGTCACATCATTCGCAATGATGAGATCAAGGTTCTTTTTTTGGAGCTTTTTGAAGGCGTTTTCTATAAGGTTGTCTGTTTCTGCACAAAATCCGACAAGGATTTGGCCTGGTCTTTTTATCTTGCCAAGTTCAAGGAGAATATCTTGGGTTTTTTCAAGCTCAAGGACAAGTCTCTGCTCGCTTTTTTTCATCTTGTTCTCATTGTATGAGACAGGTGTATAGTCGGCAACTGCTGCTGCCATGATTACCACATCCATGGCCTTGGCTTCTGTCAGCGCATGTTTTGCCATTTCCTTGGCAGTTTCTACCTTTATGCTCGACAAATAGGGCTTGCTGACATCTAAGCATGTGGGACCTGTGATGAGATGCGTCCTGGCGCCGCGCAGAGAAGCAACTGTGGCCAGGGCCGCCCCCATCTTTCCTGATGATCTGTTTGAAATGAACCGGACTGGATCTATCGGTTCTCTAGTCGGGCCAGAGGTTACAAGTACATTCATTCCTTTGAGGTCTTTTGAAGTAAGGCTTTTTCTTATCATAAAGAGCACGTGTTCAAACCCTGGCAATTTGCCCTTACCTGTATCGCCACAGATAACTGTTCCCTCTTCAGGCTCTGCTACTGTTATTCCCCTTGATCTTAATCGTGAGATATTTTCTTGAACAACAGGGTTTTTAAACATGGCGGGATTCATGGCGGGGAATAGTAATTTTTTGCCTTGGAATGCAAGGAATAGGGTTGTAAGAAGGTTATCGGCTATGCCGCAGGCTGTTTTCCCAATTATATCAGCACTTGCAGGAAGGATTACAAAGACTTCAGCCCATCTTGCAAGTTCTATGTGTGACATGGGCTGATGCATGTTTTCATGAAACATTGACGAAAAGGCCTGCTGACCAGTAATAGCCGAAAAGGTGAGAGGCGTGACAAACCTTGCTCCATTTTCTGTCAGGACAACTTTGACATGGGCCCCTAGCCTGGTAAGGCGTCTGCAGAAATCGGCGGCTTTGTAGGCTGCTATTCCGCCGCTTACGCCAAACAGGATCTTTCTATCTTCAAGGGGCCTGAATATGGGGCTTGTCAAGCATCTGTCTTTATCCATAGGGATCAACCTTTAAAGACAATGAGTTCGTCCATGTTTTTTCTTCGGGACTTTTGATCCTTTCTGGCAGGATGGCCAAGGGCTATAACAGCCATCAGCTCAAGATTATCATCAAGCCCCAGAAGTTTTCTTATTTCCTTATCTGACTTTATTATCTCTCCAAGCCATACAGCTCCAAGTCCCATGCTGTGAGCAGCCAGAAGCATGTTTTGGAGACAGGCCCCCATGGCCTGGTAATCTTTTACAGGATGATACATAGCCTTTTTGTCAATAAATACAGGAAGCAGGACCTGCGCTCCCTTTATTATCCTTGAATACTTAGTCAGGGGTTCAATTTTGGACTTAAGTTTTTTATCCTTTATAATGGCAAAGCGCCAAGGCTGGTTGTTAAGGCCCGAAGGTGCCCACATCCCGGCCTTAATTATCTCAAGAATTTGCTGGTCATCAACCGGTTCTCCTGTGTATTCCCTGACGCTTCTTCTAGAATATATAGCCTCTAATAGAGCATTTGTATTCATGGCGTTACTTTCCCAGCACGATTTGTAATCATATTTTATCATACAAGTTTAACATGCTAAACTGTTAATGCAGAGCAAATATAAAGCAAAATTTTATCAATCAGATGTTTTGTTTAAAAGGGGAAATAATAAATATTTTTTGTTTCAAGGTTCCTTGATTATTTTCTTGCTTATACAATAAAATATAAATACGCCTTCTTAATCTAAGTGGCCTTTTACTGCTTTGCATAGGGAGAGAGAGGAGTTTCAGAAATGTCTAATTTTTCCTCATTATCGGTGCGGATTTTTCTGTGGGCCGTTTTTCTTTTGGCCCTTTTCGTCTTAACATCTGAAATATGCGTAGCCCAGAACAACAAGCTTGAAGGGCTCCTTTCAATGGATCTTGAAGACCTTATGAATGTAGAAGTTACATCAGCCTTTAAAAAGCCTCAGAGTGTCAAGAATATTCCAGCAGCCGTATATGTTATTACAGCAGATGATATTCGGCGCTCTGGTGTTACATCTATTCCCGAGGCCCTCAAAATGGTTCCTGGCGTTAACGTGGCAAAGATAGATAATGGTAATTGGGCAGTATCTATTAGGGGATTCAACGGGCTTTTCTCTGATAAGCTCCTTGTATTGATGGACGGCCGCACCTTGTATGATCCTCTTTTTTCAGGGGTATTCTGGGACGCTCAAGATACAGTGCTAGAGGATATAGAGCGAATTGAGGTTGTCAGGGGTCCAGGGGCAAGCAGTTGGGGAACCAACGCTGTCAATGGCGTTATTAATATAATTACAAAGAATGCTAACGATACCTTAGGAGGCATGCTAAGCGGCTCTGTTGGCAATTCGGATAGAGGAACCCTTTCGGCACGCTATGGCATGAAGGTTGGCAGTCTGGGGGCTGCAAGGTTTTATGTAAAGAGCTTTAAGAGGCATCAACAGTTGCAAAGTGATGGTTCAACTGCGTGGGATGATTGGTTCATGGACAGGGGCGGATTTAGGGCCGATCTGAATTTTGGTTCCAAGGATAGGGCTTCTCTAAAGGGAGAAATTTATACAGGCAGAGGAACCAACAAGATAATAGGTTTTGATAGGGACTTTTCTAAAAGGGTTGTCATAAAAAATGATGTCCCTGTTTCTGGGGGATACATAGTTTCGGATTTGACCCACATATTCAAGAAAGGGCTGGAATTGTCTTTCAGGTTTTATTTTGACCATACAGAAAGAAAATATTCCAGCCTTACATCCCAGACTAGAGATACCTTTGATCTGGAATTCCAGAACAGATACTGTATGAATAACCTCATTGACTTCGTATGGGGAGGCATTTACAGGCATACAAGCGATAAGATACCACTGGCACATGGAGCTGTCTTCGGTTCTTTTGTTCCAGAAAAGCGCAAGGATGATCTTTTTAGTCTCTTTTTTCAAAACGAGACCAAATTTTTTAATGAAAGGCTGCACTTCCTAACCGGTGTTAGGCTTGATCATTATAATTACTCTGGCCTAGAGATCCAGCCTACTTTTAGGCTTTTATACTCTATTGACACAAATCAAGACCTATGGCTTGCAATATCTCGGGCTACCAGAAGTCCTAGTAGATACAACAGAGATGCTATTTGGGTGCTAGGCTTACCACCTAGATTTGCTTCAGCTCCTCCGACGATACTTGCATATGTAGGAAGTGATGATTTTGATAGTGAAAAGCTTTGGGCCTATGAACTTGGCTATAGATGGAGGATATTGAAGAGTCTCACTGTTGATTTAACCGGTTTTGCCAATTTTTACAGTGATCTTTTTACAGGCACCGTAGTAGATCCCTATCTTCATTACGGATTTTTGATCTTTCCTATAAAACCAGGAAATTATGGCAAAGGTGAGAATTTTGGTTTAGAATTTACTGGTAATGTAAAGCCCTTTGACTGGTGGAGGATGGAGCTTTCGTATTCGTATCTTGACACCCATTTTTGGGTGGAGTCTGGACACAGGAATAAGACGGACATGTCTGCCCGTTTTATGGATGCCCCTCACCATCAACTTTCTCTTAGATCCAATATGGATATAACCCCTAAGTTGGAGTTTGATGTTTGGTTTAGATATGTAGCTAACCTTTCAAGGCTGGATGTGCCATCTCATACCGAGCTTGACATACGAATTGGTTACAGACCCATCAAGAATCTTGAGCTTTCTCTTAACGCTAAAAATCTCTTAGACCCTTATCATCCAGAGTTTCAAGATAAGTTTTTACATCTTATAAGCACTGAGGTTCCCCGTACTGTAAGTGGCAAGATTACATGGCATTTTTAAAATTTTTGAAGATATCGAAAGGACCAGCAAGGTCTATGCAAGATAGGGGCGCTTTGGCTTACATGTATGTAAGGTTATTTTTATGTCTTATCTTGATAAATCCATTTTTCATTCCATCCAAGTTGTTTGCTAGGGAATCGATAGTTACCAGTGAGTGTGAGCTAAAGACGGCCTATATTTATCAATTTACAAAGTATGTCAACTGGGCAAAGCTAAAAGGGGATAAAAAGGAGCTGATAATAGGTGTTATTGCAAACGAAGATATGGTACAAGCCTTATCCAGGTTAAACGGCAGGGAGAGCCAAGGAATGAAAATTGTTGTACGTTCCGTTGAGAAGGGCACCGAACTCAGTGATATTGACATCTTGTACCTAGAGAAGGGATATCTTACAGACGATGATGTGATCTTGAAGGCAGTAAAAAACCACATCCTTACCATATCAGACGAGGAAGACGCTACTCATAAGGGAGTGATTATTGGCTTGTTCCGGTCAGATTCCAGGCTAAGGTTCAATATAAATCTCAAGATTGCCGATCAGAGTAGTCTAAGGCTCAGTAGTAGATTATTGAGCTTGGCCAATAGTCTTGTTAAATGATTAAGCTTGATTCGATAGAAAAGAAAATCGCCTTTTTTATGGTTATAGTTGCTGTTTCTGTGTTGCTGCTGTGTGCTGTTCTATTTTTGGCCTATTATTTTTGGGATAGCCAGAGTCAACACCGTGCCCAGGTTTCTGTATTGACACGGGTAGTGGGTTCTAATTGTGCTGCTGCTATAAGTTTTAAGGATGATGAAGCGGCTCTAGAGACCCTTTCTCCCTTAAAGTCTATGAAAGATATCCTCCAAGCCTGCCTATTTTTTAAAGATGGGAAGCGTTTTGTATGCCTAAACAGTCTTATGGATGTAAAAAGGTTATCTGAACTAGGTATTGATAAAAAGAATAACAACCAAGACGGGTTGGTCTTGTCGTCATTGTTTAGAAATTACAATGACTGTATACATCACATCTCTTGGAAGAAGGAAGACGTAGGATATATATGGATAAGGAAGGATCTGTCATATTTTTATTCAGCATTTTGGTCCACAGTGGTATTGGTTGGTCTTGTGGCACTTGTTATAGCGATAATCTCGCTGTTGATCGCCGGTTATCTTAGCAACAGGCTTGTACGGCCTATTCATAAGCTCATTAAATCGGTACAGGAGATTACAGCAGCGGGAGATTATTCCCATAGGGTGGAGGAGACGTCTCAAGACGAATTGGGTCTTCTTATTGCACATTTCAATCTGATGTTGGAAAAGATTCAACAAAGGGACTCGCTTTTAAAAAGGAGTCAGGAAGAACTTGAACAAAAGGTCCGGGACCGCACCCAAGAACTCTCTCGTATAAATCAAGAACTAGAAAACCTTGTTATAAAATATAAGGAGGCCAAAGAGCGAGCCGAGGAGGCTAGCAAGACCAAGAGCCGTTTTCTGGCAAACATGAGTCATGAGATCAGAACACCAATGAATGGCGTTTTAGGAATGGCTGAAATACTTCTTCATACCGATTTAAGCCCTAAACAACGACATCTGGTTAAGTCAATATTGAAGTCGGGAGAGATACTTCTCAATATAATCAATGACATACTTGACTTTTCACGTCTTGAGGCAGGAAGAGTAGAGTTTAAAATGGACAAATTTTCCCTTCTAGATATATGTTATGAAATAATAGAACTGTTTCAGATACAGGCATCCAAAAAGAATGCTAACATATATATCTCATGGCAAAAGAGCATCCCAAACTTTATTATTGGTGATCCAGACAAACTTAAAGAAATCTTGATTAATCTCCTTGGTAATGCAGTAAAGTTTACCGAGGACAATGATATTATAATAAGATTAAAAGATGGTGGTACAGATATACAGGTATTAAAAACTACTATAATTGTAGAGGTAGAGGATAGGGGAATAGGAATAGCAGAAGACAGATTGTCTTCTATATTTAGCGCCTTTTCCCAAGCAGATGTCTCTTCTTCTAAATCCTATGAAGGAACAGGTTTGGGCCTCGCCATTGTAAAGGGCCTTGTAGGCAAAATGGGTGGTCATATAGAGGTTGAAAGCCAACTTGGCAAGGGTTCGTTGTTTAGATGCTTTATCCCTTTTGGGCTTCCTGACGGATTCCAGCCCCTTGCAAGTCCTTCTCAAAATGATTCCAAGGCGATTGCCTTTGTTTCGAGCCAGTTTTTGCAAGAGCATCTGTTTTCGGTTTTTGGGGCTTTCGGTATAGAAATTTCTTTTAAAGATTATCACACAAGGTCTTTAGACTATACGAAACGTTGGAATTGGATCGTGGTGGACTGTGATTATTTTTCTGATTTTGATACCGCCCTTTATAAAGATTGTTTGACTGATGAGGGAAAGTTTATATGTCTTTATGGGAAAGGCAAACCCTGTTTTGATAGCAATAACAAGAGGCTCTTTTATGTAAAAAAGTTAGAAGCGTTTTATAGGATTAATGAAATACTTGATGGCCGTTTCCAGGAAGTAGGCCAAGAGCCTGTTAAGCAAGAGTCTTTGGAACCTGCAGTCTTTGAAGGTATAAGGGTGCTTCTTGTGGAAGATAATTCGGTTAATCGTTACGTCTGTCTTGAAATGTTTTCATCCCTGGGTTGTTCGACCACCGTTGCCACCAATGGAAATGAAGCCCTGAAGATTCTTAAGAATAAAGAATTTGATATTATTTTTATGGATTGTCAAATGCCTGTTTTAGATGGATACAAGACTACAGAGCTATATCGTGAGATGGAAAAGAAGAGGGATAAACATGTGCCGATTATTGCACTTACTGCCTACGCAATGGTGGAAGATAGAAAAAAGTGCATTGCATCTGGCATGGATGACTATCTTGCAAAACCTTTTAAGTTAGCTCAATTGAAGAGCATGCTGGAAAAATGGATCAAAAATGCTTGTAAGTCGGCCCCAAATAAAGACTCTGGCAAAGACCCTGATTATGCACAAAATACAGAGAACATAGGAGTAGAGCCCTCTGTAATAGAAGAATTAAAAATGTTAGAAGAGAAGTCTGGCAGGAAGTTTTTCAGTGATTCCTTGAGAAAATTTTTTAGTAACAGTCCAAAGTATATGCAGGCCATGGAGGTTGCCCTCAATAAGAAAGACTTTGAAAGTCTTAGTTTTAATGCCCATACCCTTAAGGGTACAACAGGTTTTATGGGGGCCATGAAATTGAGTAAGCTGTGTCTAGAAGTAGAACAGAAGGCAAAAAACAGGGAGCCAGATGGATTAGAGTCCATTTTGCATGAGATCAAAAAAGAGTATAATAAGGTAAAAGACTATCTGTCGCAGTTTGTTGAGGACAATCAGATATCTGTCAATTAAAAGATCGCTTTTCTCTTTATCCATTTTAAACAGGTCATAATTATGCCAAGCTCCTATCATGTCGGTACAAGTGGCTGGAATTACGAAACCTTTATAGGCATACTTTATGACAACACTACACCCAAAAGACGCTATCTAGAGACCTATTGCCGTTTTTTTGATACTGTAGAGCTAAACGCATCCTTTTACAGATCCTTTCCAGAAAAGATTTGGCAGGGTTGGTATGAGCGGACACCTGATGGTTTTTTATGGTCTGTGAAGGCCCCGAGGTTTATAACGCATATAAAGCGCCTAAAGGTGGATCAGGAGTCGATTAATATATTTTTCAACAGGATTTTTCATCTTAAAGAAAAGCTGGCCGTTGTCCTTTTCCAGCTTCCCCCAAGTCTTAAATATGACCCCAAAACCTTAGATGGTTTTTTAGATATGCTTCCAGGCGGTGTTAAGATTGCGTTTGAGGCAAGGAATCAGTCTTGGTTTGATGAAGAGGTATTTCAAAAGCTGGACGAGAGAAATATCGCATGGGTAATAAGCCATACCTCTGGCAAATATCCCATGAGGGAGGCCTTTACTGCAGATTTTGTATATTTGCGGCTTCATGGTGCTGCTGGACTTTATAAGGGTGCCTATGGTAGTGAGGGCCTAGTAAGATGGGTGGAGCTTTTGAAGGCTTCTCGCCGGGAAGGTTATGTCTATTTTGACAATACAGCAGATGGTAGTGCGGCAAAAGACGCCCTTCTTTTGAAACAGATGCTTTCAGAAAGTGCTCCATGAATCATCCCCTCAAGTATGACCTGGATCAAGAATTTGATCTTTGTCTGATCCCTAATAGACCAGGAGTATACATCTTTTTAGACAAAGACAGCAGGGCCATTTATATTGGAAAAGCCAAAAATTTAAGGAGTCGCCTTGCCTCATATTTAAGGAAAGGGGCGGCGCATTCTGCAAAAACGGCCCTAATGCTTAAAAGGGCCTGTTATCTAGATGTGGTAATAACGGCTACAGAGAAAGACGCCCTTATCCTTGAGGCAGAATTGATAGGTGAGCACAAACCCAAGTACAATATAAGGCTTAGGGATGATAAGGCCTATCCCTTTTTGAGAATAGGCACAGGTTCGACCTTTCCACGAATAAGCATGGTCCGCAAAAGACAGTCAGACGGAGCCATCTACTTTGGTCCTTATACATCCTCCCTTGAGCTAAAACGCACCATCAGTCTCATATCATCCCTGTTCCGTTTGCGGACTTGCACTGACTCTTACATGAAAAACAGGACAAGGCCGTGTCTTAAATACCAGGTCGGAAAGTGCAGCGCCCCGTGCATGGGGAAGATTACAAGGCAGGCATATGAGAAGGATATAAGAAGACTTAAATACTTTCTAAATGGACATACGGCCAATGTAGTGTCAAGTCTGAAAAGAGAGATGGATAAGGCCGCCATGGCTCTTGACTTTGAAAGGGCCGCCATGCTTCGGGACAGTATCAAGGCTATAGAGAGCCTGTTGGATAGTCAAAATGTTATTTCCCGAATGGATTTGGAACTCGATGTAATATATGTTGAAATTGGTGATGGAATGGGGCAGGCCGCTGTTTTAAAGGTGAGGGAAGGGGTGCTTAGGCAGAAGCAGGCCTTTAGCCTTGATGTAGGGATAGAGGATAGTATAGAACAGGTCTATACCCGTTTTATCACCCTTTATTATTCCAATGCCCAGATACCAAGAGAAGTAGTAGTGCCAGATCTGTTTTCTAGCGAGCTTTTGGAAGGCTTATCTTCTTACCTAAGCAGACTGGGAGCTAAGAAGAAGGTAATAGTCAGGCAGGCAAAGTCTGGTATAAGAAAGAGACTAATTCATACCGCAAAGTTAAATGCTGGCAATAGGCTTGGAGAGGAATTACTAAAGAAAGAACAATGGAATGATCTTGCTTTGGGTTTAAAAAAGCACTTCGGCCTTAGAAGGATTCCTCAACAGATAGAAGGTATAGATATATCAAATACTTCTGGTAAGGACCCTGTTGGAAGCCTTGTATGCTTTGTGTCTGGAGAGCCTGTAAAAGCGTCATACCGTCAATATAAGATAAGAAGCGCTGGGCCTAACGATTATGAGATGATTGGAGAGGTGATAAAAAGGAGATTAAAAAGCGGCTTTAAAAATGGCAATTTACCTGATCTGATTATAGTAGATGGAGGCAAGGGCCATCTTTCAACAGCCGTTAAGGCCGCAAGAGATCTTGGCATATTTGATAAAATAGACTTCATCTCTATCGCTAAGGAACATAGACAAGAGGGGGAAAAGATATACGTTACCAAAGCCAAGGAGCCAATTTTTTTGGCTAGAGACAACCCTGTGTTACGATTTTGTCAACGTGTCAGGGATGAAGCACATAGGTTTGGAGTACGGCTTCACAGAAAGAGACGTGATAGAAGGATCTTGAGTTCTCCACTTGTTGAAATTCCAGGTGTTGGACCAAAAAGGAGGGCTTTGCTTCTTAGATATTTTGGCAGCCTAGAGGCATTGATCAACGCTACACAGGAAGAGCTTGAAAAGGTGCCGGGGCTGCCTAAGGATGTTGCTTTGGCACTATATAATAAATTTAAAGACGAAGGATGAGGGAAATGCCTGCCATAAAAAGACTTCCTGTACATATTGCTAATCAAATAGCGGCAGGGGAAGTTGTTGAGCGTCCATCCTCTGTAGTTAAGGAGCTTATTGAGAATGCCCTTGATGCAGGTGCAAACAGTATCGAAGTGAGACTTTTGAAGGGTGGAAAGAGGCTCGTAGAGGTGAGAGATGATGGTATCGGAATGTCCAAAAGGGATCTCGAATTGAGTGTAGAACCTCATGCCACTAGCAAGATAGGTTCACAGCGGGACCTGGAATGCATCAGGACCTTGGGATTTCGCGGGGAGGCCCTTGCCAGTATTGGAGCAGTCAGCAGACTGTCAATAACCTCCCGGCAAAAGGGAAGCGGAGAGGGGTGGAAGATAGATGTATCTTTTGGGAAACGGGGCAAGATCAGACCAAATCCATGTCCTATGGGTACCATTGTGACTGTAGAGGATCTTTTTTTGAAAATACCTGCCCGCGCCAAGTTTCTTAAGTCGGATCATACAGAATATGCAAGGTGTCTGAAGGTCGTGCATCTTTTTTGTGCATCGTGGCCCGAGGTTGGTTTTAAGGTGATTAGGGATGATAAGGCTGTGTTTATTTGCAGGACCGATTTGCCTGTTGAGAAACGGATAGAGCCCCTAGTTGGTTTAAAGGTGTTGCCTCATATGATTGAAGTTGGTGCTAAGGATCAGGGGCTTGAGCTTTTTGGTTTTGTGGCAAGGCCAGAGGCCGTCAGGCTTTCTTCAAAGAATTTCTATTTTTTTCTAAATAGGCGTCCGGTTTCAAATCCAGTTCTTTGGAAGGCATTAAAAGATGCCATGAAAGGGTTCCTGGTCAAGGGAAATCATCCTGCAGGTGTATTGTATATAGAGATTGACCCACTTCTTGTGGATGTGAATGTTCATCCAACAAAGAATGAGGTTAGGTTTGAAAGGCCTAGTGATATATACAGATTGGTATTCCATGGTGTCAGAAGAGCGCTTGATAGTGGTGTGGGGACAGGGAAGCTCGCCCTGGATGTGGAGAAGAGGCCGCGGCTCAGGCGCGGGGAGGAGCCAGAAGCTGTCCAAAAAGGATATCGGTCCCGCATAGAATTCCCATTGCCTTGGGAAGGCGAAGGGGTTGCCCCTTTGTGCAAGGTCCAGGAGGCTGGTGGTGAAGGCGACTATTTTAATAACGATGAGGCCTCTTTTTTCTTTACTACCCATGCTGAAAAGGGGCAAGTTCAGGACAATTTCCGTATAATAGGTCAGTTTGCGCACGCTTTTATACTTTTTGAGCTTAATGAAGAGCTTGTGATTCTTGATCAACACGCAGCCCATGAGGCCTTGATCTTTGGACGCATAAGAGAAGAGTTTTTATCTGCTGGCAAGCTTAACAGGCAAAGTCTTTTGATGGCCCATGTTATTGATGTTAGTCCCGAACTGCTTGAAAATTTTGAAAAAGCAAAGAAAATTTTATTGGATGCAGGGATAGAAACGCAGATTTTTGGTCACAGTCAGATAGCTTTGAGGTCCCTTCCTGTTATTGTGTCATCTTTGGAAAAGGATATTTTATGTGTTGAAGAGATTGTCAAAAAGGTGCTGAAAAATCCGTTCATGGATCGAGGTGAATTGGTCCGTGATATATTGGCTCCGCTGTCATGTTCTATGGCGATAAAGGCAGGGAAGGATTTAAACGGTATTGAGATGGAAAAACTCGTAAGGGATTGTCTAAAACATGGTGTAACTAATTGTCCCCATGGAAGACCTGTGATGGTATGTCTTGGCCGTGAAGAACTATATGAGAAATTTTTCAGAAGGTGATGCGCGGTAAGGGGAGTGTTAATAAGTTTCCAGTTGTTGCTGTAATAGGTCCAACAGCCACAGGGAAGACAGCGGTTTCTATAAAGCTGGCCCAAAGGCTTAAAGGCGAAATCATTAATCTGGATTCGGTCCAGATATATAAGGGCCTTGATATTGGTTCGGCTAAGCCGTCGAGGGAGGAGTTGTCGAAGGCCGTCCATCATCTCATTGATATACGGGAGCCTTGGGAGGTGATGGATGCAGCTAGTTTCATACGCATAGCTTCAAGGGCGATTGATATTGTATTAGGCAAGGGCAAGGTCCCAATTCTTGTAGGTGGCACAGGTTTCTATCTCAAGAGCTTGGAACAGGGACTGTCTGTTTTGCCAGGAGCCATGCCTTGGCTCAGAAGGTATTTGCAGGAAATGATAACTGAAAAAGGTCATCAAACGGTTTATTCCTTGTTATTATCTCTTGATCCGGAAAGGGCCCAAAGAATACAACCAAACGATACCTACAGGCTTTTTAGGGCCTTTGAGATACTTATGGGGGGGGCGGCTAAGAGAAGCAAAGAAGATAAGGATAAGCAGAACCTTTCAATATTCATACAAAAAGGCCTGCGGATTTTTAAGATAGGTCTTATGTTTCAAAGGGACCTTCTTTATCGTAAGATCGACAGCAGGGTGGAGCAGATGCTCAAAAATGGATTTGTAGAGGAAGTAAAAGGCCTATTGTCCCAAGGACTGAATCCTTCTCTAAAACCCTTGCAATCCATCGGATACCGGCATATTATCTCCTACCTTCTTAATGAAAAGGGATTTTCTCAAGCCGTTTATGAAATGAAAAGAGACACGAGGCGTTACGCAAAGAGACAGATAACCTGGTTCAAAAAAGACCCTGAAATAAGGTGGTTCCATCCCAAGGGCCTCTTAGAGGCCCATGATATTTGGAAGGCGGTTAATTGAATATCCCCAACCTCTTGACAATACTCAGAATACTGCTTGCACCGCTTCTTGTCATTTTTCTGATAAACGAGCGTTTTGATCTGGCATTTGTTGTATTTGCAGTTGCAGGGATATCAGATGGCCTTGATGGTTTTTTGGCAAGGGTAATGAAGCAAAAAACCCGCATAGGAGCAATACTTGATCCCATTGCAGATAAGGCCCTTTTAGCATCTGCTTATATTACTCTTGCAGTTATTGGTTTTATTCCCAACTGGCTTGCGGTAACAGTTATAAGCAGAGATATAATAATTGTTTTTGGAGTTCTTGTTTTGTTGCTCTTTCAGTCGGGTATTGAGATACATCCAACTATTATTAGCAAGTTGACAACCCTATTCCAGTTACTGACCATTTTTGTAGTTCTTTTTGCCACTGTAACGCACATGGAATTAGACAGGTTGCAATTTTGTTGCTACATACTTACGGCAATCCTTACTATTGCATCAGGTCTTGACTATCTTTACAAGGGCATTTTGATGCTGGGAAACGAGTAACCACAGGTATTGTCTTTGCAGGGAAGCCTCTAAGTACAACAGCATTAGCAAGCGCAAGAAATCTTAGGTAGGGGCTGCTTATCTAACCTGGACACCAATTCTGCTTGTAATAAACAAAAAAACTAAATTGACACCCAAAAAAATTAAAATATAATAAATTATAAGCAAAATTATAAGGCAAAATGGCTGGAAAGGGTAAGTTGCAAAGCTGCCCTAAAAAGGCCGTGTTTGTCTCTTATCCTTTAGTATCCATCGTCGCCCAGTCATACAATGCCTCCCTCGTCAATACAAATTAGCCTCTTCAAATTATTGAGCCATCTTGAAGGAGGAGGAAAGAGATGATCAAAAGCCGCCAGATTTTTGTAATGCTTTTTTTCCTGATTTTGCCAGCCTTTGCCTTGGCAGCCACGGTTCAACTGCCAAAGACCGGGCAGACCAAGTGTTACGACGAAAACGGAAACCAGATCGACTGTAACGGCACAGGCCTGGACGGCGAGATCCAGGCAGGGGTTGCCTGGCCATCTCCCAGGTTCGTGGACAATGGAGACGGCACCATTACGGACATGCTCACAGGTCTCATGTGGCTGAAGGATTGGGACTGTCTTGGGATATTTAACACCTGGCAGGGAGCCCTTGACGCGATCGTGGACTTTAACAGCGACCCCTCAAGTTACAACTGCGCAGACTATACGGCGACCTACAGCGACTGGCGCCTTCCCAATGTGAGGGAGCTTGCAAGCCTTATCAACTACTCTCTGGACTGGCAGTCCGGCTGGTACCTGTTGAGCCAGGGCTTTAAAGACATCTATAACGCCCCCGGCACTGTCTACTGGACATCCACCACCTATGCCCCGGACACCAGTTACGCATGGGGCGTTGATTTTCTCGCAACAAATGGCGGGGTTTATGCAGCAACCAAGACCTCGCATATGCCGGTCACAGCCGTGAGAGCCGGGCCAAAGGACGACCCAGACCAGGCCTACCCGGCCAATCTTTTAAAGACAGGACAAACGATAAGCTATGACGCCAATAATCCACCAAGAGACGACGGGGCCCTTCAGTGGGGGGTCTCCTGGCCGGACCCAAGGTTTGTAAAGGGATCTATTAAAGATAATGCAACTGGGAAAACATATATCAACGTTTCAAAATGCATAATAGAACACTATAAAGACGAAGACAAAGACGGAGTTCTTGGTGATGGAAAAGTGTATTTTGGGACAGCGTTAGAGCTAATAAAGAAATATAAAAGTAATATATACGAAGATTGCGAATCCATACCTGAAGGATATCAGTGCAATATGCCAAATATAAAGGAATTAGAGAGTCTTGTGGATAGGAGTTTGGATTTTCCATTCGTGCTGTTCCAGAATGATAATTGGCCAACTGATGCACCTTACTGGACGAGCACAGGAGCTAACTTATGGCCTCTTGAATATCAGGTCATAAGTTTAGATGGAGGAGAAACAGCTGAACAACGCAATAAAACAAATTATGTAGTTATGGTATGTGAGCAGTCTGGGCCTAGAATCAAAGTTGCGCCATCCTCCGTGGATTTTGGGAGGGTGGTGGTAAACAAGTCTGAAAACGAAGTGATTACTATAATTAATGAAGGAGAGGAAAATCTTGTAGTAAAGGATATTAAAATTACAGGTGATGTAGGATTCTGCTTAACGGATACTTTCTGTGAAAAAACAATATTACCTAATGAGTCATGTGATTTTTGGATAGACTATAAGTCTATCTCCCCAGGAAATAAAACTGCTACTCTTATCATTAATAGCAACGATCCTACTTCGCCAACAAGAATTCCCTTAACCGTCACTGGTATTTCTCCAACCTCTGGCGAAAACAATGACAACAACGGCGAGACTGACGATCCGGTCTCTACCGCTACAGGGGAGATATATTTCAGCACGGTGGACTTGGATCTTGGAGGCCCGCTTCCCCTTTTCTTTGGCAGGTACTATGCGTCCTATCTCCAGCTAAACGGCAAGCTTGGAGATTTTGACAGCCCGCTTGGCACCAACTGGATGCACAACTTTGAA
>CAZNKP010000042.1:0-17638 GCA_964573805.1 uncultured Desulfobacterales bacterium | reverse complement strand
TCCAGGCAAGCTCAAAGGTGAATTCAAAGGTCTGGATGAGGCCTGCCCGTTCAAGCTTGGTGTAATCTTTCTTGCCGCAGGCCTCGTTCAGCTGTTCCATTGCCTGCTGGAAATTGTCAAGGCGCTGACGCCACCTGATTTCATCTGAGTTGCCCATATAGATAGATTTTTTCCTTTGTGGCTCTCCTTGATCTTGTTTGACTCTGGCCCATTTTGGCCCGGAACAAAAAGAGGGGTCGGCAAGATCGGCCAACCCCTTGATTTTTCTGGCCCGCCCAGGAGGACTCGAACCTCCAACCTACGGATTAGAAGTCCGTTGCTCTATCCAGTTGAGCTATGGGCGGGTGACAAAAATCAAAATGGTTCTATAATCACTTTTTAAAAGATTGTAAACCCAAACAGAGAGGACGAAACTACTTTAAGAAATTTTTCATATGAATTATAATAGAAATCCATTTTTTTAAAAGGAGATATAAGATGAAAATAGAGAATGACACCGTCGTTGAAATCCAATATATGTTGCAAGTCAAAGACGGTCTCACGCCTCCTGAGCTTTCTAAAATATTCAAGACCCAGTTTCTTTATGGAAGAGAACCGGTAATACCAGCCCTGGAGAGGGCAATTTTCCAGTTGGCAGAAGGTGATAAGGTAGAGGTCAACATTCCTCCAGAGCAGGGCTTTGGCAAACGAGACGAAACCTTGATAAACGAGATACCGCTTAGTCAGATTAGTCATCCTGAGATGCTTAGGGAAGGAGAGCTTTATGAAGAGATGACAGGGCAAGGTCAGCCGGTGCGCTTTCTGGTTAAGGAGATAAAGGAAGACAGTGTAGTGGCTGACTTCAACCATCCTGCTGCAGGTAAGGAACTTCTTCTTAAGGCCCAGATTTTGTCTGTTCGTGCAGCCTCTGCAATGGACATCTTAAGGGCAGTGAATTTTAACAGGGGAGGAGGGTGAGCCTGCTAGATTATGGGGCCGGTTCGTCCCCATTGGATTTTTCTTTTAACAAGGGAGAAGACTCCCTTCTTTTCAAAAGATTTAAGGGAGTTATACGAGAAAAAGGACTTCTGGGTTCAGCCTCGTCGGTCCTTGTAGCCCTGTCAGGAGGTCCTGACTCTGTATGCCTTCTTCATCTGTTTTACCTCTTGGCTCGTTCAAAAAAGATAAATTTGCAGGCTGCCCATCTACATCATGGCCTTAGAGGAAAAGAGGCCGATAGGGATGCAGAGTTTGCTAAAGAGATTTGCCAAACAAACTCTATTAGGTTTCATCTTGCCTATGAAGATGTAGCAAAATTTGCCCATGAAAGGCGAATGAACCTTCAAGGCGCAGCAAGAAATCTTAGGTATCGTTTTTTGAAAGATGTAGCTCAACGCGAAGGTATAAAGCTTATTGCCACTGGCCATACCGCTGACGATCAGGCAGAAGAACTTCTATTACGATTTATCAGGGGATCTGCCCTTGAAGGTTTGTCTGGGATGCATCCCAAAAGGGGGGATGGTGTAATCCGTCCTTTGCTTTTTGCTGAAAAAGATGAAATCTTAAAACATCTAGATGCCTATAAAATACCATTCATAATGGATTCGTCTAACTTGGCCTCTAAGTATACAAGAAACAGGTTAAGGCAGAGGCTTATTCCCATTATTAAAAGAGACTTCAATCCATCTATAGTATCTACACTTTCAAAAACGGCTTACCTCCTTCAAGATGATGAGGAGGTATTGGCAGATCTTGCTTATAAGGCTTTAGAAGGCGCATTGGTATTCCCTAAAACGGTCTCTTTAAGAGAAGGATTTGTAATCCTTTTAATAGGTGCTCTAACTAAATGGAAACCAGCAATCCAAAGACGGGTTATTCGTTTGGCACTGGAGATGGTTGGAGTGCAAAGGGCCAGGATACTGGCGGATCATCTTCTCAAACTTCAACATATTATAGAGTCTGATCTTCCGTCAGGTAGCTATTCTATTCCGGGTGATTTTTGGGCTGCACGTATTTATAATCATTTGATTATTATTAGGAAGGGCCTCTTTGATAAGGGCCAGTGGAAGGTTGATGGGGATTGGTTGCGTGAAATCAATGCCCCGGGTATTTGGGAATTGCCCAGTCCTTTAGGGAGCATCTCTATTAATAAAATAAAAAACTTTGAAGCGGAAGGCAAAATAAGAAAATTGGCAGGAAGCAGCTATCCTAGGCCTTTGTATCTAGATGCCAAGATAGCCCAATTCCCAATGCAATTGCGCCTGAGACGGCCTGGTGACAGGTTTAGGCCCTTTGGTGCAAAAGACGAATCGAAATTAAAGGATTTTTTTATAAACAGGAATATCCCCAGGGTAATAAGAGACTTCATACCGCTTATTGTAAAAGGCCAGAAAATTGCAGCGGTATGCGGCATCGAGGTTAGCCATTGTTTCAGGGTTACTGGCAGATCAGTCCTTGAAATTTGCTGGGAACCTTCTAATCTTTTGAAAATCATGCTTTCCCTGTCAAGTAAGTAGGTTTTTTCGGGTAAATTGCACTTCAAGAACATTCTTTTTTGGTTGCATTTACATTGGCATATCGTTTAATTTATTAAAAATGTCCTTATTAGACTTTTTTCTGTGTGATTGGATTTATTGTCTTAAGATCAATAATCCAATAAAGATTTTCATAAAGTGGAGGAACGTATTTGAATACCTTTTATAAAAATCTCAGCTTATGGCTTGTAATAGGCCTTGTTGTCGTATTTCTATTCAATCTTTTCAACAAGCCCCAGACCAATGTTCAGGAAATAACCTACAGCGACTTCCTTAACTATGTGGAAAAAGGAGAAGTGGCCAAGGTTGTAATACAAAATGAAAAGGTGGAAGGGGTATTTGAGAACCAGCAGAAGTTCCGAACTGCCATACCCTACCAGGACAGGGATCTCATCCCAGAGCTGAAGAAAAAAGGCGTGATTATCCAGGTCAAACCAGTGGAAGAAACGCCTTGGTATCTCACTCTGCTCATCTCGTGGTTTCCTATGCTCCTGCTCATAGGCGTATGGATATTCTTTATGCGGCAGATGCAGACTGGTGGAGGCCGAGCCATGTCATTTGGCAGGAGCAAGGCAAAGATGCTCAATGGCCAGAACATCAACGTGACTTTCAAGGACGTTGCCGGAGTAGACGAGGCCAAGGAGGAACTGACTGAGGTCATCGAATTTCTTAAGGACCCTAAAAAGTTTACAAAGCTTGGAGGAAGGATCCCCAAGGGTGTCCTGCTGGTAGGGCCTCCTGGTACGGGCAAGACCCTTCTGGCCAAGGCAATTGCTGGCGAGGCTGGCGTGCCTTTCTTCAGCATCAGTGGTTCGGACTTCGTTGAAATGTTTGTCGGTGTGGGTGCCTCACGTGTCCGCGACCTGTTTCTGCAGGCCAAGAAGCACGCACCTTGTATCATCTTCATAGACGAAATAGATGCTGTCGGACGTCACAGGGGTGCTGGCCTTGGTGGCGGCCACGACGAAAGGGAACAGACACTCAACCAACTGCTCGTGGAGATGGACGGATTCGAGACATCCGAAGGCGTAATAGTAATCTCTGCAACCAACCGTCCAGACGTTCTCGATCCTGCTCTTTTGAGACCAGGACGTTTCGACAGACAGGTAGTGGTCCCAGTTCCAGACGTTCGAGGCAGGGAAGAAATCCTCAAAGTGCACGCTGCAAAAACCCCCCTTGCCGACGACGTGGACATTTCGGTTATCGCCAAGGGCACACCAGGTTTTTCAGGTGCAGACCTTGAAAACCTCGTCAACGAGGCAGCGCTCATTGCTGCGCGGGCCAACAAAGACAAGGTGGAAATGATCGACTTCGAAAAGGCCAAAGACAAGGTTCTCATGGGTGTCGAGCGAAAGAGTCTCATAATGTCTGACCAGGAAAAGGAGATTACCGCCTACCACGAGGCTGGCCATTGCCTGGTTGCCAAACTGCTTCCTGGCACGGATCCGGTCCACAAGGTAACCATCATTCCTAGGGGCCGTGCACTGGGACTCACCCAACAGCTCCCTGAGGATGAAAGGCATACCTATCCTCGTTCCTATCTCATGAATAATTTGGCAATACTTCTCGGTGGACGTGTAGCAGAGGAACTCATATTTGAAGACTATACCACAGGTGCAGGCAATGATATCGAACGGGTGTCATCCTTGGCAAGGAAGATGGTGTGTGAATGGGGGATGAGTGATGATATAGGGCCTGTGGCCTTTCAGAAGCAAAATGAAGAGGTCTTTCTTGGAAGAGATTTTGGGCATGTTCGCGAATACAGTGAGGCTACAGCACTTAAGATAGACCAAGCCATCGAGAAGATTGTCAAGGAGACCTACAATAAGACCAAAGAGCTTCTTACTGAAAACATAGAATGTCTACACAGACTTGCTCAGGAATTGCTTGAAAAAGAAACCCTTGATGCAAAAGATATTGACGAAATATTGTCTTCTTGCCGAAAAAATGAAAAAGAAGTAGAGGTGAAAAAAGAAGAGGAAAACGGCGGTCCTTCTGATAAATGACCAGTTATGCAATAAAATGCAGAAACTTTGACCTAAATCCCAAAAAGAAGACCATAATAATGGGGGTCCTAAACGTGACCCCTGACTCCTTTTCAGATGGTGGGAAATTCCTTACCACTACAGCCATAATTGATCAGTGTAAGAGACTCATAGAACAGGGTGCTGATATTATTGATGTTGGCGGAGAGTCATCAAGGCCATTTGCTGAGCCGGTTCCCTTGCAAGAGGAGTTGGAGCGTGTCATGCGAGCTGTTAAGGCCATAAGGACATTTTCTGATATACCCATATCTGTAGACACAACAAAGGTTCAAGTAGCCAGGCAGGCCTTGCTAGGGGGCGCTGACATAATAAATGATATAAGTGCACTCAGATTCGATGAAGGTATGGCAGAATTGATAGCCTTTGAAGGGGTACCTGTAATTTTAATGCACATGAAAGGCACCCCAAGAGATATGCAAATAGATCCGTATTATGATGACGTAGTAGGCGAAATTTATGATTTTTTTCAAGAAAGAATAGAATATTGTCTTTCCAAGGGGATAGATAAGAAACAGATCATTCTTGATCCTGGGATCGGTTTTGGTAAACGTTTCCAGGATAACCTTGATATTATAAATAATCTGGAGACATTTCTTGATCTCAATGCTCCTGTTTTGGTTGGACCCTCACGAAAGGCCTTTTTGGGAAAGATTACAGGCCATGAAGATCCTGCCAAAAGGGATAATGCCACCTGTGGCGCAGTTGTTGCCTCTGTGCTGAATGGGGCATCTATAGTCAGAGTACATGAGCCAGCCTGTATTGCCGATGCTGTTAAAGTCGCATACACGTTAAGGATGCGGAAAGGGGAATCTGTCTGATGGATTCCCTGCAGCAATTCCTCCCCATACTTAGATGGCAAGATGTTGTAGACATCTTGCTTGTGGCCTTTATCATTTATCGGATAATGGTGCTCATTCGTGGAACTAGGGCAGTGCAAATGGCTGCAGGGCTTGGGGTTATTATCCTTACCTATTTTGTTGCAAAGCAGTTGCAGCTTTATACTTTGCATTGGCTTCTAGGTACAGCCTTAAGTTCTATTTTCCTGTTGGTTGTTATTGTTTTTCAGGACGATATAAGGAGGGTTCTTACCCAATTTGGACAGCCTCCTTTTCTCAGATACAAAGTAAAGACCTTTCACGCCTTGGAGGAAGTTGCCAAGGCAGCATCAGAGATGTCCCAATCTAAGACAGGGGCACTGATAGTGCTCGAACGGACTATAGGCCTTAATGAATATATTGAGACAGGTACTAAAATAGATGGTGAAGTAAGTCGCATGCTACTTAACACCATCTTTGCCAAATGTACGCCCCTTCACGATGGGGCAGTTATAATACGGGGTGGGCGTCTTGCTGCAGCAGGCTGTGTATTGCCTTTGACCTCGAATCCAGCCATTAGCAGACGGTTAGGCACCAGGCACAGGGCAGGTATTGGTATTACAGAACAAACAGATGCGGTTACAGTCATAGTCTCTGAAGAGACTGGAGCTATTTCGGTTGCAATAGCTGGCAGGATAACCAGGGATATAAGTTCAGGCATCCTAAGAAGGATACTTCATAACAGTTTTGCCACAGATGAAAAAGATGCCTTGCGTTGGCGCTTGAGGTTTAAGTAGATGAATTGGCACGATATTTTTGTCCGGGATTGGCATCTGAAACTGATAGCCCTTGCCTTTTCAGTAACGTTATGGTCCTTTGTGGTAGGGCAAGAAAAGGCCGAAATAGGCTTGTCTATTCCTCTTGAGATAATAAATTTGCCTTCCAATCTGGTCATTGCCAACGATATACCTTCAGATGTAGAGATAAGGGTATTTGGACCAAGATCAATCATTAGAAATGTTGCTGCCCAGAATCTTACAAAGGTAATTGATCTGAAAGATGCATCACCTGGGAAGATGGTGATACATCTGGCTGCTGATGATTTTTCCCTGCCAGGCGGTGTAAAGGTACTCAGGATCAAACCGAGCATAATAGAGATAGAGCTTCAGCCTCTTCTCAGGAAAACAGTCCCAGTAAAACCTGTCCTTGAAAATCAACCAGCTCCTGGCTATGAGGTCGAAAAGGTAATAGTGCAACCCCTTGCGACCCAGATCAGTGGTCCTGCCAAGGAGGTGAGCAAGATCAGAGAGCTTGTTCTTTCTCCTGTGGATCTGACAGGAGCGAGGAGTACATTCACTGCTATTGCCACACCTAATCTGCAAAAGTTGAGGATTAGTGTGGAAGGAAGCTCAAAGTTTAGGGTTACAGTCTATATTAGGCCAAAGAAGGGGACGCGAAAGATAAGACATGTGCCGGTTAGAATATTTCAAGGACCCTATAAAGTCTCTGTATGGCCAACCGAGGTAACTGTGAAACTGTGTGGAGAGATTCCATCCTTGAATAAATTGCGTATTGAGGATATCAATGTCAGCGTAAATGCCACATCTTTAAAACCAGGAAAATATGTAGTAGAGCCAGCGGCAAAGGGCCCTCCTGGCTTTGAATGCTTAGAAATTATCCCAAAGAAGGTACGGATTAGGGTATCTCGGGAGAAGATAAGATGAGGAAGCTTTTTGGTACAGATGGTGTTAGGGGATTGGCCAATGTTCATCCAATGACCACAGATGTTGCTATGAATCTTGGCCGTGCAGTAGCATACGTTTTTAGAAACGAAAGGAGCAGAAATCCGAGGATCCTTATTGGAAAGGATACCAGACTTTCTTGCTATATGCTTGAAAATGCGCTGGCTGCCGGTATATGTTCGATGGGAGTCGATGTGCTTATGGTAGGCCCAATGCCTACTCCTGCTATTGCCTTTCTTACCGAAAGCATGAGGGCAGATGCAGGCGTGGTTATATCTGCATCCCACAATCCGTTTCAGGATAACGGCATAAAGCTCTTCTCTCATGATGGTTTTAAATTGCCAGACCGTGTAGAAGCCAGAATCGAGGAGTTAATGGATTCGCCGGTTTTACAGCGTGAGATGCCAACTGGAAAAGACGTCGGCAAGGCTTACAGGATTGATGATGCTAGGGGGAGATACATTGTATTTGCAAAGCACACCTTTCCTAAGGATCTTACCTTGGACGGGCTCAAGATAGTTCTTGATTGTGCAAATGGCGCTACATACAAGGTTGCTCCAGCCGTATTTGAAGAGCTTGGAGCAGAAGTAATAAAGATAGGTGTCGAACCAAACGGAATAAACATTAATGAAAAGTGTGGCGCCCTGTTTCCGGAGCTAATGCAGGAACTTGTCAGGACTAGTGGGGCCGATATGGGAATAGCCCTCGATGGCGATGGAGACAGGGTAATTGTTGTAGATGAGAAGGGAAACGTGGTTGATGGCGATCACATCATGGCTATATGCGCCAAACACATGATAGAAAACAAAAAGCTTAACTATAATACTGTAGTGGCTACTGTAATGAGCAATATGGGTCTAGAAAAGGCGTTAAAGGATATGGGAGGCCGATTAGTAAGAACCCAGGTGGGAGATCGCTATGTAGTAGAGGCAATGAGAGAGAAAGGCTATAATTTTGGCGGCGAGCAGTCAGGCCACCTGGTCTTCATGGATTACATCACTACAGGAGATGGAATCTTGGCCGCCCTCCAGCTTTTGGCTGTAATGCAGAGAACAAAGAGGCCTTTATCAGAACTTGCATCCATAATGGAGACCTTTCCTCAAGTCCTCTACAATGTACGTCTGCAAAAAAGGGTCCCCCTTAGCGAGGTCAATGGCCTTGATGAACTTAAAAACGGCCTTGGTGAAAAACTTGGAGACAGAGGACGTATTCTTATTAGGCCATCTGGAACAGAACCGGTTATCAGAATCATGGTAGAGGGAGAAGACCAAGGCGAAATAGAGGCTATCGCAAAGGAACTGGCTGCCCACATAGAAAAAGAATGCCGCCAATAAATATGCTTGTACGGCTCAAGGTATATCCTTTTCAATGATAAGGGCAACTCTCTTGTGCTCCAATATTGGTAAGGTGAGTTCTTCTGACTTTATCAGAACTCCTTTAGACCCCGCCATCTGTCTAAGCAAGTGTAACTCTTTTTTGATGGACGGGCCTTTTAATGTGACTATCTGACCACCTGATGATAAAAATGGCAAGGATGTATCGATTAGCCATCTTAGGCTTCCAGCAGCGAGGCTCGTTATTGTATCAAAGCCATGGTCTTGTCTTTGCAGGACAGTTGTCGGAGGATCCGGAGGCGATATCCTTTTTTCATCAATAAAAATATCCTTAAGCCTCAAAAGCGAGGCTACATATCTTAAAAAAGAGCATTTCTTTTTAATGGCTTCTGCCAAGACCACATTCAGATTAGGCCTTAATATCTTTAGCAAAAGCCCTGGAATTCCAGCACCGGTACCAATATCCAGCAAGTTAGAGACATCCGGGGAGATAAGTTTATCAAAAAGAAGAGTATCCCCCAAATGTTTATAGACCAGTAATTCTGGTTCTTTTATCCCTGTAAGATTGATAGATTTATTCCACTGATAAAGAAGCGAAAAGTAAAGAAGAAGTTTCTCCTTTTTGTCGCCTTTGTCAAAGGAGACAGAAAAGGACTCTTCTACCTGTTCTATTGCCTTATGCAGGCTCGTCTGGCAATTGTTCGTCTGCAAGGTTACCAAATGTAGAATATTTCCCTACAAAGGCGAGCACTACCGTGCCAGTAGGGCCATTGCGCTGTTTGGCAACAATTATCTCTGCCTTGCCACGTCTAGGATTGTTTTCGTCCCTGTTGTAAACCTCATCCCGGTAAATAAAGGCGATAACATCTGCATCTTGTTCGATTGCCCCGGATTCCCTGAGATCCGACATCTGGGGACGTTTGTTAGGCCGGTCTTCAACCTTGCGATTCAACTGGGAAAGGGCAATTACTGGCACATTTAGCTCCTTTGCCATGGCCTTTAAAGATCTTGAAATTTCAGATATTTCCTGCTCTCTTCTCTCGTTTCCACTCCTGCCTTGCATAAGTTGCAGATAATCTACAATTACAAGCCCAATGTCCCGGTCACTTTTTAGTCTTCTGGCCTTGGCCCTCATTTCCAGAATACCTAAGGCAGGGGTGTCGTCGATGAAAAGGGGGGCCTTGGAAAGGTTATCGGCAGCATTTATCAGCCTTGGCCAATCGTCCCGGCTCAAAAAGCCTGTGCGGACCTTATGGGCATCCACCATGGCCTCGGAGCACAGCATTCTAAGAGCCAGTTGTTCCTTAGACATCTCCAAAGAGAAAATGGCAGTTGGTATATTGTTGTCCACCGCCGCATGCTGGGCGATGTTCAGGGCAAAGGCGGTCTTCCCCATAGAGGGTCTTCCTGCAATAATTATTAGATCGGACGGTTGAAATCCCGCAGTTAATTTATCAAGGTCTGTAAATCCTGACGGTACACCCGTTACCAGTTCCTTTTTTTGATAAAGGTCGTCAACCTTTTTGATGCTTTCTTTCAGTACATCCTTTAGAGAGTGAAACGATTGTTTTATTTTGACTTGTGAAAGCTCAAATACGGCACTCTCAGCATATTCCAGTATATCGTCTACTTCTTGTGCCTCTTCGTAACACATAGAGGCTATGTCAGAGCTTTTCTGGATTAACTTACGAAGAATGGACTTGTCTTTTACTATTCTTGCATAATAATCGATATTAGAAGCAACAGGCACCGTTTCGCTTAGCTCGGCAAGGTATACCGCGCCACCAGCAGCCTCTAGTTGTCCTCTGCGCTTAAGTTCGTTGTGTACAGTTACGAGATCTTGCGGTTCGTTCCTGTCGAAAAGATCGATTATAGCCGAATAGATAATAGAATGCCCTTCTTTGTAAAAGTCTTCAGGTTCAAGTATTTCTATAACCTTGAGCAGGGCACCTGCCTCGATAAGTATTCCTCCTAAAACGCACTGTTCGGCCTCAATGCTTTGGGGAGGAATCCTAAACTGCTCTGGCTTAAGCCGTTTTATTTCAAAGGTTTTCACGCCTCTTTTGCTATGCTGCAACAACTTTTACATTTACAGTAGCAGTAACATCTGGACTCAATTTAATAGGAACCTCATATTCTCCAAGTGCCTTGATTGGCTCCGGAAGCAATATCTTTTTTCTATCTACCTGGTAGCCTTTATCCTCTATCGCCTTGGCGATATCCATAGAGGTGACAGAACCGTAAAGCTTTTCCTCTTCTCCCACCTTAACGGATATTTCCAAATCAAGCTTCGCCAGTTGCTCTGCCAGTGCCTCATATTCCTGCCTCATCTTAGCCGCCCTTTCGAGTATAGCGGCACGTTGTTTTTCTATCTGAACAAGATTCTTTTTGTTGGCAACAATGGCTATGCCTTTAGGAATTAAATAATTTCTTGCGTAGCCGTCAGAGACCTTGACAATGTCGCCTGCCTTTCCAAGGCTTTCTATACTTTCATTTAAGATTACTTCCATGGTTATTATCCTCCAAAATCCTTGATTGGATCTTTCTTACATAACAAAAAATTTTTTCAGGTCTTAACTTTGGTTGTCTTCTTTAGATGCCATTTTCTTTTCAAGGCGTGTTCTAAAATCAAACCAGTTGTCCATCAGGCCTGTAAATACTACAAGTAGCAAACCATACCATTGGATGCCAATAAGGGCGTATACAAGATAACGAATATATATTGGAGTATCCATCACTTTAAAGAAAAATCTCATAATAGAAAAGCCCTGAATAAGATAAAAGACACATAATATAAGCACGCCGTTCTTGCCAATGTCAGGCCATATCCCCTCTGGAATGATCGCCATGAATCCAAACAAGATAAAGACCCATACAAGCCACCAAGGCAAGCGCCATCTATCAAATTCTGGTTTTAGATTACGTTCAAGGCCCTTTATTTGGTTTAGTTTGCTAAAGGTAATAATGTTGGATAGACTAAGAAAAATAAAAAAGGAAGATACAATGCCTGGAAAATAGGCAATAAGGGTCCTTTTAATATCGATTATGAGTTGGTCTAACTGGACAGGTAACGGTTCGTTAACGTTTTTTTTGTAGAGTTCGACTGCCTTGTCATACTCGTTTGTCATTGCAGAGATCATCTTGCTATAAACCTCTTGAATCTCCAAGCCCGATGCAACCACCATGATAATGGCAGACATGCATATAACAGATAACGTCAAGACTAAGAGAGTCTTGGGCGCTTCAATCGCTTTCCATGCAGCAATGAGAAGACCGCCACAGATTACCGATGCCTGGGCAAGAATTAATGCAGAGGCAACCATGCCTGTTGCCAAAAACAAAGTGCTGCCCAAGATATAGACAGCTAGCAGAACCATAAAACCCCGCCGGATGGAGCCAGAATTCAAAAAGGCAGCTGCAGCTCCAGGCATGAAAAACTGAAAAAAAGAGTTTAACTCGGGCACTAGGCAGGGAATCACAAGGGCGCCTGTGGCAGCCACACCGTTTTTAAGAGGTGTATCCTTCCCTTTTTGACCTTTTATATTCGGAATGTTCACTCCATTAGGCAATGTTACTCGATTGCATGGCCGGATGTGAATGGCAGGAGTGCCATTATCCTGGCCTTTTTGATGGCATTTGTTAGCCTGCGCTGATGTTTTGCGCAGGTTCCTGTCACACGTCTAGGCAGAATTTTGCCCCTCTCGGTTATAAAGGATTTCAAGAGGTCTGGTTGTTTATAGTCTGCCACCAAAGTCTTGTCTGCACAAAATCTACATATCTTCCTTCTGACGTATATCCTGCGGCGTTTATACCTGTTTTGCTGTGGACGTTGCATCTATTCCTCCTTCTCTTCCAAGTCAGTTTTTGAGGTTTCGGCTTGTCCCTGAGGTTCTTTGGCCTCATTTGAGGCATATTTTTTAGTTGCCTCTTCAAAATCGAATTCGTCGTCGAGTTTTGTGGTCATAAATTTCATGACGCGTTCATCAAGTCTGTAGTTTCTGGTCAACTCTTCAATGGCATCGCCTGGAGCACCAAAATCCATGACCACATAGTAACCCTGGGTCTGTTTCTGGACCTTGTAGGCCAGTTTCCTCAAGGGCCACTGATCGATGTTCACGATCTGGCCTTTGTCATCCTGGATAATCTTGGAAAATTTCTGGATGGCATCTTCCCTGTCCTCACTGCTGAGATCAGGGTGAAGAAGGAACATGGTTTCATAATGACGCAATTTCATAATTGCCCCCTTTCGGTCAATTCTCTGGCCCTGAAAGTCAGGGCAAGGAGGAGTCGGATATGACTTTTAAAACTATAATTGACAAAAAGTCAAGGAACATTCGTTTTTTAAACTGATTATCTTGCATAGGGCTTTTCATATAACTATTTTAGTTCTAAACAAAATCAGACTTTTTCTGTTTCCTGACACTGCTAAGGTCGAGATTTTAAATTTACTTAATGACAAATGGTAATTTTTTCTTTGAGAAAGGGAATCAGGTATGCCGGTAATAAAAATAAGCATTTCCAATGAGATTGATAACATACGGAGAGAATTCAAAGAAATAATGGATGAATTGTTCAGGGTTCCTTATGGAGCGATTACAGCAAGTGGAAGCTGGATTCCTGCAATAGATATCTATGCCGATTCAACATTTGTCTACCTTGTTGCAGACCTTGCAGGGGTAGAAACGGATAATCTAGAGCTTGTTTTGGAAGGACAGTTTCTTCGAATGTCGGGCAATAGAAAACCGCCTTTAAAGATAAAAGAAAAACGTTTTTTTCAAATGGAAGTGGAATATGGCCCATTTGAAAGGATTGTTAGGATTCCGCTTCCCATAGATTCTGAACAAATTAAGGCCAGAATGGAAAATGGATTGCTGCTTGTGCGTTTTAACAAAAAGGGAACAGATCAGATGCAAATTAGAATCAGATAAGCTGAACACAAAGTAGGAGCGACCATGAGCCATAACACCAATAACAATCATAAGGAAATAGAGATACAGGATACGCAACGGTTAAAGGAACAGCATCAAAATACTATTAGGGAGCTTCCTATACTGCCTAGCAAGGATGTGGTCTTGTTTCCTCATATGGTGGTTCCATGGATTGTGGAGCCCCCTGGCCTGGTAAGAATGATAGACGATGCCCTTGCAGCAGATAGAACTATTGCAGTTGTGTCTGTAGATGGCCCTATAGAATCTGAAGAGGAAATTCCTGAAAAACTTCACAAGATAGGCACCATGGGGCTAATTCTCAGGATGGCCAAAAACGAACAGGGGCATGCAAGACTTGTTGTTCAAGGCATAACACGGGTACGTATCAAAGAAATCACTGCCACTACACCATATATTAAGGCCAAGGTGGAGGCTGTGCAGGATAAAGTGACCCCCAGCATGGCGCTTGAGGCCATGGTAGTCAATATACGTCAGGCCTTCTCTAAAGTGCTAGATCTGTCTCCGAATCTTCCCAGTGAGCTTCGCTCAATAATTCTGAATGTAGATGATCCTGGGGTGTTGGCAGATGTTGTTATTAGCCATTTGAATATATCTCCCGCTCAAAAACAGGAAATTCTCGATGAGCTGGATGTTATGAAGAGGCTGGAAAAGGCCTTAAAAATATTGTCTGAGCAGCTAGAGATATTAGAGCTTGGTCATAAAATCCAGACCCAAGTCAGGGATCAGGTAGACAAAAGTCAAAGAGAATACTTTCTTAGAGAGCAGTTAAAGGCCATTAAGAAAGAATTGGGAGAGTCTGAGGAACATCCCGATGAAATCGAAGAGCTTAGAGAGAAACTCAAGGCCAAGAAGCTCCCGGAAGATGCAAGAAAGGAGGCAGAACGGGAACTTGAGCGGCTTTCCCGTATGCATCCATCGTCATCTGAATATACAGTAGCAAGAACCTACTTGGATTGGATTCTTGAACTTCCTTGGGACGAGTCCACAAAGGATAACCTTGACCTCAAAAGGGCGGAAAAGATACTTAACGAAGACCATTATGATTTAGAAAAGGTTAAAAAACGGATCATAGAATACTTGGCGGTAAGAAAGCTAAAACCTGACGCAAAGGGTCCAATTCTTTGCTTTGCTGGTCCGCCTGGAACAGGGAAGACCTCCCTTGGTAAATCCATTGCAAGGGCTATTGGTAGAAAATTTCATAGGATTGCCTTAGGTGGTGTTAGGGATGAGGCTGAAATACGTGGTCATCGCCGTACCTATATCGGCGCAATGCCAGGCCGCATAATCCAGGGACTTAGAAAAGTTGGTGTCAATAACCCGGTAATGATGCTGGACGAGATTGATAAGATAGGTACAGACTTTAGGGGAGATCCTGCCTCAGCATTGTTGGAGGTGCTTGATCCTGAACAAAATTCTAAGTTTACAGATCATTATTTGGGTGTGGAGTTTGATCTTTCTAAAATAATTTTTATTGCTACAGCTAATGTGCTCGAGACCATCCCGGCTCCTTTACTGGACAGGATGGAGATCCTGGAGCTTTCTGGCTATACCCTCGAGGACAAGATTGAGATCGCAAGACGTTACCTTATCCCTCGACAACTTGAGGCTCACGGCCTTACTCGTAAAAACCTTGTTATTGAAAAACGGGCTTTGATCAGGATTATTACCGAATATACCCGTGAGGCCGGAGTCAGAAACCTGGAACGCCAGATAGGTTCTATATGTAGAGCGGTAGCCAGGATGGTTGCTCAGGGACATGATGAGAAGGTAACGGTTAAGGTTAAGAACTTGGAGGAATTTTTAGGAAAACCCAGATACCTGCCTGATGTCGCAGAGCGTACATCTGTACCTGGTGTAGCTACTGGATTAGCGTGGACACCCGTTGGCGGAGACATTCTCTTCGTTGAGGCCACTAAGATGCCTGGCACAGGCAAACTTACCTTAACCGGTCAGTTAGGTGATGTAATGAAGGAGTCTGCGCAAACGGCTTTGAGCTACGTAAAATCTAAGGCATGTACTTATGGAATTTCCGAGGAAGTATTCAAGACTGAGGATATCCATGTACATGTACCTGCTGGAGCCATTCCTAAAGACGGGCCCTCAGCCGGTATTACTATCGCTATAGCACTCATATCTTTGTTTACGGATAAACCGGTTAGGCCAGATGTTGCAATGACCGGAGAGATAACTCTAAGGGGATTGGTGTTGCCTGTTGGCGGTATAAAGGAAAAGGTTCTGGCAGCCCATAGGGCTGGCATAAAGGAAATAATTTTACCTAAGAGAAACAGAGTGGATCTCGATGAGTTGCCGGAACAGATACGTCAGCAGCTTAAGTTCCATTTGGTATCGAAGATCGACCAGGCCGTTAAAATTGCTTTCAAAAAGGTCCGTCGTAAAAAGCGATCCGCTGGCGCTGCAGCAAAATGTGTTAGGTGATATATTTATTTGTTAAGCAAAAGGAGAGGGGTCAATGCGTATCTTATTTATTGCTCAGTCGGGTTTTGAGGATACAGAGTTGCTTTGTCCAAAATACAGGTTAGAAGAGGAAGGTTTTTATGTTGATATTGCTGCTCCAGACTGGGGAGAGCTGAAAGGCAAAAGGGGATATATTGTTAGTGCTAATCTTGAAATTGGTGAAGCAGAGCCAGAGGCCTTTGATGCGCTTTTCTTGCCTGGAGGGAAGGCCGCAGAAAAACTGGCCATGCATGAGGCTGTCATAAAGTTTATTAGGGAATTCAGTGAGCTTGATAGACCAATTGCCGCTATATGTCATGGCCCTTTGGTGCTTGCCGCTGCAGGAATTCTTAATGGCAGGAGGGCGACCTGTTACTACAAGGTCTCTTACAAGTTGGAGGAGGCCGGTGCCATTTTTGACGATAGTCCAGTAGTTGTTGATGGAAAGATTGTAACATCAAGACAACCCCGTGATCTGCCTCTATTTATGAAGGAAGTGGTGAAAATGCTGAAGGCACAGTGATTGCTGGAATAGAGATCTGTACAAAAGGTATCAGGGTTTGTTTTGATTTGCTATCCGGTCGTCTCTTTCGCGCATAAGCCAATAAACTAGGCCAAGGGAAAGAAGAACGGCAGATAAAGAAAAGATTGTAATGGGAGACATGGCTTTGGTATCAAGTATTATCATTTTTCTGCTTATAGCCAGGATGGCAATTAGTAGAACCGTTTTAACCTGAACAATACTTTGATTTTTTTCTATAACCTTAACAATGGAATGTTTAAATTCTAAGGCTATAAGCAGGATCATGATCATACCGAAAATGGTTTTAAAGGCCTTGTGATCAAGGGGATCAACGCCATGAGTTATTAAGAGATGGAACAGGTGAAAGCCTAGTTTGTAAAGGGCGCAAAGGATAACAAGGGCTACCATAAAGGATAAAATGATGCAGACTATCTTTTCAAATTTTTCATACCAGCCTAAAAGTTGCCATTCTTCCCTAAAATTCATGGTAACTCCCCCCCTAAAATCGTAGTTATCGTTTTTTAAAATGGTTTTTTGTTCAATTTAATATAATAACATTGATTAGTCTTCAAAAAGTCTGCAAGATGTCTCTGTATTATTGCTCCATGCTCCCAAGAAGCCAGGCGAAGCGCCGGCGGATTGGCGGTCAGCTTGAGCGGCTTGTTCGGCCTATGGCCGTTTTTTCTCTTAATTCACGCTAGTTCGTTACCTTATTTGCTGAGGCAACTGCTGGCTCAATCTTAGATAACTCTTCTTTCATCTGTTGCTCAGCATGCCATAAATCATAATTCTGCTGCATTCTTAGCCATAAACCGGGACCATTACCTGCAAACTTGCCTATTCTAAGAGCCATCTTGGGAGTAATTGGATGAGTACAAGCAAGAATACGATGCAACTGTTGACGTGATATCCCAAGACGCCTGGCAACCTCGCTTACTGTAATTCCTAAACTAGGAAGAACATCCTCGCGCAAAGGACCATTGACATGAATGCTATAACGCTTAGGCCTTCCATGAAGACTGTGAAAATTAAACCCTGGAATATTTAACTCTGTCAGTAATTCCGCTTGATCCAAAGCCTCTAGGCGTCTCAATATGCGCCTTTGCAGACAGGATATGCAAAGGTAAAATTGGCGCCGTTTTCTTTGGGGCTGACGAATAACTCCTTCTGTTTGGAGCAGAAGAATCATTAAAGAAGAGCCATCCAAGGATGCAAACAACGATGATTACGAAAATAACCCTGGGGGTAAAAAAACTTTCATCC
>CAZNKP010000041.1:0-43645 GCA_964573805.1 uncultured Desulfobacterales bacterium | reverse complement strand
CTCACCGGTAATGAGCATGCGAGGAATCCTAGGCATGACTGCTCCTGAAAATCAAAGTGCCTGCCAGTAAATGACTAGTAGCCTGATTAACTAATCGAAACTTATTAAAAATAACTTGAATTATTTGCCTGTCCCCTATTTCTTTTCTAGTACTATTTCATAATAATCCTGCCCCAGGCCATCGTTAATTACAACTGCAGGAAAATCTTCTACTACAAATTCATACATGGCTTCTGGCCCTAGATCATCAAAGGCTATCACACGTGCACTTTTTACAGCCCTAGAAAGATAGGCCCCTGCGCCACCAATCGTAGCCAAATATACAGCACCATGGTCTTTAATTGCCTGGCGCACTTCGATGCTTCTTTTACCTTTACCCATCAATCCGAGGACTCCCTGATCTAGTATATCTGGAGTATAAGCATCCATTCTATAGCTTGTAGTAGGCCCTGCAGCCCCGACCACATGACCAGGAGGCGCAGGAGAAGGCCCAACATAGTAAATAAGCTGTCCGGCAAGATTCACAGGAAGAGGTTGCTTCCGCCTTATAAGTTCACAAAGCCTTTTATGAGTACGATCTCTCCCAGTCAACAACCTGCCAGAAAGGCGCACCCACTGTCCGGCTCTTAATATCGATACCTTTGTACGGTCCAGGGGCAATTTCAAGGGAACGGCATCATTCATTAAAGCCAAATCCTTTGAAGAATCATCATCAGCAAACTGGTGGATTCCCTTATCTTCAATCCACTCACCCTTTTCCCAAACTGCCATTGCCTGCCTGGCCGCATGGCATTGAATGTTCACCGCAACAGGAAGACTTGCAATATGGCATGGATAGGATTCTATGGCTACAGACAAGGCTGTAGTGGTACCACCAAGGCCATGAGGACCTATGCCAAGACGGTTAAGCCTGTCAAGAAGCCTTTTCTCTACTTCATCCAAAAGACTATTGCTGTTACCTTGACCAATGGGTCGCAAAAGGGCTTTCTTGGCAAGAAGGGTAGCCATCTCCATAGTTCCACCTATACCGACACCTACTATCCCAGGAGGACAAGAATTAGGGCCTGCTGACTCCACACACTGAACAACAAAATCCATAATGCCGTCCAAACCTGCCGAAGGCGGAAGCATCTTGAGTTGGCTCATGTTTTCACTTCCGCATCCCTTGGGGACTATTGCAATCTTTAAACCTGTACCTTCTACAATATCTACATGAATTACAGCCGGAGTATTGTCACCGCTGTTTTGCCTAGTAAGAGGATCACAAACAGAGGCCCGTAGGAACCCTTCTGCCGTTCCACGTGCAACACCTTCGTTTATTGCCTTTTTCAGATCACCATCAATAATTAGGTCTTGCCCAATCTCTACAAAAACAACATCTATACCAGTATCTTGGCATATTGGGATCGTCTCCTGCTGAGCAAACCTGGCATTATCTAGAAGAATGCCCAAAATTGTGGTGGCTGTTTTAGAATCTTCGGTTTGTTGTGCTTGCCTCAAGGCCTGATACACGCTGAGAGGTAAAAAAAAGTTAGCCCTTCTGACAAGCCACGAAACCTTTTCTGAAATTTCAAAAGCAGAAATAGAAAAAGACAATTCCTATTCTCCCTCCGTTTCAATTCTCTGCAAGAGCTGAATTAGCCGTTCCAGCTGTTCCCTGGAGCTACATCTTATCTCAACCTTTCCACCTCTTTTGCCTGGAACAACCCTGACCTTGGCCCCTATAATTTGGCTCAACCGGTTAGACAAAAATTCAATATCTGGATCCTGTTCCGCCTTTAATGGGCGAGAACGCCCTTTGGTTTCTTTAATCTTTCGGGCAAGAATCTCTGCCTGACGCACTGAAAGATTGGATCTAACAATTTCATCCCTAAGACTCTTTTGATCATCCTTGGAATCAAGCATCAAAATGGCCTTGGCATGGCCAGTGGTAAGACTCCCCTCTAAAAGATCCTTTTGAATTTCATCTGGAAGGTTAAGGATGCGCATTGTATTTGCTACTGTAGAACGATCTTTGCCTATCTTTTGCGCCACCTGTGTCTGAGTATATCCCAGCTCTTCTACCATTCGCTTGTATGCCATAGCCTCTTCTACAGGATTCAAATCTTCCCTTTGGATATTCTCGATAAGGGCAACTTCCAAGGCCTCATCGGGAGTGTAATCCTTTATTATTACCGGAACCTTTTTAAGGCCAGCTAATTGGGCAGCACGCCATCGTCTTTCGCCAGCAATGATACAATAGCTCCCATTTTCATCACGGACCACTATCGGCTGAATCAGGCCCCTTTCCCTAATGGAATCTACAAGACCCTTAAGTTTAGCCTCTTCTATCTTGAGCCTTGGTTGAAGTGGATTGGGTCTAATTTTTTCTATAGGACATAAAAAGAAACCTGGAGCCTCTGCCTGAAAAATATCTTCTGAAGATAAAAGCGTGTTCAAACCTCGTCCTAATCCGCCTTTTTGACTCATGTTTTCCTCCGGTTCCTCTTTAAAAACTCCCTTGCAAAGGCAAGATAGCTCTCTGCTCCCTTTGAAGCCGGATCGTAAAGGAATATAGGCTTACCATGACTTGGGCTTTCACTAAGCCTGATGTTTCTTGGAATAGTAGTCCTATATACAAGATCTCTAAAATGAACCCTCACCTCTCTGGCCACCTGATAGCCAAGCCTCGTCCTATGATCATACATAGTCAGGACTAACCCCTCTATATGAAGTCTTGGATTGAGCCTTTGTTTTACTAACCTGATGGTGTGAACCAACTGACTCAGACCCTCCAGGGCATAATATTCACATTGAAGAGGAATGATGACAGAGTCAGAAGCCGTTAAGGCATTGACTGTCATGAGGCCAAGGGACGGGGGACAATCCATTATTACAAAATCAAAGCCGCTTAAAGTCCTAAGCAATGCCTTAAGGGCTATTTCTCTCTCATCCATAGGAGCAAGTTCCAGATCTATTCCCACAAGATCCGTGTTGGATGGCAAGACGAATAGATTTTGCTGAGCAGTTGGCAAAATTGCATCTTCTATATCAACATCCCCTAACATAACATGATAGATAGTTTTATCAGGAGCTTTTGAACTGAGACCAACTCCACTTGTGGCATTAGCCTGAGCATCACAATCGACCAGCAATACCTTTTGTTTGAGGATTGCCAACCCTGAGGCTAAATTTACAGCAGTTGTCGTCTTACCTACCCCACCCTTTTGATTTGCAATAGCTATGAAATTGATTTTTCCAGGCATCTTATCTTGGTATATCTATCAAAATGACTTGTCAAAGCTCAATTAAAGAACAATATTATAAATAAATTAAAAATAGAAGGGGTGAAAAGACTATAGCAAAGATTTACGGAAACACAAAAGGACTTTCTCCAAGTCAAAAAAAGGGGTTAGAACGTATCTATAGGCGCAGAATCCCTCCTGCCGAAATAGTAACCAAGGAGCTAGCCAAAACATTGGCCGAACAGAGTTCCTTCCTTTCAAGACAAATTGCCGTGCTCATAAACAGAAAAGGGATTATCACTCACGTTATTTGTGGAGATCAACACGGTATTTTTATTCCTAATCTAGAAGAATTCAGAAGGGGGACCTTTAGGCTCAAAGGCCTAAGATGTATCCACACTGCTCTATCAAAACATCGAGGGGTTACAAATGAAGATCTAACAGATCTTGCCCTTTTGAGACTGGACGCAATGATGATCATCGGAGTAAAAGGCGGGCTTCCAGCCACATTTCATCTTGCCTATCTCCTTCCGCCTGATGACGAAGGACATAAATGGAAAATAGAAAGCTTTAACAGCCTAACGGATATACCTTACAATTTTAATCATTTTGTCAGAGAGCTGGAACAAAATATAGAAACGAGATGCCGCCTCAGAGCAATCTCAGGAGCTGAAGAAAGAGCAATACTTGTCCATGCAAGCTCAAAGGGAGAAGAATTTGCCAAAAGGAGTCTGGATGAGCTAGAAAGGCTTGCCGAGACATGCAACGTTCAGGTGGTTGACAAGGTTTATCAACGCATAGGGCGCTACAATCCGGCCCATCTGATAGGGAAAGGAAAACTCAAGGAGATACTCATATCCGGGCTTTACCTTGGCGCTACAATAATAATTTTTGATCAGAACCTGACTCCGGTCCAAGCCAACAATATATCCCGCATGATGGATTTAAAGATTATTGACCGCACCCAACTTATCCTTGACATATTTGCAAGACACGCAACGACAAAAGGAGGGAAACTCCAGGTAGAGCTTGCCCAGCTGCGTTACACCCTTCCAAGGCTTGTAGGAAAGGGCACGGCCATGTCAAGACTCATGGGTGGCATCGGCGGAAAAGGACCGGGAGAGACAAAACTTGAAGTTGACAGGCGGCGCATAAAGCAAAGGATTTCTTCCCTAGAAAAATCACTTAAAGAGTTATCCAAAAGACGTGCACAGAGGAGGAAAAAACGAAAAAGGGATATGATCCCCGTAATATCAATAATAGGTTACACAAATGCAGGCAAATCCACACTCTTAAACAGGCTTACAAAAAGCACTGTAACGGTGGCTGACAAACTTTTTGCAACCCTGGACCCTTCTACAAGGCTGCTTTTCCTCAACGGAAAAAAGATCCTCCTTTCGGATACAGTGGGTTTTATTACCAATATGCCTTCGGATATTAAACTCGCCTTTAAGGCAACTCTGGAAGAGCTGGAAGACTCAAATGCATTCATTCACGTTGTGGACGCGTCAAACCCGTTCATTTATGAAGAAATAGAGGCTACAGAAGAAATACTGGATGAGATAGGCCTGTTAGAAACCAAGAGACTGCTAGTTTTAAACAAATACGATCTCCTCGATGACGAAGGACAAAAAAAGATTAAAAAAATAGATGGATTACCGGTTTCAGCCAAAACAGGACTTGGAATAAACAGACTGCTTTCCTCTATAGAAGATCTAATCAAGCCAAACAGGCCCTTGCAGGAATTTAAAGCCATAAGCGCGGCAAGCTAAGATACAGGGCTTTCTCTAGTTGCCCAACCTATAGGGATTCTTCAGATATCTGGTCTGATGTCCTTGGCATTGCATGATGTTTTAAAGACTTAATCTGCCTATATAGGCCTGATGCAAATCAGATATAGCCCTTTTATAATCCTCCTTTCCAAAGACAGCCGAACCAGCTACGCAAATATCTGCACCGGCCTCCACCACATCTGCTATAGTAGCCACATTCACTCCCCCGTCAACCTCAACAGAAAGGTCAAGACCTCTTTCATCGATCGTTTGCTTTAAGGCCCTGATCTTCTTTAGGGCAGAAGGAATAAAGCTCTGGCCGCCAAAACCTGGATCAACACTCATGATGAGCACCATATCCAAATCTTCCAGTATACAATCTAGAGAGCACAGAGGAGTAGCAGGATTTAAAACGGCTCCAGCCCTTACATCATGATCCTTTATTTGCTGGATTGTCCTATGTAGATGTGTACAGGCCTCAACATGCACAGTAATAATATCTGCACCAGCCTTTGCAAACATCTCTACATACTTTTCAGGCTCAACTATCATAAGATGGACATCCAGAGGCAACGTTGTTACCGGCCTTATGGCCTCTACCACTAAGGGCCCAATAGTAATATTTGGCACAAACCGGCCATCCATTACGTCTACATGAATAAGGTCTGCTCCTGCCTGCTCTACTGCCTGGATCTCCGAACCAAGAATTGAAAAATCTGCTGACAAAATGGAAGGTGCTATTTGTACTTTCATAGTGGCTCCGTTATATAGTCTATGAAGAAAAAAAATGGAATAGGAGAAATAGAGATATGGACACCAAATGCCTTTCAGAAAAAATGGTCACCTTCATGGAACGCTCTTCATGGATAAGAAAGATGTTTGAGGAAGGTGCAAGACTCAAAAAGGAATACGGGGCCCACAAGGTTTGTGACTTCAGCTTAGGCAATCCAGATCTGCCACCTCCTGATACCTTTAATCAGGAGCTGATAGAGGCAGCTTCCAGCAAAAAACCTGGAATTCATGCCTACATGCCTAATGCAGGCATCCCTTGGGTGAGAGACGAAATTGCTAAACAGGTGGAAAGGGATCATCAGGTAAAGCTAACAGGACAAGATATCATTATGACCTGTGGAGCTGCAGGCGGTCTTAACATAATATTTAAAGCCATATTAAATCCAGGCGATGAGGTCATCGTACCAAGGCCATACTTTGTAGAGTATGGATTCTATACAGACAACCATATGGGGAAACTAGTTCCTGTGGACTCCAAGGATGATTTTTCCCTAAATTTAAACGCCATTGAAAATGCCATAAATAACAAAACCAAGGCTATACTTATTAATTCTCCCAACAATCCGTCTGGAGTCATTTATAGCAGAGAATCTATCAAAGAACTTGCAAAGCTCCTTCTAACAAAAAGTAAAGAGATAAACAGGCCTATATTTCTCATCTCTGACGAACCGTATAGAAAAATAGTATTTACTGGGAATGAGGTTCCTCCTCTTATGAATTTTTATCAAAATACCATTGTTACAACCTCCTTTTCAAAGGATCTGTCTATACCAGGAGAACGCATTGGTTATGTTGCAGTACACCCTGAAATCCAAGAAAAGGCGGCCCTTCTTGGAGCAATGACCCTGGCAAACAGAATCTTAGGCTTTGTCAATGCTCCAGCCCTTATGCAACGAGTGGTTGCCAGGGTGGTTTCGGAAAAGGTAGACACATCCATCTATGAAAAGAGGCGGGATCTTTTCGCCACTATCTTAGAAAAGGCTGGTCTTGAGTTTACAATGCCACAAGGAGCCTTTTACTTTTTCCCCAAAAGTCCTACAGCAGACGAAACCCTGTTTGTAAGAGCCCTTCAAAAAGAACTGATCCTTACTGTACCAGGCTCTGGTTTTGGCCTGCCTGGTTATATTAGGATTGCCTTTTGTGTGGACGACGAGGTTATCAAGAGATCTGAAAAAGGATTCAAAAGGGCTGTGGAAGGCCTTTAGAAAAAAATAACAAAGATTCTGGTCATGGAGTTGGCCCTTGTGGCCATAATTGCCTTTATAGCTGGCTTTGTCCAAGGGCTGAGCGGTTTTGGCTCAGCCCTTGTGGCAATGCCCCTTCTTTTGCAGTTTCTTCCAGCCCGCCAAGCCACTCCCTTTTGCATCCTAATGGGACTTGTTATTACCACTATTCTTAGCCTCGGCCTAAGACATCACCTTGACTGGAAAAAAATAGCTCCTATCTTTGCAGGCTGTATTCCTGGAATCGCCTTGGGAACATACTGCTTAAAAACCCTTGATAATGAAATAATAAAAAAGAGTCTGGGCCTAATATTAATTACCTACAGCATATACAATCTGGTATTTCAACTGCGCCCTAAACGGTTAAATCCGCTCTGGGGTGTAATTGCTGGCCTCATGACCGGTGTCATAGGGGCTGCCTTTAGTGCTGGAGGCCCTCCAACCATTATTTACACCAGCCTTAACCAATGGAATAAAAATGAAATCAAGGCCACACTTTCAGGCTTCTTTTTTCTGACAGGTATCCTGATTGCCATTGCCCATGCAGTTGCAGGCATAATAACAAAAAAAGTTCTAGTCTTGTTTCTTGTTGGACTGATACCTGTAACTCTTGGGACACAACTTGGTAGCAAGATATATAAGGCTCTATCCCATAAGAGCTATTTACGACTTATCTACAGCCTTCTTCTGGCAATGGGTTTGTTATTAGAATTTCACTAATGAACATTAGAAATATTCTAAAGCTAGGCGCCTATCATTTCCTTTGCCCAATCAAGGGCTTGTCTTACTCGAGGCGCCACAAGCCTTTTGGCCTCTTCGTAGCTTGCCCATCTATAGGCATCATGTTCAGGCTTTCCTATCTCAGGGTTTACAGGAAGAGAAATATCCTTAGTCTTTGTCTCGGCCAGATAATAGCGAGCTATTTTGCGTCCTCGATTGTAAGGGCCTGTTTCTCTGTAATCCAATCCCCACTTGAAATCTAGATCAGTAATTGTTGTTTCCTCTTTGGTCTCTCTCTTGGCCGCCTCTATAGGGTCTTCCCCTGGCTCAACAATACCCTTCGGGAAGTCCCAATAACCATAAGCCCTCAACAGGAGGAACTTCCACTGACCACTATCATCCTTTCTCACCACTATCACTCCTGCCGAAAGGATGGGCCTTTTATGCGTTTTCACAATACCAGCCTCTTTTCATGAGTTATACGATAATCTAAATAGTAAAGTACAGGAACTACCATTCTAGAAAAAATGGTGGCTGCCACCTCACCCGCCATTAATGATATAGCAAGACCTTGAAAAATTGGATCAAAAAGAATTACAAATGAACCTACTACCACTGCAGAGGATGTCAAAAGCATGGGCCGGAATCTAATGGCACCGGCATCAATAACCGCCTCCTTCAGAGACATGCCTTCAGCCAACCTCAACTCTATAAAATCGACAAGAATAATGGAGTTTCTTACTACAATACCAGCACCTGCAATGAAACCAATCATAGAGGTAGCGGTAAAAAATGCATTCATCATGGCATGAGCTGGAATTATTCCGATCAGAGACAGAGGAATAGGAGCAAGAATAACCAACGGTACAGTATACGACTTAAACCATCCCACCACCAAAATATAGATGAGCACTATCACTACGGCAAAGGCAATTCCCATATCTCTAAAGACTTCGTATGTAACCTGCCACTCCCCATCCCACTTCATTGCCCATTTATCAGGTGAAAAAGGCTGAGTAGTATAATATATTTCTATTCCTGTCTTACCATCTGGGGTTTTGAGACTTTCAATGGCCTTGTTAGCCTTGAGAATGGCATAAACAGGACTCTCTTCCTTCCCGGAGACATCTCCAGTTACATAGACTACTGGTTTAAGATTTTTGTGATAAATAGGGTGAGGACGGATAACGTTTTCAATATGGGCGAGTTCCGAAAGGGAAACCATGTTACCAGACATAGAACGGACCTTCATAGAGGCAAGATCAAGGAGACCGGTACGCTCTGACCTTGGCAGCCTTATAACTATAGACACATCTTCTGTGGCTGAAGGAACATGCAGTAACCCAACCCTTGCACCTGCGACATAGGCGCGTAGCACTTGAAGGACTCTGGCAGGTGGCACTCCAAGCCGTGCCGCCTTGTCCTTTTCCACCACAACCCGGTATTCTGGCTGGGGATCTGTCATATACCAGTCCACATCAACCACACCTTCTGTGCTTTCAAATATGTCTTTAACTTCCCTAGCTACCTCAATCTGTTTTTCATAGTCAGGACCGTAAACCTCTGCCACAAGGGTTTGTAATACAGGTGGCCCAGGAGGAATCTCTGTAACTTTTATCTTGGCACCAAATTTCCTTGCCACTTCCTGAAGTTTAGGCCTAAGTCTTTTAGCTATACTGTGACTTTGCTCGCTTCGCTCGTCTTTTGGCAAGAGATTCACCTGAATATCTGCGACATTGGGACCCTGCCTTAAATAATAGTGGCGAACAAGGCCATTAAAGTTAAATGGAGAGGCCGTGCCGATGTAAAGTTCATAGTCTGTCACCACCTTTTCATTATCAAGCACATTCCCTAGGGCCTCCGCCACTCTTGCCGTCTGTTCCAAGGACGTTCCCTCAGGCATATCAACTATCACCTGAAACTCGCTTTTATTGTCAAAGGGCAACATCTTCACCCTGACAACCTTGAAATATATCAAAGAGCAAGCGAACAGAAAAAGCAGCCCCATCACTCCGAGAAACAGCCAACGCTGATAAACCTTATCTAGGAGATGCCCCATCGCCCATCGGTACATCCTATCTAGCCATGTCTCCTCCTCCGTCTTTTCTTGTTCCTTTCTGCCTAAGATGTGATAGGCCGTCCAGGGAGTGATAACAAAAGAGATGACCATTGAAAGAAACATGGCAACAGATGCCCCAACCGGCATAGGACGCATGTAAGGCCCCATCAACCCACGCACAAAGGCCAATGGAAGAATGGCTACTATAACAGTAAAGGTGGCAAGAATCAGAGGGCTCCCAACCTCTACCACCGCCTCTACAATTATGTCCTTTAAGGGCCGGCCCTTATTAAAAGGAAGCCTAACGTGCCGGACAATATTTTCTACATCCACAATCGGATCATCAACCAAGATACCTATACAGAAAATAAGGGCAAAAAGTGTAACCCTGTTAAGGGTGTAACCATGGAGGTAATAAATAAAAAGGGTAAAGGCCAAAGTAACAGGAATGGCCACTAACACTACCAGGCTTGCCCTTACACCAAGAAGCAGGGCCATAAGGATGGCCACGGAAACGGTAGCTATAGCCAGATGCTCAAGCAGCTCACTGGACTTCTCCCTTGCCGTCTCACCATAGTTTCTGGTTATTACATACCTGACATCTTCTGGAAGAATAAACCCTTTTACTGATTCGACCTTTTTTATGACCTCATTCGCCAGTAAGGTAGCGTTCCAGCCCTTTCTTTTAGCTACAGCTATAGTGACAGCGGGTTTGAGAGCACCTGGTGTAAAATCAACTCCAGGCTTTTCCTTATGTCCCGCCCCAGCACCTATTAAGACATAAGATTCTGGTTCTTCAGGCCCATCTAGCACCTCTGCAATCTGTCCAAGACGGACCACTCTACCGTTTACTACCTTGACTACAGCCTGACGTACGTCTTCTACAGAAGAAAAAAAGTTGTTTAATCTTAAAGAAAAGGCCCTGTTATCTTTTGTAATGTCAGCTATCCACGACGCCTGATTCTGGACAGACAGGGCCTGAATAACATCTACCGGATCAAGGCCTAGGCTTGCCAGTGCCTCTTGCCTCAAGTTTATCCTGACCTCACGCCTAAGACCACCCTTTATAAAGGTCTCACTGATTCCTGGTATCTGTTTTATCTCTTCCCTAAGCCTTGAGGCCAACTGCCTGAGTTGCAAACTGCTATACCCCTCTCCCCAAAGAGTAAGACATACAATAGGAACGTCATCTATCGAATGGAGTTTTAAAAGAGGCTTGCTGCAACCTGGAGGAATCCAATCAAAATGCGAATACAGTTTATCATAGGTCTTAAGGAGACTGTCTTCAGTATCTTCTCCTACATAAAAACGAACAACTGTAAGCGCTCTTCCATCCATTGCTGTGGAATAGACATACTCCACCCCTGGAATCTCCCACAGCAACCGCTCCATAGGACCAATAACCCGTTTTTCAATCTCCTTTGGAGTCGCCCCAGGCATGCTTACCATGACGTCTACCATGGGAACAACTATCTGAGGTTCTTCTTCACTAGGGGTAAAGTAAATGGCAAAGGCGCCAAGGAGTAAGGCAAATATCACTATAAGCCCTGTAAGCTTGGAATCTACAAAGGTCCTTGTTACCCAGGTAAGAAAGGGGGCTTTGTGCGTAATGCCTGGTTTTTGCGAGCCTCCCTGACTACTCAAGTCGTCCACCCTCCCTAGCTTGCAACAAATTTGATGACACTACCTGTTCACCTGGGCTAAGCCCACTAAGTATAGTCACATATTTTTCTGCATGGTCTTTTCCTGCAGCCACATCCTGAAGCACAGGCAAAAAGCCATTGGTGCTCTTAAGCCATCTCTTTCCAAGACGTACTATCCTCCAATGAACCATCCTGTTTTGGTCAACCACATAAACCCCGTTGATACCAGCACGTCTAACAACAACCTTTTCTGGTAGCACCACAGCAGTGGTCTTACCGGTATTGACAAAAACCCTGCCAAAGAGACCGCTTTTAAGGTCCAAAGAATCAAGATCTGCAAGCAAAGTAAAGGTATGGGTGTCCGGCTGGGATGAACGCTGTACATGGACCACCTTAGCCTTAGTGACCAGATCCAGCGCTGGCACCGATATGGTGACATTTTCTCGAGGGACTATATTGTTTATTAATACGTCATCTATATGGGCCTCAAACCAAAAACCAGCATCTTTGCCATCAAGCTTTATTAACGGAATGCCTGGATTTACATATGTGCCTGGATCAACCCTTCTATCCGCTATCCAGCCCTCTATAGGTGCCTTGATCTGAAGATAGGCAAGCTGATTCCTGGCCTCTTTGATCTGGGCCTCTATGGCCTTTATCCTGGCCTTTATGGCCTCAACCTGGTTTTTCAAGGCCAGAAACTGGGTCCTGGCCCGATCAAGCTCATCCTTGGTTGCAGACTCTTCCTTAAAGAGTTTACTAAATCTCTCAAAGTTTACCTTTGCATACTCGTATTTTGCCTCAATAGCATTTAGTTCAGCAGAAACTGCGCCTTTCTGCTCATAAAGTGCCTTAATCTTTGCCCTTACGTCTGTATCATCTACCAGGACCAAAAGTTGGCCTTTTTTCACCAAGTCACCTATCTGGACAGGAACCTCTTTTACATACCCTGGCATTTTGGCCGCAAGAGTTACCTGCACTTTAGACCTCACTTTGCCTGGGAACACCCTCAGACGTGGCAATTCAGTCATCTGCACTTCTAACGTATCTGCCTTGAAAGAATGCACAACAGATAACTCTTTTCTCTCTTTATCCTGGCTGCATCCAGCGACCACAAAGGTCACCAAGACAGACAGACAACAAAGCAAACCCTTGCCTATGCGACTTTTTACAAAATCCTCATGCCCCAGCATATCCCCTCTCAACGTTGCCCATTGTTGTCTTTGTCCTTGTTAAGGATTTCCTTGCCAAGAACTCCGGCCATACGCCTCAGCTCAGACCAAGCAAGCCTTGCATCAAACCTAGCTGCTGCCTCTTCTAACATGGTTTCTTTAACGCTGGTATCGGCTGCCAAAAGTTCTACCATGAGGGCAAGACCATTGGAATACCGGTTACGAAGTATCTTTTGCCCTTCCTTGGCCTGTTTTACTGCTGCCTTGGCCACCTTTAACTGTTTCTTGGCCGTTTGGAATCTAAAAAAGGCCTGACGCACTTGAAGCTCTATCTGCTGTTGCACTTGCCGAAGCCTTGCAGCAGCCCTTTTACGGTCCGCGTCTGCTGCAGATACAGCAGCTACATCACCAAATCCGTTAAACAAATTCATTGACATGGTGGCCATAAGAGACCACGAATCACCTCCAAAATAGGCCAAATTTTGTCTATCTCCTTCATAAATGCCTGTGAGATTGAAAGATGGCAAAAAACGGAACAGTGCCTGACGGTGTTCGTATTCGGTAATTTCCTGCTGACGTTTAGCAATAAAATATTCCGGACGGTATCTTCTGGCAGTATCAAGCCAGTAAGACAGTGTATTTCCGCTTTTGTCTTCAAAATTCACAGGCCTAATATCCCACTGTGCTGACTGATCCCCACCCATTGCACTGTTGAGGGCAGCAAGGGCTATGCGATAATCAGATTCGGCCTTAAAGAGCTGCCTTTCCACCTTGGTTCTGTATACCATTGCTCCAAGAAGATCCGATTTAAGCACGAGACCAGCTTGATATCTTTTTTGGGCAAGCATTTCGTGCTGGTTAGCCGTCTTAAGGGCCAGACGAAGCACCTCCACCTTCTCTTTAGCAAGCAGGGCCTGACAATATGCCTTCTCCACCACAAAGAGTATAGACTGGGCAGCCTGCATATAGCCCAAATCTGCTATCGATCTGGCAAGCTTTGAAGTCTTGTAACCGATATACTCTCTGCCCTGATTAAAAATAGGCTGTATCATCACAAACTTATATTGCCAGTTGTCTCTGTAATCTGGATTATTAAGACGCTCCACATCAAAATCGGACGGAGTAAAGGCAGCCTGATTGAGTTTGTTAGAAAAAACCATGACCGGGTTGTCCGAGTGCATGTAACCCATATCCAAATTAACCTTTGGGAAAAAGGCACTAATGGCCTGCCCGACCCGAGCATTTGCCTCTTTGACAGAGGCTCTGGCCTGTTGCATCACTGGGTTCTTCTCTAGAGCTTGTTCAAACGCAGATGGCAGAGTCAAAATAGGCAAGGAAGAATTGCTACTGTCGGCCAGATAAGCAGGCGTTGGAATAAACAAAAACATTAACACACTCAAAAAAACTAGTATATTTTGATTATTACGACTCTCTAGATTCATTTGGTCAAGAAATCTTATCCTGGACTTTGAGGCCTGATCTTTTATGTTTTGATGAGCTTTGAATCGTCACTCAAGACAACTAATTATCCAATATCCAAGGGGACCTGCCAATAAATCCTGGGTCCTCTGAGAAATTAATATTAAATGATGTACTGATTTTGGCAATAAAAAGAATCCATAGGATATGGGAAATAAAAAAAACCCGGCCCTCATATCTAAGGCCATAGAGAAACTACGTGAAGGCAAATACAAAGAGGCAGAAGGCTTGCTTAATAGACTTCCTGACCAACATCGTCACTCACCTGAAGTTAAGGGCCTTATTGGAATCTGCAAAATGGAAAATGGACAAGTAGACGAAGCCATTATCCTTTTTCGTCAGGTCCTTAAACAGATCTCTGGACACGTTCCAAGCCTCTATAATATGGCTAGGGCGTTACAGCTAAAGGGAAAACACGATGAAGCCGAGACCTGCTATATGCAACTTACCCGACTTGCGCCTGATTTTTTCAATGCATGGAACAACCTTGGATTAATCTATAGAGAAACTGGGCGTCTTATGCAAGCAGAAAAGGCGTTAAGAAAGGCCCTTGCCTTAGCACCAGAACATCCGCCGTGCCTCAACAATCTGGCAGTTGTCCTAGAAGGCCTAAGACGATTGGATGAGGCAAAACTCCTTTTTGAAAAGGCGGTTTCTATTGATGGACAATATCTTTCTGCCCGTTTTAATCTAGGTTGCCTACTTTTCAGGCTTGGAGAATTCCAAGAGGCGGAAAAACATCTTTCATGGGTCTTGTCTGTAAAAGAAGATGAGCCTACAGCCAGATTTCTTCTTCAGAGCATGGGAAAACTTGCGCCTCCAAGACGGGCCCCAACAGGCTACCTTAAAAAGACCTTTGATGATTGGGCAGGGCAATTCGAACACCGCTTGGTCAACGAACTCGCCTACGAGACTCCCCAAAGACTTTTTGAATTGCTCGCTCCCTATCTGGGAAACTCTCTAGAGGTATTAGATCTTGGCTGCGGAACAGGCCTTGGAGCCGAATTGTACAGGCCCTTTGCCTCATTCCTTGCTGGAATGGATTGTTCAGCCAAAATGCTTCAAAAGGCAAAGGAAAAACGCTTATACGATGCTCTATATCAGCACGATATTGAAAAAAAATGGCCTACAAACAGAAAATTTCACCTGATCTACAGTGCCGATTGTCTTTGCTATTTTGGAGATCTGAACACAGTGCTCAAAAGGGTTAAACTTGGCCTCCTGCCCGAAGGAACATTTGGTTTTTCAGTAGAAAAGGCCCTTGGTGACGAAAATACACAAGGAGGCTATGTTCTAAGAAAAACAGGAAGATACGCCCATACAGCTCCGTATATTGAAAACAGTCTAAAAAAGGCGGGTCTAAGGCCTATCAAAAAAATAGAAATTGATTTAAGAAAGGAAGCAAATGACTGGATAAAAGGACTACTGTTTGTTGCCAGACATATGTAAATCGCTCACAAGCTTTTCCATTTAATCCAAAATATTCTGCTTGAAGCAAATAGTGCGGCACCTATTGCAATATATATACTCCAGACTAACGACCTATTAAGCGCACTTTTTCTTAACAGGATACCAAGCAGTATCATGCCAGCTATAAGAAGCCAGCTTTTTACAGGCATAAAGCCGAAAAGACACGAAGGATCAGGCCGATCAAATATCCTTGAAGCTATTTTCATAGCCGTCTTCTCAAGTACAAGCTTCGCCTTAAAAAATCCTGCAGCAAGGGCAACGGCTATCCACAATGGCTTGTATACATCATTAACAAAGATGATATTAAAAAGCCCACGCGAAAAGAGAAAAAGCCCGACAATGCTCCACATAACAGCTGCAGTCAACATCTGGGTCTTTAGGCATGCAACAGGAGTGAATTTCCTTTTCTGTTCTTGCGCTAACATGACCTAGAAGCTTAAGACTAGCATGTAACTAAGTCAACTCTTTAACAAATCAAAAAATTAGGGCTGCTTGGGAGGGGGAAGAGAGGGGGAACAAGCAGCCCTAAAGAGAGGAAGGAATTAGGAGGTATCTTGAAAGGAGGAGTCCTTTTATGATCTAAAAATCCACCTAATCAACCGGAGGCCCAGACAAGACCTCTGAAAGCCATTGCTTAAGCTCTTTTGTAGGATTGTAAACGCCAACCCCTGCCTTCTTACCACCCTCTTCAATTGATTTAAAAAAAAGCCTGTGATCTACAGGGATTTTGGCAAGTTCTTCCACATCCTTTGAGTCTCTCCTAAGAAGAGTCACCTGGGGAGGGGTTTCCCAATCGTAGATAACGAAATAATAGGATTCGTCATCACAACTCCTAACAAAATCATTACCCCTTGTCCAACTTGCACCCCATTCAAGATACATATCAATGGCCTTTTCGGGGGTCATACTCCAGTCAATCTTATCCACTATATCCCTTCTTTGCCTAAGTTCCTGAAGTCCCATTGCGGTCATTTACCGGCCTCCCTTTGTGTTATTGAAAAAAAAATCTCAATTTCTTTTATCTTAACGAAGACCATTGAACTTGTCAAGAGTTTTAAGATTTTTTTTGTCTAATTAATCGGGCAATCAAAAAATGCGCCCCAAAATCTAATACTGCAACCTAACAAGACGTACTAATCAACCTCGACCTGATCTGCCTCAACCACCTGTTCTATCAACTCAAGTCTACCTGCGCCAAACAGTGTGGTCATGAGCCAATCGTAACCAAGCTGCAGCAATGCAACATCGTCTGTTTTGATCTTTTCAAGCCTATCCGAGGGGATGCTGTAAATTTTTAAAAAGTTACTTTTAAGCACAAAACGCCTGAAGGCATCCAAATTGTAGCAGGCCATAAAAAACATCTGGAGAGTTTTATCGGGGATCTCCACAAAGGGACCAAGGCTCTTGCGCCTTAGAATTATCTCAACCCAGCCCTTGTTATGCTCATCATATGGCAGTATACCCTGTGTCTCCCTCCACTCTGCAATAGTCATTTCTTGTCCGAGATCATGCCCCAAGCAATGTCCTTCCTTGACCAAGGCAAAGAAGCTTTCGTTGTCAGAGATATCAAAATTGTGGAAGAGCCCCGCGGCTATCGGATAGTAACGGCATGCAACCGGCCTATCTTCATAGACACTACAGCCCTTCTCCTCCAAAAATGGACATGCATTGTTCTTTTCCTCAACCAATTTGATCATTGGTACAGGCAAATCTGATGCCTCCACTTTTCCAGGTGTGGTATAGGTTAAAAGGAATTCGTCAGAAGCCATTCCCAGACGCTGTTTTAACCGGATTATGTCATATGGTGTAAGAAAGGTAGAATTATTATGGCAGCACTTGGTAAAACAGGCCAATTCCTTATCACAACTGAAACAAATAGTGCTGTCCAAGTCTAACCTTACAGGCACTATAGGTTTTTCCACATCTTTTGGCGCGTACATTTTCACCTCGCTTTTTGAGCTTTTATTTTTTGTCTTTTTAGTATAAACCTAATTCTAACGGTTCTCAAAAGAAATCCATTTATCTTTTATCTTTTCCCGTTGGCTTTGCTTCTCTTTTGTGCAGGAGGAAAGACCTATGGAGCCATCAGTAGCAATAGTTACAGGAGCAATTAAGGGAATTGGTCTAACCATTGCCGAAACGTTGCTCAAAAGAGGAATCAGATGTGTTGTTACCTACTTCGACTGGTTAGATGACCTTGAATCTATGCACAAATGCCTTAGGCAGGCTGGGTGCGAATATACAGCCATACAAACTGATCTCCGTACAAGGCAAGGGGCCCAAAAAGTAATAGATAAAGCCAAGAAGACGTTTGGCAGATTAGATATTCTTATAAACAACATTGAAAGAGGCGGGTGGCCTGTAGTGCATGGCACCTATACCAAAGAGCAGTGGGATCTGGAATTCCAAACTACCGTTACTGCTAAGTGGAACCTCTTTGAAGAGGCCCTTGATCTTTTGAAAAAATCAGATAGTGGCTGCGTCTTAAACATCACATCCATAGCTGCCCTTACTGGCAGAAGCGGGCCTGCTGGACTTGTCTTTAACGACTGTTACAGCATGTCAAACAGGGCAATCGGCCTTATGACAGAACAATGGGCCAAGATAGGAGCACCAAACATCAGGGTAAATGAACTGATGCTGGGTTTTTTCGAGACCAGGCATGGACCAAGCACACGGGGCTGGAATGTCTTATCAGACAAACAAAAACAGGCGATACTGGATCATACGCTTCTTTCTCGGACAGGAAACATGAAAGACCTTTCAAGAGCTGTAGAATTTTTGCTGTTTCAGTCTCCTTTTATGACCGGCTCTAGAATAATCCTTGATGGAGGATACCTGCTTGGAGGAGAAGAGGTACCCGATATGCCAGAAGGGGTCGTGGAGCCAGGTGAATCTGTCTTTGGCGGGACAAAACCAATAAAATTGGACCGTTCCATATGACGAAAAAGAGGGATAACCTCAAAATTTTTGGTTCTTTTACCATCAAACCCTCATGGATTAAGATATTAAGCCTTTTATTTATTTTAACTACTGCGGAAGTTGCCCAAGGAACTAAATTAACCGAACGGATCGTTGATGTATCGTGTCGGCAACAAATCTTTCTTGGTCCTTACATAGAGTATTTTGAAGATCCCCAAAGCAGGCTTGACATTAAACAGGTGGCAAATCCTGCCTTTGCAGAAAATTTTAAAAGTTGCAGCAGAACATCACCGGGCTTTGGTTTTACTTCTTCTACTTTCTGGTTTAGATTTTCTCTGCGCAATAATGCCGGCCATTCTGTAACACGCTTTTTAGAAATAGAATATCCACTTCTTGACTACATAAATCTTTACGCACCCGACGGGAAAGGGAGCTTCCAAGTCTTTAAGGAAGGAGACAGACAAAGTTTCTTCCAGAGGCCTATAAAATATAGAAACTTTGTGTTTGTCCTTGATTTGCCTCCTAAGTCAACCAAAACCTATTATCTGCAGGTAAATACCTCAAGCTCTCTCAATCTTCCAGCCCGACTATATAGCCAGGCAGGCTTTATGGATAAAATAGAAAACGAGGAAATGGCCCTTGGTATCTATTTTGGCATTCTCTTTGCCATGCTTGCCTATAATCTCATACTGTTTTTTACAATTAGAGAGTCTGTATATCTTTATTATGTGCTCTTCGTTATATTTTATTTCCTCTTTCAGTTAGATCTCACAGGAGTTGCCTTTAAATATCTATGGCCAAACAACACCTATTGGGCCAACGAAAGCCTTCCGTTTTTCATATTTGTGGCCTATATGTTCGGCACCATATTTACAAAACAAATCATTAATGCCAAAAGTTATGCACCATTTCTAGACAAAATACTATCAGCATTTATGATCCTTTCCCTCATCTGTGCAGCCATGTGCCTCCTGGTGCCTTATGAGATTAGTATCAAGGCCGCCACCCTGGTAACCATGACTGTAGTGGTACACATTCTGGCAGGATTTTTGTGCTTTTTTAGAGGGTATCGTCCTGCTAGATATTATGCCTCAGCATGGTCTGTATCAATGGCAGGGGCAGCTATTTATGCCCTCAAGTCTTTTGGCCTTTTACCAAACAATTTCATTACAGTGTGGGGAATACAGATGGGTTCGGCCTGGGAGGTCATCCTCCTTTCCATGGCCCTTAGCGACAGGTTAAGCCTGCTTCAAAAAGAAAAGGATGCCATACAAGCAGAATATACTAGAAAGCTGGAAGAGGCCAATCTTCGCTTAGAAGAATTTGCAAAGACACTTGAGGAAAAAGTACGTCGAAGGACAAGGGAGCTCGAGCGCTCAAACGCATTATTAAAAAGACAGGCAGAGGAAATGCGAATGGCTGAAGAACGGGCCGAACGGGCCAGCAAAGCCAAATCTGACTTCCTTGCCAATATGAGCCACGAGATAAGGACTCCCTTGAACGCAATTACTGGCATAACATCTCTTGCCCTTGACATGGAATTGCCTGAAAAGCTACGGGAATATCTAAAGATAATCAAGGTCTCCGCCTACGCTCTGCTGAATCTGGTTAATGACATATTGGATTTTTCAAAAATCGAAGCAGGCAAGATGGAACTCGAAAAAACAGACTTCAGCTTAGTGGAGGTCATTGAAAACATTGCTGATATGTTTACTGAACTTGTTGCAGAAGAATCATTGGAGTTCATTATAAATATAGAAAGCAATGTTCCAGACAGACTAATAGGAGATCCGGTCCGTCTCGGCCAACTCATTACGAATCTAGTATCAAATGCGATCAAATTTACAGACCATGGCGAGATCGTGCTTTTAGTAAAAGTCGTTTCGGAAAACAAAGGGTCACCTGTTTTATGCTTCAAAGTATCCGATACAGGTATCGGAATAGAAAAAGACAGGCTAGACTACCTGTTTGACATGTTCACTCAGGCAGATTCATCCACTACTAGACGTTTTGGAGGAACAGGGCTCGGATTGACCATCTGTAAAAGGATCGCCCAGCTTATGGGAGGCACCATTAACGTTGAAAGCGAACCATCTGTAGGAACCACATTTACATTCACTGTTGAAATGGAAAAATCCAGGGAGGCTTACAGCAGCCCTGAACTCAAAAGGGCTGAATTGGGATGGTCCAGGCTCTTAATATCTACCCAAAACAGCAGCCTGAAAAAAAGCATTGGAAATATCTTAAAGAGATTAAATCTGCCCGAACCAGAAGCCATAGATATCAAACAAAACAATAAAACAACTGTCCCATCGAAGGAGGCTCTCTTGTTTTTTCTTGATAGTAACAAAGAATCCTTCAATCAGTTAATCTCTACTGTTAAGACCCTCCCTGAAAACAGTGCTTCGATTCTTCTCCTTCCATTTGGCAGCGTTAGAGAGATCCACGGTGATATTCCTTGTGTTCCATGTTTTAAGCCCGTCACTGTTGGCAGGATTGTCAGTGCACTTGATATGCTTTCCAGGCAACAAATCGAAATTGATAAGGAATCAAAAAATGAACGTATAAGATTTCAAGATCTAAACGTGCTCGTTGTGGAAGATAACGAAATAAATCAGATGGTTGCCAGGGAAATACTTGAAAAATTTGGGGCAAGGATTGAGTTTGCATCGAACGGTGCAGAGGCTCTCTCTAAGGCAACTGCTGATATAGACATAATATTTATGGATATTCAGATGCCCAAAATGGACGGCTATGAGGCCACAAAGGCCCTTAGACAATTACCAGAAATCTCCAAAACTCCAATAGTTGCCATGACCGCTGGAGTCTTTAAGGAAGACAGGCAAAGGTGTTTTGCTGCCGGTATGAATGATTTTCTCATGAAACCAATAACACCGGAGTCTGTACTTAGTGCGATAAAAAAGTGGGCAGATCCTTCGAAGTTGAGCTATGAAACAGAGGTGAAGCAGACAAGGGCAACTAGCTTCTTGCCTGCTGTTCCAGGGGCCGACATGGAGGAGGCAAAAAAGAGATTTGATACAAATCCTGATCTTTACCTAGAGCTTGTTTCGAAATTTGCCATAGAAAACTCTGATATAATAGAAACCGTCTCTAACATTCGAAGAGGGAAGGGAGCTAAAAACCTCAAACAACTCTTCCACACATTAAAGGGGGTCTGTGCCAACTTGGCCCTAAACAAGCTCAGAGAGCTTTTTTATACAGCCGAAAACATGGTCCAACAAAACCAAGAAGATGAGCTTAATAAACTGCTTATTGAGATAAAAGATCATATTCTCGCCATCAAAGAATACACAAGCCACCAAAATGGCACTAAAACAAAGGAAGCATCTATTATCCATGCCAATGATGCTGAGATAAAAAATCTCATTGTCAAGCTTGACGAACTGCTCGAATTAAACGATATTGATTGTGAAGATATTTGGAGGGAAATCAAAAAGAGACTAAAAGACCTAATTCCAGCTCAGGATCTTGCTCAACTGGATGGTTTTATAGACGATCTCGATTTTGACGCAGCAAGACATAAACTGGCCCAGATCAATTCAATTCTCCAATAACCGATGATGGAGGTATAGCTATGAATAAAAAGGAACGGCCTGCCGCTTCTCTGCTGGCCTTCATAGCTGACCTTCATCATGAAATACGCTCTCCTGTAAATACCATACTCAATATGACAGAGATAGCCTCTAAGGAGGAGCTACCTTCATCTGTTAAGCATTATTTCAAGACTATTGAAAAGAACGCCAATACCCTTCTTACACTCCTTGACGACATAATAGAGCTTTCTCAGGATGATATGGGATCTAGCGCAGGCGAACAGGTCTTTGGTCTTACAGACCTGCTGGAAGATCTAAAAGAGGCTGTAGATGGTCCTCGTAGGGCCAAAAGAACTCATATAGCTGTATCTCTTACACCAAAACTGGAGTGGTTTTCCGGACCGAGAGGACGCATCCGGCAAATATTGACCCAAATCTGTAACTATTGCATGAGACAACTTGCGTCAAAAGATATCCATCTCTTTGTTGGAATGGACAACGATGACGGAATAAAACGACTTGTTTTTTCAATCTGTGCCTACAAGTGTCAGGCTGAGATCTGTGAACCGCAAGACGCACTTAGAAATCCACGTATTCTTATCTGCAAAAGACTAATTGATGAAATGGATGGCGAACTCGTTATCGGAAAAAAGCTCAGCAACTCCATTGAGTTTTCTTTCTTCATGAATGTAAAACTCTTGGACATACCTTGGGGAGAACCCATATATCCTAGACCATATTCTTGCATTGTTAGCAAAGATGCCTTTTCTTCATCTTTAATCTCAAGAAGGCTTTCAGGATGCGGGTTTAACGTAAATCAGACAACAACATTTTCAGATGCAAAGGCAGCCATGATAAAGGACGTATCACAAAGTCAAAAGGCTATAACCTTGGTAGAGTGGGATTTAGTCTCGACAGAATCAGACCCGTTTAATTTCGTAATTCATCAAGTAGGTGAGTATCCTATCTTGTTTTTTGAGATACCGGCAATAAAGATGATGCATCTTAGTGTAAAAATGCCGGAAAATCTTTCCGGGAACAAAGTAGGTTTTGTAATGGCGCCTTCAAAGGGAAGACAAATAGTAGCAGAGGTGGCGAGACTGTTAAAGATGGGAACAGACCAACTCTCATGTCCTATGATAGGGCTGGAAGATGATTTCCAAGAACAGCTAGATATCTCTCCCGAGGATTTAGCAGGGATGAAGGTGCTTGTGGTTGAAGATGACAGAATCAATCAAAGGATAGTAGTAGAACTACTTAAAAAATTTGGGATTAAACCTGTTGTAGCATCTAATGGCAAGGCAGCCTCTAAGGCAGTCAAAAGGCGCAGATTCGATGCCATATTTATGGATATTAATCTGCCTGATACAGACGGTTATAGGCTAACTGAAAAAATTCGTACCTTAGACGGCTACGGGCGTGTCCCAATAATTGCCCTAACAGCAAGCACCAAAAACAGACAGATGTGTTTGGAAGCGGGAATGGACTATTTCCTTTCAAAACCTTACAGCGAAAGCAAGCTCCTGAAGAGCCTTATTATTACAAGGGGAGGAAGTCAATAATTGCCATTATTCGGTCAGACTGACTTTGATGATGACCTATTAAGCCCTACGGGATATGAACCCAACCATTTCAGAAAGGTACAACCTCCTCTTATAGCCTCTACTCCTTCCTTTACATGTTCATCCTCAATATGACCTGCAATATCTACATAAAAGAGGTAACGCCATGGTTCGTCCTTTACAGGGCGAGATTGGATCTTAGTAAGGTTGATGCCCTTATGAGCCAGGGGCTCCAACAGTCTAAAAAGAGAGCCCGGTCTGTCCTCAAGGCTCAGCAACAAGGATGTCTTGTCATGGCCACTTGGCCTGGGACATTCATGGCCAAGAATTAGAAAACGGGTGGTATTTCCAGCAAAGTCCTCTATGCTCTTTGCAACCGTATAGAGATTATAGGTTCTTGCAGCCAAAGGACTAGCTATCGCAGCCACTGACGGATCAACAGCTGCCCACCTAGCGGCCTGGGCAGTGCTTACAACCTCTTCCGTCGGCACTGCTGGCAAATTTCTCTGTAGCCAAATCCTGCACTGTGCAAGGGCATGTGGATGGGACAGAATACGCCTTATGGTATCAATCCTGCCACTTTTATTTATCAGATCATGAGAAATGGGAAGATATATTTCTCCACATACCTTTATATCATAGTCACACAGACCATCAAGAGTAAGGGCCACGGTACCTTCAACCGAATTCTCTACCGGTACGACTCCGAAATCGATGCGATTTCTCTCAACCTCCTCGAAAACCTCCTTGATATTGGATTCAGGAATAAACTCAGGTGCATGCCCAAAAAATTCTGTAGCTGCCATATGGGTAAAAGTTGTCTCTGGTCCAAGAAATCCAACTTTGGCAGGTCTTTGGGCATTCCTGCATGCAGATATTATCTCACTAAAAATGACCTGCAGCCCCTCTGGCGGAAATCTACCTTTGTTATATTCGAGGATATGATTTATTACCTCCCTCTCTCTAACAGGATCCAAAGGTTGAGCTAGGGACTTGGCCTTTGTCTTGCCTATCTCCTCCGCCACCTTGAGCCGCTCCTGTAATAGAGCAACCAATTCACGATCTATTTTGTCGATCCTCTTTCTCAGCCTTGAAAGGCTTTTTAGCTGCTGTTCATCTAACTTCTGTATCATGCGAATCACTCGTGGCTTTCCGAAAGTATTCTCTTTATTTCTAAAAGCTCCTGCCTAATCTCCTCTATAAAATCATCAGGCAACGACTGACTTCTTCTCGTCTTTTGTGAACTCGACGTTGATAATTCCCTTTGAATCTTTTTTCTCGCTCCGGCTATTGTATAACCTTCTCTATAAAGAAGCTCTTTTATCCTTTTTAGGACCTTTAGATCCTGACTGCGATATAGACGCTGGCGAGATATCCTTCTTGGTTGAATTTGTTTAAACTGACTTTCCCAGAACCGCAACACATGGGGCTCAACACCTACTATTTCACTTACTTGACCTATCCTATAATATTTGCGGTCCTTTTTGAGCATTTACCCTCTTTTTCAACAAAGGGCTTGGCCTGAAAGATACTGTTTTTCGTGCCGGAATCAAAATACTATGCCCTGTAGTAGGATTTATACCCTTTCTAGATTTTTTTAAAAGGGGGGAAAAAGTACCAAAACGCACTATTTTTACAACTTCTCCGCTATCTAAGGCCTCTTCCATGACCTTGAAAAGGCTATCAACTACCCTCGATGCAGACCGCACTGAAAAACCAAGCTCCTGGCTAATCTTTTGTGAAATCTCTAGCTTGGTCAAGGCGCCTTTTTCTGACTGCATAATCAGCCCCTTAGACTGCCCTTGAATTCCATCAAAATGGATTCCTGAAGAGGAACATGCAACCTTTCAACTTCTTCTTCTGAAAGTGTCCTATCCTTAGACCTGTAAACGAAATGTATCCCCAGTGACTTCTTACCTTTGGGAACCTGCTTTCCTCTATAGACATCAAAGAGATAAAAGCACACCAATTCCTTAGGAGCGTTTTTGTTGATAAAGTCTAAAAGATGTTGGGCCCTGATCGAATCATCAAGTATAATGGAAAGATCCCGCTCTACAGACGGAAAACGATCAAGAGGGGTAAAGGTCTTCCTTGTAGTTGCAATATCTGCCAAAACATCCAAAGAAATATCTGCCAAAAATACATTTTGGGGGATTTCAAAGGCCTTTAAGACCTTTCTGTCTATCTGCCCCATTGTGCCAATAAATGCTTCTCCCACCACAACGTCAAGTTGAGTACCTTCTTCATAGAAAGGCTCAGGCTTGTCAGACAGCTCAAAACGGGCAGTACCGCAGTTAAGCCCTAAAATAAGATTCTCAAACGCACCTTTCAAATCAAAGAAATCCACCTGCCTTTCAGGCCATGCCCAAGAGGCAGGGAATCTGTTGCCTGTTATGGCAATACAGCACCTTTGGTATTCATCTGGAATAACACCAGGCCCCTTATCAATAAAAACAGCCCCCAACTCAAAAAGAGAAAGAGAAAGATTCCTTCTTCTGATATTTCTTGAAATGGTAGAAAGCATACAAGGCACCAGGGTGGTCCTCATTATAGACTGATCTTCTGCCAAGGGATTTCTAAGCCTGACCGCCCGTCTTCTTTCATCACCTTTATATAATCCCAAGGATTCCAGTTCTACAGGACCTATAAAACTGTAAGAGATTATCTCACTCATACCCTGACTTGTCAGTATGGAGCTAACCGCCCCCATAAACAACCTAAATGACTCAGGACGCTCCACAATAAGGGTAGCAACAGGGGAAGAAGTTGGAATATTAGAAAAACCATGACACCTTGCCACCTCCTCTAGGATATCTTCTTCTGCCTTTATATCTAATCTAAAGGAGGGAGGAATAGTCTCAAATTTCGCATTCTCTTTCTCTTCTACTGAAAAATCTAGGGCCTTTAAGATATTTGCCATTTCAGCAGACGAAATTTGTGTGCCTAAAAGGCGATTTATCCTTTCAGGCCTATAGGCAACTTTAACAGGTTCATAAGGTACAGGATTTTCATCTATAATCCCAGCAAAGGTGCCACCAGCCAGTTCTGTAATAAGCTGGCAAGCCCTTAAAGCTGCTCGCTTCTGAACAAGAGGATCGACTCCACGCTCAAACCGATAAGATGCCTCAGTGGGTAACTTCAGGGCCTTGGCCGTCCGCCTGATACTAGATGGGGCAAACCACGCACTCTCGATCAAAATCTTCTCTGTTTTTTCCGTAACTTCTGTATCAAGTCCTCCCATTACACCTGCCACAGCAATAGGCCTATCCTTGTCACAAATAAGCAACATGCCTTCGGAAAGCACCCGTTCTTTACCATCAAGGGTTACGATCTTTTCACCGGGGTTGGCCTTTCTAACCACGATAGCCGGTCCTGCTAGGGTTTCAAGATCAAAGGCATGAAGAGGCTGGCCAAGCTCCAACAAGACATAATTGGTAATATCAACAATATTGTTTATAGGACGAACACCACATGCAAGAAGTTTTCTGGCAAGCCAACCGGGAGAGCTTGACACCTTCACACCTTCAATGGCAGCTCCAACGTATCGGGTACATAGACTCGGCTCATTTATAGAGATAGTTACCCCATGAAGGGTAATGGAGCCATCAAGCTTAACCTCTGGCGGACGAATCTCAGAAGCAAAAAGGGCAGCAGCCTCTCTGGCCACACCAAGTATACTCAAACAATCGGGTCTGTTTGGGGTAATTCCTATCTCAAAAACTGTATCTTCTATACCTGTAATTTCACCGATGCTCTGGCCTATCTTGGCTTCTGGAAACTTTGAAGATATATCAAATATACCAGAGGGATCTCCTTCTAACAGAAGCTCGTATTCCGAAGCAAGCATACCTGATGAGGGCCTGCCATAAAGAACGGCCTCTTTAACCTCCTTGCCATCCGGCATCTCCGTTCCAGGAGGAACAAAGGCTGTAAGCATCCCTTCCTTTACATTTGGCGCACCACAAATCACCTGAACCTCGCCAGAAACCGTCTCTACAACACAGGAGGAAATGTGTCTCTGGTCATCTAGCCATTCTAGCCTCGAGATCCTGGCTACCTGAGACAAAAGAAGCCAGGGATAGGCTGGCTCTAACGCCTCTACCTCAAGTCCTGCAAGAGTGAGGGCCTCTGCAAGCTCATAATCGTCTGCTTCTATAGAAACCAGCTCTCTAAGCCATGATGAAGGAACAAGCATCTATCTGTTTTCCTAAAATTGGTTAAGAAATCTCATATCGTTGTCATAAAAGAGCCTGATATCATTAATACCGTATTTCAGCATGGCAATCCTTTCTATGCCAAGGCCGAATGCAAAGCCACTATATTTTTCGGGATCTATTCCTACATGCCGAAATACCTGCGGATGAACCAGTCCTGCTCCAAGGACTTCCAACCAACCCGTTTGGGAACATACCCTGCAGCCCTTTCCTCTACACATAACACACTGGATGTCTATCTCTGCGCTCGGCTCCGTAAACGGGAAAAAACTTGGCCTAAATCTCACCTTGGTATCTTTATGGAAGATTTCTTGGGCAAAGTGAGTGAGTATTCCCTTTAAATGAGAAAAGGCTACCTGTTCATCAACCATGAGACCTTCTACTTGATGAAACATAGGAGTGTGGGTTATGTCAGAGTCACACCTATAAACCTTGCCTGGAGCTATGATCCTAATCGGAGGTTTCATAAGCTCCATAGTCCGGACCTGTATTGGCGAGGTATGGGTACGCAACAATACCTTGTCATCAACATAAAAGGTATCCTGCATATCCCTGGCCGGATGGTCTGGTGGAATGTTCAGGGCCTCAAAATTATAAAAATCAAGTTCGATCTCTGGACCCTGGGCTGCCGAAAAGCCAAGCTTTTCAAAAACAGAACACACCTCATCCAATATCTGAGTTATAGGATGAGCATGACCTAATGGGAGCCTGCGTCCGGGAAGGGTCGGGTCGAAACCCTTTATTAATCTTGGGCCAACGCTATTTTCAAGGATCTCCAAACGCTCCCTAATGGCCCCCTCTACCTTGGCCTTGACCTGATTGGCAAGTTTCCCAATCTTTGGGCGTTCCTCCTTTGGAAGCCTGCCCAGCCCTTTTAATATGGATGTGAGAACTCCTTTGCGCCCAAGAAACTTGACCTTTATACCTTCAATGGCTTCCTTGTCTTGGGCCTTTTCAACAGCCTCCAAGGCCTCGGCCTCAATTGACCTCAGCTGGTCTTCCATCCCTGTTACGCCAGAACCTAAATAGCAGCCTTGGCCTTTTCTACAAGGGCCGAAAAAGCCTGGGGCTGGGTAACCGCCAAATCTGCCAAGATCTTTCTATCAACGCCGATCTTTGCCTTGGCAAGCCCTCCCATAAATTTGCTGTATGAAATATCATTAAGTCTACAGGCTGCGTTTATTCTGGTTATCCATAGGCGTCTAAATAAACGTTTCTTGGCACGCCTGTCCCTGTATGCATAACACAGAGCCTTTTCAACACTGTCTTTAGCTTGACGATAACAACGGCTCCTGGCCCCACGAAAACCCTTAGCAAGTTTCAGTATCTTCTTCCTGCGTCGTCTGGCCTTAAAACCTCTCTTAACCCTAGGCATCTCTAATACTCCTTAAAAGGTGAACTTAAAAAGAAATCAGACAGATCTTTATCTGTGAGGATAATATCAGGAATAAGGCAGCATACGCTTAACGTGGTCAAGCATTGCCTCTGATACAACCCTGTCCTTTTTCAAATATCTTTTACGCTTCCTGGTCTTTTTTGTAAGAATATGGCTGTGACCAGGCCTGTTAAAAACAAACTTACCAGTTCCTGTCTTCTTGAAACGCTTAGCCGCAGCCCTTTTTGTCTTCAGTTTTGGCATAATAAAGGCCCCCATTTTCAATAAAGATTTAGCACAAACGGCATTATTTAACCTCAAACCACTGCGAGGTCAACGTCTAAATTAAATAATAAACAGGGGCGGCCTACCAAATCGTGCCAATATGCCAGGAACCTCTCCCTAAATTTGGGCCTTAGCGGGTCTTCTTGGGTGCAAGCACCATGGTCAAGGTCCTACCCTCCATATTAGGCATGTGCTCTACCACCGAAATATCAGCCATTTCTTCAGCTATCCGCTTGAGCATCTCGGCTCCAAGTTCAGGATGAACTATCTCCCGTCCTCTAAACTGAACAGTTACCTTGACCTTGTTACCTTGATTAAGAAATTTGACAATCTTTTTCTTTTTGACGTTCATATCGTGAACGTCCGTCCTAGGCCGCATCTTAACTTCCTTGACCTGTATAACCGTCTGGCGTTTTTTGGCCTCCTGGGCCTTTTTGCTTTGCTCATAACGGTACTTGCCATAATCCATAAGCCGGCACACAGGTGGCTTTGCGTTAGGAGCGACCTCCACAAGATCAAGGCCGACCTCATTTGCCCGCTCCAAAGCCTCTTCCAGAGTAACTATCCCTACCTGTTGACCGTTTTCATCAACAAGACGGACCTCTGACGCCCTTATACCCCTATTTACCCTTGCTTGCTGTTCCCTGGTGATGTGACACCTCCCATTTTCTCTTCCTGTGCCTGCCTTTTGAGAAACTCTACAAACTTCTCAACAGACATGGCCTCCATAGTCTCTCCTCTCCGTGTCCTTGGGCTGACTGTCTTGTCAGCCACCTCTTGGTCTCCCAAAACTAACATAAATGGAATCTTTTCCAACTGGGCCTCTCTGACCTTTTTACCAAGTTTTTCATTCCTAAGATCCATGTCGGCCCTTATATCATTTGCCCTTAAAAATTCAAAAACTTCTTTGGCCCACTGATCCTGTCTGTCCGTAATGGTCAGGACTCGAACTTGAACAGGAGAGAGCCAAATAGGGAAGGCACCCGCATAATGCTCGATAAGCACACCAAAAAAACGTTCTAAAGAGCCAAGAAGGGCCCGATGCACCATAATAGGCACATGTTTTTGGCCATCCTCTCCCGTATAGGTCACTTCAAACCTTTCAGGCAGATTGAAGTCCACCTGGATTGTTGAACATTGCCATGACCTATCTAGACAATCCTTTATCTTTATGTCTATCTTAGGGCCGTAAAACACTCCTTCTCCCGGATCTATCTCGTAATCTAGACCCTTTGACTCAAGAGCCTGCCGAAGGGCATTTGTGGCAAGCTCCCAATGCTCATCGCTTCCAACATATTTTTCAGGCCTTGTAGAAAGATATATATCATATTTTTGGAAACCAAATACCTGAAGCATATAGAGGGTCATGTCCAGAATCTCTATAATTTCAGCATCAAGCTGTTCTGGCATACAAAAGATATGGGCATCGTCCTGAGTAAAACCACGAACCCTCATTAGACCGTGCAGAGTACCTGTACGTTCGTAACGATAAACCGTACCAAGCTCGCACCATCTAAGAGGCAGCTCTCTGTAACTGCGTTTTCTGAAATTGTAGATAGCAATGTGAAAAGGGCAGTTCATCGGCTTTATTTGATATTCCACATCATCTATCCGCATAGGCGCATACATGTTTTCAGCATAAAAATCCAAATGCCCGCTTGTTTTCCAAAGGTCTCTCTTGGCAATATGCGGCGTAAAAAGCAGACTGTAACCCCTTTTCAGATGCTCATCCCGCCAAAAATCTTCCATAATTTTCCTAACAAGTGCCCCCTTGGGATGCCAAAGAATGAGTCCAGGCCCAACAGATTCTTCGATAGAGAAAAGCTCGAGCTCCTTGCCAATTTTCCTATGATCCCTTCTCCTTGCCTCCTGAATACGCTCAAGATGTTTCTTTAGCTCATCTTTATCAAAAAAGGCTGTTCCATAAATCCTCTGAAGCATCTCCCTGGTCTCGTCACCCCTCCAGAATGCTCCTGCAACGCTTAGAAGTTTAAAGGCAGGGATCTTTCCTGTATCTGGAAGATGAGGGCCTCGACACAAGTCGATAAAATCACCCTGTTTATAAAGAGAAACCTCCTTTTCCCCCTGCTCTTTCAAGTCTTTTAAAAGTTCAACCTTATATGGTTCATTTCTTTGCTGAAAAAAAGAAATGGCCTTGTCAATATCCATCTCCATCCTTTCGATCGGGATGGCCTTTTTGGAAAACTCCTTCATCTTCTTTTCTATCTTTGAAAGATCCTCTGGAGAAAAAGGTTCTGACGTGTTGAAATCATAGTAAAATCCCTGCCCTATAGCAGGCCCAATTGCAACCTGTACATTTGGATACAAATACTTTACTGCCTGGGCCATTAAGTGGGCAGCAGAGTGGCGAAGCACTTCCAGGGCTTCCTCATCACCTATAAACACTGGACTCAGTGTACAGTCTGCCTCCAACTTGTAACGCAGGTCCTTTAATTCCCCATTAACCTTAGCCAGAATTAGCCTCTTTCTCTGTTTTTTGCTAAGACCTTTAGATAAAACCTCGCCTGCACTCTTGCCTTCTTCCACTTCTATTGTTTGACCATCATCTAATGTAATCTTGATCATTTGCCCCGATGTCCTCGCCTTACGAAAATTTATGATGCCATGAAAACAAAAAGAGGCATCTGGATCAATGTTATTGATCCTGCAGATGCCTCTTTCTTACAAATTTTATGGGACAAAGTAAACGTTTATAAAAAAACAGTCTTTCCCTGGGGTAATATCAGCCAAAAACTCCCAAGAACAAAATTAAGGTCATTGGTAGGCGCGGGCGGGATCGAACCGCCGACTTCTACCGCGTCAAGGTAGCGCTCTCCCCCTGAGCTACGCGCCTTTAAAATCTTTTAAAATCTCAATTCAACAAACAATGGATTTGTCAGATAACAAGAATTATATTTTATGTCAAGATGGAGGATGACTCTATGATAGCCACTGAATTAATAATAAGAATTTTCGAAGCAGCAAGCATCCAGAGATGGAACGACCATGTGCGCCCTGTTGAGTTGACAGAGCTGGACAAGCAGGCACATAAAATGCTCATTGCCTACATGCTCGCGAGATTCCAGGAACAGATTCAAAAAATAGACTGGTTGCTTTTGATAGAAGGAGGATTTTTTGAACTTCTGCAAAGAGTGGTCCTCACCGACATTAAGCCTCCTGTCTTCCATTATCTTATGAAAAAGGCAGGAAGACAACTCAACCGTTACGTTATCGAACAGGTAAAGGCAGAGTTGTCAACTATAAACAGCCTCTCCACTGGCCGTCCGATGTTGGATGAAATGAAGACCTATCTTGAAGACCCAAGCTATGCCGGAACAGAAAAGCGCATCCTGAGCGCTGCCCACTATCTTGCTACCAAATGGGAATTCGAACTTGTCTACAATGCCTTCCCTAAAATGTATGGAATTCAGGAAACCAAAAGAGAGATAGAAGACAAGATCGAAGACTACTATGAACTGGCAGGGGTGCAAAAAATACTTCTTGGTGGCAAATCCCACCATTTTGTTGACCTTATTAGCCAACTCAGGTTTCAAAAAAGATGGTCCAAGACCCCTAGAATACCTCAGACCACGGTTTTGGGGCATATGCTTGTGGTGGCAATCTTTTCCTATCTCCTTACACCAATATGCACCAAAAAACCGTGCAGGAAACGATTATATAACAACTTTTTTTCGGCCCTATTCCACGACCTGCCAGAAGTCTATACCAGAGACATAATATCACCAGTAAAACGAAAAGTTGCGGGTCTTGATAAGGTCATACTGGAGTATGAAAAGAAAAAACTCGAGGAAAAGATACTACCTCTACTGCCTAGCTCTTGGCAAAAGGAACTAATCTACTTTTTAGAAAACCAATTCAACAACAGGATAATGGAAGGCGGTAGATGCAAGGTCGTACAAGAAATTAAAGAGCACATGAACAAGGATGAGCTTTCACCAGTCGATGGCTGTGTTGTAAAGATAGCAGATGAAATGGCGGCATATTGGGAAGCAGAGATATCCCTTTCACACGGTATCCGCTCTCCACATTTGGAAGAGGCCATCTCCAGTATTAAAGCCAAATATGAAAATCACAAGAAACTGTCTGCCATATTCTGCTCAAGTGGCTATTCATAGTTGTCTGCCTTTACCTTCCAGATCTGAAAAAATGGGGTCTTTAGCTCTACAGGCTCAAAATAGGCTTCTTGGAACTGATGCCTCAAAAAGAGCTTGTTAAATACAGACTCTGCTATATTTGGACTCATTAATGCAGAGTAACCACCTGGCATAATCTCCAGATGATAGCCTCTGAAAACTGGAAAAGTCTTTTTTTCGATCTTGTCTTTATATCGAACATAAAATGCCTTGAGAGGTACCGTTCGTCCATCCAAGTAGGCCAAGCCCTTTTGGATATCAGCCTTGAGCGGATGTCCGTTACTTTGAATAGCTGTAACGATATTCCCCTCTACCTTTGTATTGTAAAAAGGCACGTAAGTGGGGTGCACACCATTGTGAACGCCTGGATCCCAAGTGCCAAGCCAAAACCACCAGTAATTGGTTACTGTAAGCCTCCAGTCTGTAAATAAAAATATTGGCCGAGTCTGCCCGGGGAAAAAGAAATGCAGCCAGTCTTCCACTGTCACAATCTTGCCCTGGGGTCTTAGTCCGGCAGAGGCTACAATCCTTTCCGCATTAACTGGACCTGCTGCCAAAACCTCTTTGATGAACCGGAATCCTTTGGTTGCATTGTCTCCAAGGGCATGATAGACGAGATGAGTACCTTTATTTATACCCCTGTGAACAAAAAAATTCATAAGGTTTGCGGCAAGCCTCTCACTAGATGTAGCGTAGGGGATACCATTGAATACCGATCTTTCTCCGCCATGCACTTGACCGTCGTTAATCGTTGCCCTCTTAGACCAGTAAATCATGGGATAGCCATGATCCCACCAGGCCCATATCACAGAATTTACCGGTGTCTTTTTAGATGCCTCAACCATACCATTTATAAGAAAGGGGGGCTCCTTGGGCCAAAAAGTCTTTACAAAATCCCTTTGAACTGAAGGATAGATAAGGACCCCTAGGAGCAGGGATACGATTGCCAGCCTGCCTATTGCAAGAACCTGTCTGTTTTTTAAAAAATTATAGGCCTCAAAGATGATACAACCTATGCCAAGAGCCAAGGTTGGGGCAAGAAATATCATAAACCTTTTAGCAAAAAGAAATGAAAGGCCACTAAGTATCAGGGGTACTGCCAGATACAAAGCCCTCATCCTGTAACGGTAAAAAATAAACAAAAGCCCAACAAAACCTGTCGAGAAAGCCAAAATGCTGTCGGTTGTCTTTGCTATTATCTCTCCAAGCCTTGGAACAGCCTGTTCAGAAATGGAAACACCTATATTTGGAAAATCTCCAGCAACCTCCTTGGATATGTATTTATATATAGTGGCTATCTGTTGCACTGACTTTATTGGAAGTGCTAATCCTTTCAAAAAAAACATTGCCATTCCAGCCAAAACCAAAAGGCCAAAAAATATACTTCCCTCCCTCTTTTCAGGCCTGTAAAAAAGTACTATGGCCACAGCCATTGGCAACAGGGCAATAACTGTGGCCACTTGGGGAGTTTGGTCCCACCACCACATAAAAAAAAGGTAGTTTATAAGGGCTCCCAAAAACCAGAGATAACGAGTGCGGGTCTTTATTTCACCAAACTTCAGGGCAAAAAATACAGCAGACATGGCAAAGGTAACATTCATGCAATCTGTATCAAACCAGCCAAGACTGCTTCTGTAGACATAATAAAAAGACATGAGAGAAAAAAGGCCAGCAACACATCCCATCAGCGGCCCACCGTAATAACGTCCTATGCCGTATACAGGAAAGAAAAGAACAAGGCCAAGCACTGCAGGGGTTATAGCCCCTATCCAGTTAAATGATGCCCCTGTGATTTTATAGATACTAAAGGCTATAGAAGAGAGAAGTGGAGGGGGTTGAGGCCTTGGAGGACAATCTGGCACCGCCCTTTTCTCATCAATAGACCTGTAAGTACCTTCTGCAAGATCCCTGGCAAGGGTCAGATAATAGTAGCCATCAAAGGTGGTAAGCAGGGGCTCTGACTTGAAAAAGGCCCTGTCAGGTTGCCCCTTCCAATCCCTTAAATCTTCTATCCTGGCAAAAAAAGCCACGCAAAGAATAAGGACAATAAACGCTACCTCTATCCATCTGTTGTTCAAATACAAAGATATCTCCCTATGCTAAGTTTTTTAAGAAAAGATCCGATTCCAGGTCTCTAATACTCCTTCTCGTATCTCGTCAAGCTCTTCTAAAGGGACAACTGGCTCTTCAAGATCAAGTGCCTTTAAACTTAACCGTTCCTGATAACGTTCGAAGGCCAAAGCAAGCCTGTAGGCATCCGGTCTCGAAAGGAGGCCATAGCTTGCCAGAACCTGAATCAGTTTTTTGGTTCTTCTGTATTTTACCAAGTCAGGTTCACTATGCGCATATCTTAATACCAAAAACTGCACAATAAATTCTATATCCACAAGGGCTCCAGGAGACCGTTTTAGATGAAACTGTCCTTTCTTCTGTGGATAACTACCTAATATTTTGTTTCGCATATACAAGATATCGGTCTTTAAACGAATGTCGTCACGTTTTTTAGTAAGCACTGACTTCCTGATTTCCTCAAAGTGCTGACCGCATTTAGAGTCGCCGCATATGAACCTTGCTTTGATAAGGGCCTGATGCTCCCATGTCCAGGCCTTTTCATTCTGATATTCCTCAAAGGTCCTTAATGTGCTAACGAGCACCCCCTGGGAACCATTTGGCCTCAATCTTGTGTCTATTTCATATAGGATGCCCTGGGACGTTCGCGTTGAAAGAAAAAAGATAAGACGTTGGATAAGCCGGGAATAGAAATAGCCAAGCTGTCCTCTTTCTCCTGTACCAAGTTCTCCAAATCTATCTGGAGCGTATAAAAAAACTAGATCCAGATCCGATGAATAGGTCATCTCTTGACTACCAAGCTTTCCATAAGCAATGATACCAAGACCGCTGTCATTCATGGCCCTCTGGCCTTGAATAAATAGAGGCGCCTTCTGATACATATCTTTCCATGTCCCTTTATATACCTCTGCCAACAAAACCTCTGCCAGATTGGAAAGCTCTATGCCAACCCTATCCATAGGGATTATAGCCTTCAACTGACTTGCCGCTATCCGTAAAATATTGGCCTTTTTAAAACGCCTCAATTCATCAAGCCAATGCTCTAAATCCTTTCTGGAAAGAGCAGCAATAGTGGCAGATAAAAGTCTTTTGAAATCGCCTTTGCTAAAACTCTTAAAAAGAGAGTCGGCACTAACCAACTCGTCAAGAAGTATAGGTTGGCGCCTGATAAGCTGTGAAACCAGTCTACTTTTTCCACAAAGATAAACCAAATGTTCAAGGGCCGATGGATTCTGATTTAACAGCACAAGATAAATACTTCTTTTTAATACCGCCTCAAAAATGGCGAGAGCTTCCTTAAACGCCTTATCAGGGTCATGAGTATTGGCCGTGGCAACAAGTAACTTAGGGATAAGGGTGTCGAGCAACTGCTGCACCTGACCAGAAAGAGATCGCACCTTCCTTGAATCCTTAAAATTTCTAATCAGTGTGGCAATATTATCTGGAGAGCTAAAACCCCACGATCTCAATATATCGATGACCTTTTTGTCTTCCGGGGTCGTCCATACAAATACGGCCTCCAACATAACCCTATCGTGATCTTCTTTATCCTCCAAACCAGTCCCTGTTTCCTTTTCCTGAAACAGCCCCTTAAAAACCCCCTCCGCTTCTTTTGTATGCATACGATATTGCTGGATAAAGACCCGCCAATCTGTAAAGCCCATAGAAACTGCAAGAACAGAACGTCTCTCTTCATCTCTCGGCAGGCACTGGACCTGCATATCAGCATACTCCTGAAGCCTGTTCTCTGTTGTCCTCAAAAACACATAGGAACGGGCAAGCTTAGTGCATGTATCACTATCCAACAAAGACAGTTCCTCAATGACCTTTAAAGCCCCCAACAATGATGGGGTCTGAAGAGACTTGATTCTGCCACCTTTTATAAGCTGAAAGGTCTGCACAATAAACTCTATATCCCTTATCCCTCCTGGCCCAAGCTTTACGTTGTCTGGCCCCGCCTTTCCAGCTTGCTCGGCAAGAATCATGGACTTCATGGCCTTTAGAGCCTCAATCGTGGAATAATCTATGTACTTGCGATAGACAAAGGGACGAAGCATGCTTAACAGGCTCTTACCACTTTTAAGATCTCCAGCAACAGGACTTGCCTTTACAAGGGCGTATCGTTCCCACTGACGGCCATGGGTCTCGTAGTACTCAGCCATCGCCTCGCAACTCATAACAAGAGGGCCAGACTCTCCAAAGGGTCTAAGCCTTGTATCAACACGAAACACGAACCCTTCTGGTGTGCTTTGGGACAAAAGCCGTATAAGTTTCCTTGCCTGGATTACAAAATATTCTTCATTGGAGATGCTCCTTTTCCCTTTAACAGTCTTGCCTGGACCTCCGAAGGAAAAGATGATGTCTATATCGGACGAAAAGTTAAGCTCTCTAGCACCCAACTTACCCATACCAATGACAATCAGCCTTAACTTTTTGCCTTTTGAATCTGTTGGATAGCCATATTCAGGGAGCATGATCTCTTCAAGAAAATCAATAGCCTTATCAAGACACACCATGGCCAAATCAGATAACTCAGCACAAGTTTGGCAAAAACCTGCCAATCCTCCCATATCACGAATAGCAATCCTGAGCATCAGCAGGTTTCTGAAAATCCTAAGCCTTTCAGCAAATAGGGCTTCTTTACGGGCGTTATCTAGAAATGTTGTGGCAAGATCGTGGAGACGGTTTTGAGAAATGGGACGATTCCAAAAGGCATCTTTTGAAAGCTCAAAGAGATAGAAGTCTTTTCTTGTCAAGAGATGGCGTAAAAATGCACTCAAGGGCAGGACCTTCTCCAAAATCCCTTTGAGGTCTGGTGAAATTAGATCATGAGGAGTGTCAACGCTTGCAAGCAATCTGTTAATGAAATCCCTGCCTTCTGACAAAAGCCTTTTCGGATAATGACTAAGGCTATTGACTGAAAGGGCCTTGCCAAAATCGTCACACATCTTTTTCATAATTGTCTTCCTGCCAAGAGAAACCTGCAATTTTTTTATCTGCCTTTTTCTTTCTCAGCTCCCTTGCTGTCACCTGATCAATAATGAGTTGGGCATTATCCTTAGTAAGGCCTAACTTTTGCCTGTCTTCTTCCAACACACCCATTTCTTCTTTAGTAAGCCTGCCATCGTCATGTATCATCTGCTCCACCTCAAGCTCGAACTTTTCCCTTCTCAAACGAAGCTGCTCGGTGAATCCAGAGGCAATGATACCGGCAGGGAGAGAGACAAGGCCTACTCCTGCAATAGTTATAAAAGTTGCAAAAATCTTGCCCTGAACGGTAACAGGAGTGACATCACCATATCCAACCGTAGTCAATGTAACTATTGCCCACCACATGGCCTTTGGTATTGATCCGAAAGCCCCTGGCTGAACATTGTGCTCAAAAATAAAAATTCCTACCGATGCAAATACGAGTATTATAAACATGAGCATCACTGAAACAAGCAGGGACTCGGCCTCGTCCCTAAGGACATCTGCTAACAGATCAAAGGCTACAGAATAGCGTGTCAACTTGAGCAACCGCAAAAGTTGCACCAGCATGAGCTGGGGGGTTTGGCTCCAGCCTAAGACCATAAGAAAAAAAGGCAGAAAGGAAAACAGGTCTACAAATCCCATAAATGAGGTAATGTAACGCAATCTGCACTTGAAGGCCCCTTGGCGCCTATAGCCTTCGGGACAGCTCCAAAATCTAAGAATATATTCCACCATAAAAACAAGGCTGGCAAATCCTTCGTAAAGCCAAAGAATATGACCATATCTTTGTTCTATTGATGGTTCGGTTGTAAGGACAAGACAAATAGAACTCGTAAATATCAAGGTAATAAGAAAACCAGATAAAAACTTATGAAATATCCCGCGCCATTCACTTCTGAAGTAGTTAGCTACCACCCGTCTCATGAAATCAGGTTTCCTCCGTGTAAACCAACAATGCCTTTATATCTTGTTCCTCCTCAAGATTGCCACCCACTGCCGAGGCCAATACGCCAAAGGTGGCCATAAGCTTTGAAAAATGAAAGGCTGGCAACCTGGCCTGATCGATTCCTGCCCAGCCTGCAAGCACTCCTTCTGGAAGGATATTTATAATAAGATAAGAAATAATGAAAAGATTTATCCAAAATGAGACTATTCCTACAAATAACGTCCCCAAAAGCACCACCCTGGAGCGTACCGCTTGTTCTTTCATTTTGTCACTTCGTCCAATAGCATGAAGATTCTGGCCAAAATATATTGATAATGTCGCAATAAAAATCACACCGACTAATACCAGATTAAGCCATCCAGACTTGACAGCTGCCCCCATTTCCCATGCTTCTGCACTTAAAAAAAGAAAAATTATAGATACTACTGTCGCAGCGGTAAAACGACCAAGATGAAACAACATTAACAAAAAACGAGATAAAACAATATCTTTAAAGATAGCCCTACCCTCTTGGTTTAGGACCTTTAAATAAAACCTCCAACTGCTTGAAATGTCTGCCTTTTCCTCTACCCTTGGATCTGCTACCTTTTTAAGATGATGCAGTATTTCTACCTTTTCCTCCCGAGTCCATTCAAGAGGTGGCTCTCCTGTCCAGAACTTTTTGGGCTTCATAACGCTCTTGTCTTGATGTTCAAGACCCCACAGGTGGCCAAGGCAATGACGCACAAGCCCCAATAAGGCCTTCTCCTGTCTCTTCCGTTCCTTCAATTCCAAAATCCGACAAACAGTTATCACTGCCGTTTCCAACATGTTGGAGGGAACAGCATTTATGCCTTGATTGAACCGCGACTTCATTGAAAGACTTGTAAGCACCAACACATAATCAAACCCGTACTCAATCTTAATGTCGGATCCGAATTCTAATAAAACCAGGGGATCAACAGGTACATTTTTGGGGAAATCCTGTCTTTCCAACAGGGAAAAACGCCAAAGAAAATCAGGAAAGGTCTCTTCTAATTCTTGGCACAGGACCTTTGTAAGCCAATTTGCCCAAGGATATACAACTTTGTCTTCTGCATCAATCACTAAGCCTATATGAATAAGGCCTCTTTCATTTTCTTCTAAACCATTAGCCATCATAGTCTATTTTTAACAAAAGGAAGGGAGGCATCACAATGATAAATCTTTTAAAACACAAAAAAACCCGCAGGCCTGTATGTACCTGCGGGTATCATAGGCATTAGCTCAGAAATGGAGATTTAAGAAGACATCAACCTTTTCTTAAACTCCTTCAATTTTTTAAGCAACTCATCAAACATCTGTGCAGCCTTATTTTTACCTTTTATTTCCTTCTTTATAGCATCAATTCTAGACTGTAAATCTTTATATACCGAAGGATCATCCTTTCCATAACCTAGGACCTTTGCTATTTGCAGCTGTTTTTTAGCCTCGTTCAAGTACTTGAGGGCCTGTTCCTTGTTACTCTTTGCGGTCCTTGAAGCCTCCTCTATGAGATCTGCAGCCCTTACAAGTGGAATCGGCACAACTATTTTCTTGACAACCATTGAGTTGAGGGCAATAGAGAGAACGCTTTTGGCCTCGTTTATCTTGCCATCAATGATATACTTGGAGGCGAGCTTCATAGCATCAGGATAAGTTCCAAGAGGAAGGTTTTCTATTACTATATCTATCTCGCTTTGCAAGGTATCTAAAAGCAACCTTGCTCCCTGCACATCCCCCTGGCTAAGCATCTTTTTAACCTCGTTTATCTTTTTGGCGATGTCCTCCGGGCTGAGTGGCGTATCTACTACAATCGTATAACTATTTATTGGGATAAGAGAGGCTTCCTTATTAGCTGCAAGTATCACCTCCAACTCGCCTATTACCTTTTTTAGAAGGCCTAAGGCCTCCTTTGTCTTTTGCTGCTCAAGAAGATCAAGCACCTTGTAGGTGTCTGCTACGGCCTTAACCGCCTTTTTATTAAGTTCTTCTTTGATATGCTCTGCCTTTTTCTTCTCCTTTTCAACAGCCCCCTTGGAAACTTGAGCCGAGGTCCTAAGCTTTGTCTGTTCCTGGACCTTAGTAACCTTTTCTCCACAAAAGACCGATGTGGCCAAAGATACAGCCATGAAAAATGCCAAAACGACAGGCAACACAATCACTTGGCTAACCTTCTTTACCTTCCTAAGATACATCATTAAAAATTCCTCCTTACTTTTTTATTTTTTTGGGAATTCTTAGGCTGAAGCGCCTTCTACCACACTATCTTCTTTTGCAAATTTTGCTGTTTCCATGGCCTTTTTCTTTGCAGCTATAGCCACAACTACATGACTCCAACCATTAAAAATCAGGTCTATGGAAATAAATAACCCCAAAGTCCATAGAGCAGAATAAGGCCAAGCTATTGCTATAAGTATAGCTATGGCCACAGAGGCAAGACCACTAACAAGAAGAATACCCCAGTCAGACAGCTCTCTTCTATGCTGAAATGCCACGATTATCCTGAACACACCCACTGCAAAAATAGAGGCGGCCAAAATAAGCGTCAAGGCCAGAGAAGCAGCTACCGGATTCCATATGGATACAAAACCTCCAGCAATGTATAGCCCCCCCCCAATAATGTGAGGTAACCTGCTCTTCCAACCTTTTGCAGCCTTCAGGGCCTCTACAAGCTGAAGTATTCCTCCAGCCAACATAAAAGATGCAAAGAGCAAAATAGACGAAAGGGTGGCAAGAGGTGTTAACACAAGTCCAATAGTCCCAGTTACTATAAAAAAGAACCCCAAGAGCAGATGCCATTTCCAATTTTTTTCTATATCACCCCAGGCAAATCCTTTGCTTTCGATTCCTTCTGATTCCTTCATAAGAAAAAACTCCTCCTTTTTCTTTTTTGTAAATTTTAATATCAAAAATTGACAATTTTGTATGTGTAAAACTTTGTGTCACTTACAAAAAAGTCAAGGGGGCATTGGCCATTTTTTTGAAAATTGCAAATATTTCAATGAATTAAAACATCAAAAAATGAAAAATTGTTCATTCATTTATAAAAAATCATAGAAGAAATACTGGACAACTTGAGAGACATGCTTAGGTTAAAATCTCTTTTCGAGTTCTAATAAAAAAAATCAAAAAATGGGGGTAAGACAAATGAAGGTCAGTCAGCTACGAGAGCTTCAAGTAAATAACACCTTGGTATTTGAGACCCTAGGCAAACCTGAAAAAGAAAGGGAGTTCAACCTTTCATCCCTGAAAAGATGGGGTTTTGATCTTGTATTTGGAAAAAAAGATGGCAAAAAGACCTTTTTTGCCACAGCATCTGGCAAAAAGAACAGCAGACAACAAGATACTGGATCTTTTGAGATACAAGAGCTATTCAACTCCATGCCTAAAAACAAAAAGGTATTTGCCAGAATAGAGATGGATCAAGGCAAAGCATATCTTGTGTCTGATCTCAGGGAAGGACAAGACAATATAGAAATCTTAAGGATACCAGCGGGATCTATCCTGTTGGCATTTTTGAAGAAACACAAGTGTTGGAATATAATTGAGGCCCTAAGAAGTCTTGGCACTGCCGCAGAACTCAGAAAACAAAGGGGCCAAGAGGGTAAACCAGTCCCTTATGATAAGCTTCCAGCCTTTTGTAAAAAATTTTTGAAAGATGCCAAAAAGATAGAGAAAGATACTGGTTTTGGAAGAATATCCCTTTCCTTTTTTGGCAAGAACAAGGATGGTGACCCTCGATTCCTGCTTACCTGGTTCTTGCCAACCATATCACTCTTTGAACTAGACCTAGCAGAAAAAATAGACAAGGAACTAGAGCTTTTTGATTAATAAAAGAACAAAGCTTGTGCAGGTAGGGTGTCAGATGGCGCTCATACAACAATTTTCCGAAAGAGAAAGGGCCTCTTTCCAAGGCCTTCCGGCCCGGTGATGCATTTGGGGCCATCCTGTCCTGTCAGGGGGCAAGCCCCAGGGCCTTTCTCTTCTGCCTTATGCGCTCGTCTATCATCTCTGCCGCCTTGAAGGGATCCGGCTC
>CAZNKP010000040.1:0-39989 GCA_964573805.1 uncultured Desulfobacterales bacterium | reverse complement strand
GGGATAGAGCACAGGATTCCTAATCCTGGTGTCGCACGTTCGAATCGTGCCGGGGGCACCATGCAATAAAACAGAAAAAGGAATTGCGGTCACTGCTGCAATCCCTTTTTCTGTTTTGTCCTTATTATTAGAAAGGAAAGGCACCCCTAAAAATAGTTAAGAAAAATCGGGCAATTGTATAATAACTCACTGAAATAAAAATAATAGCAAATAGTGAGGAGACTTATGCAGATGAAGGGCCTGTTTGACTTAGAATTTCGGATGAGAAAGATAGACAGCAACGGCGATCCCGTGAAGAGGCTTAATGAACTTGTTGACTGGGAGTTGTTCAGGCCTGTTTTGAAGCAAATCAGGAATAAGAAAAGAAAGTCAAAGGCAGGAAGCCTTTTGATGTGGTTCTCATGTTTAAGATCCTGATATTGCAATCCCTGTATAATCTTTCTGATGATGCAACTGAGGCACAAATTCTCGACAGGCTGTCATTCATGAGGTTTTTAGGTTTAACCATAGGGAACCTCGAAAAATCTTGTTCTCCACCTTTGCGGCATTAAAGGAACTGTTCAATCTAAATTGGGATATTGTCCATTGCTATTTTATATGGTTTCCAAAGACTTCTAGGCCGTAAAACAAGATTTTTCGAGGTTCCCACAAACTCTAATCAAAAACTGCCCGATTTTTCTGGAAACATTTTTAGAGGCACCATCCTGAACTCTATTACTAGTCGTTAAAGGCCACCTCAACAACGAACTTTCCATCAGGTGTCTCAAAAGGCACTGCCAAACAAGGGCCAGTATGGATATGTCTTATGGAATGGTTCTGGCCAGCAACTACAGTTGGAGTTCCTGCTTGAAGTGATACACCGACACCCTCAAGACGGCGTCTTGCATCTCCACATATCATGTTGGTCATCTCGCCAACTGCATCCTTTACCTCATCATTTATCTCGGATACTGCCATACCAAACAGATTTGTCACAATAGCACATATACAAGGAGAATCGAAGGACAACGACATGGAACCCTGGGCATCACCAGTTATTCCAATGATTCCAGACACATCCCCCATTGCAGTCGAATTCTTTTTGATGAATGGCTTACCTGGTTTTGCCTCCACCATGGCCATAGTCTTTAACACATTCATGGCGGCCTCCAGGAATGGATTAATTATTTTCGCATCCACAAAGGTTCTCCTTTCTCGTTTAGCTTTTGAAAAAATAGATTCAATTTTTTTATCGGTAATTAAAGACGAGCCATTAAAGTTGCCCTTTGAGGCAAAATTTCTTATTTGAGACACGAGAGATCAAAATGGCAAATTTATTGAGAGAGAAGAGACAACCTTGTAAAGGAACCAACTTATCATTACGCCACAGATGAGAAGGCGTAAAAATGTAGCTACTATAAAACCTATAAAGGAACCAAAACCAGATGTTAGCGCCTGACGAAGCTCTCCGCCCGCCAAGAGCTCGCCTGCGATAGCCCCAAGAAACGGACCAATAATTAAACCCGGTGGGCCTGCTACAAAGACAAGAAGCATTCCTATAACTGCACCAATGGCACCTGCCTTGGACCCCTTAAACTTTCTAACGCCCCAAACAGTAGCTAAATAATCTATGGCATAGGTGGAAAGCGCCAAAAGGGCCTGAGCGATATAAAAGCTCATTGACCAGTGAATATCTGGTGTCAGAAAACCAAAGGCAACAATACCAAGCCATATCATGAAGGCGCCAGGAAGAGCCGGAAGCAGAAGTCCAGCGACTCCAGTAATAATTAAGGCAAGGGAAATAAGTGTAGCAAGAGCAACCTGGTCCATTTAACCACCTCTCAAAATAGAGATCAGGGTAACGCCTGAGTAAGCAAAAGTCCATACTAGAACAATGGCGTAGAGAAGTCTCACATTTCGCACCCAGGGTATAATGAATAAAACAACAAGTGGAATCGCAGGCAATATTATCCCCGCGATCAGAGGATCAAAATACCTAAGCAGTTCTTGAATACCCAAAAAAAACCATGGTCCCTTTATCAGATGGGCATTGGCAGATGGAAAATCTATTGGTGCCCTTACCCAAAAAGAAAAGAATACCCCTGCAACAAGCGAAAGCATAAAGGCACCATAGGTAATATTTACCCTTTTTAGATGGTACCAGGTGCCAAGAAGCCAGCAGACGAATCCAGCCAGGATATGGATGCCGTAAAGGCGATTCAAACCGTCACCCGAAAGATTCATTAAAAACTTGTCCACAATGTCCCCAATTAGAGGAATTTTTAAAAAAAGATGCTCAGCAATAGCACCGGCAGCCTGACCTGTAGCATCGTACCTGAGAATATAACCAGAAAACAGGGCATATATTCCAATTGGCACACAAAATGAGACAAAAGACCAGTGCCATCTTGATCTCCACGAGGCCTTTGCCCCTTCAACTTTATGTACAAGATCCAATACATGGATAAGAAGCAAGATTACAAAGGCCTGACTAGTCCAAAAATGCATAGAACGCCAAAAATAACCATAGGGCAATACAGCATCTATCTCTACCGCGGATACAAATGGAGTTGCTACTTCATACTGATAAGCCACCACAAAACCGCTCATTATGGACAGCAGTAAAAAGGCCCCTGTCAGATGTCCGTAGGTGATGGATTTCATCTGGGGATATAAACCAAGTAACCCTGACCGTCTTCCAGACGAGAGACCTTAAAACGGACAAGGTCTTTTTTGGCAGGCCCTGAAATATATCTTCCCATTTTGTCAAATTTGCTTTGATGACAGGGACACAGAAACATAGATTCTTCTTCCAAAAAATTTACTTTACATCCAAGATGAGTGCATGTCCTCGATATTGCCACAGGCCCCTTTTCAGAGTCAAATAATACAAACTCGGGTTCAAGCAAAAACTCGCCATTTTTGAGAATCTTTGATATACGCTTTTCAATAGGCGGTCTAAACCTTTGACTTTTCCAGAAGGAAACGAGGGGAATGCCAAGAAACACTCCAAAAAGCCAAGCAAACCACCTTTTAAGAAACGATCTTCTCTCCAAAAGACCTCCACAAAAACAAAATCTGATAGCCACTGGGGCCCCTAGTCTGGGTTTCCTCGTTTACCCAAACACCTTTATCAAATCCAGGCCTACTTTTTGAAAATGGAAAACAGTATGGTCAGCAGCACGCTCAGAAGTATTGAAGTAGCCAGTGGGAAATAAAAAGTAAAGTTTCCCCTCTTTATAACAATATCTCCAGGCAACTTACCAATAAGGGGTATTTTTGAACCAAACATAAGAAAACAGCCTACTATGACCATAAGTATCCCAAAAATCAAAAGCATCTTGCCCAGATCATGCATGGGATTCATTTTACAATACCTCCTTGTCGCCAAGTCGCCTCTCCAGCCTTTTTATTCTCTTTTCGTAACGTTCAGCCTCGCTAAAGATGCATCCACAGTAAGGCTGTCTATATATTCCTAATGCCACAGCCTCTTCTATTCCATCTTTCCAACCTTTTCTAAAGTCCTTGTAAAAAAATTTTATTCCATATTTTTGGGCCTTTTTTTGGCCTATCCGCCTTATAAGATCGTGTCTTTGGTATTTGCTATAGAGAAGTGTCGTAGAAAAATGCTCAAAGCCTCTAGCACTTGCCTCTTTGGCAACACATTCAAGCCTCATCTCATAACAAAGCGGACACCTATATCTAGTATCAACATTTCCATTTATATATGAAAACCATCTACTTAGCCCATATTCGGCCCTCTGCCAGACCATCTCAACCTGTTTGATCCGTGCCACCTGTTCCAAGGCCTTAACACGTCTCTCATACTCCATAAAGGGATGTATGTTGGGATTATAAAAAAAACCCGTGACCTCGATTCCAGTTTCTTCAAAGACCCTTAGAGGATAAAGGGCGCAAGGACCGCAACAAATATGTAAAAAGACTTTCATATCTCAAATATTAATCAAGAACAAATCCCCTGCAAGCTGGTTCCTTACAAATTCGTTCACGTTATCAATACACTCCCAAAAAACTATTGTCTTTTATCACGGAGACATTAGCTTTTGAAAGAAAAAGGAGACAGCCATGCATCCCAGTAGATACCTGCCGAGAAAACTTCCTGAGCAACTGACTGGCCTTGCCGAACTTGCAGTAGATATGAGATGGAGCTGGGATAGACAGGCGGAAGAACTGTGGCGAAAGATCGACGCCGAGATGTGGGACACAACAGGAAATCCTTGGTTTATCCTTGAAAGCGTAAGCCAAGAGCGACTTGATCAACTCTCCCATGACGATGTCTTTTTACGCCAGATTCAACAGCAACTCGAGAGAATGAGGGAAACTATTGAGAAGCCTGCATGGTTCCAACGATTTCACAGAGATGCCCCCATATCTGCCATAGCCTATTTTAGCATGGAATTTGGTCTTAGTGAGGCACTTCCCATTTACTCTGGTGGCCTTGGTATACTTGCAGGTGATCATCTCAAAACTGCAAATGACCTTGGAGTACCTCTATACGGCATAGGTCTACTTTATCAACAGGGTTACTTTCGCCAAGCTGTAGATGCCTATGGCAACCAGCTTGAATTCTACCCATATAACGACCCTGTAATGTTACCGGTAATGCCACTTCTGGACGAAAGGGGAGATTGGCTCCTAATAAAAGTAGAGCTTCCAGGGCGCATCCTTACACTTAAAACATGGGAGGTAAAAATAGGCCGCATCAAACTCTTTCTGCTTGACAGCAACGACCCCAGAAATACCCCCCAAGACAGAGGTATCACAAGTAAACTCTATGGTGGCGGTGAAGAAATGCGCCTACAGCAAGAAATAGTGCTTGGCATAGGAGGTTGGCGGCTATTAGAGGCCTTGGGGCTAAACTGTAACGTCTGCCACCTAAATGAAGGTCATGCCGCCTTTGCAGCCATTGAACGAATAAAAGGATTTATGAGACTGACAAACTGTCCCTTTCAGGTAGCCCTTAACTGTATCCGTGCTGGCAATATATTTACTACCCATACCCCAGTAGATGCTGCCTTTGACCGTTATCCAGCAAATATGTTTGCCCCATATGCAAGGCTTTACTGTAGGCAGATAGGCCTAGAAGAAAAGGACTTTTATGGCCTTGGCAGAAAAGATGTTGAAGACCAATCTGAACCATTTAATATGGCCTATCTTGCAATGAACTGTTCCCTTTTTATAAATGGAGTCAGCCGACTTCATGGTAAGGTTAGCCGCCATATCTTTCAGCCCCTATTCCCTAGATGGCCTGTAAGGGAGATACCAGTTGGGCATGTAACAAATGCTGTACACGTTCCTTCCTGGGAATCAAGAAACTCTGACATACTCTGGTCAGGTGCGTGTGGACAAAACCGCTGGCTTGGGACCCTGGAAACAATTAAAGAAAGAATCGAGAGCATATCAGACGAACAACTCTGGGAGCTTAGGACAAAGGGCAGGCTTGAATTAATAAATTTTGTAAGAAAGAGACTCAAATGGCAGGCTGCCGCCTCTGGGCTCGAGGATGTACCTGGAACATACAATGAAATACTTGATCCGAATGCCCTGACTTTGGGCTTTGCAAGAAGGTTCACTGCCTATAAACGCCCTACCCTGCTCCTGACAAATCCGGACAGGCTTGCTCAAATCCTCAACCTTCCAGGGAAACCTGTGCAACTCATTATTGCAGGCAAGGCGCATCCAAATGACCATGCAGGTAAGGAGATGATACGCCAATGGTTCGCCTTCCTGAAAAGGTCCGATGTATTTGGGAAAGTGGTATTTATTCAAGATTACGACATGATGGTTGCCAAAAAGCTGGTCCAGGGAGTGGACTTATGGATAAATAACCCTAGGAGGCCTTGGGAAGCAAGTGGAACCAGTGGAATGAAACTTTTAGTAAACGGAGGTCTCAACCTTTCCGAGCTTGACGGTTGGTGGGCAGAGGCCTACTGTCCTGAAGTTGGCTGGGCAATTGGTGATGGCAAAGAACACAACAGTGACCCAGAATGGGATAAGGTGGAGGCCCAACAACTCTATGACATCCTTGAAAATGAGGTAATTGCCAAATTCTACAACAGGGATGAGCATGGCATTCCAAGATCTTGGGTCGCCATGATGAAGGCCAGCATGTCAAGGCTGACGCCGGAATTTTCCACTAACCGTATGCTAAGACAGTATGTGGAGGAGTATTACCTACCTGCAGCCAAGGCGTTTGCAGAACGATCTAAAAATAACGGAGAGGCGGGAAGAAAAATAGTGGAATGGCAACAGGCCCTCGATCACCACTGGAAAAACATCTACTTTGGAAATCTGGAGTGGAACAGACAAGAAAATGCCTACCTGGTGAGGATGCAAGTATATCTAGATGGCCTTAATACAGACATGGTTGAGGTTCAGTGTTATGCAGAACCGGAAGAAGGCAATGACATGCCGGAGATTTGGATAATGAAGCCTATCGAACCCCTGAAAGGGGCCATTAACGGATACTTATATGAAACAAGAATAGTATCTAACCGGCCCTTTTCCCATTATACGCCCAGGATTGTCCCAAGACATGAACAGGCACGGGTTCCCCTTGAAAATAAACGCATACTGTGGCTTAAATAGATCTAGAAATGGGCGTAGGACAATTATCCATCTGTCTTAAACCTTGCAGCCGAGAGGAGGGCACACAATGAAGACTTTTCAAGTTTTACTGATTGGAGTCCCGGTAATAATAATGCTTTTGTTCAGTACCTGCACACAAGCCATGGAACTGCACAAGGGACAAAAAAGGTGGTCTGGATCAGCAGAAATTGGCTCTACAGTAGATGGATCAGCGGCCTTCCGTCTAGTTGGGGCGTATTGGCTGCCAAAATACGCCCAGTTATGGGAATATGGTTCGGCATATCTCAGGATAGAGCTTGATACTGGCCTCTTGGATACAACCGACACGGCCTTTGATATAGGAATCCAGCCGATATTCAGATACGAGTGTCACAGGTTCTCATCTGCCATTCCTTATGTTGATCTTGGAGCAGGAATACATTTTCTCTCACGTTCAAACATAAATGGAAGGCAGCTAGGAGCATCGCAACAGTTCTCACTTATTGCGGCCCTGGGCCTGTCTTTCCCAAATGGGATAGAGCTTGGTTACAGGTACATGCATCTGTCAAACGCTGACCTCCACGACAACAACGATGGGAGAGATGAACATTTAGGTGTAATAACCTTTTATTTTTAACCTCTAATATCGTCCTACGCCTTAACCAAAACGCAATCCTTGGCCTATAAAAACAAGGAGTGGAATAAATCTGTAAAGCTCCCATATTGACCCTGTTTTTTTAAATCGTCTTTAGGCTATATCGAAAAATAAGGAGGTAAATTCCATGTATCCTTTTTGGGAAGTCCCGTTTTTTACCTCAGGCCTAGTGATAGCCCTTATTGCCACGTTTCATATATTGCCATGTCACTTGGCCACTGGTGCCTTCTGGTTCACTGTATACATAGAAAGAAAGGCCTATAAACAAGACAGACCCGAGCTTCTCGAGTTTGTAAAAAAATATTCACTTTTAATTCTGATATTCTGTTTTGTTATAGGTTCCTTGTCTGGCGTGGGTATCTGGTATGCTGCAACTGTTGCAAGCCCAAGAGGCATTTCTGGCCTGATTCACAATTATGTATGGGGTTGGGCAACAGAATGGGTGTTCTTTATAATCGAGATAGCTTCCATTTATGTCTACTATTACACCCTTGGTAAAATCGACTCCAAAAGTCACTTGATGATGGGATGGCTGTATGCCTGGGCAGCCTGGATAAGTATGATAATAATCACTGGGATCTTGGCCTTTATGCTTTCATCTGGCAAATGGATTGAGACCGGCGGCTTTTTCGATGGATTCTTTAATGAGACTTATTGGCCTCAGCTCCTTACCAGAACAGCGTTTATGTTTTGTATTGCTGGAGTATATGCAGCAATCGTCGCCAGCACTTTAAAGAATCGCAAGACCAGAAAGGAGCTGATAAGAACAGCTGGGATCTGGGGCATTGCCGGTATGATAGCAGGCGTTGCTTTTGCCGCTTGGTATCTACATAAACTGCCGATCCATGCCAAAGAACTTTGGCTTGATGAGACGCTTCCATATCTCGGCCATCTCATAAACATATCTGCCTTTGCCTATGGAGTAGTATTTTTATGGTTTGTAATATGCTGTCTTATATGGCCGCGTATGGTGGGCAGAATCTCAGGTATTTTTGTACTCTTGGTACTTTTCATGGGAATAGGAGCAGGTGAAGGCTTCAGAGAAGGTATCAGGAGGCCTTACATAATCGACCAATACCTATATGGCAATCAAATAGTAGCTAGAGATATTCCTGCAAAACACATAAAGGCAGAGATTCCCATCTTTGACGAACAGGGTTTTTTTGAACGCCTCTTTTTCCGACCAGACAAAATAGATCCCGCAAACTGGCAAGACCTTGTCAAGGCAGGAGACTTAATAGTGCATCACCAGTGTGGAAATTGTCATGCCCTTGATCCCTATGGCAAGATCAGACCGCTTTCTGAACTCTTAGCCAACTTCTCCCCAGAATCGCCAGAAGACATTGAGGGGCTGCTTGAATCCCTTGGAGATTATCCATTTATGCCACCATTTACAGGAAACGAGCTGGATAAAAAGGCGGCATCTGAATATCTCTTTTCCATAACAAGGAGGTAACAAATGGACATTGCAACATATTTAAACACCATGAGAGATCCGGCAGGCCTCCCATTCTATCCGGTAATATTTCAGTTCCTACTAGTGCTTACCTTTGCCTTACACATAACAATGGTAAACTTGGTGATAGGCAGCACATTTGTTGCCATATGGGAGATATGGAAAAAAAACGAATACGGGCTTAAGCTTGCAAAGGCCCTTGGCAGGGTCTTGACTGTAGGAATGTCTATTGCGATAGTCCTTGGGGTGGCCCCATTGCTATTCGTACAAGTCATATACGATCCGTTCTGGTACACGGCCACCACACTTTCTGCATTTTGGGCCCTTATGTTCCTTATTGTAATCACTTTGGCATTTTACGCAGGTTATGGTTTCTATCTTGGCAATAAAAAGGCAGACACTAATTCTGCCAAGACTGGCTGGGCTTGGGTAGCAGGAGGGCTGCTTCTTTTAACTGCCCTTTTGATCCATATGCTTTCCATGGAGCAACTAATGCCACAACACTGGAAACAATGGGTAGTTTCTTCAAGTGGCAGCGTTTCATACAGTGGAGGCGAATTCCATGGGATAGAGTTTGGCAGGCTGCTGCACTTCATATTGCCATCCTTTGCAGTTACTGGCGTATTCTTGATGCTTTATTCTGCCTACTTTCAAGACAGGGAAGACTTTGACAAGGCCTACTTAGATTATGTAGGACGAAAGGGAGCATGGATGGCACTATGGTCCTCAGCCCTTGCAATAGGAGCCGGATTCTGGTGGCTGGGCCTTGTTCTGAACAACCTCCATTTTGCAAGAAACCCCTTATTCTTGCTTGGTGCAATAATGGGAGTAACAACGACAGCCTATATAGGTTCAGCAGTCTATAAACCCAAGGAAAGAGCTATATCATCAGCCTTGCTGATGTTCGGCACCATTTTTGTGATGTGCTGCGCAAGAGAAGCCCTAAGAATGAAACACATGGCTATAGCAGGATATTCCATTTACAACTATCCTGTTAATGCCGATTGGCCCAGCACCATTCTCTTTTTTGCCACCTTTGTAATGGGAATTTTTGTACTGTACTTTCCTGCACTTGCAGCCTTTAAATCTGGACGTATAAAGGCCGGAGAAGTAGCTACCCTCGATCCTTCGCTTGGCAAAAAGGCTGTCTCGGCCTTGATTGGTTGGTTCGTCATAGTAGCTGGTCTTGGTCTTATAGTATCTATTAAAAATGGCACACTGTTTTAAAAAAAACAAAAAGAGGCGGCAAATTGCCGCCTCTTTTCTAGAGACAACTAGCTAGACAATGTCAGTCAATGCCTATTCCTAACTCCTTTTCCTTTTCTGCTACAAGGAGCCTAGTCCTAACGGCTGTATCTGGGGTAAGGCTCATGGAATCTATGCCACACTCTACTAAAAAGGCCGCAAAGTCTGGGAAATCACTCGGTGCCTGGCCACAAATACCAATCTTCCTCTTTTTTTCCTTTGCAGTGTTAATCACTTGGCGGATTAGACGTTTTACCGCCTCGTTTCTTTCGTCGTAAATATGGGCTACAAGCTCCGAATCCCTATCGAGCCCCAGGGTCAACTGAGTCAAGTCATTTGAACCGATAGAGAAGCCATCAAAAACTTCTGCAAACTGATCTGCAAGTACTACATTGCTTGGAATCTCACACATGACATATATCTCAAGGCCGTTGTCCCCCTGTTTTAGACCATATTTCTCCATAATACCAATAACCTTTTTGCCTTCCTCTACTGTGCGGCAAAAGGGTATCATACTCTTTACATTGGTAAGACCCATTTCATCCCTTGCCTTCTTAAAGGCCTGACATTCTAAGGCAAAGGCTGGTTCAAAGGCTGGGGCATAGTAACGAGATGCACCGCGCCAGCCAATCATGGGATTGTGTTCAACTGGCTCGTAAAGCTGACCGCCAATCAGATTAGCATATTCGTTACTCTTAAAATCAGACATGCGGACAATCACATCCTTTGGATAAAAACCAGCCGCAATGGTAGCTATACCTTGGGCAAGGGTATCTACAAAGAACTGAGATTTGTCTTTATAAGCGGCCGTCCTTTTTTCTATCTCTTCTATTACCCTACGAATTTCATCATCCGAATCCGCCTTTTTCTTTAACTCCTCATAATTGATAAGAGCCAAGGGGTGTATGCCAATATGAGAATTTATAACAAACTCGATTCTTGCCAGGCCAACTCCGTCGTTTGGAATCCTCCCTTGAGAAAATGCCTGTTCAGGGATACCAACATTCATCATAATCTTGGTCTTGGTTTTTGGAACATTGGCGAAATCTATCCTTTCAACCTCATATTTTAAAAGCCCTTTATATACCTTGCCCTCCTCTCCCTCTGCACAGGACACGGTAACATCCTCTCCAGAAGGAATACGCTCTGTTCCATTCTCTGTTCCAACCACACATGGAATACCAAGCTCTCTAGAAATAATGGCTGCATGACAGGTCCTGCCTCCCCTGTTGGTAACGATAGCAGAGGCCACCTTCATAATCGGCTCCCAATCGGGATCAGTCATATCGGTAACCAGGACCTCACCTTCATTGAAACTGGTTATTTGGCTTACATCCTTTATAACATGCGCCTTACCCTGACCGATCTTCTCACCAACAGCCTTGCCAGTAGCCAAGACCTCGCCCTTTTCCAAGAGCTTGTAGGTCTCCATATAATTTGTGGCCTTTTGAGAATGAACAGTCTCTGGCCTTGCCTGCACTATAAAAAGTTCGCCTGTTCCTACCTTTTCCCCGTCTCCATCCTTGGCCCATTCTATATCCATGGCCTTACCATAATGCTCTTCAATAATACAGGCCCAATTAGCAAGCTGGAGAATTTCATCATCTGAAAGGACAAAGATATTTCTTTCCTCTGGTGTAGTCTCTATATTCTTGACCGGCTCCTTTGGGTCGTTGGTATAAATCATCTTGAACTGCTTAAGGCCGAGACGCTTGCTCACAATAGGCCTGAACCCTTCTTTTAGAGTAGGCTTGAATACATAAAATTCATCAGGATTTACAGCACCTTGCACAACATTTTCACCAAGTCCCCATGCACCGGTGATATAGACCACATCTTCAAAACCACTCTCAGTATCAATGGTAAACATGACCCCAGAACTTGCACTGTCGCTCCTTACCATCTTCTGAACTGCTATGGACAGATAAACATCAAAATGTCCAAATCCCTTATCATGCCTGTAAGAAATGGCCCTGTCTGTAAAAAGGCTAGCAAAACATTTGTGACAGGCCTCAATAAGAGCCTCAGTGCCGGTGATGTTTAAAAATGTCTCCTGCTGACCTGCAAAAGATGCATCCGGTAAGTCTTCGGCCGTGGCAGAAGAACGCACAGCCACATCCACATTGGGATAGTATTCCTCCTCCATTTTGGCATAGGCCTTTTTGATCTCTTCTTCAAGATCCTCTGGGAACTTCGCATTGAGAATAATTTCCCTAACCTTCTTTCCTCTCTCTCTCAGGTTATTGATATCGCTGGTATCAAGATCTGCCAAGGCATCTCTAATGGCCGCCTCTATCCCTGCGTCCTTTAAAAGATGCTTATAGGCCTCTGCAGTAATTGCAAAACCGTTTGGGACCTTTATTCCCTTGCCAGAAAGATGTTGATACATCTCTCCAAGAGAGGCGTTTTTCCCGCCTACAAGAGGCACATCCTTGATCCCGATCTCCTTAAACCACAAAATAAATGGTTTATCGCTCATCACCGACAACCTCCTTAATTAATTTAGCTATTAAAATTTAAAGGCCGTTCAAATCGCTCTATATCGACTTGAACGGCCCATACAAATCCTCAATATGGCGCCAACGCATTTTATCGGCTGCATGCACATCTTGAGCGAATCTTTTCCCCTTTTATTGTTAACAACATTAATAGACCCAATTGTGAATTTCACAAAAAATCCTCTGAAAATCCGCTTTCACCAAGTTAACACATGCAAGAAAGTAAGAACTTATTTCAAACTATCAACCTTTTTATGTTTTGGCAACAATTCAATAACTGCTGTCATAGGCAAATTTGGAATTTTCATGTCTAGCCATGGGTCATCTCTAAAATCGAGGTCCCAATAACAAGATCCGTGAAAAAATAACTTCAGGTAGATTGATATTTTGAAAAATTATTTTTTAATATACTATTACTTTGCAAAAGGATTGCTTCCATTACCCGCTTTAATAAATCTTTTTATGAGGAGACGTAATAAAGACAATGGGAAAAACAATTAACTGTATCTCTTGCCTGCTTACTTTAGTTATATTTTTTCTCTTACCACAAACAGCAACAGCAGAAAGAGCCAATACTTCAGGAGATGCCATAGGCAAGGAATATGTAATTGAGAAAGCATCTAAGCTTCAATGGCCCAGAATGACACCCCGGCAATTTGTTGACCTGCTTATCATGGGAAAGAAGATAGCCCTTGTAGACGTAAGGAGCAAAATGGAAACAGCAGTCTGGTACCCTAAATCCGATAACGCAATGGATACTTATATAATCCCGCTTCAAGAGATCCCGGAAAAATTGGGCCATATCGTTCACCCGGAAAAATATGATTATGTGGTGCTTACATGCCCTACTGGCCCTCGAGCCGCAGCGGCAGCTGTTTTAGCAAGGTTGATAGGTTATGATAACGTATGGTTTTTTAGAGGGGGGAATAAAAAATTAGGCTCTTTGACTGGCACCGCCTTCAGAAAGGCTGCCGAACGTCTCCTAAGAGAAGGCAAGATCAAGGATGTGCCTTCTTGGATGAAATGATACTAACCCTATCTTACTGAAAGCCGGCATGTCCTTTATGTCCAATGATTGCTATGGTGTACTTGTTAGCACTCTCAAATAATCTTCCTTGCCTACTATATGCCTATCTTCTGCTAATTTTACATAATCAGGATTATTATCATAACCTGCATAATTACGACCTGTTTTCAAGGCCGCTAAACAAGTAGTTCCACTTCCCACAAAAGGATCTAGGATTACATCATTTTTAAAAGAGTAAAGTTGAATCAGTCTATAAGGCAACTCTTCGGGGAATGGGGCTGGATGGCCCATTTTGGGGCAGATTTTGCTTTCAACTCATAGGTAGCTTCTTTATCTGCAATTTCTATAATTTGACCCAATTCCTTTTTGCTTTTCATGCTTAAAAAGAATTCCATATCTTTGCTTAATAGCTCTTCCAACGCATTGTATAATTCTTGAGTTGAATCAAATCTTATAAAACCTTTCTTGGGAGTTGATTTAATATTTTCTTCGCTATTATCCAAAGGCTGTGGATTGATAGACCAAAAGCCTTGCATGATCCCAGCCTGTTTTAAATGGTCAACTTTGTTAAAATAACTTACTGTTATAGGAGTATTTCCTAAAATTATTATTGGGATTTTTGATGCCTTATATCCTGATACTCTTATATTGATACTCTTTCCTATAGCTTTTAACATTGAATCGGAACGTAACAGCCCTGGATTGCCCTTATAGTTGCCTAACAGCATTCTTGTGCAACAAGACAAGTATGCCCCTACAGTGATGACAGTTCTGCAGGACTGATTTTTCTTGCCTTCTTACGAAAAGAGGCAACATCAAGGCCATGCCTTTCAAGGAGTTTATAAAAATCAGCCCTATAGTAGCCTGCATGCTTGGCAGCAAGGCTTACGTTGCCTTTTGTTATCTTCAAAAGGTCCTCAAGATACCTCTTTGTGAATTCAAACCTTGCTTCTTTTAAGGGCCTTATAGGTGCCTTGGAAAAAAATTCTGCAAGCGGTGTAGAAGAGAGAAGAGAAGCATTTAGAACATCTCCTTGCGAAATGGCAACAAGAAAATCCACCATATTCTCAAGCTCCCTTACGTTGCCAGGCCAATCATAAAGCTTGAAGGCCTCCAATATATCTTCATCAATCCAGCTTATCTGTTTTTTGGTCTTCTTCATGGCCTTTTTCAAAAAATGACCTAGCAAAAGAGGAATATCCCTCTTTCTTTCTCTCAAAGGAGGCACATGTATCGGGACCACATGAATTCTATAAAATAGATCTTCCCTGAACCTTCCTTCTGCCACCATTTTTTTGAGATCCTGTTTGGTAGCAACAATTAACCTCACATCAACCTTCCGTACCCTGTCGCTTCCAAGAGGTTTCACCTCTCCTGTTTCCAAGACCCTTAATAATTTCGCCTGCATAGCCTCGGCCATTTCGCCGACTTCGTCGAGAAATAGCGTTCCTGTATCTGCAGAGACAAAGACACCGTTTTTTGAACCAACAGCTGAGGTAAACGCACCTCTGACGTGACCAAACAACTCGTCCTCTAAAAGAGATTCAGGTATGGCAGCACAATTTACAGCAATGAAAGGTCCCTTGGCTCGATTGCTATGGAGATGGACAGCCCTGGCCACAAGCTCTTTGCCTGTGCCAGATTCTCCAAAAATACTTACAGTTATATCTGTGGGTGCAACTTGCAGTATTTGTTTAAAGATAGATTTCATGCTGGAGCTTTTTCCTATTATACCTGAAAATTCGCTTTTACCATCTATAAGGCCCTCAAAATCGTGTACTTTCTTTAATAAAGACCTTTTCTCCAAGGCTTGATCAAGTTTTATCTCTAGCTCGGTATGATCTACAGGCTTGGTCACATAGGAAAAGGCCCCTGCCTTCATTGCCTCCACTGCCTGCTCGATAGTGCCATAGGCAGTAAATATTATGGTCTGAACGTATGGATTGATTTCCAGACACTTCGACATAAGCTCTTGACCGGTCAACTTTTCCATGCGTTGATCGGTCAACAAAATCTCAATATCTGGATTTTCATTAAATATCTCCAGCGCCTCTTGAGGATCAGAAGTAGCTGTCACTTCATATCCAAGAAGCTCCAACCTCATCTTCATCACTTCTAATATATTTTCATCGTCATCAACCAGGAGAATTCTGGCCTTTGTTTTGCTTATTGCTCTTTTGTTATGGTTTTCCTTTGTCATATATACAGCCTTATGTTAATTCCTAATTTATATAACTTAGAATTGTATCTGAAACCAAGATGACATGAAAGTCTTTGCTCCATTCAGCCTATACCAAAAACTGCTTGCCGGATATCTGTTTCTTCTTTTTATACTAGTTGTTCCCTGCATCTTTTCACTTTATTCCATTTACAAAATCGAAGACACCATTTCTACATATTTTAAAAGAAATCTCGAAATCTCTTCCTCTGTAGAATATGCCAAGAACTTGGTTCCATCCCTGGAAGCCGAGGCCAGGCGCCTTGTCATATTACACAAGAAAGATTCATTAAACCAAGTCAAACAGATTATAGCAAATTTGCAGATAAAGCTGTCTCCTGAGGTAGCCGGAGATTTAAGGCCTCTTAGGAAAGATCTTACCGAATTCAACAAGACCTTGCTAATGCTCAAGAAAATCGTTAATGGCTATGAAGATAGCGTGGAGATGAACAAACCCGATGGACAAGTCCCAAACTTGTCCGACGAGGCGAGAGAGCAGGAGGTTAAGGGGCTTGCTTACCATCTTATGGAACTTTTAAAAAAGGCCGAATTCATACAAAAGGCTAGCCTGAAAAGCAGGTCTCTGGAAACGTCTCGTGTCATCAGCCAAGTAAAAAACGGAACCATTATCCTGATGTTAATTGCATTTATTGTAGCACTCTTTGTTCCTTGGGCACTTTACATTTATATAAAAAGACCTATCAAATATTTGCAAAAAGGCACCGAAGCTATTGGAAGTGGTAATTTCGATCATCAAATCCCGGTCATCACCAAAGACGAGCTTGGGGATCTGGCCCGGTCCTTCAACAACATGGCCAAGAGCCTAAAAGAGTTGGACACCCTAAAATCTGATTTTATTGCTGTTGCAAGCCATGAACTCAAGACCCCACTAGCTGCCATGTTAGAGGCTACAAGACTCCTCAAGGAACCGGACATAGGAACGCTCAACCAAAGGCAAACAAAGCTTGTAGAGGTCCTTAATACAAGCATGGAAAGGTTCAAGGCCTTGATAGAAGAATTGCTGGACCTTTCAAAAATGCAGGCTGGTCTTCTGAATCTCAACAGGGATAAGATCCTGGTCCAGGAACTAATAGATACAGTGCATGAAAATGTTGCCACCCTACTTTCAGCAAAAGACCTGAAGCTTGATGTAGAAAATTCCGATAAAGATATTACTATTAATGTAGATCCCAAAAGGATGGAGCGAGTCCTATTAAATCTATTAGACAACGCTATAACCTTCAGTCCACAACACAGCATCATCAAAATAGACATAAGAAAAACAACAAACAGGAAACGGACTTATGTCCAAATAGTAGTGATAGATCAGGGACCAGGCCTTGAATCCCATGAACAATCTAGAGTATTTGAAAAATTTTATCAGGCAAAGACTGCACCTAGACAAAGCGGCAGTGGGCTTGGGCTTACCATTGCCAGACAAATAATATCGGCCCATGGAGGTAAAATTTGGATAGAAAGTCCACCATCAAAGGAATTGGCACTGTCAGAGGGAAAGGGTACAGCTGTTTTCATATTGTTGCCGCTTTAAGCAGTATGCTTTTAAGCGGCTGTTGCTGCTTAAATAAGCTCGAGACCCAGAAACCCGTTTCTATCTCTCCAATAAAAGAGGCCGAATTTTTCCTGGGAGAGAAAAGGACAGAAACTGCTATAAAAATCCTCAAAAACACCCTGAAATCCAACGGGCACCGATGTCAAGCTGCCTTCTATCTGCTGTTTCTGGATGGTGACAAAAAAGAATACAGGGGAATATTGGAGGAACAAAGTTGCAAGTCACGCTATTTCTATAACCAGAAGATATTGCAGGCCTATATTAAGGAAAAAGAGAGATATAAGAAATGCAGACAGGCCCTTAGGACTCTTAGAAGACAGAAGAAGAAATGTATTGCTGAAAAGGTAAGACTTCAAAAGGAAAAAGACCAGGTATCTTTTGAATTGAAAAAACTAGAGCAAATTAGGCGAGAAACAGAAAGACTTAGACTCAAAAAAATAGATTAGCTAGCCAACATGGCTTTCCCGTACTTACATAAAGATGGATTTAATCTGCAAAAGCTATGGCCTCTACTTTTGATAATCCTTCTGGGACTTTCATCTTTCTTTCTACTTTTCTATAACTTGGGTTGCAGGTCTCTGTGGGGCTCTGAAGGACGCTGGGCAGAGGTAGTCAGGCAAATGTTTCTAAACAGGGACTTCTTTCATCCCCAAATTAATGGCGAGCCCTATTTTGACAAGCCCCTTTTCACATATTGGGCTATTGCTGTATTCACCCCTCTTTTTGGGGAGCTAAATGAATTTGTTGCAAGACTGCCAAGCGCTCTGTCTGGTCTCTGCACTATTTTGGGAACCTTTTATTTAGGACAAAAGTTATGGAATAACACAGTTGCCTTTTATGCCTCTTTTATACTGCTTACATCTTTCGGATTTATATTTTGGTCCAGAACCGCTGCAGCCGATACAGAAAACCTGGCGTTTATTATTGCAGCAATCTGCTGGTACATAAGATTCCAAGACCAAAGCAGCTACCTCACCTATATAATATTCTACTTGATATGTGCTATAGGTTCTCAATTTAAGGGTCTGACTGCTGCAGCAGTACCTGCAGCAGTAGTTCTTTGCCATCTCATGGTATACAAAAACTGGAAACAGCATTTGAATATCAAAAATATCATCGCCTTTTTTACAGGTGCAACTGTATATATCTTGCCATTTGTTTATGCCAAGGTGACATCACAACACTATGGACAAGAAGGGCTTTCTCTTGCTTTTAGAGAAAATATAGTAAGATTTTTCAAGGCCTTTGACCATAAAGAACCATTTTACGTATATCTCTATTACGTCCCTCTCCTGATGCTACCATGGTTTTTTCTTCTAACAGGTTACATATCAGACAAAATAAACGGCTATAAACACATGACCAAACAAGAAAAATGGCTGGCTGCCAGCTTTGCAACTATCTTTTTGCTTTTCACGCTTTCAAGCTCTAGGAGAAGCTACTACATTTTACCCATATTACCATTTGGGGCGCTTGGAATTGCCACATTTCTTGCGAGCCCTTTTAATCATAGGATTTGGAGATTTTCGCTTACGCTCCAAGCCCTGTCCCTACTAATTGTCTCTGGTATAGGCACAGCAAACCTTTTTGTTTGGCCTGTGATCCAAAAAATAAACGGTTACACTCCCCCTCCAACCCTGCCAAGTTCTATTGCTATTTTCAGCATGATCGCCATTTTCCCACTTATGACTTTTTTTGGGGTTAAAGACCACACAGGGATCAGATCTTTACGCCCATTTCTTTTAATTGTGGCTTCCATTGCTCTTTGGGCTGGATTTTTTTGTAATTGGCAATGTCAACTTGAGAGAGACAGGCCTCTTAAAGCATTTGTACAGAAACTTCGTATGCTAACAGAAAATATCTCTGCAAGTTCTATAGCGTTATCAAAAAATATGGCATCTGTAGCCTTCTATCTCGACAAAAAAAAGCCCGTGGTAAGTCTTGAAAAAAAAGAGAATATAGAACCTTTTTTGCTAAAAAAGGATATTAAGGTCCTCATCACTCGTAAAAAGGATCTGAAAAGACTTCTCCCCTATCTTGCTGGCTGCCAGATGGAACTGCTTATTTCCTGCCCGTCTCCTAAGTGGGATAGGAGAACCAATAAAAGATTGGAGGCATGGAAGATAACCGGATCATGTGTACATAAAATTATATCAAAGTAATTTGATAGTTGAATTTTGAATCACCTTTGCTAAACTGCCAACATAGATTGCAATGCCTTCCACAAGATGCTGATAGTCGGCACAACACTTGCTGCCTTAAATTGGCAATATTAATTGGTTACTCTGCTTAATAAAAAAATGGAGGAAATAATGAAGGCAAAAAATCTTTCCTATCTATTTGTGATTACAATAAGTATCATGATACTTCTGAACGGCTGTGCAAAAAAGGCCACAACCACTGGGGCCCCTGGTGCAGGTAGTTCTATCCCGATGGAACAAGTCGAAGGCCAAAAAGCAGGGGCTGGAGAAGGCGGCACCATACAGGAAGGAGTAATAGGCAGCGAAGGTATAAGGGAACCAGGAAATCAGGGAGCAATAAGTGAGGGAAGGACCAGCGCTCCTTTCCTACCTATATATTTTGATTTCGACAGGTATACTATCAGGCCAGACATGAGAAGCCGTATGGAACACAATGCACAGGTTATGTTGGACCATCCAGATATTAAAGTAGAGATTCAAGGCAACTGTGATGAAAGAGGCACTAACGAATATAACTTGGCACTTGGAGAGAAAAGGGCTAAGGCAGCAAGAGACTATTTGGTCAATATGGGAATAGATCCGGGCAGAATCACCATTGTCAGCCTTGGAGAAGAAAAACCTCTTGATCCGGGTCACAACGAGGCTGCTTGGGCCAAAAACAGAAGGGACGATTTTATAATATTCAAATAAAGTTAGAATAAAAGGGACAAAAACTTAATGGGCCGCACAGCAGCCAGGTGTGTGGCCATTTTTTCGTGGAGGAAAAACAACATCATGATTAGGAAAACGGATTTATTTTTAAGATGTATCTTTATAGCCAGTGTATTTTTCCTTGTTTCTGTATCATCAGATGCCTTTGCCCAAAGTAAAACCATTGCAGTTATAGACATGCAAAAGGTGGTCAGAACCTGCAAAGCTGGAAAAAAGGCCATGAAGGAACTTAACAAAAAGTTTGAGTCTTTGAAAAAACAGCTTCAAGCCAAACAAAAGGAGCTACAGGCATTTAAAAGAGATCTTGAAAAAAAAGGGCCTCTTATGAGTGAAGAAGCCAGGGCACAAAAAGAACGGCAATACAAGAAGATGCTTAGAGAATTTAAAGACAAGAGTGATGATGCCCAATATGAAATGCGCCAGGCTGAGGCCAAAAAGATGGAACCGATTCTCAAAAAACTGGAAAAAGTGGTGAACAAGATTGGCAAAGAAAAACACTATCTCATAATCCTAGAAAAGAATATGCCAGGACTTTATTATGTGGCCCCTGGCGTTGATATCACCAAGGAAGTAATAAAAATCTTCGACAGTCAGAGCTAACCATTAATGGGGAAGACATGTTCAGCATAGACATCAATACTACCGAAGCACTTTCAAAGGATCAGTTAGAAACCCTTTATGCTATGTGGCAAAGATGTGCTGGTCGTATAATACTATCCACAACCCTAGCCAAAAGCGGCCATCCAGGAGGATCACTTTCGAGCCTTCACACATTGCTGTTGTTGTATAGCATTATGAAACATGATCCTGCAAATCCAGACTGGCCAGAAAGGGAAAAACTTATTGTAAGCATTGGCCATATATCTCCAGGTGTATATGCGGTGCTAAGTGAATTTGGCTACTTTTCAGAAGAGGACTTCATTACCGAGTTCAGGCGTGCAGGTTCAGCCTTTGGAGGCCATATAGAACAGTCAGTGCCAGGAGTTGAATGGAACACTGGCAATCTCGGTCAAGGCCTTTCAGCAGCTGACGGGTTTGCCCTCTCTGCCAAACTCAAGGGAAAGACAGATAGCAAAACCTACTGTCTAATGGGAGATGGTGAACAACAAAAGGGGCAGGTATCTGAAGCAAGACGTTTTGCAATAAAATATGGCCTTAAAAATTTGATATGCATCGTAGACAGAAATCATCTACAAATAGGTGGAAATACAGAACAGGTTATGCCTGTTCGGGTAAGAGACGAGTACAAGGCGGCTGGCTGGAATGTAGTTTATGTAGCAGACGGAAACGATTTCCAACAACTTTACAAAGGGCTAAGGAGGGCTTATCTACATAAAGATCTCGATCCAGAAAGACCGGTTGCCATAGTAAACAGGACGGTCATGGGATATGGAGTCTCTTTTATGGAGAACAAAGAAAAGTATCATGGCTCTCCTCTCCCTGAAGACCAGGCCCAAAGGGCCCTTGAGGAGATTGGTCTTTCATCTGATCTCCTAGATCAATGGAAAAAAAAGAGGCAGAACCGCGCAGTAGTTACGGTTTCTCACGCCTTGAGACAGATGCCTGACAACATCATTCTTCCTGGTGAACCAATCTTATATGATGCAGGCACTGTAATAGATTGCCGTTCCGCTTACGGAAATGCACTCGAATCTCTGGCAAAGGCAAATAACAAATCAAACCCGTTTCCAAAGATCCTTGGCTTCAGCTGCGACCTGGAAGGTTCGGTAAAAATGAAGGGCTTCCATTCTGTATCACCTGAAGCCTTCTTTGAGACTGGAATACAAGAACATCATGCTGCAGTATGTTCAGCCGTAACGACAAGGGATGGATTTGTAAGTTTTTTTAGTACCTTTGGTGTGTTTGCTGTATGTGAGACATATAATCAACATCGACTTAGCGATCAAAACGGCACCAACCTGAAGGTGGTTTCCACCCACAATGGACTTGATGTGGGAGAAGATGGTCCAACCCATCAATGTATAGATTATATAGGCTTGATGGAAAACCTCTTTGGTTTCTCCATTTTTATGCCTGCTGATCCAAACCAGACAGATCGTATAGTTAGATATGTAGCTGTTAATAAAGGAAACTGTTTTGTTGGCATGGGCAGGTCTAAGTTACCTGTCGTACTAGACCTTGATGGAAAGCCTTTTTTCCACAAAGACTATCAATTTCTACCGGGAAAGGCTGACTGGCTCAGAAGAGGCAGAGCTGGAAACTGTAGCATACTCTCATATGGTGCAACCATTCCGTATGTTATGAAGGCCTGGGAGAAACTTCTGGACATGGGCATCGAGGTCTCGGTGCTGAATATGGCATCCATAAAACCCGTGGATGAAAAGGCTATAATAGAGGCAGCGAAGCAAGGGCCAATCCTAACGGTAGAAGACCATGTGGTCACTACAGGCCTTGGATCCATCACTGCCAGGATATTGATCAAACATGGAATAAATCAACGTCTTAGGTGTCTAGGAGTTAAAGACTACGGTAGCTCTGGTAAGCCGGCTGACCTTTATAAAATACATGGCATAGACCATGAGGCCATAATAAAGGCGGTTAAAGAATTTTAAACCAGCAATTGTTACAAAGGTTGTTCTCGGCAATCTTTGTTTTACCCCTGCAAATTGCCTAGCAACATACTAACCGTTTTTTTAACGGGAAGGCCTTATATTATGCCCTCTATGAATATCCTTGTATTAAATTCAGGCAGCTCTTCTTTAAAATTCAAGCTTTTTTCAGGTCATCAGCTTAAACTCGTGGCCAAAGGCGTGGTGGAAGAGATAGGTAGCAATAAAAGTGCTGTTAGATTTGCAGAGAGGAACGGTTCATTATCAAAACAGAAACCCACAAAAATTAAAGACCATTTCGAGGCTCTAAAGGCCATGTCCTCCATTCTATCTGCCAGCGGAATTTTATCAGACCTTTCCAAGCTGTATGGAATAGGACACAGGGTGGTACATGGAGGGGAGTTTTTCACAGGGCCAATTCATCTGAACACAACGGTCATAAAACAAATAGAAAAGCTCATACCCCTTGCTCCTCTCCACAACCCAGCCAATCTTATAGGTATCCAAGTAGCCCTTGAACATGCTCCACAAGTACCACAGGTTGCAGTATTTGATACAGCCTTTCACCAGACCATCCCTGAACGTTCGTATCTATACGCAATCCCCAAACGACTGTATGAAAAGTATAGAATAAGACGTTACGGTTTCCATGGCACATCCTACAGCTATGTAGTAAAGCAGGCTGCAAGCTTTCTTGGAAAGGACCAAAGAGAACTTTCATGCATATGCCTCCACCTGGGTAATGGAGCCAGTGCCGCAGCCATTAAAAACGGGAAATCTATAGACACATCTATGGGCCTTACTCCACTTGAAGGACTTGTTATGGGCACACGCTGTGGAGACATAGACCCTGCAATAATTCCTTTTATTGCCAGAAACCTCGATATGACTATTGAAGAAATAGACTACCTATTAAATAGGCAGAGCGGACTCCTTGGCCTGTGTGGAGAAAGTGATATGCGCACAATAGAACAGAAGGCCAAGGACGGAGACAGGGATGCCTTCTTGGCCATTGAGCTTTTTTGCCAGCGTGCCAAAAAATATGTAGGTGCGTATATGGCCTTGATAGGCAAGCCCGACTGCCTGATCTTTACAGGTGGTATTGGCGAACATTCTTCTCTTGTTAGACGAAAAATTTGCCAAGGCCTTGAATGGCTGGGCATTCGTCTGCCAAAGCAACAAGCCCGATTCGATCCTAAAGAGCTTGATGGTCCAGTTGTAATCTCTTCCAGGCAAAGCAAAATAAAGGTGTTGATCATACCAACCGACGAAGAATTGGAAATTGCACTTCAGACCTTGGCAGTAATTGACACCATAATCCCGGATAACGTGTCCTGAAACCTCTTAAGCAGTCATTACGATGAAAAGTTACATTATTTGTATCCAGACCCTATGTGGCAGAATCAGCCCAGTTGGATTTGGCAGTAAAAAAGACAGACGCCATCTTGAAAGATGGCGTGATCATACAGATGCAACCCTTCTTGGAGCAGGTTCTCTAAGAAATGGAGATCCCCAATTTAAGAACAGCTTGGGCGAGATTCCAAAAGGACGCATCAGAGCATTCATTACCATGTCAGGAAATATACCAACTGATAAAAGCATCTTTCGTATGGGCCCAAAACCTTTTATTTTTTGCAGCCATGAGAAGCTTGACGATCTAGCAAAAAAAATTTCCGGAAAGGCAAGACTTTTTCCGATTGATCTTTTAGGTCCAGGAGAACTAGATCTTGCTCAGATAACCAATATCCTTAAAGACCAAGGAATAAAGAGACTCCTCATCGAAGGAGGAGGAACGTTAAACTTTTATGCATTGAAACAAAAAATCGTGGATGAACTTGTCATTACACTGGCACCGAAGCTAATCACATCAGATATGGGGACACGCATTGTGCATGGGAATGTTGATCTTGGCTACCCCTTCCTGGACTTGCAACTTGTTACATGCAAAACCCATTTGGAAACCGGTGAGATCTTCATAAGATATCGAATAAAAAAGGAGAAGGCCCTTGGATAGACAAGACATAGCTATTCTTTACTCTGGAGGAAGGGACAGTCTGGCTCTCTATGCCTTGGCAATGATAGGGAAGCACAAAGAAATCAAGCGCCCAAGGATGATCCACCTGCTACATATGTTAAATGGAATGGCGCGCTTCCCGCAATTTCCCAGACAGCGGTTCGAAATAGCTCAAAAAATCCTAAGGGGCCAGGTTCCAGCCACCGAATACTGCCCTGACTCTTCTTACATAGAACTCGATATGGCCAGGCTCTTTCAGGGCCTATGGTTAGACAACTATGAAATATTGATGCCCAGATTCCAGGGCAAAAATCTCGTATGCATTGCCTGCAAGCTTGGCATGCATGCAAAGGCAATCATCTACTGTGTACAAAATTATGTACCTTTCCTGCTTGCCGGTTATGCTAGCCGCCAGTCTTTTTACCCTGAACAGACCCCTGTATTTATGCAACGCATGGCAGAACTTTCTTTGCACTTCGGCATCTCTACAGCATATCCACTGTATAATGACTTTTCGGATGAGGATATCACTCATCATCTGCTTGAAAGCTATGGCCTACCATCTACTGGCGGAGGAGAAAAGAAATGCCTATTCTGCCAAACCCTCACAACTGCTGAAGAAAGACATATTAAGGCATACCTTGATGAAATGGTCCCAAAAATTGAAAATTATATAGATCTTACCCTTGGTGGCAATATAAAGGAGGCGGCCCAGATATTTCCGCCTGGCAACAAATGTCAACTCCAGAGATAGCCTGTATAATACCAGTAAAAAACAGGCAAAATATGATTATCCAGGCCATTGACTCTGTGCTTGGCCAAACCCTTCGTCCAGAAGAGATTGTAGTAGTTGATGATGGCTCCAGCGACGGTACGCCTGATATAGTCAAGAAATGTTTCCCAAAAATAAGGCTGATAAAAGCTCAAGGGCTTGGGCCTGGTAAAGCTAGAAATCTTGGAGCCAAATCCACCAATGCCCAGATATTGATGTTCCTTGATTCAGACGATCTTTGGATGAACAATCACGTAAAAGAACTATCTTCCCCCATATACAAACACGGTGGTTGCTCATTTGGCATAACGTTGAATGAAGGTCCAGAGCTTTGCGAATCCTTTGTGATTCCTGGCGAGGAATTCGACAACAGTAAACCTATACACTGGAATCTGTTTCGTTGGTGCTCTATTGCACCATCATCTTTTGCCATTGAACGGAAAATCTTTCTTTGTTCCGGTGGATTCCCAGGGCTCCATTTAGGCGAAGACTGGCTCTTTTTTGCCAACCTTTCTCTAAGATATAGATTTCATTTTGTACCTTTAGTTGTTACAACGAGAAGAATTCATAGCCAAAATTTATGCTGGGAAGGTTTCTCTGCAAATTATGCCTTCCATATAATTGCTAGACTGCAAAAAATAGCAGTCCAAAATTCTATGCACGAAGAACTTGAAACTCTTGAAAAGATCTCAAATCTCATAACCAATGAGGGAAACAAATGGAAAAGCGTCCAGGATTGGTATACAAGCCTGAGAAAACACGGCCTCATTTAAAGACAAGATTTTCACATGAAAAACACAAAAAGATCTTGAAGGAATGCGAAGACGTACCAGAAACTCCTCCTGCCTTTTTACTGCCAATAAACAGGGTGGGTATAAGTGACAAAATAGTATGGATAAGGCTCCCGGAAGGAATGATACCATTTGAAGCTGAAATACATGTTGATCTGCCAGCCAACTACAGAGGGATACACATGTCTCGCATGGAACAGGCAATAAGCAATATATATCAACACGAGTTTAAAGACATAGCGCACTATGCCTCTACACTTGCCAATTTGGTATTAGAAGGACAAAATGCCCAGCAAGTTCAAGTAAAACTGGAAGGTAAGATCCCGCAACTATTGAAGACCCCGATAAGCCTTATAAACTCCATAGATCATGTCCTTGTCAGTTGCAAGGCCACCTTTTTCAAAGGGGAAGGAGGTATAAAAAAGGCATATTGCATAGGTACGGGGGTGTATCACATAACTGCATGTCCATGTACGCAAGCTTATAATAGAAGTCTTTTCGGTGAGCTCTCTCCAGGCAAATCTTATCCGACCCACTCTCAAAGGTCTATTACCTGGCTGGAAGTTGAAACATGTGGAGATCGCCCAGATTTTTCTCAACTCTATCAATGCCTAAATTCGAGCCTACATCTTAGCCAGGACCTTTTAAAGAGACCGGACGAGGCGGAACTTGTATGGCAGTCTCACAACATTCCCCAGTTTGCTGAAGATGTTGTTAGAATGGTGGCACAACAGGCAGGCATTCTATTGGCTGAAACACTGGAGCCAGATACCATAATTCGCATCCAAACCACCAGTTACGAAAGCATCCACAGACACAATGTCAACTGTATGCTAGAGTTGACCATTAAAGAAATTGTAACAGCTTTGGAAGGATAATAAACGCGGTTTTCAAACAATAAAAAAAGGCCGTTTGAAAATACTATCAAACGGCCTTCACTAGTCTTAGCTTTTGACTATCTTGGTTTAAACAAAGATGGATATATTTTTATTTGTTTTCAGCCGCCTCTTTTTTAGCAGGCGCTACGGTCTCTTTTGCGACCTCCTTAGCTTTTTCAGCTTTAGCAGACCCTAGATCCTTTACTTTGGTGGTTACTTTTTGAGGAATCGCAGGTATCACCATGCTTGTCTTGGCAGAAAGCTTTTCTTGAAGCTTTTTAATAAGATCTTCTTTAGCCTTGATCTCAGCCTCAAGGGTACGAATTCTTGTAGTGTAGAGAGAAATCCTGTCTTCCATGGCCTTGTTGGCCTCAAGAAGCATCTTTATCTTCTCATCTCTCATCTTAGCCTCGTCTTTCAAAAGGCCATATTTGGAGTTGAGATTAGTAAGTTCGATTATCTTCATATCTAAAGAATCGGTAAGGGACTTCAGACTCTGTTCAAGGCTCTGATTTTTGGCCTTGAGCTCTTCAGCCTCTTTTATAGCCTTTTGGTATCCAGCCTGCATTTCAGCCATTTTTTGCTTGGCCTGTTGTAACTGTGCCTTGAGTTCTGAAGCCTCCTTGGCAAGCTGGGCAACCTTTGCCCTTTCCTTTTCTGAAAGCTTTATAGCTGACTGCAATTTTGCTTCGAGTTCATTAACAGATGCAATCTTATCCTGTATCGCCTTTAATTTGCCTTCAGCCTGAGCCAACTTTGCCCTGAGTTCATCCCTTTCCTTTTCTACTGCCTTTAGCATAGAAGTAGTCTGATTCAACTTGGCATTTAGTTCCTGTACCTGCTTTTTCATCTCCTGAATCGTAGAAGTGTTTTTAGAAAGCTCTGACTCCATTGCAGAAAGCTTTGCCTTTAAGACCTTATTTTCCTTTATAGCACTCTTGACAGCCTCTGAACCGGCCTTTGACCCAGAAAGCTCTTTTTCAAGAGCAGCCTTTGCCTCTTGAAGTTTGGCTATCTCTTCTTTCAACTTGGCATTTTCACTCTTTAAGGCCTCAAGCTCCTTTTGCAGATCTCCACCCTTCCTCAGTTCCTCGTTCTCTTTTTTAACGGCCTCAAGCCTGGCCTTCAGTTTGGCAAGTTCCTCACTAACGCTAGAAAAGGCTGCTGTCTTCTCTTTCAACTGTTCCTTGGCACTCTTGAGCTGCTCCTGTAATACAGATATAGTCTTTTTCAGGGCCAACTCGGTCTTTGTCCAACCAGCTGCCTTTTTCAAAACCACCTCTTCCACCGAAGGCTGTTTTTGAGCTTCTGTTTCAACCTTCTTTTCTACCTTAACTTCTTCCTTCTTAACTTCTTCCTTCTCTGCTTTATGGACAGATGGCTTCACCTCTTCATGGACAGCCTTCACCTCTTCTTTCTTAACCTCTTCGTGTCCTTTTACCTCATGTGCTGCCTTATGAACTGCCTTTTCACCATGATGCTCTGCCTCGAGGCTGATGCCCATTCTTTCAGCTACCGAAGAAGGTGACATCCTATATCCCACTATGCCAAAAATCAGGCCACCGATGATAAAGGCAATACCAACCTTTCTGCTATAAAGAAAAGCAAGATTCTTTTTTCTTTGTTCTTCTGGCACCTCACCCTTTCCGGTAAGATAAAGAGAGTATAAACCTAGACCACAGGCTATTAGGAAAATACAAGAACAAACAAACGAAAAAGTAGCGTAAAATGCATAAACAGCTGTATCCATTTTAATTCCTCCCTGAAATGGTAAAAATCGCGGCCCTTTTATAAATAGGCCGCGCCAATTTGTGATTTAATTCTCTTCTTCCTCAAAGACTTCCTCAGGTTCATCTGCTCCCTGAGACGGTGTGGTATTATGCTGAAATGATGCCATGGCCTGCTCAAAAATGGCCTGAGCCGTTTTGAGGTCGATATCTGCAATACTCATTGTGGCAAGACCCCTAAGTATATTTTGAGTAAATTCGTTGTCGAACTCATCATGAAGCTTACGCATATGGATATACAACTCAGCAAGCTGAAACCTAGACTTTAGATCCTCAAGCTCTTTTTCAGCCTGAGCGGCTTTCTCTTGAGCCTCAGCCACTAGACTCTCCTTTTCTCTTAGTTGAGACTCAAGATCTTGAATCTTTCTCTCTGCATCTGAAAGTTTTGATTGGAGATCCTTAACACTGTCACCCAGCTGGATATTTTCTGTTTTTAGATTTTTTATCTGGAACTCCAATTCCTTGACCTTGGCTTCCTTATCTTTAAGCTCCTTCTCAACAGCAGTCAGCTTGGACTCAAGGTTGCTGATAGTCTCGGCCTTTTGTTCATTGTCTTCCACAAGACTATCCACCTTGGACTGCAGCTCTGACACCTCTTCCCTGCACTCAGATAATTGCTTATCAAGCTCTGCCTTCTCTCCCTCTAGCTTACTGACAGCTGCCGAATTACTGCTATTTTGTTTTAATAGCAATACAAACAAGATAAAAAATATTACAGTACCGGCCCATCCATAAAGGTATAGGTTAGATAGCAGCTGTTGAATCGAATTAACGTCCATTTTTCTCTCCTTTCAACAATCCCCAAATTGATAAAGTGCGGCTTTTCACCAGCCATTGAAACAATGAATAGAGATTCAGCGCTAAAATAATATTATCTTCCTTACAGGTCAAATATAAAATACATGAAATATTTTTAACTTGTTCGTTCTCTTTTCTTTTTTGTAATGAAGAAAAAGAAATACTGCAAAATTTTTTTATTACTTATACCTAAATATTTGACCTAGGTACAGATAAAATTTAGACCTAAAAAAATCAGTTTGTTATCTCCTTGACCTCTTGATTCTGTTGAAATTGCTCAAATTCCGTTTTGATATCCTTAAACTTTCTAATTATATCTTCCAAATTGCCTGCCTCGGCACTTTTCTCAAGATCAAGCGCCAAACACGCTAACCTCTTGGCTCCAATATTGCCAGCCGAACCCTTAAAACTGTGTGCAATACGCATGATTGCCTCTGAATCCTTTTCCTCAACAACATTTTCTAGCTCAGCTAATAAATCCGATCCTGTTTGCATAAACATCGTAAGAACCTGTTTACCAAGCTCCAAATCGTTCATTGTCCTTTCTAAGAAATCACTCTTATCAAAAACAACATCTTTTTTCTTATCAGAATCAGAAGGCTTTTCCATAGCCCGGGACTCCTCATCAGAATCACCGACAACGTCGTCAACGTTAACAGGAAGCCACTTGGTCAATACATCTACAAGCCTCTTGGTTTCTATGGGCTTTGTTAAGTAATCGTTCATCCCTGCATCTATACATTTGGAAATCTCTTCTTTAAAAGCGTGGGCCGTAAGGGCTACAATGGGGATCTGCCTATCTAGCACCTTAGAATCAGGATGCCTAATAGCCTTTGCAGCAGTAATACCATCCATTACAGGCATCTGTATATCCATAAGCACTAAATCGTAAGGAATCATCTCTAGTACTTCAAGGGCCTCTTTTCCATTGTTAACTACCTCTGCCCTTAATCCTAATCTGCGTAGCAACCCGGTTACAACCTGCTGGTTTACAGGATTGTCTTCAACCACAAGGACCCGGCCACTGAGCTTGATTCCATCCCTGGATGCCTTTGGCTTTGATTCCGCATTTTCTATGCAGGTACACGCCTCGGAACCGGGATCCCCCTTTTCCAAACGAACCGTAAACCAAAATGTCGATCCCTCTCCAACTTGACTATCAACTCCCATGTCTCCGCCCATTATCTTCACAAGCCTTTTGGAAATGGCCAGTCCAAGACCGGTTCCACCAAACTTTCGGGATATGGAGGCATCAACCTGGGAAAATTTTTTAAAGAGAAGCCCGATCTTCTCCGGCGGAATTCCAATACCTGTATCCCTTACAAAAAACCTTATAAAGGCATCCTTATCCGTTTCCTCTATTAACTCTGCCCTCAGTTCTATGCTTCCCTGCTCAGTAAATTTTAGGGCATTACCTGTAAGATTAATAAGAACTTGACGAAGCCGCCCAGGATCACCCCTTAGACATCTTGGCACCTTGTCTTCAAGAACAAGCTCAAACCTGATGCCCTTTTTCTCGGCTGCAATGGCAAAGCTCTTAGAAAAATCTTGAAGAAGCAAAGGCAGACTGAAATCAACATTGTCAAATTCCAGCTTACCTGCCTCTATCTTTGAAATGTCAAGGATATCGTTTATTAAGAAAAGCAGGGCTTCGGCACTTGAATGGGCTATCTGGACATACTCCTTCTGTTTATTATCAAGCTTTGTGGAACTTAAAAGAGAAAGCATCCCGATAACTCCATTTAGAGGAGTCCTAATTTCATGACTCATGTTTGCCAGAAAGGCGCTTTTGGCCTTGTTGGCCTCTTCTGCCTTTTCTTTCTCTTTTTCAAGCTCAATCTGAAGCCGTTTTAACTGGGTTATATCATTTCCAACCCAAACGGTCTTCATCTCCTCTATTGGGCCAGGATTAATTGCCGTTGCAGTAATCTGAAACCACCTAGTCTGTCCATTAGGCAGCTCTTTTTCCATCTCATAAAATACCTTCTCCCCTCGCATCAGGGCCGGATAAAATATCTGCCCAAAGGACTCGTACTCTTCTTCTGTTGAAAACAAGAGTCGGGTGCTCTTTCCAACCAGGTCTTCTTCTGACATATTTAGAATCTTGGCAAGCATGCTGTTTACAGTAAGGAACGTCCTGTTTTGGATAAGGGCAATGCCTACCCCAGCATGCTCCATTATCCCCTGTAGCTCCCTAACCTTCTGATTGAGTTTACCTTCTAGTTCAACCAGTTTTGTTATGTCATTCTTTATAGCAATATAATGTGTTATACGGCCCTTTTCGTCTTGCACAGGTGCTATGGTAGCATCTTCCCAGAAGATATTTCCATACTTGTCCTTGTTGCAAAGCCTGCCATGCCACAACTCCCCAGAGGAGATGCTGCTCCACATCTGCTCATAAAACTCCCTAGGATGGTAATTCGACTGGAGAATGCGTGGATTTTGTCCAAGGACCTCCTCCGGAGAATAACCTGTTACTTTGGTAAAGGCCGGATTTACATACTGGATGTTACCCTTGTTATCAGTAATAACTATACTGCTTCCGCTCTGCTCCACTGCTGTTTCCAGAAGCTTGAGCCTTTTGGCATCCCTTAGCCCCTTCCTCATGTCTTGAACAAAAGCATAACAGAAATCTATGGCAGGGTTATCAGAATCGTGCCTGGTAAAATCTATAATCACAGGAATCTGTTCACCGCTTCTGCTTATAATCTTTGTATGGAATTCGAAGCCATCCTTACCCTCCTTTGATATTAACTCTCTGAAACTTTCCCTGTCTTTCTCTATCAATAGGTTCAAAAATGGCCTTCCTTTTAAGGATTGTCTCTCGGGTTTCATTTGGAGCAATTGATAAAATCTTATATTTGCCTCTTCAATAAGAAAGTCATGGTTGTCCATGACAACAAAACCATCCTTATTGCCGCGCAATACTGCCTGATAACGATACTCACTCCGGCTTTTTTCCTGACGTTCCGTAAGGAGCTTTTCATACTGGCGCCTGAAGATAAAAAGCCCAACTATTAAAGGAACAAGGGCAAGTACAAAGGCTCCATTTGTTATCATAAAGGCCTTTTTGAGCATTAATAGAGATGGAGGCAAAAAATCTTTAGGAATAAGGGTTATAACTGAAAAAACTCCTGGAAGAATAGATAAGTACTCGATATCATAGAATTTGCCGTCTTTTTTGACCCTGAGTTTACCCTTTTTCCTAAGCTCTAGCCAAGTACCCCTTGGGAAACCAAGACTTTTAAAGCTCACCCCTTCAAACTGCCTTGTTCTTGACAACCTCTTGAACTGTTCTAGATTCTTCTTTTCAAACAAGTAAAATCCCTTTTGAGACGGATTAAAAAGTATGCCAAGATTTGTCGCTCCCCAAACGCTGAATCCAGCCCTACCTGGATTCAGGGCCTTTAACAAACTGAGTGGATCAAGTTTGGCTACAAGCACACCATTTCGGCCAAAGTATCCGGTTACCCTTTTGGAAAGGTACAACCCCAGTTTTTTGCTAGTTACGCCAAGGGCAACATACTGACCGATGCCTCGTCTAAGTGCCTGTTTGAAATATGGCCTAAAACCATAGTTTTTCCCTTCAAAGCGCTTGTCAGTAGAAAGAATACAGTTACCCTGATCATCCATCAAAAATATGGCCAGAAATCCGCTCTTGTTGGCTATCTTGGTTAGATATCCTCTTATCTTTTCCTGAATATCAGGGGAATTTTCCTCTGAAAGGCTATCAACTATGTAAGGATTAAATGCCAGAAGCTCTAACACAAATCTTCTAGCACTAAGACGTTCTTCAATGGTCTTTTCTTTCTCACGAAACTGCTGTTCTATTTCGTGACGGGTGAAATATTTAAACTGCTCATAGTTTTTATAGGTAAAGACAATTCCCAGTAAAAGCAACAACAAAGCAACAGGTACTAAATAGCAGGCAGATGGACGTCTTTTCATTACTTGTTTAACCAATATTCTATAATTTCCTTGGCAGGAGCGGGCTTAGAAAAGAAAAAACCCTGATGTATAACATCGTTGCTAACACTACTGAGAAACCGAGCCTGTTCCTCGGTCTCTACTCCTTCTGCAACAACCTCCAAGCCAAGAGCATGTGCCATTAAAAAGATGGCCCTTACTATAGCCGCATTATTTTCATCATGAGGAAGCCCCCTTACGAAGGCCCTATCAATTTTTATTTCAGATATGGCCAACTTTTTGAGATATGCAAGCGAGGAGTAACCCGTACCAAAATCGTCTATTGAAAAACGGAAACCTGCTTGGGAAAGGCTAGCCATCTTGCTCGCAACCTCGTCGATGTCATCTATTAATAGTCCTTCTGTGATCTCTAAAACTATTCTATTGGCTGAGACATTCATTTCTGAGACCACAGCCAACACCTCTTCTACAAAGTCGTGCCTTGCAAACTGTTTGGGACTTATGTTTACAGAAATACTGAATCTTTCAGTTGAATACTGGTGCAACAATATACACACCTTCTCTAAGACCCACCTTCCTATCCTCAAAATTAGCCCGCTTTCTTCGGCAACAGGAATAAAAAGTCCAGGACTAATCATACCTTTGTTTGGATGAAGCCACCTAACGAGGGCCTCCGCCCCACAAAAGACACCTTGTGAATTTACCTGCGCCTGAAGGAAAAGTTGTAATTGGTCTTTCTCTATGGCCTCACCCAACTCCTTTTCTATTTCATACCGTTGCCGAACCTCTTCCTCCATCTTTCTGTCATGAATAACGGTCTGATTACCACCAAAAGATTTGGCCTTTCTCAAGGCGGTGTCAGCCCGTCTTAAAAATTCCTCAGGCTCAGTGGCTATCTCACAAGTAATCGGAGCAGCACCAATACTCACAGTAATATGAACTCCGTCATCAATTGGAAAACGCTCGGCCATTCTTGTGTGAATTCTTTGGGCCCTAGAATATAAAAAGTTTACAATTTCGTCTGTATCACAGGAACCGCCACTTCCATAAGGAATAAGGATCCCGAACTCATCGGCTGCAATTCGGGCAACTACTGCATCCTCATCAAAACAATCATTAAGACGAGCGCCAAAATAATTTAGAAGTAAATCACCAAGATCCAATCCTTTGGCCTGGTTTATGACCTTAAACCTGTCGATATTCACGAGCATTAATGCCCCACACTTCCCATCTTGTACCAATTTTTCGATCTTTTCTGTAAAGAGAACCCTATTGGGAAGGCCTGTAGTTTGGTCATAATGGGCAATAAATTCGGCCAACCTGTTTGCACTTCTCATGGCCTTTTTGAGTTGGATATGCAGACCCGTTAGCCTGAGCCCGGCCTTGATCCTGGCTTTAAGCTCGTCTGTGTCAAAGGGTTTAGAGAGAAAATCATCTGCCCCTGCCTCAAGGGCATGAATTATATCCTTTTTCTCGTTTTTAGAGGTGAGCATTATAACATAATGGGGGATCTCCTTCTTTTGGGCTCTTAGCTCTCGAACTATGTCGATTCCATCCATACCTGGCATAAGCCAGTCAAGGAGGACTATCCTCGGTTCGTCATCACCCTCTAAAATCTCAAGGGCCTCTTTCCCATCTGTTACGGATGTTGGGGAATAGCCCCACTTTTCAAGGGTAGATTTTAAAAGCAGAAGTGTAATGGGATCATCCTCTGCAATCACTATCTTGTCTTGAAGATATTTATCAGGCATATGAGACTTTTCTTCTTTCTGTAGACACTATCAAACAACAAAAATACAACGGGACAAGATCTTCTATTCATTGAATACATCGGAAAAAGAGCGGGTCTACTTTACGTAATTTTTTGCAATAAAAAAAATGGTTCTTCCGGCATCAAAATTGGTACTATTGAAGATGTAGCACAATTTATGTGAACTGGTTGGGATCTCATTTCACGTCATGGCCTTGATGAACAAGGCAATATATTCATTTCGTCAAAAATATCAGCATATTATGAACCAGTCTAATCGCAAGGCCTTGAAATGGTCCGGGTTTCTTTTGCTGAACAACTATGAAAAGCTCAATTATGAGCAAAAATAACGTCTTAATAAACTGTTACAGCTCAATGGAGCGTTATTCAAAATGCACTTAATGAAGGAACAGTTGAGGCTGTTCTGGGACCTTGATCACAGAAAGGAAGCAGAAAGATTTCTCAAAAATCGGAGCCATGAGGCCATGACATCTGGCATTCCTGCCCTGGTTAAGGTAGCCATGACTCTCATGGCATGATGAAGTCTTATCTATATTGCTAGTCAAACGTTATGCAAAACATTTAAAAGATGTAGCTCTTATTGACCAACTTACCTGACTTTTTAATAGGCGTTATTTAGATACAAATATTAACATGATTACTGTTACTGTTATGCTTAGAAAGGCAAGGCGAGTCTCGGTATTTTAATGTGTGATATGGATTATTTTAAAGAGGTAAATGATAAAGATGGTTATGATGCAGTAGATGCTGTCTTAAAACAATTGGCTAAAATCTTAAAATAAGAGCAACAGATATTGTAATTCGTTTCAGAGGTGGAAGAGTTTTTGTATTGCTTATAGATTGTAATCCTGCTAAAAAAATCTAAGTAGCTGAAAAAAATAAGGGTGGCTGTGGGAAGAACATAATTTTAGGATTTCTAGTTGAATACTCGAAGAGAATATTAGCATAGGTACCTGTACATTTCCTTATGAGAAAGCTAGTGGTATTGGGGAGGTAATAAAATTTGCAGATGTGGCATTATATAAAGCTAAAGAGGAGGAACGGAATAGGATTATAGCTTTTGAATCATCTTTTTGCTAAGAAAACAACAATTATTGAATTAAGACTTGCTTGACTATTTAAAGGTTAATCTTGGATAAACTTATATATACCTTGTAGAAAGGTGTAAAATTGGATAAAAATAAGACAAAAAGGTTTTATATAAGGATATTTTTATGTATAGGCTGCTTTTGGATTATTTTAATAAGTTGCTCTCTTTTTTGGAATCTTAAAAGTATAAAAAATACAGTAGTTGAAATCGCTCGTCAGCATCTTAATGCAGTATATGAAAAAGACATCTTATATCAGGATTGGGCAGCTTCTATTGGAGGATTGTATGTAGATAGTGAAAAAGTAGAGCCTAATCCTTGTTTATCTTTTATTAAAGGAAGAGATGTTATTACAAATTCTGGTAAAAAGCTAACATTAATTAATCCCGCTTATTTAACAAGGCTTATTTATGAAATATCACGAAAACGTTTTAAAATTTCTGCCCATCTCATAAGTTTAAAACCACTTAATCCATTAAATACCCCTGATAAATGGGAGAAAGATGCCCTTATTGCTTTTGAAAAAGGCGTAAAAGAAAAGATAAGAATTGAAAAAAGAGAAGGACAAAAATTTGTTCAACTTATAAAGCCATTATTTGTAGAAAAACCTTGCTTGAAATGTCATGGATCTCAAGGTTATAAGGTTGGTGATATAAGGGGTGCTATAAGTATAACTGTTCCTTTTACTTCTTATGCTAACATTATCTTAAAAAGACAGATAAATATATTCATTATTCATTTAATAATATGTATTTTGGGGCTTGGAATATTATTTTGGATATTTAAGTTAATATCTAGAAATTATGAAAAGATTGCCATTGAAAAAGAAAGATTAAAAACACTTATTGACGCTATGCCAGATATAGTTTGTTTTAAAGATGGTGAAGGCAGATGGCTTGAGGCGAATAAATTTGACTTACATCTTTTTGGTTTAGAAAATGTTGATTATAAGGGGAAAAAAGATTCTGAATTGGCTGCATATTCAGAGCATTATAAAGATGCTTTTTTAATGTGTGAAAAGACAGATGAACGCGCTTGGCTAAAGGGTAAACTTACTAGAGGAGAAGAAATAATTCCTATTCCTAATGGAGATTACAAAGTTTTTGATGTAATTAAGGTTCCTCTTTTTGATGAAAAAGGTAATAGAAAAGGCCTAATTGTAATAGGCAGAGATATAACAGAAGCCAAAAAAGCTCAAAAACAATTAGAACGTTTATCAAAACTTAAAGGATTAATTTTACGTCTTGCTATAGACTTTATAAATATTCCTCCTAGTGAATTATATGAACAATTTGATAGATCCCTAAAGCTTATAGGTGAATACTTAAATATAGATAGAGCCTACTTTTTAAAAGTAAATTCTAAAGAAGGATTTGTATTCTTGAGTAATGAATGGTGTGCTCCTGGGATTGCATCGAGATCTAGCAAGTTTGATAAGATTCCTTTAAGTAGGTTTCTAGAATGTTTTAAGAAGCATTCGATAAAAGATATTATTCAAATTTATACGGTACAAGAGTTAATGGATGGATTATTAAAACAATTTTTAGAAGATTTTGATACTAAATCGTCTATTATTCTACCTGTTATTTATGATAATAAATACTTAGGTGCAATAGGACTTGATACAGTAAAAGAAAGTAGAGAATGGGATCAAGATCTTCTTATTATTCTCAAGCTTATGTCTGTTATTTATTCAAATGCTTTAATGAGAGCACAAGTATATGAGACACTGGAAGAAAGTGAAATAAGATATAGAGAGCTTTATGAAAGAATGCCAATTGGCTTATACCGAAATACTCCTGGTCCAAAAGGCCGCTTTATTATGGTTAATAAAGCCTTAGTAGATATGTTTGGTTATAAAAGTGCAGAGGAAATGTTGCAAGTTCCAGTAGTTGATTTATATCCTGATAGTAGTCAGCGTTATAATTTTTCAGAAAGATTGATAAGAGAAGGCAATATTAGAAATTATGAAATGCAGCTTAAAAAGAAAGATGGTACCCTATTTTGGGTTTCAATAACAGCAAATGTTATAAAAGATTTTCATGGTAATGTTCTTTATTTTGAGGGTGCTATTTTTGACATTACTAAAAGAAAGGCTGTAGAAAAAGAAAGAGTTAAGTTACAGCTTCAACTACAACAGGCTCAAAAGCTTGAGTCAATTGGACGACTGGCAGGTGGCGTTGCCCATGATTTGAACAATTTCTTAGTACCAATTTTGGGCTATAATGAATTATTGCTAAATCGTTTAAGTAAAGATAGTCCTGAATATCTCTTCGTAAAAAGGGTATCTGAAGCAGCAGAACGTGCAAGAGACATTGTACGTCAACTTCTTGTCTTTAGTAGGAAAGATATTTTTGATATTGTTTCTTTGAATCTGAATAAGCTACTTATAGAGTTTGAAAGACTTTTAAGACGTACAATTAGAGAAGATATTGAGATTGTATTGGAGTTAGCCCCAGATCTTCCTACTATAAAGGCTGATAAGAGAAAGATTGAGCAAGTAATCTTGAATTTGGCAATCAACGCCCAAGATGCAATGCCTGATGGTGGAACGTTAACGATTGAGACTGCATTGGTTGAACTTGATGAAGAGTACGCTTCATCCCATAGAGATGTTATACCTGGTTCGTATATATGCTTAAGCATTAGTGATACAGGACATGGGATGGATGAAGAGACAATGAAGCATATTTTTGAGCCTTTCTTTACTACTAAACCAAAAGAGAGTGGTACAGGTTTGGGTTTGTCTACGGCTTATGGAATTGTAAGACAGCATAAAGGCAGTATATGGGTATATAGTGAAGTAGGAAAGGGAACTACATTTAAAATCTACTTGCCAGTATCTGGCGAGGAAGAGATTATCAAAACTGATATAGAATATTTAGATAAAGAGTTAGAAGGAACTGAAACAGTATTGCTAGTAGAGGATAATGATGCGGTAAGAGAACTAGTTAGAGACACCTTAAAAGAACATGGTTACAAGGTACTTGAAGCTAAAGAGCCAATAATGGCAATTAAAAAGGCACGAGACTTCAAAGATAAAATTCAGCTTTTATTAACAGATGTCATAATGCCAAAGATGAATGGCAAGGAGTTATATGAAAAGCTTGTCCAGTTCTTCCCTGATCTGGAGGTGGTTTATATGTCGGGTTATACTGAAAATGTCATATCTGAACACGGAGTGCTTAAAAGAGGGATACATTTTATTTCAAAGCCCTTTTCTCGAGTTACTCTTTTAAAGACCATTAAGAAGGCACTTAGTAAGAAACAGTAATTTGGGGAGTGTCCACTGACTTGTGTAAAATTATTAAAACCTTCAAAAGTAAAGCCAGTCATGGTATAGTGTGATTCATGAAATGCAAGAAAAAATTTGACGGCAGAAAACTGGATCACAAGACTCTTGAGGCTATCCGCATGAGGGCAGTGCAACAGATTCTGGATGGTA
>CAZNKP010000039.1:0-49555 GCA_964573805.1 uncultured Desulfobacterales bacterium | reverse complement strand
CATCTGCACCCATCAGTGCCAGCTTCAAAGTCCCTAGCTCGGCCTCTGGCTCCACTAGAATCAGAATCATGATGAGATACAAAAACTACCCCTCCTCGCCTTGCTCAAACCTGGATTACGGCGAAATAGAAGACTATACTGCTAATTTTAATTAAAACTTAAACATTCACTGAAGAACAAAAGGCGGCCATAACATAGTTACATGGCCGCCTTTTTAGTTTGTTGTCAGGCATATTTTTAAAAGTTGCTATTCCCCCAGCAATTATGTTGCCATAGAAACATCAAGCAACGTGTCTGCAGCTACTTTTTTAATAATACGTCTTGGTATTTAATAAAATTCCTGATTTTAGAAGTGACTTTAAAGAGCAAGGTTTTTAATTATGAGGTTATCTTGTATAATTACAGAAATTTATTCATTCTCTTATAGAAAGAGACAAGATATGCAAAAAGACAAAAAAGAAACCCTATGTAGATTTGGAGTATCAATTCCCAAACCTTTAATACAAGCCTTTGACAATTATATTAAAATACGGGCTTATAAAAACCGCTCTGAGGCTATTAGAGACCTTATCAGGGAAAAATTGATTGAACAAGAATGGGAGACCGATGCTCAAGACAAGGAAGTAGTTGGAACTATAACTTATGTATTTGATCATCATAAAAGAGAGTTGGTAGATTCCATAATCAGGATACAGCACCAATTTGCAGACCATGTGATAGCCTCTCAACATGTACACCTTGACCATGACAATTGCCTTGAAGTGGCAATTGTTAAAGGAAATCCGAGCACTCTCAGAGGTGTAGCCTATAAGTTGAAAGCATTAAAGGGTGTGAAACACTGCCGCTTTACAATGACAACTACAGGATCTTCATTGAGATAGTTTTTAAATAGTTAAAATCGAATCTATCGGGAGCGTTAAATGGCTGAACAGCAGGAATTGTTTAAAGAAAAAGTGGATGTCTGTGACATATCCAAAGAGCTGAAAAGGTCCTATCTCGACTACGCTATGAGCGTAATAATAGGCCGTGCGCTGCCAGATGTTCGTGACGGTCTGAAACCAGTTCATAGGCGCATTCTCTATGCCATGCACGAGCTGGGCAATGCGTACAACCGCCCCTACAAAAAGTCGGCCCGTATCGTTGGTGATGTCATCGGTAAGTATCACCCCCACGGCGATGCAGCGGTTTACGACGCCATAGTGCGTATGGCCCAGGATTTTTCAATGGGCTATCCCCTCATTGACGGACAAGGAAATTTCGGCTCTATAGATGGGGATTCCCCTGCTGCAATGCGTTACACAGAGGTGCGGCTCACAAAATTAGCCCACGAGCTTTTGCAGGACCTGGACAAGGAAACAGTGGACTTCGTTCCAAACTACGACAACTCTCTCCTGGAGCCTACTGTCTTGCCATCCAAAATACCCAACCTGCTTATAAACGGATCTTCAGGCATTGCAGTTGGAATGGCCACCAACATCCCTCCTCATAACCTAGGGGAAGTGGTGGATGCTTTGGTCGCCCTCATAAAAAATCCAAATCTCACCGTGGCCGACCTCATGGAATATGTGGAGGGGCCGGATTTCCCCACTGGCGCATACATTACTGGCCGCAAGGGCATTAAAGAGGCATACGAGACAGGTCGAGGCATAGTTCGCATGAGGGCCCGGGCGACCATAGAGCAAGTCGCCAAGGGCAACAAGGAACAGATAATCGTCACAGAGATCCCTTATCAGGTGAACAAGGCCAAACTCGTGGAAAAAATTGCTGCGCTTGTCAGAGATAAAAAGATAGAGGGAGTTCATTCTGTAAGAGATGAATCAGATAGAAAAGGCATGCGCATTGTTGTTGAACTAAAAAAGGATGGTGTTGCCCAGGTAGTTCTTAATCATCTTTATAAGCACACTTCAATGGAGACAAGTTTTGGCATTATCCTTCTTGCTATTGTAAATGGAAAGCCAGAACTTCTAAATCTCAAAGAACTCCTGGCGCACTTCATAGACCATAGAAAGACTATCATAATTAGGCGTACCACCCACCTTTTGAGAAAGGCTAGGGAACGCGCCCATATCCTAGAAGGTCTCAAGATTGCAATAGACAACCTGGATGATGTGGTGGCACTCATTAGGGCTTCGAAAACCCCTCAGGAGGCAAAAGAAGGCCTCATTGAACGTTTTGCCTTAAGCACCACCCAAGCCCAAGCCATTCTTGACATGCGATTGCAAAGGTTAACTGGATTAGAACTTGAAAAGATAATTGAAGAATATAAAAAGGTCCTTGCTGAAATAAAAGACTATGAAGACATCCTGGCTAATGAACAGCGTGTCTTGGACATTATCCACGACGAACTAGTTGCCATAAAGGAGGAATACGCCCTTCCCCGAAGGTCTGAGATAATTGGCGAGCCCAAGGAAATACGCATTGAAGATCTAATCGCCGAAGAAGACATGGTGGTAACCTTGTCCCACAGGGGCTACATAAAGCGAAATCCCTTAAGCCTTTACAGGAGTCAGAAGCGCGGGGGCAAGGGAGTGATTGGCCTTTCCTCCAAACAGGAAGACTTTGTAGAAAGGCTCTTTGTTGCATCCACCCACGATTACTTTCTCTGTTTCAGCAACCTTGGAAGGCTTTATTGGCTCAAGGTCCACCAGATTCCCGAGGCAGGACGCACTTCCAGAGGCAAGGCCCTTGTGAATCTGTTACCTATAGACAAAGCAGCAAATGAATATATTGCGGCTGTGGTGCCTGTCCGGGAGTTTGAAGAAGGCAAATTTATTGTCATGGCTACAAAAACGGGAATTGTAAAAAAGACCCCACTTAAAGACTTTTCTCATCCAAGGCCATCAGGCATCATAGCCGCAACAATAAAGGAAGGAGATGAGCTGGTTACCGCCTCTCTTACCGATGGCAATGCCGAAGTCTTTTTAGCAACCAGGAACGGATTCAGTATTCGTTTTTCAGAAGTTGACATCCGTCCTATGGGAAGACAAGCTACTGGAGTAATTGGCATAAGATTGAAAGGGGACGACCAGGTGGTGGCGATGGTGATTATAACTGATGAGCACGGCTACATACTGACCGCCACCGAAAACGGCTTTGGCAAAAGGACCCCCATTTCTGAATACAGACTCCAGTCTAGAGGTGGAAAGGGAATCATCAATATAAAGGTGTCTGATAAAATAGGTCGTGTTGTCGGTTCCGTGTTAGTGTATGAAAACGATGAAATCATGCTTGTGGGATCAAGTGGAAACATCATAAGAATGAATGTAAAAGACATAAGAATAACGGGGCGCGCTGCTCAGGGAGTCAAACTCATCCGTCTCTCTGAAGGAGATAAACTTGCGGCAATTGCAAAACTTGGAATAAACGAACAACAATGAACAGCGTAGCCGTTTTGGGAGCAGGAAGCTGGGGTACTGCCCTGGCAAGACTTTTGTCTGACAAGGGTATTGTGACCTCCCTTTGGGCCAGGGATGAGGCCTTTGCGAAGGAACTGGCAGTTCGTCGGGAGAACAGAAAGTATCTGCCTGGATTTGAGCTGGCCAGCACCCTAAGGATTACTTCTTCAGTAGCCGAGGCAGTGCAAGGCAAGGATGTAATTCTCTTTGTTGTGCCCTCCCACGCCATGAGGGAGACTGCCAGCGCCGTTTCAGAGGCCCTTGCTGGCCGTCCACGTCCCAAGGCGGCGGTATCGTGTGCCAAGGGTATTGAAAACGATACCCTTGAGACTATGACGGACGTTCTGAGCGAGGTGTTTTCTCCACTTGGCACAATAAGTTTAGGAGTGCTGTCTGGTCCCAGTTTTGCCAAAGAGGTTGCCCAAAGGATGCCGACTGCAGTCACCATCGCGGCTCACGGCGAAGAGGTGGCAAAGGGACTTCAAGAGTTTTTCTCAACGGATTTCTTCAGAGTCTATACCACCCAGGATGTGATTGGAGTTCAGCTTGGAGGTGCAGTCAAGAATGTGTTGGCCATAGCCGCAGGAATTTCAGATGGTCTTGGTTTTGGCACCAACACCAGGGCTGCACTCATTACCAGGGGGCTTGCCGAAATGTCCAGGTTAGGTCTCAAACTCGGGGCCAATCCGCTGACTTTTGCAGGTCTGGCCGGTCTTGGCGATCTTGTTCTGACTTGTACTGGAGATCTTTCCAGGAACAGACAGGTGGGATTACAACTCGGGGCAGGAAAGGGTATGGAGGAAATTCTTGCCTCCATGAACATGGTCGCAGAAGGGGTAAAGACCTCAAGGTCCCTTTACATGCTTTCAAGACGTCATCAGGTGGAAATGCCTATCATAGAGCATGTCTACAGGGTTATTTATGAGGGTATGAGTCCTAGGGATGCAGTCAAGGGCTTACTCGACAGGCCCCAGAAATATGAACTCCACGGTGTTCACTAGCTGGCATGGAAGAAGTTCGTTCCTACCGGTCATTCATGAAAAGAAAAGGGCTTGTTTCCTTTTGCGTGAGACACAAAGAGACAGATCTCTTTTGCCAGGCAACAGATAATTTTTCATCCAGTGTCTCTGCTTGGATAATCGAGGCAAGGGGTGCCATAGAGGGTTATGCCTGGAGGCATCCAGGTTTTCTCGAGTCATATTCCCCCCTTCCAGACGATCCCTTGGCTCCAAGGATAGTCAGAGAGATGCTAGCTGCAGGGCAGCAGGCGGGAGTCGGGCCAATGGCAGCGGTTGCAGGTGCCATAGCTGAGTATGTTGGCCAACGCCTTGTTGAAAAGAGCAAAGGCGAGGTTATTGTGGAGAATGGGGGAGATACCTTTGTGAATCTTTCTTCTGGTTGTGTCGTTGGTATACATGCTGGGAATTCCATATTGTCTGGTCGAGTGGGTATAAGACTAGACGATTTAGACTTCCCGTTGGGTGTTTGTACGTCGTCGGGGACATTGGGGCACTCGCGGAGTTACGGCCAGGCCGATGCCGTTACGGTTGTCAGCCCTAGGTGTGCCTTGGCCGACGCGGCTGCTACTGCAGCCGGAAATATGGTAAGAGCGAAGAGGGATATCCAGAAGGCGCTGGATTTTTTGCAGCAGATAGATGGTGTGAAAGGGGCTGTGGTGGTCAAGGGTGATTGCGTTGGTGCCTTTGGTCACATAGAGCTCGTGGCCCTTTGAGGTCTTTCTTGGAGGGGTAACAATGGTGGCGAACTACATGGAGGTGGTAACTGTAGGGTCTGGCACGTGCGTTCCGTCAGCCCGCAGGGCAGGGCCGTGCCAGCTATTGAGGGCCTGGGGCTACAATATCGTCGTGGATATGGCAGCTGGTTCACTAAGGAGGTTACTCAGGGCAGGCGTTAGACAAGGCGATATTGATCTGGTCTTATTTACACATTTTCATCCTGACCACACAGGTGAGCTTTTGCCCTTCATATTTGCTTCCAAGTACGGGCCAGGCTTCAAGAGGAAAAGACCAATACTTGTGTGGGGGCCAGAGGGGCTTTCTAGATTGCTTGGTGGCCTCGCAGAGGCATGGGGGCAGTGGGCAGAAGCCGAGGCAAACAAGTTGGTTTTTGAGGAGATTCCCGTTGGGATTGCGACTAACCAGCAGTTTCCACCTTTTTTCATTAGGACAGTACATACAAATCACACGCCCCAAAGTTTGGCATATAGGATAGAAGGGCCTGATGGGACATCTGTCGTCTTTTCTGGGGATACGGATTTTTGCCGGGAGTTGATTGAGCTTTCAGATGGTGCTGATCTGCTTGTTCTGGAGTGTGCTGCTCCAGAAGGTAAAAAGGTTACCGGTCACATGACCCCTTCTGAGGCAGGTAGGCTAGCTCAGGAAGCACGGGTGAAAAAGCTCGTGCTGACGCATTTCTATCCCGAATGTGACAAAAGTGACATACTTGGCCCCTGTAGGCGAATGTTCAATGGACCGGTAATACTTGCAGAGGATATGCTGCGCGTAATAGTTTAAGGCCCAAGGTCCCTCGTCCTTGACCATTCAGTGCCATCTATGCTAATAAAGGCCAGAAATGGTGCCGGCATAGCTCAGCTGGTAGAGCAGCTGATTCGTAATCAGCAGGTCGCCGGTTCGAGTCCGGCTGCCGGCTCCATCCCTGTTTTTTTTTGCCTTTTTAAATCCGCCTTGTGTTAGGTTGCCTTCTACTTCAACTTTAAACCCCCGTGGCTTAATCCTTGTAGCGTTACTGGTTTCGCTGCCCCAGTTCTGCAGGCTTTTGCCTACTCTAATACGCTTGACCCGAACTCCTTATTTCTCAATTTATCAACTTGCTACCAGTATAGATTGTGAATATAACCAAGATAAGATATCCATAAAAAAATAAAGCCGTAAAATTGATTGAACCTTATAATGGGTTACAGGTACATACTTCGCGGGAAGCAAACAGATTGGAACAACTTTCGTCACTTTTCGACAATTTTGTCGAAACCGTTCCTGAATGTTTCAAAGTCTTTCCGGCTACACGAAAATATTGTGCCTTAAGATCATAAGTATGGTAGATTATTTGCAATAATATCTTTGATTGAGAATATCAGACAGATTTCATAAACTAAATTATGGAGGTCTTGGTTATGATAGTAAGATATGTTTGGATTTTTACCTTGGTAACGGCCTTATTGGCTTTGGCATCTTGTGCATCTCAAAGCGGCTGGACTCCCACCATTGACCCTACCACTAGTCCAGCAGCCTATCCACCGCAACCTTATCCACAGGTTCAACAGTATCCTCCTCCACCCCCTCCTGCACCAGCACCTCAGCCGCGTCCGGTCCCTCCTGCGCCAAGACATGTAAGTCCGCCACCAGTGGCTACTCAGTCCGCCCCCGCACCGGTGCCTCAACGCAGTTATACTCAAGATCTTGCAGAGTGTAAGATGTTAGCCCAACAAGTCTCTGGCTACACACCAGGAGAAACTATCAAAGGTGGTTTAATAGGTGGTGCAATAGGTGCGGCTGCAGGTGCGGCAATCGGTGCTGCCACTGGCAACGCTGGAAAAGGTGCTGCCATAGGCGCTGCAGCAGGCGGCATTGGAGGAGGTGCCTACAAAGGTATTGAGGCAGAGAGAAAATACAAGGAGGCCTACATTAGATGTATGAGAAACAGGGGTTGGAACGTAATAAACCCTTAAAGTGATAAATCTCTAAAACCGGTCTAAAAAAGCGGCGCCTCTTGCTCATAGGGGCGCCTATCTTAAGACATTCATTTATCATTTTATATCTTTTATTCTATTCTTCATTCTTGGTTTAAATCCCCTTAAACTTCATCATATCTTATCAAAGAAATTCGAGAATACGATATTTTGTGAAAAATCTTGCTACAACACTAACATTTCAGTATATCTAAACTTGGCCCTTGTAAAAAAGGACACCAATTTTTACAAAAAGATAAAAGTACCCTTGTATCAAAAAAAAAATATGCTTTATTAGTTCCAGCTCTGAAAAAGATGGGAGTAGGAGTAGTATCCTTAATTTAGATTCTGAATCCACTGTTTTTAAAATTATTATTATTGCTATTGTTGACTTAATTTAATGATTACAGGAGGCGTTTGTAGTTTTATGAACTTACGCAAAGCAAATCTGAGTATGCTGCCAAGAGTAATGAATGGGTGCCTGTTTTTTTTCCAGGAATTTCTTAAACATCCTTTTCAGATAGGGTCGGTGATACCAAGCTCTCAAGCCCTTATAAGACGTGTGGTAGAAACGGCGAGGGTAGATGAAGCCCATACCATTGTAGAGCTTGGTCCTGGCACTGGATGCACAACAAAGGCCATATTAGAAAATATGCAGCCAGATGCCAAGTTGTTGTCTATAGAAATAAATCCAAATTTTTATTCTATCATAAACGAAATATCAGATGGACGTCTTATTGCTCACCTTGGAGATGCCAGAAAGTTAAAATCAATATTGAAGGAACACAATCTCGAAGCTCCTGAGACTGTAATATCAGGTATCCCGTTCTCCACAATGAGTGATGAATGTGGTTCGCAGATTATTAAAGCCATCCATGAAGTCCTTGTACCTGGAGGCCGCTTTGTAGCATATCAGCTTAGCAAAAAGGTAATAAGCCTGTGCAGCCCTGTAATGGGCCAGGAAGAAGTTCAACTTGAGTTTTTTAATATCCCTCCTATGAGAGTGTGTTGCTGGGAAAAAGGCAATGGAAACGGAACTGGCAAAAAAGGGAAATACATCAGTTGATTTTTCTACAGATACCTTACAAACGTCTCCTTTTATTCAAAGCTCCCTCTTCCTCTTAGGAAATGAGGCGTCAGGAGTTTCAGAGATAAATAACAAGATTGATTTGAGCTATACCCTATGAACATAATTCTTCTCCAATAATATAAATATATTATCAGAATTGGGTATCGCCGAAACCGGTCATTGGGTTTCCTGACCACATAAATCTCAAATCTGTTAGCGATAAGTTGCTGTATTTATCCTTATCATAGCGCATCCGATTCCTTCTTAGGAAATAGACTACCTGTCAGGTCCTTTGGCCGAATCCTCTACTATTGCAGGATTACCCCTACCAAAGACTAGGCCACAATCAACTAAACAGGCGTTAACCACGTGATATTATTTGCATAAAAATTTTTAAAGGTTCTTTTTGGTACAGGGGTTGGTTCGATTTTAATGTAAACGATTCATCAAGCACTCATAGTTAACCGTTACTGCCCAAAAGCCATGCATTATTATGAAGCACCCTCAACCGTTCCAGGGCCTACAATATTTTTTTGCTGTTTTTCAGGGTCATTAACATCAAGTTTGCAGAAGCGCTCCATAAGACATAAAGCTTTTTGTCAGATTAGGCTCAATAAGTGGCCGAAAAAAAATCAAAAATCTTTCGGCTAAAAGCTATGGTGTCTTAGCATCAAAGATTTCTTCATATAATTTAAAATTTGAGCATACGCCCTAAATTTCTGCTTTTCATCCTCCGCAATTAAAGAAAATCGGCATGTTATTAATTTGACAAAGTCCATTTAAAAATATAGTTATAGATAACTGTATGGGCCTTTTAGCCGCGTGTTGCCTTTTCGCCTTTTGTCTTTCAGGGGATTAAAGATGGATAAAGAAATCATAGATCTGTCATCTGTCAGGGCCAGGGTCAAGAAACAAATAGAAGAGGCTGTTCCTGATGCGAGAATAGACTATTGCCTGACATGTGGACTTTGTGTTAGCGGTTGTCCGGCATCTGGAATAGAGGAGTTAGATCCTCGAAAATTTCTCAGACTCCTTGTTCTTGGTCAAGATGATGAGATTCTTGGGACAAACTGGATATACTCATGCACAATGTGTCAACGCTGCAGATATGCCTGCCCTATGGGTATAGATGTTGGCCGAATCGTTTATGAAATCAGGGGAATGAGACCAAAGGATAAGCGCCCTGCAAATCTGCAGCGATCTTGTGACCTTCAAAAACAAAACAACAGCACAGGGATTCCAAACGAAGATTTTGTTTGGGTAGTTAACGATGTACTGGAAGAAGTCCACCAAAATGAACCTCAATGGAAGGATCTACAAGCACCCATAGACAAAAAAGGAGCCCTTTATTATCTGAATCAGAACGCCAAGGAGCCAACTGTAGAACCAGAGGAGATGGTGCCTCTGTGGAAAATTCTACATGTAGCAGGGATTGATTGGACCTATTCATCTGAATGGTGGGATGGGGCAAACTATTGTCTTTTTACTGGTGATCCAGAGGATTGGGAATATACGGTAAGAAAACAGGCTGAAGTGGTGGATGAACTAGGTTGCCGCTATTACATAAATACCGAGTGAGGCCACATGTTTTATGCGACCCTGGAAGGGTTGCGACGCTTCAACATCCCTCACAAATTTGAATTCATAAGCATTATTTCTCTATATGCTCAACTTATTAAAGATGGAAGGCTTAAAGTAGATTCCTCCTGGAACAAGGAGGGGCTCAAGTTTACCTGCCAAGACCCTTGCAAGTTGGTAAGACAGGGGCTTGGAGACAAGGTGGCCGAGGACCTGCGTTTCGTTATAAAGGCAGTTGCAGGCCCTGAAAATTTCATAGACACTTGGCCAAGGCTCTCCAACAATTATTGCTGCGGAGGTGGTGGTGGCGCTTTACAGGCAGGATTTGTAGCAAATAGACGCAGATTTGGAAAAATAAAATTTGACCAGCTTGCTGCTACTGGTGCAGATGTAGTTATAACACCTTGCCATAATTGTCATACCCAAATCCTAGACATATGCGAATTTTACGGTGGCAAGTGGAAAACCACCCACCTGTGGAACTGGTTGGAAAAGGCCCTTGTCCTTGATGACAGGGATCGAAAAGGGAAGGACTAGCAGATGAGCAGACCAAGAGGTTCGGTACTGGTGGTGGGAGGAGGAATTGCTGGTGTTCAGGCAGCACTTGACCTGGCAAACAGCGGTTTCTACGTGCATCTTGTTGAAAAAAGCAGTGCCATTGGCGGCAGCATGTCCCAACTCGACAAGACCTTTCCAACAAATGACTGTTCTGCCTGCATATTGTCTCCCAAGCTGGTGGAGGTCGGCCGGCACCTTAACATCAATCTTCTCACCCTGAGCGAAGTCTTGAACATTGACGGTGAACCCGGAAATTTCAAAGTCCATATCAGGAAAAATCCTCGTTATGTTGATCCAGAGAAATGTATAGCTTGCGGCACCTGTGCTGAAAAGTGCCCTAAAAAAGTACCCAACGAATTTGATCTTGGCCTTGGGAACAGAAAGGCCATATATCTGCGTTATCCCCAGGCTGTTCCTTTAAAATACGCTATAGACCCTCAAGCATGTATATATCTTAAAAAACCAGGCAGATGCGGATTCTGTAAAAAAGTATGCCCCACCGGTGCAATAAATTTTGACGACAGGCCCAAGGATCTAGTCCTTGAGGTGGGCTCTGTCATTCTTGCCCTTGGCTTTAAGCCTTTTGATCCGTCTGTTTTAGATTTTACAGGCTATGGAACCTTTAAGAATGTGGTTACCAGCATGGAATTTGAAAGGTTACTCAGTCCTTCTGGTCCATGCATGGGACACATGGAAAGGCCCTCTGACAAAAAAGAACCACAACGTATCGCTTGGCTCCAGTGTATAGGATCAAGGGATATAAATCGTGCCTGTCATGGTTACTGTTCTACTGTATGCTGCATGTATGCAATTAAGCAAGCTGTAATTGCAAGGGAACATTCGGAATCAGGAAACCTTTCAGCCTCTATCTTTTTCATGGATATGAGGACCCATGGCAAGGGTTTTGAAGCCTACTACCAACGTGCGAAAAACGAGGGAATAAGCTTTCACAGGGCCAGGGTACATACTGTGCTTCCTTCTTCAAATGATAACCTAAGGCTTCGTTATAGCAGTGACCAAGGCCAGATACTAGAGGAAGAGTTTGATCTTGTAGTGCTATCGGTCGGTCTGGAGACAGATCCAGAGGTCATACGGTTGTGTCATCATCTTGGAATCGAGCTTGATCATGACAACTTCATTTCAACCTCTCCCTTTTCACCTGTGTCTACAAATAGGCCCGGAATATTTGTGTGCGGTGCTGTGACCGAACCCAAAGCCATTCCACAATCTGTTACGGACGCAAGCGCGGCAGCATGTGGTGCCCAATGCATGCTTCACCAGGCCAGATGGAGCGAGACAAAAAAGAAAGAATTTCCCCCTGAGCGGAATGTATATTCAGAGCCTCCCAGAATAGGAGTCTTTGTCTGTTCGTGCGGGATAAATATAGCTAGTGTTGTAGATGTTAAGGCAGTTACTGAATATGCTAAGACCTTGCCTGGAGTGGTATTTGCACAAAACAACCTCTTTACATGTTCCCAGGACACAATCAATCAAATGGCTGAAATCATCAAGAATGAAGGGCTTAATAGGGTAGTGGTCGCTTCCTGTACACCTAGGACACATGAGCCACTTTTTCAGGAAACCCTTAGGGAGGCTGGCATAAACAAGTATCTATTTGAAATGGCCAATATTAGGGATCAGGATTCATGGGTGCATCAAAAATGGCCTGAAAAGGCTACGGAAAAGGCCAAAGATCTGGTTAGAATGGCTGTCGCCAAGGTCAGAGGAGATGAACCCCTCCCTTATAATCAGCTTTCTGTAACCAAAAAGGCCCTGGTTGTAGGAGGCGGGGTTGCAGGTATGGTATCAGCCCTTTCCCTTGCAAAACAAGGATTTCCTGTATGTCTGATAGAGAAAAAGGAGCAACTTGGAGGACATGGCAGGAATTTTTACAGGACATGGCAAGGAAAGCCCTTGCAAGGATATCTGCAAAAGTTGATACGCGAGGTAGAAAACCATCCCCAAATAGACATCCAGCTTAATGCCACACTTGATAAGGTCTCAGGATCTGTTGGCAGATTTCAGACTACGCTGTCAAATGGACTAAATGTAGAGCATGGGGTCGCCATCATTGCAATAGGAGCCGAATCCTACAGGCCTACCTCTGGTCCTTGGAACTATTTATATGGCAAAAATTCTAAGGTCCACACGCTTCTTGAACTGGATCAGCGCCTTATTGCAGAAGATAAATCCCTTGCCGAACTTGGCCAAGCCGTATTCATTCATTGCGTAGGATCTCGGATACCTGAGCGCCCTTATTGCAGCAGGGTTTGCTGCACTCATGCCATTGATCAAGCCCTGAAACTGAAAGAGCTGAATCCGGAAATGGACATCTTCATGCTTTACAGAGATATAAGGACCTATGGAAAACGGGAACATATCTATCAAGAGGCCAGGCAGAAGGGTATTATATTCATCAGATACGACCTTGACAATCTTCCGCGAGCACACGAAACAAATGGAGAGCTAATAGTAGAGATTACGGATCCAATCCTTCAAAAGGAGGTCAGACTTCATCCAGAACTTTTGGTTTTGGCCTCGGCGGTCCAACCAAGACAAGAGGTTGGCGAGCTCTCGAAACTTTTTAAGTGTGCCATGACAGAAGAAGGCTTTTTACTTGAAGCCCATATGAAGCTCAGGCCGGTAGATTTTGCAACAGATGGTGTCTACCTAGCCGGCCTTTGCCATTATCCCAAACCGTTGGAAGAGACCATTGCTCAAGCCCAGGCTGCAGCTTCTCGAGCTGCCATAGTGCTGTCCAAGGATGCGGTGCCTGCCGAATCCGTAACTGCTGTTGTAAATCCAACCAAGTGTACAGGTTGCGGGGTATGTACAAAGGTTTGTGCCTATTATGCCGTTTCTCTGGATGATGAAACAGGCAAGGCCCAAGTGAATACAGGGCTTTGCAAGGGATGCGGTGCATGTGTAGCAGGATGCAGGAGTGACGCAATTACCCTTATGAATCTTGGAAATGAACAGATCATGGCCGCTGTAGAAGCTGCCATGGAGGAATAGAAAGCTAAAGAGGCAAATATGGAAAAGGGAAAAAGCAGCGAATGGGAACCCAAAATAATTGCCTTTTTGTGTAACTGGTGCAGTTATGCAGGCGCAGACCTTGCCGGTGTAAGTCGATACCAGTATCCGCCATCTATCAGAATAGTGCGGGTTCCGTGTTCAGGCAGGGTAAGTGCCAATATGATACTTGATGCATTAAGATCAGGAGCCGATGGAGTGTTGGTGTCGGGCTGTCACCCTGGAGATTGTCACTATATAAGTGGAAACTTGTATGCAAGACGCCGTTTTGCCGTTCTAGAGAGATTTTTAGAATTTATTGGCATAGAACCAGGCAGGATCAATTTTTCTTGGGTTTCTGCCTCTGAAGGAGAACAGTTTGCCCAGATAGCCCGCGAGGTTACAGAACGTGTAAGAAAACTCGGGCCAGCCAAGAGGCTTGTAAAGGAAATTACATCATGTCCAGCCTGAATCAAAAAATAACCCAGGAAATTCAATCAATTGCTGCATCCATGCTAGAATCTGGACAAGTTGCTGCCTTCTTAGGCTATACCACAGGGACCATTCCTGGTGTCATGCAGCCATTTGTCGCGAGAAACGCTCAAGACGCTAAAAGGCTTTGCTGGAATAGCTTCTGCGTATTAAATCTCGCCAACTATCTTCCGTCCCTTTTAAAATCTCTTGAGCCACCGAGAAGACGCGGTGAGCCACCTCCTGAAGGGCCACTGCCAAAGGTAGGGGTCCTGGCTACAGGATGCTGGTCGAGAAATATTGCAGTACAAATTCAAGAGAACCAAGTAGAACGGCAGAGAGTGGTGATAGTAGGCATCTCCAGCAGGGGCATGATAAGCAGACGGAAACTGGAAACAGCGGTTGGCTATAAAGAAATAGTTCATATAGAAGAACAAGACAATTCACTCTTGGTTAAAGGTAACGATTTTGAGGACACGATCAACCGATGGGATGTAGTTAGAGACAACTGTCAGACCTGCATACATCCTGATCCTGTAATTTACGATGAGCTTATCGGCACATTAAATGGAAACAGAAAGATTCCAGACCGGTTTAGACAGGTTGAGAAAATAGAGACTCTTTCTACCGATGAAAGATGGCAGTGGTTCAATAACGAGATAGCCTCTTGTATCAGGTGCTATGCTTGCAGGAACGCTTGCCCCCTGTGTTATTGCCCAACATGTTTCGTAGATGACTCCAGACCCCAGTGGGTAGGGAAAAGCATAGAGCCAGCTGATACGGCGCTATTTCATATACTTAGGGCCTATCACTGTGCAGGCAGATGCACTGACTGTGGGTCATGTGAAAGTGTTTGTCCGATGGGCATACGGATGAGGCTTTTTACCAAAAAGCTTCAAAAGGATGTGTTAGAACTTTATGATTTCGAACCAGGTCTCGACCTTGATACACCTTTACCACTTAGTACCTATAAAATAGATGACCCAGAAGACTTCATCCTGACGCATATCAAAAAAGGGGACAAAAAGTGAAACCTTTTGTGGTTGAAAAGGCACAAGCAGGGCAATGGCTTAAAGATCTTTGCGATACATTTGATATCTTTGCCCCCTTGCCCTCAATCAAGGGTTACCATGACTGGCAAAGATGGGATGGTTCGAATCTTCCTGTTGTAAGAAAGGGGGTTCCTAAAAGCTCCATCAAGGCATTTTTTTTCCCGCAGCCCGAGGTGCTATTCCAATTTAATGCCCGTGCATCTAATCCTGATGCATTCAGACTTAAGGAACCCACATGCCATCCTAAGCCCAAAATACTTTTTGGCGTAAGACCATGTGATGCCAGAAGTGTCATCCTCAATTCCATACCCTACAAGTCAGATCCTTACTTTCAGAGAAAGAAGGAAGAAATTGCGATAATTGGTTTTCTTTGTGAAGAGGGTTGCTCAACCTGTTTCTGTAAATGGACAGGAGGCTCTCCAGTTGGAAAGGAAGGGATGGATATTGCCGTCATTGACCTGGGACAGGTTTTTCATATAGAAGTCCTTTCAGATAAGGGAGAAGCCCTTGTAAGACCGCAGTTTTTCAGAGAACCTGCAGATCAAGAGATATCTGAAGCAAAAGATCTCATTACAAAGGCCCAAGGACAGACCCTCGAGCAAGACGCGGCTTCCAGTCTTCGCTCTAAAGAACTGATGAAACTCTATAATGCGCCATTTTGGGGGAAGATATCAGAGCCTTGCATCAACTGCGGCACCTGTACTTTCCTGTGTCCCACTTGTTACTGTTTTGACATTCAAGATGAAACATTAAGAGGAAAGGGTAGGAGAATCCGTTACTGGGATTCGTGCATGTTCCCTCTTTTCACACAACATGCTTCTGGCCATAATCCAAGAGGAGATAAGCTTAAGAGGGTAAGAAATCGATTTATGCACAAGTTGAAATACTTCCCAGACAGGTTCGGGCCACTCTCCTGTGTCGGATGTGGCAGGTGTGTCAGGGAATGTCCAGTAAATATAGACATCAGACAGGTTCTGAAGGACCTGCTTGCTACTTGATGTGTTAGAAGAGGTAATGATGAACCCCTATCTACCTTATCCTGCAGTGATAGACGATATAGTAGTTGAGACAGAAGACGGCAATCTCAAGACATTCCGTATTGTTTTGGAAAACAAGACGGACAGAGACAAATGGAACCATACACCTGGTCAATTTGCAATGCTGAGCGTTGCAGGCAAGGGAGAAATTCCTATCGGGATCGCTTCCTCTCCTACGGAAAAAGGCCATCTTCTCTTTACAGTAAACAGAGCGGGAGTAGTCACCACTGCCCTACACAAGATGGACATCGGAGACCCTATTGGAGTGCGGGGGCCCTTGGGCAACGGTTTTCCTGTTAAAAGTGACCTAAAGGGGAAAAACATAGTAATAATAGCAGGAGGATTTGCCTTTACTACCTTGCGAGCCACACTTATTTATATGCTTGAACATAGAAACGATTACGGAAATATCACAGTAATTTACGGTGCAAGGACTCCAGGGATGCTTCTTTACAAGGAAGAATTAAAACAATGGGAAGCAAGGGATGACCTGGATGTCTATATCACTGTTGACAGAGAAGCACCCGGATGGGATGGCCTTGTGGGATTTGTTCCGACCATAGCCGGACAAGTAAAGCCCTCTCCTGAAAATGGTGCCGCACTGATTTGCGGTCCACCAATTATGATAAAGTTTACCATGCCGCCTTTGGAGGAAGTGGGCTGGAAAGATAACCAGGTTTATCTGTCTTTGGAAAACAGAATGAAGTGCGGCATAGGTATTTGTGGCCACTGTAATGTAGGGCCTGTATATGTATGCAAGGATGGTCCGGTATTTACAAGGCAAGAAGTACAAAAACTCCCTGTAGAATTTTAATGACATTAAAAATTTTTCCTAGATGTGCTGTTCCATGACATCCTGTTCTTTTGCTGTACAAAACCAGGCCTTGACTGTATCCAAGTTGTGGGCTAAAAGTCGTCCATGACTTATGAGAATCTTAAATTCGATCCTCCAATCCTTGAGATAGGGCATCTTAAAGCCCGTTACCCGATCATTCAGGGAGGAATGGGCGTTGGCATATCTATGTCAGGACTTGCCTCTGCAGTTGCAAGGGCTGGAGGTATTGGAGTTGTAGCTTCGGTCCTTATAGGACTGAACCAGAAAGACTTTCACAAAGATCCCCGAGGAGCAACCTTCAGGGCCTTGGATACGGAGATCAGGAAGGCCAAAGAGTTGTCTGAAGGCGGGCCAATTGGAGTCAATATAATGGTGGCCCTTCAAGACTATGAAGAAATGGTGCGTATATCAGCCAAGGCTGGCGCAGATCTTATAATAAGCGGCGCTGGCCTCCCGCTGAAACTGCCAGCAATGATTCCTCCGGAATGTGAAACAGCCCTTGTGCCAATCGTATCATCAGGCAGGGCCGCTGGTCTCCTTTGCAGGCGCTGGATGGAACACTATGGAAGATTACCAGATGGATTTGTTGTAGAAGGGCCAAAGGCTGGCGGACATCTTGGCTTTAAGGCAGAGGATCTCTTTAAGCCTGAATTCCAAGTAGAAAATCTAGTTAAGGAAGTGGTGGAGGCGGTAAGGCCCTGGGAAGATAGGGGTGCTTGTAAAATACCAGTAATAGCTGCCGGTGGGATATATACTGGCGAAGACATCTACCGTTTTATAAAGATGGGAGCCGCTGGGGTACAGATGGGCACCAGGTTTGTAGCTACGTATGAATGCGATGCTTCTGAAAAGTTTAAACAGGCCTATGTAAAGGCAACCAAAGACGACGTTATGATAATAAAAAGCCCCGTTGGCCTTCCTGGCCGTGCCCTTAAAGGGCCTTTTTTGGAAAAAATGGCAAGGGGTGAGAAACATCCCAAAAAGTGTGCATATAAATGTATAAAGACTTGCCGTTATCCAGATACTCCGTATTGTATAGGAATGGCCCTAATAAATGCCCAAAAAGGCAATCTTGGTTCTGGCTTTGTCTTTTGCGGAGAAAATGTATACCGGATAGACAAGATAATATCTGTGCAAGAACTTATTAACGAGCTGATTCATGGATATAAGCAGGCTGCATCCAGCGAGCAGGAAGAGACGACAGCCGCCTAGCGCCAACTAGTCCACAAATTCTATCCATCCGAACTTGTCCTCCTTTTCTCCGTATTGAATTGCAGTAATCTCATCAAAAAGTTTTTGGGCAAGTTGCCCTGTTTTACCGCTGTTTACTTCAACGCTTTTGCCTTTGTAATAAAGGGAGCCAACTGGAGAAATTACAGCCGCAGTACCTGTGCCAAAGCATTCCCTTAGACGCCCGGATTCGGCACTTTCAAGCACCTCATCAATAGAAATGGGACGCTCTTCTGTCTTTATCCCCCAGTCCTTAGCAAGAGTCAAGACCGAGTCTCTGGTAATGCCTGGAAGGATGCTTCCTGAAAGGGCTGGTGTAACAAGGCAGTCATCAATAAGAAAAAAAATGTTCATTGTTCCTACCTCTTCGACATATTTCCTCTTGGCAGCATCCAGCCATAACACCTGTGTGAATCCTAGCTCCTTGGCCTCTTCAGAGGCCATGAGACTTGCTGCATAGTTTCCTGCCGTTTTTGCTTCACCAACTCCTCCCTTGGCAGCACGCACAAATTTATCTGTGACAAATATTTTTACAGGATTAAAGCCTTCTGCATAATAGGCCCCTACAGGAGTAAGGATTATTGAAAATATATATTCCTTTGCAGGCCTTACACCGAGAAACGGTTCAGAGGCTATTATAAAGGGGCGTATGTACAAGGAGGTACCCTTCTGAGAAGGAATCCATCGCCTTTCTACCCCCACAAGTTCTTTTATGGCCTTTATAAAAAAGGACTCGTCTAATTGCGGCATGCACATACGCCATGCAGACCGATTTAATCTTTTGGCATTTTCAAAGGGTCGGAAAAGACGTATCCTTTTGTCCGTGCCCTTGTAGGCCTTTAAACCCTCAAAAATAGCCTGTCCGTAATGAAGCACAACCGCTGCAGGATCAAGACTAAAGTCACCATAGGGCACTATCTCTGGACTGTGCCAGCCCTTGCTTTCTGAATAGCCCATCTTGAACATATGATCTGTAAAATGGATACCAAAGCCAAGATCTTTTTCGTTGGGTAGCGGTTTGAGATTACCTGATTTCTTAAGTTGGATTGCAATTTCCATATTAAAAAGCAGCCCCTTTTACAGCTTTTTATCCAAATATCCTTATCACAAGATGAAGATATTACAACCAAAGTTGTCATCCTGCCAAGGCATAAAAGCAAAGAGTATTACACTGAAAAATTTTTCCTATTTATTAAGCAAAAATATTCCAACACTAAAGAAAAAATTTTCCTTTACAACTATTAAAAAAATTTATATTTGGTAATTTTCAAATAAAAAACTTAAAAATTAAGTGAACTTTTGGCATGATATAAGCAACTAGATAAAAAATAGAAAAACTTTAGACAAAGTGATGCAAGGTGGGGAACATGAAAACAATCAATTTTTACAATAGCCTATTATGGCCCAAAATGGCCTTGATATTGCTGATGCTTCTTCTCCCTGTAGGGGCTAACGCCTTAGTCATAAACTTTGAAGATGCACCTTCAGGCCCCTGGGGAAAAGGAACTAGTTACAAATCACTGCACTGGAATAATGTCTCTATAATACAATCTTCTCTTGACCTTTTAGATGGAAAGGTGGCCTATGGATCTTCTATTTCCATTTACACTGGTCCTTTTGAATATTTCAATCTAGAGTCACTGGAACTGGCCTCTGAATCTGCCAACACTATATGGATAGAGGCATTTACTTTTTCAGACAGTAAATTTAAAAAGGAAGTCGAACTTGAAAATCTCGATGAAGTTTTACTTGACCTGAATCTGTTGGGAATTACGAAAATTGATCTCTGGTCAGAAGACAACTCTACTTTTATGATCGATAATCTAAAGGTGAGCTGGCTTTGTGGAGGAGGAGAATGTGGTACCGTGAAGACGTCGGGTATTCCTTCCACCCCTCCTTCAAATCCGCCATGTACCCCACCACCATATCCACCAAATAACACAAATAATAATAACCCTAATCCTAATTATCCTCCAAGCACGCCTCCAACCTGTCCACCTCCATGTCCTCCACCTCAATCTCCCACTCCTGTACCTGAACCATCCACACTAGTGCTTATGGTGGCAGGAATGGCAGCTATGTCAAGAATGATCAAAAAATCAAGGTAATCTTTGCGTAATTCCTCCTTCTTTAATAATAGGGCCTTTTGAGGCCCTATTTTACATTTTTATAAAAATTTGGACAGCTCATCTTCATGCCGGTAAAAGGCCTTTTTACCAATCTTCTTAAGCTCCACTTCTATAACATCTGGTTCTGGGATCTGTGCCAGCTCAGGAACGCGTTCGAAAAGCCTCTCTAGGTCTTCAACAACCGGCAGCTTTTTATCAAATTCTCCAAGCCTTCTGCCTTCTACGGTCCTGCCAAGGGCCTTAGATGCCGCTTCGTCTCCTGTATCAAGACCTCGTAGAAACTGCATTATATCATCTAGCGAGTAATTTTTGGTAAATTGTTCCACCTCCTCCTTTACTAATGCCAATTCATCTAAAACTTCTTCTCTCAAGTCATAATAATTTTTCCATCGGTCATAAAACAGCCTGTAACTGTCTATAAGGAGATTCAAAAAACGTTTCTCCTTAAACCAGCCACGGGGCTCCAGTTCTCTAATAAGTTTTTCTTTTTCAGCAGCAGACATATGGATAAATTCATCAAGAAACGGAGGAGTCTGAAGATCCAAAAGACCAGTAAATTCCTTAATCAAATCCTGGTCTGTTAAGAGTGCGTATATCCTAAGGAGGGAAGGCCGAATGTCTTCCATATAGATATCTTCAAGGTTATTGAGAAGGGTTCTTGCATTGGCACTATCTTCCTCTATAAGCTTTCTGATCCTGAAATAGCGCTGTGCTATCTCCTTTTTGATCTGATAGGCCAAGGCCTTTTCAATGTCATATGACATAGCATAGCCTCCATCAAACAGATAACTATTATAAAAGTAAGCAGCAGAAGGGGCCTAGGGAAGATAAAATTTTTAAATTTAATGCGGCAATGCTATAAACTTTAGAGGAGAAGGGTTGAAGACAAAAAGCAGGTATGGTCGGGACGAGAGGATTTGAACCTCCGACCCCAGCGTCCCGAACGCTGTGCTCTACCAGACTGAGCCACGTCCCGACGCATAACCTTATAAACACAGTAAATGCACTTGTCAACAAAGGGACAAGAGGGGGGGATGCCCCCCCTCTTTAAAAAAACGATTAAGCAAAGGGATTTTCAAACCTGGCTGCCTTGCCTAGCTCCCTTTCAATTTCTAAAAGACGATTGTATTTGCAAAGCCTTTCACTTCTACATGCAGAACCTGTCTTTATCTGGCGTCCATCCATGGCTACTGTAAAATCTGCAATGAAATCATCCTCGGTTTCTCCCGAACGGTGAGAAACAACATAGGTCCATCCTGCTTGCCTGCAAAGCCTGATAGCCTCTACTGTCTCACTGACACTTCCTATTTGATTAAGTTTTATAAGCACAGAGTTCGAGGCCTTCATTTCTATGCCCTTTTTTATAAAATCTGTATTAGTGACGTAAATGTCGTCTCCAACAATCTGTATTTTATCTCCTATCTGCTCGGTTAGCTTCTTAAAGCCTTCCCAATCATTTTCTGCAAGACCGTCTTCTATAGACACTATGGGATATTTTTTTACCCAGTCTTCCAAAATTGCAATTATGTCATCTGTAGTCTTTTCCCCAGCTCCTGATCTGCTAAGAATGTACTTTCCATCCTGGTAAAAAGAACTTGCAGCCGGATCCAGAGCAATCGCTATATCTTCGCCAGGCTTGTAGCCGGCCTTTTCAATGGCCTCTAATATAAGTTCACATGGCTCTTCATTGGACTTAAGATTCGGAGCAAACCCTCCTTCGTCTCCTACTGCGGTGGAGTAACCCTTTTCCTTTAAAATCTTTTTCAAAGAATGAAAGGTCTCGGCGCCGTAACGAAGGGCCTCGGCAAAGCTCGGAGCCCCGATAGGCATAACCATGAATTCCTGGAAATCTACAGAACTGTCTGCATGCTGCCCTCCATTAAGTATGTTCATCATAGGCACAGGTAGCCGGTTAGCCGTGCATCCCCCTATGTATTCGTAAAGAGAAAGGCCAAGACTCCTGGCCGCAGCCCTGCAGACTGCCATAGAGACAGAAAGTATAGCATTGGCTCCGAGTTCTTTCTTAAATTTTGTTCCGTCCAATTCTATCATTATCTGATCTATTTCCTGTTGCCTGACAGCATCAAGACCGACAAGTCTTGGGGCAATAATTTCTTTAACGTTAGAAACGGCCTTTAAAACCCCTTTGCCTCCATAACGGTTGGGATCTCCATCTCTCAACTCTAAGGCCTCGTTTTCTCCAGTAGATGCACCCGAGGGGACCGATGCGACTCCCACACTCCCATCTTCTAAGGTAACAAAGGTCCTCACAGTTGGATTGCCTCTTGAGTCAAGAATTTCCATGGAATCAATGGACGTTATAGCTCTGCGCATGATGATGCTCCTTTCTTTTTAAGGAAGTTGGATTTATCTTGTGATCTTGCAAGGTCATTGGTACGCCTATATTAATTCAGTTATAATTTGAGGACCAATTTAGTCAAGAATTAATAGTTATTAGGAGCTATAGCAATGTGTCAATCGTCTGTGTTTATTTTAGATGAAGATGAAGAAAAAGAGATAAAAAAAGATGTTATTCTTGTTGAGCCTGTAGATAAGGGAGTAAAAATTCAGGGCCTTTTTGAGGCACCCCAGGTTATTCCAGCACGAATAAAGACAATAGACCTCTTGAGACATCGGATAATATTGGAACCGTTAGATAAGGAGAACAAATAGATGAAATATATAAGCACCAGGGGAGGTATCATCCCCATATCATTTAAAGAGGCTGTCATGATGGGCCTTGCGTCAGATGGTGGTCTTCTTCTTCCTGAGCGGCTGCCAAGGGTAGATAAAAAGTGCTTAGATAAATGGGCGGCCTTGGACTATCCGTTTTTGGCCAAGGAAATCATATCCATCTTTTCTACAGATATCCCTGATGAAGTATTGAAAGATCTAATCAAAAAATCCTACAGTGTCTTTGATGCCGAAGATGTCACCCCTTTAGTAAAGGCAGGTGACATGTATATATTGGAACTCTTTCATGGTCCAACCCTTGCTTTTAAAGATGTGGCTCTTCAGCTTCTAGGCAACCTCTTTTCCTATCTGCTGACTGAAAAAGGTTCCTATATGAATATACTAGGCGCTACCTCTGGGGATACAGGCAGTGCTGCCATATATGGAGTAAAGGGAAAAAAAAACATAAATATATTCATTCTTCATCCACATGGCAGGGTTAGCAGGATGCAGGCCTTGCAGATGACCACTGTGCCAGATAAAAACTGTTTCAATCTTGCCATTGAGGGTACTTTTGATGATTGCCAGGCCATCGTGAAGGCCATATTCAACGACCTTGCCTTTAAAAAACAATACCGGCTCGGGGCTATAAACTCTATAAATTGGGCCAGGGTGCTCGCTCAGGTTGTCTATTACGTATTTGCCGCCCTAAAGCTTCGTAATCAAGGCCATGAAAGGGTTTCCTTTTCTGTGCCTACTGGCAATTTTGGAGATATATTTGCCGGTTATATAGCCAAAGTACTTGTAGATCCCCTTATCCACCGGCTGATTCTTGCTACTAACGAAAACGACATCCTTACAAGATTTGTTATAGAAGGCCTATATCAGCGAGGTACAGTAGTTCAAACCATAAGCCCTTCTATGGATATCCAGATAGCCAGTAACTTTGAACGTTACCTGTTCTATCTATTCGGGCAAGATTCCGAACGGGTAAAGAGGACGATGGAGACCTTTGATAAACAGGGATCGATAAAATTTACAAAGGAGGAAATAAAAAGGGCCAGAAAAGACTTTGCCTCTTACTCAATAGATCAGAAAGAGACCATAGCGACCATAGGCTCAATGTTTAGGGAAACAGGATATATATGTGATCCGCATACGGCTGTTGGAATTGCAGCTGCACGCCGTTTTTGTTCAACTCGACTAAAAGACTCCCAAAAAGTGCCTATAATTTGCTTGGCAACAGCCCATCCCTGCAAATTTCCAGAAGCAGTTCAGAAGGCCATTGGGAAACAGGTAGAAATCCCAGATAAAATGAAGGCATTAGAGAGGTTACCCCAACGCTTTGAGATTATGCCTCCAGAGGTTGCAAAGGTTAAAGAGTACATTAAACTTCACGGACTTTAAACACCTAAGGTTCTAAATTTACAGGCTACTTGCTAAGTCTTTCAGCCTCCTTTACAGCCTCTATATCAACCTGGCACCTATTAACAAAGTTGTCGAGTTCTTTGGACGAGCCAAGAACCCCCTCATGGGCAGAAACTATTTTATCTGCAACTAAGGAAAGCTTTTGGGCCTGCTGATCCAATTCACCAGCAGCAGTGCTTAAAAGGGAGACCCTGCTACTTGCCAGTTCTATAGATTCTCCCATAACCTCAAGGGTGCTGTTTTGTTCTTCGGTAGCTGCGGCGGCAGTATTTGAAAGCCTTGATGCCTGGCCAATCACACTTGTAATATTGTCTACTGCTTGGACCGAAGCCATTGTGTCTCTCTGAATGGCCTCGATCATGCTTGTTATTTCGTCTGTTGCCTCGCCTGTCTGTTTTGCAAGCTCCTTTACCTCATTGGCGACTACAGCAAAACCCTTCCCAGCCTCTCCTGCCCTGGCTGCCTCGATAGTGGCATTAAGGGCCAATAAGTTGGTTTGTTCTGAAATCCTTTTAATTACCTCAATAATATCACTTATTTGCCCGGAACTCTTTTCAAGATTGTGTATTATTTTGGTAGTACTATCTGCCTGTTCCCGGGCATCATTTGCTATCTGTGCCGTCTGCACCACGTTTTCGCTTATAGTTGCGGCAGAATCCTGTAGCACCTTTGTAGCCTCTTCTATCTCTGATAGGGCAGTAGTAGCCTCATCTACACCGCTTCGGATGGAAACGGCCACCTGATTCAAGTGGTCTGACTCATGTTGCAACGATTCTGTTGCAGAGTTCAGACTGGATGCTCCCTCCATTAGGGTCTTGAGATCCTTCTTAACCTGCCAACAAAACCGGCCTGTACCTGCCATGACCTTATTGGCCATCTTATGAAGAAGGCCAAGCTCATCCTGGGCCTGGTATGCAGATGCCTTAAGAAATCTCCCGTTTGCCAGATCCTGCATATATTCCAAAAGCCAAAAAAGCGGCTTTGTAATAAAACTTACAGTCAAATTCATGATAAAGGCACATGCCAAGGCAATGGCGGCAAAACCACCTGCTAGTTTCCAAATTGCCTCTTTAAGGGCCTGCCAATTTTCGGCGTTGTCAAGCATGACTGCCAAGAGCGCCCTGCCTTTATCCCCAAAAAAAGGCAATCTCAAGGTTGCCATGGCCTTTTGTCCGGTAGAGGCCAGATCCATCTCACCATTGGCAGAAACCGTCAATTTAGAAAGGGCTGGATAGGCGTTATCAAAGTCTTTAGTGCTTCCACCAAGCACAAAATCATCTTTTGGCATCTGCTCCAGACCTAGTGCTTGGGCAATATCTTTTTCAACAAACCATGCCATAGAGATATCCTGTGAATCACCTTTCAACTTGGAAAATACCTGCATCATTGGAATGTTGAACTCTATAACTCCTGAAAACATGCCATTGTAATTTACAGGCGCCATACATCTGAGAAATAGCCCTTCAGTGCTTGGTTCTATGCCTGAAAGCGCCTTATTAGAAGAAATCGCCCTTATCAACATGGGCCTCTTTTGAATAGGATTAAAGCCTGGCCTAACTTTAGGGTTAGAAGAAAAGATTACAGCCCCTTTTGGATCATACACGGTAAAAAAGCCGGATAGCTCTTTCGACTTGGATATAGTTTTTAAAACCGGATCTATAGACTTTTTGAGCAACGTCTTGTCCTTTAGGGCAACAGCAAACTGAAAATTATTCAGGTCTGCCAAGCTACCCACCAGGACCTTGCCCAGAGCAGTAGCATCCTCTATCTCGACCGGTATCCTGGCTCCAAGTATTTTTACTTCTTTTAAGAGCCTTTGTTTCTCAGCATTCAGCAAGGTATGATGAAGAATAACAGAAAGGACGATGGCAAAAAAAGCAAGAATGATTACTACTGGAAAAATTATCTTTGTTCTGCACGAAAAATTGCGTATCTTATTCAAAAAATGCATGTCAGATTCCTTCTATAGACTAGTTTAGAAAAAAGTCTGCCGCGATCACCCTACACCAGTAAGGATCCTTTGAATTCAACCTAAACATTAATTGATCGGGAAAGAGACACTTATTGCCCCTCTAAGCTGGCCCAGTCTATAACCTTCCTTTTTATGACCTGATATATCAGTGGTGCCTTTGGGCTCGCCATGGCACTTGAGACACGCCTGCCTAATGTAAATTGGCTTCAAATAGCGGTATCTGCCATTTTCTATCTCACCATAACCCTGTCCCATTGGATAATCAGGATTTTCAAACATCTTTAATACCTTTTTTTCAAAGTCATCAGGCTGATTATAGGCATTTCTATACTTGAAAGTGGTCTGTTTAATCGCAATATCTGTATGGGCCTTGAGGATCTGGCCTGTCTCCCTTCCAAATACAGCAGGAATGTACATCTTGAAACCCTTACCCTTTTGGTTGATTCTGGCTTGGTTCATTTGAACACTCATCTTTGCAGCATCGAGAACCTTTCTAAGCACCTTTTGCACTTCTGGATCCAAGTCTTTTATGTCTTTGCCGGTCATCTTTTTGAAGCTTTCAATCATTTGCTTTTCAACATATTCTGGTGTAAAGCCCTTTTCACCCTTGGAAGGATCGTTTATTAGATCTTGATGCTTAGCCACCACACCTCTCCCGGCAATTATCATGGTGGCTGTATAACTTGCAATTTCTAAGGCCTTGTCTTTTGGTATGGGAGCTGCTTCAACCTGCAGGCTGAAAGCATAGGAGAACAATAAGAAAAACAGTAACATGATTGGAGAATATCTTTTCATTGGCTGGCCTCCTTTGGCACCTAGTCATTCTATTTTGAGATGTCGGAACAAATGGATTTTTTCTAAAGCCTATTTGGGAATTTTTATAAATTTTGACAATTTCTTACCTTCTTCATAGATTAACCTTCCATGACTTCTAATAATCGAGAGATCACAATGGCAACAGACAGGAGCAGTGAATATGCCACAACAGCACGGATAGCAAGTCTTATAAGGCCCTATGCCAAAAGGGTTATAGCAGCTGTGTTCTTCAGTCTGCTTGTATCTGGGCTCAACGGAGCCATTGCCTGGTTGGTAAAACCTGCCATGGATTACATATTTGTGGAAAAAAGATATGGATATATCGTCTATCTCCCCATTGGTCTTCTTGGACTCTATCTGTTAAGGGGAGGGGCAAGCTTTTTGCAGTCCTATCTCATGCGTACTGCAGGGTTTCAGCTTGTAAGGGATCTCAGAAACAAATTCTACGAGAATATGGTCAATCTGCCTGTCTCTGTAATCACCAGACAGACAAGCGGAGACATGGTTTCCAGGCTAATGAACGATATAGGTATCTTGAGCGCCATATTGTCTGACAGTTTCCGCACCTTCTTGGTCCAGATTCCATCCATATTAGTCCTTACTGCTGTTGCCGTATACAGAAAGTGGGATCTTGCAATAATCAGCTTTGTCCTCTTTCCTTTTATAGGTTATGGCACGCGGGTCCTCAGCAAGTATGTGAAAAAGCGGAGAAAAAAAGTCCAAAGATTCCTAGCACTTCTCACCCACAGGATGAACGAAACGGTAGCGGGCATAAAGGTGATTAAGGTATTTGGTATGGAAGCAACCAAAGTGACTCAGTTTAAAAAAGAAAACCAAAACGCATACAGACAGTTCGCACGTGTGGTAAGACTCAAAGAGGGAACAAAATTTTTAATAGATGTATGTTCTGGGGCATCGGTTGCTATAATCCTTGGCTATGGAGCCACACTGGTGGTCAAAGGTGCAATGACATCAGGAGACTTCTTTTCTGTCCTTACAGCCATTGTTATGGCATTTACACCATTAAAAAAGCTGGGAAGGGCCTATTCTACATTGCAGGAATCAGTGGGGGTCCTGGAACGGGTGGATTCGTTTCTAGCCCTAGGGCCTGAAAAGCGTGGCGGGAAAACACTAAGCAGGCTTTCCCGTTCCATTGATTTTTGTGATGTATCCTTCTCATACAATAGAAAGGAGCTTGTACTAAAACGGATCAATCTCCAGATTCCCAAAGGAAAAGTTACGGCAATTGTAGGGCCAAGCGGAGCAGGAAAATCAACCCTTGTTGATCTTATACCACGGTTTATCTCACCTACAGATGGGAAGGTCAAATGGGATGGGCTGGATTTGGAATCTGTAGATCTTTCATCTTTGCGTAAGCAAATAGCCGTTGTAAGCCAAGATGTGGTCTTATTTTCAGACACTATTCGAGAAAATATTGCTGCAGGACGGCCAGATGCCACTGAGCAAGAGATAATTGAGGCAGCAATGCTTGCCCATGCACATGATTTCATTGTAAAACTGCCTCAAGGCTATAACACAGTCTTAGACGAAAGGGGCCTTAACCTTTCAGGAGGTCAACGTCAAAGAATCGCCTTTGCCAGGGCACTGCTGAAGGATGCCCCTGTGCTGATACTGGATGAGGCAACCAGCGCCCTCGACTCTGTTTCAGAGCAAGCAGTCCAAGATGCCCTTAAAAATGTCATGAAAAACCGCACCACCATTGTAGTAGCTCACAGGTTGACAACTATAAGAGACGCCGACCTGATAGTAGTGATGGATGACGGTATGATCATACAGATTGGCACACACAAAGAGCTTCTTAAAAATTCGTCTCTTTATCAAGAGCTTTACAAAAATTATGGCACAGAGTGACCTAGATGAAATGGCTAGACCCAATCATAGACATCAAGCTGCTTTTGCTACTCGCAATAGCCAATACCATGCCTATTGTAGCCAGACATCTTTTCAGGTCCAGCCTATCCACTCCCATAGATTTTAACAAAACCTTTTGGGACGGAAGGCCCATTTTGGGAACCCATAAAACTTGGAGAGGACTTGTAGCTAGTATTTTTGGCACATGGCTTGCTTCTTTTTTATTTGATATTGATCAGTTGTTAGCTATTGAACTGGCATTTTGGTCTATGATTGGAGACATGCTTGCAAGTTTTATCAAAAGACGAAGAGGGTTAAGGAGTGGAGCAAAGTGTACAGGTGTAGACCAAGTAATAGAGGCCTTTTTGCCACTGCTTATATTAAAAGGAGATTTAGCAATCACTTGGCTTGATATAACAACTGTTACCAGTCTGTTTGTATTTTTTGAAATAGTACTTTCACCAATCTTTTACAAAATAGGATTTAGGAGAAACCCCTATTAAGGATATGACTTTACTCAAGGCAGACTTTCACATACACACAAGCGAAGATCCCAAAGATTATATAAAATACAGCGCATATGAGCTAATAGATATGGCGCATGATCTTGGCTATCAGGTGCTTTCCATTACCAACCATGACAAATGCACGTGGACTCCGTATTTGAATGACTATGCCAAAGAGCGAGGCATCCTACTTATTCCTGGAATGGAGGCTACTATTCAGGGCAAGCACGTATTACTCATAAATTTGCCCTTTGATCAGTTGAGCGTGTCAAAAATAAAAGATCTGTATCGAATCCCACGGGAAACGGGCTTGATTGTTGCCCCTCATCCATATTTTCCAAGTCCCGTAGCCCTTGGAAAACATTTCACCAAAAACCTGGATCTCTTTGACGCGGCAGAGTGGTCTCACTTTTTTTGCAAGAGCATAAACTTTAATAAACCTATGGAGCGCATTGCCCAAAAGTCAGGAATAACGATCCTAGGCACATCCGATGCTCATCAACGCCGTCAGTTCCATACTACCTATTCTCTTATCGAAGCAGATATGGAAATTCATTCCGTTATAGAAGCCATCAAACAGGGTAAGGTCAGGGTCGAGACAAGGCCCCTAGCCCTAACCGAACTCTTTAAAATAAACACAATAATGCTATATAGAAACCTCTTTTACAAAAAGTTGAGACTTTTTGAGCCTGAAGATTTTCACAAGCCATCTGTTACAAGAAGCGCTAAAGGCTAAATATGGCCGTCTGGTGATTCGTCAACTTGCCAAGATTAAAAAAGAATACAGAGATAAAGGAAGATGGTGGCGGTGCAGGGACTTGAACCCCGGACTCTGCGGATATGAGCCGCATGCTCTGACCAGCTGAGCTACACCGCCATTTCGCAGCTACTCTATTAACTATTTTTCATGTGGTGTCAAGGTTTTCTTTGACGCTCTTCTACAAGATTCACCAAACTAGAGCAAACTGCTTGAATTTTGACTTTCAGGTTGATAAAGATAGCCTAGTGGGAAAAAGAGATACATCCTAAATACGGAGGTGATGACATGCAAAAGACTATAACCAGAGCTGTGCCAACTGGAGTATGGATTGTAACTGTACGCGCTGGCCAAAAGATAAATGGCATGACTGCTGCCTGGGCCACCCAAGTCTCTTTTAAACCGCGACTCGTTGCTGTTTCCATTGCACCTCCGAGGTTTACATATTCTTTAATAAAAGAATCTGGATATTTCTGTCTAAATCTCTTATCGGAAAACCAGATAGAACTTGCTAACCATTTTGGATTCAAAAGTGGTAGAAAGGTGGATAAGTTTAAAGGAATAGATTATGAAAATGGCCCAAAGGGTTCCCCCATCCTGAAAGATGCTGTTGCATATGTAGAGTGCGAACTCAAAGATACCTTTACCACTGGAGATCACGACCTTTTTGTAGGAGAGGTCTTGGATGCAGCGGAACTCCAATCCGATGTCAAGCCTCTTATTTTTAGATGGGAAGACTTTTTTGGCAAAAAATAAAAAAATAAGAAGATATAGAGGATAATATTTTATGAGTGAGGAAAAAGATCAGTTGCAAAAAAATGCCGTCTCTGACACAGAGCCAGAGGGGGTTCCTGGAGATCACGAAGAAGAAAAGGACAGACTCGATGAACTTTTGGCAGACGTGCCCGAATGGCTTCGTACACCTCTAAAACAATATTACAGACAAATCCTCGTCACCATTGCTCTTGTAGTTGTGGTGTCGAGCCTTTTCAGTGGCTACTTTTATTATATTAAAAGACAGGAAACTGCTGCGTCTTATCAACTTGGCCTTGCCATGGCATCTACTAACATAAATGAAAAAATCGACAATTTGAAAAAGGTGCAGGACAGTTTTTCTCATACCGATGCCGCACGTATTGCAGGACTTCTCCTTGGGCAGGTATACCTGCAAAAGGGACAGTGGGATCAGGCCCTTGACGCATTCAAGAGAGCAGAAGAAGACTTTAAGGGAATAATGGCTGATACTGCAGTAATGGGGCAAGCTTACAGTCAAGAAGAAAAAAAGGCACTAGATGATGCCCTGGTACTCTTCAAGGAGATATCTAAACATGAAAATGGCATGGAGGCCGTTGCAACGCTTGATGAGGCTAGAATTCTCAAAAAACTTGGCAAGAATCAGGAGGCACTGAAGGCCTTTAACAGATACCTTGATCTCAAACCAAAATCTCCATTTCTGGATTTTATAAGGTTTCAGGTAATGAATCTTTCCAGCTAATTTTTAAAGACCCCTATCCTGACTAGAGATCTTGAATCAAGAAAATCTCTTTACCCTTGTAATGTATCCGCCAATAGAATGGGGAGGGCTGTTCCAGCGTCCCCAACACTTGGCAAGAGAGTTTTGCAGAAAATTAGGCACTGTAATCTATATCCAGCCTGCAGGCCTTAGAAATCCCAGTCTTCTAGATCTAAAAAGAATAAGGGGATTTTGTTCATCCACTGCCTCCCATCCATCGGATAAAATGAGATACAAGGGCCTAATCATAAAAACATTGCCTTTTATTCCCTTACACGGCCTAGCCTTGACAGAGGCCATAAACGCAGCCATTTTAGACCGTTTTATTCTGCGTCTCAAGAATAAGCAGGCCCCTTGTATCCTTTGGGCAGCAGCACCTGCTCCTTTTTTTGCCAAAAGCACGGTGGTACAAGGCGACTTTCCTTTAATCTTTGACTGGCTAGACGATTATGCCATATTCCGCCATCTGCCTGGAAGGGTAACAGAAATGCAATATGAGTTAGCAGCAAAGGCAGATCTGGTGTTTGCATCCTCAAAGACACTCCTTAAAAAGGCAAAACAACACGGAGCAAAAAAGGCCTTTTTGCTACCCAATGGGGTTGATCTTCAGCACTGGTGTTGCAACCTTAAGGGTAAGTTAAAAGGCCGCATCTCTAATAATGGAGCAATAGTCGGATACTTTGGGACCCTATCGCACTGGCTAGACAAAAAGCTAGTAGTAGATATGGCTACGAGACGACCTAACTGGACATTTGTATTCATTGGACCTAGAACAGACAAGGGAGGGCTCTCGCCAATATTTGAACTGGCAAACTGTATTCATATCCCAGAGGTGAATTATTATAAACTGCCAGAGTTGGCATGCGATTTTGATGTATGCTGGATGCCATTTAAGGCAAGCGAACTTACAATGAGCATAAATCCTGTGAAGATTTACGAGTATTTGGCAATGGGCAAACCAGTGGTGGTGCCGGAATTACCAGATCTTGCTGAGCTAAAGAATGTACTTTTTGTGGCAAGCAATAGCAATGACTGGGAGCAGGCATTAGAAAAGGCCTTTGCACAGTGCCAAGATCCCAAACTTGTTAAACAAAGACAAAATAAGGTAAAGAAATACGCCTGGGAAAACATAGCATGTGATGCCATAGACATGATTACTAAAGCAGGAATCGTTCAGGAAAGATAAGGAATGGCAAAGAAAAAGGTTATAGTTACTGTTGGAACAAGGCCTGAAGTGGTGAAAATGGCCCCTTTGGTTCATGCCCTAAAGAAAAGACAAGAATTCGACACCTTGCTTATTTCTACCTCCCAGCACAGACAGATGCTTGATCAGGCCCTTGATGTCTTTGGACTTGTTCCTGACTATGACCTTAACATCATGCAACCTGGCCAGAGCCTCTGTGCCTCCACAGCAAGAGCCCTTGACGGGATGGACAGGCTTCTTGATGAGCTGAAGCCAGATCTTCTTCTTGTACAGGGTGATACGAATACAGTACTTGCTGCCTCCCTCGCTGCCCACTATCACAAGGTACCTGTTGGCCATGTTGAGGCAGGACTTAGAACCGATGATCCATATTTACCCTTTCCCGAGGAGATGAATAGACGTCTTACGTCTAGGCTATGTGCCCTTCACTTTGCACCGACCCAGAGGGCAGTTGAGAACCTGTTAAAAGAGGCGGTCTCACCCAACAACATCTATCTTACAGGGAATACGGTTATAGATGCCCTTTACTGGACTAAAAAACACTATCCAGAGAGTTTGCCCAAATGTGCTTTGACTTGCATTGAAAAAAAACACAGATTTCTATTGGTTACAGCCCATAGAAGGGAAAGTTTACAGGGCCATATTTTTAAAATAATGGAGGCGTTAAAAGAGATAGTACAGGCCTTCCATGATATAGAAATAATATACCCAGTGCACTTGAACCCAAAAGTTCAAGAGGCTGCCTATTCCATATTAGGAAAGGTCAACAGGGTTCACCTTATAGAACCGGTGACCTATCCAGAGATGGTAAATCTTATGGCTCGCTGTTATCTGGTTTTGACAGACTCTGGAGGAATTCAGGAAGAGGCCCCCACCTTTGGCAAGCCTGTGTTGGTATTGAGGGAGGTGACAGAAAGACCAGAAGCAGTTGAGGCAGGAGTCGCTAAGCTAGTTGGGGTAGAAAAAGAGATGATAGTTAAAGAGACATCCAATCTGATTCTGTCAAAAGAAGAGTATACCAAGATGGCAGTTTCAGCTAACCCCTTTGGAGACGGTAAAGCGAGTCATAGGATTATAAAGGCAATAACAAAAAAACTAGATTAAAAAGGCAACCCTAAATCGAAATATCAGTACAATTCTCAGCTATGACCTTTGGTTATTGAACGTTTAATTTTTCTGCCAGATTGTAAAAGCTTCCATGCGCGCGAGTTATAGATTGTATCAAGTTCTGTTTTGAGCATTTCTATTTCGTGATTGAGTTTGTCAATTTCATGAAGTAAGTTGATATTTTGTTGTCTTTCGTTGTTTATGTTTTCCCAAGCTTCATGAAGTTGATGGTTTAATGTGTTAAGCCAGTATCCCTGACGTTGACCTTCATAAACTTTCTCCAATGTTCTCTGAGAAAATTCAAGAGCTTTTTCTAAATTTTTAAATCTATGATTAAAAAATTCAACAAACTTTGAAGAAAAATCTATTATAATCTTATTAAACAAATTCCAATAGTTATTTATTTGAACGTCCAGGTTATACTTTTCTATAACCAACTGCCTGCCTCTGCGTCCAGCTTCTTCCCACTTGGTTCTATGTAAATAGAAATTCTTCATAGCATCTGCCAAGGACTCCACCATACCATCGTTATGACTCATGGTATATTTTTCTAAAAAATCAATTCCAAGATCCAACAAACGTTTATATGGAGGATCTATTAATATACCAGAAGATGCCTCTATGATAGCAGTTTTGGCCCCTGCCACATTAGTCATAATTAAAGGTAGGCCTGCAAACATGGCCTCAAGCATAGATATAGACCAACCTTCAAAAAGCGATGGCAATACAAATGCGTCTGCCCTACGATACCATTGGACAAGATTCTCTTCAAAAGAATGAAATATTATCCTTTCTTCAATTCCTAGCTCTTTAACCAGATTTTTAAGATACGTATAAAATGTATAATCAACTATTGGCCCCACCATAACGGCCTTAGCATGGGGACAGTCATGAGCCATCCTTGACAAGGCGCGAATAATCCGGTCCTGTCCTTTTAGGCGACTGATAGCTGCCGTTGTCAAAAAAATATAATCTCCTCCTTGAATGCCTGGGAACGTGTTCTCAATTTTCTTGTTATATTGAGCTTCCCAAAAAGAGATATTAAGGCCATTAGGAATTACGCTTATTTTTGATATACCTATGCCAAATTTTTTATTTAGATATTCTCTAACATCTTCTGATACCGCAATATAGTGACAGGTTAGATGGTCAAGATCTCTAATGCCTCCCTTTTCAAATTCCGGCAGCCATGCGTAGATATTATGCACAGTTGTAACAAAAGGGATAGCGTGTTCAAAGGCCAACTTTGCACCAAAAGTAGAATAATGGGCATTTATTATTCTCGCCTTGGTTTCAGAAATTATATGCCTATAGGCATCTTCTTTATTGTTAAGCGGGAGTATCTCTACTCTAACTCCTTTCTCCACAAGTCTTTTGGCGATTAATCCGCCCTCCCTCACACAAACCACTGTAACAGGAACCCCTTTATGGGAAAGTCCAAGGGCCAAATCATGCACCACCTGCTCAAGCCCTCCCTTGTCTAAAGAAGTAATTTCAATAATTACCGAGGGCTTTCCTGTGTCTGTAAGATAAGCGGGTACAAGTTTTTTTATGGCCTGAATAGGTATATCTAGTTTTTTTCGTTTACGCCAAAGAGCTGTGAATTTTTCATCAAATATCCCGTGAACCTCTTCAAAATTAGGGGTTGGATTTACCGAAAGTCTTTGATGGAGGTCTATTCTGCAGAGCGCCAAGACCTCTGGTCTTAATTCTGTCCAAAGTTCAGGATACAGATCTGTGATCTCAAGTAGCCTGGCTGCCTTCTCAAATACTAGCCCCCGTTCGGTCTCTGTCTCTGGTGTGGCTTGATAAGTAAGATTGTGTCCATGCCACCTATAGTAGATTAATGGTTTTGGCAAAATCTTCATATCGTGATTTTTGAGTATCCGAAACCACAAATCATAATCTTGCATAAATCTACACTGCGGATCAAACCCTCCGACCTCTCTTAACAGATCGGTTTTAAGAAGCATGGAAGGGGCTGGAACAAAGTTTCTTTCTAAAAGCTTCAGAAGAAAATCTGTACGGGAGGTGGGAATATATGAAAACCATTCCTCCATCTCTTTAATATGTAATGGCTTTCCATTGCCATCAATGAGCGTTTGATTACTGCCAACACCAGCGAGTTCCGGATGAGATTCTAGATAATCCACTTGAATTAGAAGCTTTTCGGGATAGAACATGTCGTCTGATGGCAAAAAACCAAAATACCGACCTTTGGCCATATCCAAGGCCTTGTTCAGCACTTTACTTAGACCTGTATTTTCTTGATGGATCACCTTGATCCTTTTATGAGTTGCAAATTTATCACAAACTTGTCCTGTTTTATCAGTAGAACCATCATTGATAACAATCAGTTCCCAATTTTCATAATATTGATTTAAGACGCTAGTTATTGCATCTTCAACATACCTTTCGTGGTTGTAGGCAGGAATTACAATGGTTACTAAAGGCCTAGATTTAGTGACTCTCATGTTTATCGTCTTTGTGTTCTATTTTTATGATCTTCGGCAATTAATCTTAAAAGTGCCATATGTGCGGCGATATTACTCTTTATTTCTAGACGTTTAAAAGGACTTAGCCTGAAATACCTCAGAAGGTCTTTTGTCCAACTTTTCGTTTTGTTAGCCACCTCTTTCGCATTCATCCATCTCGGCATATATAGATCGGTTTGAAGCCTGTAATTTACAAGAAGTGCCGATTTTATAGTTCTCCTGACATGCTCCTTGGTAATTCTCGATGGTTCTATTACATGCCTCACCTTCGACTTTGGATTTATAACTATTTTGTATCCCAATTTTTGTATTAAAAAGGCAGCTAACAGTTCTTCTCCTCCCCCAAAGTCGTTACCCTTGCGACCGAATCTGCATCTAAAACCCCCTATTTCCAAAAGGGCTTGCCTCTTTGCAGTCCAATTAGCCCCCCATGGGAATTCCCACCAATTTTCTGTAACAGTTATGTCTTTGTATTGGGGATTAAAATGGCTCCAATAGACCAGAGCATCGTCTTCCAGCCAGTTTGGGCGTCTTTCAGGCATTTCTACAAGTATTTTACCTCCAACCAAACCCGCCTCGGGCACTTGCTGATATGCATTGTCTATTTCTGTTAGCCAATCTGGATGGGCAACTGAATCATCATCAAGAAAACACACCACCTGGCCTCTTGCCTCAGAAATACCTGCATTTCTGGCATGGGATAATCCCTTAAATGGACATAGTACCATCTTAATAGAGGGTGACTGTTTATAATGATCCTTTGTAAACTGTTTTAAATATTCCTGCAGATTGTCTTCCGGATCATTATTAACGATTATAATTTCATAATCTTCTGGATGAAAATCCTGGTTAATGGCTCCTGATATGGCTTTATCTAAAAGATGGGTCCTTTTGTAGGTGCAAATAACAACGGAATATTTATACGTTGGTTTCTTAGGCTCAAATATTTCTTTTTCTAGGGCATTAAACTGCTTTTTTCTACAAAGAATCTCAGAACTCAAAAAGATATCTTCGACTCTACGTACTTTGTGCCAGCCTTGATAGGGATTTTTAGTTCTTGTCTGTTGCCCTTTACCAGTTGTCAAACAAAAATCCCAGCCTGAATCCACATCAATTGGCAAGGACTCTTGTTCCTGTAATACCAAAACCTTGGTACAGTTTATGGGAAGCTCCTTATCTGGAGATAGAAGAGTATCCTCTTTTTGTTTAATTAATCTTACATAGATACAAGGAAACCACAGACGTGGAAGCACATCTTTAGGCCATCTATCTTTGAGAACAACCAGGTCGCCACAATCTATAGCCAGCTTTTTTAATTGTGAAGCGATACTTGAACTTGACCCATCCAGATTTTCTATTATCCAGCATACAGGCGTAAGATTGAAGTCTCTTCTAAAGTCATCGAATACCATTAGGTATTCTCTTTGTTTGAGTATTTGTAGTTCTTTTTCCCTAGAAGTTAGTGATTTACCGTGAAAACGGTATTCATAAATAGGTTCCTTAAAATCAGCATGACGAATTTTGAAAAATTCGTTTATCTGCATAAAATAATCATAATCTTCTATGGTAAATCGATAAGGAGAGTAATCCCTTAATAGCGCCGCTACCCTAGCCCTGTATAAAAACGCAGCGCCAATATATTGGTTTGGCCACACGTTGAGTTCGTGGGTATCCTCTGGAAGATGAACATGGCCGCTTCCAGGTGGCACTTGATAGTTACAATACCATTCCGAATCTTTTAAAAGCTTACCCTCTTCATTAATGATATCCATATTGGCATAGGTCATATCCCAGTCTGGATGTTCCTCAAGACATTTTACCAGTTTCTCTATACAATCTGGCTTAAGTCTATTGTCGTCACTGGTCCAGGTTAGAAATTCTCCACAAGCTATCTTGAATCCATTAGAGAGACTACGGGGCAGTTTTTGGTTCTGCTGATGAATTGCCCTAATTCTTTTATCACGTTTTGCAAAGCCTTCTATAATTGCAGGAGAGGAATCTGTAGAACCATCATTGACTATGATCAGCTCAAAATATTGATATGTCTGTTTAAGAATGCTTTCAATGGCTTCGGCCAAATGCTTTTCACCATTAAAAACAGGTAAAACTATTGATACCAGCCCTGGTACAAATGGAGGAGTAAAGGAATCAAGTGCCCTTGGCCTTAAAGCATTACGTTGGCTTTTGTATCTGTCAAAATAATACTGATACCAGTTTCTTATTGGCAAATTTGGACTCGGAGTGCCAAAGACTAATTGCACTATTCTCCTTGCACTATTTTTTAAAAATCGTTGCATCATGGCTTGCGTCTAGACAAGTTTGCAATATTCATATACTCCGACAAAGGTCAGGATAAATTTTCCAGGTATCGAACTTTCCATTTCTTTTCGAGACGCTGACGCAACTTTTCCACTTGCGCCTTCCGTTTGGCTTGCTCTGCCTTGTCAAATACCAAAGCCTTCACCTTATCAAACGGATCCACAATAGGCTCTTTTCTGTCTGTCAACTTCACTATGGTAAAACTATTGCCAATGGTAAGTATTGGACTTATCTGTCCCTTCTTGAGTTTCAATATTTGTTCCTTGGCTTCCTCAGGGGTCAAACTTGAAACTGGGACAAAGCCGATATCGCCACCTCTTGAAGCACTTATAGGTTCCTGGGAAAATCTCTTTGCCACTTCAGCAAAAGAAGCCCCTTTTTTAAGCTCTTCAAGGGCCTTTTCTATTTTTGACCTCGCGGCCTTACGAGTATTTTCAGAAAAATAGACCTTTATTTGCGAAAGACGAAGAAGCAAAGGTGTTGAAAATTCATCCAAATGTTTTTGGTAATACTCTTTTGCCTCTTTCTCTGTTACAGGTGGCAGATCTGGTAAAAGTTCTTTTTTTATTCTCAAGAGATACAAAGCATCATTTGAGCCCGAAGGCTCTGGAATCTTCATATCCTTCCCCTCAAGAAGAAGAAGCCTTTCAAAGACCAACTCTTTAAGCAGCTTATCTGGTCCACCAGGGATTTGCAGAAAACCATAATAGGCTGGAGAAGACTTTCCAAACGCAACAAGCTCCCCCAAGGTTATGGGAGTATTGCCTATCTTTGCCAATACAATTTCTTTTGATTTGGGATCCTTCAGATCTATGTAATCCTTTTGGGCATAAACCCTGTTAAAATGCAACGTCAAGGCTGCTAGAATAAGAACAAATAGGGGAAAAGATGAACGCCTAATCAACTTTAGAGCAAGGTTTGCCTTTCTCATTCTATCTGACTCCAACAATCTTTTTGTTTATCTCAAATTTTTGATACCGAGAAACTTCTTAACAAGATCACTAAATTTCCCTTTTTGCTTTTGCCCAAGATTACTTGGGCACTTACAAGAATAATTGTTTTTCATCCATATATCACGCTCTTTAATGGATTTTTCTATATCCATATCGAGTCTTTGGGACAGGAAATCCTGCTCATCAGAGAGTACCGGCCGGACCTTTAAAATAAACTGATACACGTTGCTGTCCGGACACTTGAATAAAAATTCTCGTACAGGCTTGGGTAGCCCATTGAAGGTTGGCGCAAACTCTGTAAATTCAACTGGCACTTCATGTGCCTGCCAATGATCAATACAGTAGCCGACACGTCTTAAAAGGGACCTAAAACTTGGACCTGTAAAAAAACGCAGATGCGTACTATCAAGCAGGCCGATATCCGAATATGGAAATTGTGCCTGCATCAGGCTTGCCACAATTCCCGCGTGGGCTACGTTTGGAATAGAGATAACAACGAATCCGTTGTCTTGGATCAAGCCCTTGCACTGCAATAGCGTCCTTTCAGGAGCCTTCAAATGTTCAAGCACATCAGCCATTATCACCACATCAAAAGGCTGACGCTCAAAAAGGTTCGTGAGATCGATCTCGTCCAAATTGCACACAATCACATCTTCGCAATAGCGTCCCGCCTCTTTTGCAGCATCTGGATCTATCTCTATTCCAGTAACAAGACATCCTAGGTCTTCCCTCAATACCTGTGACATGTGGCCAGGACCACAGCCAAGCTCAAGCACGCGTTTGCCCCTACCCACCAACTTCAAGATCTTGGCGGCTGTGGTATCTGAGTACATATCGACTTTGTATGCGTACTTGAACCTTTTATCCCTCATTAATTTACCCGTTTCCTCCACATAGAATGCATATAGGCCCATTGCCACCACTGGCATGGCAACTCCTTTACATCCCTTTCAAGTTCATTGACTGCCTGGTAAAAAGCTTCCTCTCCTATACCTAAAAGTGGCCTAATCTCTATATTGACCTTCCATCTGTCTATGGGTTTTACCACACTGTAGACCAAAGGGCTGCCAGTTCTTTTTGATATCCTGGCTATACCTTTAGGGAGTTTTAGAACCCCACCTAGAAAAGGCACATGAAAAAAATTCCTTACCTCGTCAGGATACGCATCCATAAGGATGACCATTATCTCATTTCTTTCCAGTGCCCTTAATATCTTTCTAGGGTTGTCCCTGAGTGTCAGACCCGGACCGCCTGTAATTTTGTAATATTTTCTGAGCTTCAGGGTCAAGAACCGCCTGTCCAAACTATCCAGATAGGGGTTGTCGTTGTCCACTGACTGACTGAGTATACCGTTTCTTATACCAAACTTGCCAAGGGTGTATGCAGTCATGTTAAGCCTGCAAAAATGTGAGGTGACAATTATCAGCCCCCTGCCCTTGGCGTTGGCAGATTTTATATGTTCAAGGCCCTCTATTTGAGAAAGCCTGGTCATCTGCTCGGGTTTGAGCCTGGGGACCATATACGAATCAAGGGTTTCCATTGAGAGCATCTTCAGATGCTGCCTTACACACCCGGCCACATTGTCAACCTTGAATGCCCCGCCAAGATTCATACAACGTTCCAGTCCCCTTCTCCATTGATCCATGTATTTCTTGGTAAAAGACCTTTCCATAGGAGAAAAAAAAGAGGCTAACCTATAGGCCAATGGTATGGGCAATATAGAAAAGACGGGGTAAAACACAAACAATCTCGAGGCCTTTGAAATGACCTTGAACATTACCATCCGCCTAACAATCCCCTTATAGCATTTATAATCCTACTCCAGAGCCTTTGGGTGTGTTCATCTTCATGGAAGTTGTCTCTCCATTTTAAAAAACTTGCAGGATTCCCTGTAACGATGGAAAAAGGAGCCACATCTTTTGTAACCACCGCGCCTGCACCAACCACTGCTCCCTTACCAATATTTACTCCTTGGAGCACAATGGCGCCTGCACCAATCCATGCCCCCCTGCCTATACTAATAGGGGCGTACGTAAGACCATGCTGGCAGATGGCCTCTGGCAAACCCTGATAATGATGACCAGCACTAAGAAGCTTGGCCCCCGGACCTATAAGGACCTGATCCTCAATCCTGAGCCCACCTTCTCCAGACAAGTAACAGCCGACATTGACCGTTACATTTGATCCTATCCTAATATAGGCATCTTTATTGACCCTAGTATCTCCGGTGACAAGCCTAACATTATCCATAAGGATTACATAATCTCCAAGGATAATTGTCCCACGCTCTTTATGTGACAGGTCTGTATATACAGATACACTTTTGGCTATACGGCATCCTTCACCTGCCTTATCAATTCCAGATGGCAGCTTTCCCCTGTCGGTCAATTCTGGAAGACCAATCACCCCTATCAAACCTCCTCTATGTGCCAAGAGTGGGGAATGTACACAAGACACATCTCCTTTGGGTCTGCCCGGACAATAAATGTAAGAATACCTTCTGCCATATCAAATACCTGAATTGCATGTTCATCCAATAGATAAACGTACCATTTGTACATGCCTGACAAAAGCGGAAGTTCTGGTATCTCAAGACGGATGGATATCTTTCTTCTGTCATTGCCACCCCTTATAGGTGAAAGTCCGTCTGCTGAAGTAGAGGTAAAAAAAATTTTCAGACCATCATCCCTTTCAAGGACCAAGGCCGCATGAAAAGGAACATCAGCCTTCAAGACTTCGGCCTCTATTTCCAGAAATAGTCTTGAATGAGACCTGAAGCTGAGACAAGCATTACCGTCTTCATCGAGTAGTGCTATATTAACAAGTTTTACAGGGCGAGACTGTAACTGACCGCTCTCATCCTGATCGGGTATTTCAATTGGAATCTCAGAATCTTGCACACCGTCTTTCCGCCTCTGATACTGTTCATAGGCAGCCACCACATTTTCTGTTTCTCCCATAGATTCTATTACCCCATCTTTTAACCATAGGGCCCTTTGGCACAAATTTCGAATCTGATACATATTGTGGGAACAAAAAAGTATGGTCTTTCCTGACCTGCGGAATGACATTATCCTATCAAGGCTCTTTTTCTGAAAGTGGATATCTCCTACCGACAGAAATTCATCCACAAGAAGCACATTTGGGTCTGTACAAGTAGCAACAGCAAAGGCCAACCTGACAAACATGCCGGAAGAATAGGTCTTAACAGGCCTTTCAAGAAAAAGTGGATCGAGTTCGGAAAATTCGACTATTTCTGGATAGATGGCATCTATATCTCTTCTTGACAAACCAAGAATTGCAGCCTGGAGGTATACGTTTTCCCTGCCAGACAACTCGGGATGAAAACTTGAACCAAGTTCCAATAGGGCAGAGACCCTTCCTTTTAAACGGCAATAACCAGAGGTGGGCCTTAAGGTGCCTGCAAGTATCTTCAAAAGGGTACTCTTCCCTGCACCATTTTCACCTATAAGCCCAAAGGTCTCTCCCTCTTTTACATAAAAGGAGATGTCTCTAAGCGCTGTAAAATCAACATGAAAGCCCTTCCTGAAAATAAGCTCCTTTAGCCTATCCACCGGCTTTTTATATAGCCTGTAAATCTTAGTCAGGCTGTTGACTTCGATTGGGTATCCGGTCTTAGAGTTCATCGGTGATTCCTGGTTTAAGAAGGTTGAATACAAATGTCCCAAGGAAAAAGACCAAAAGGGCACAGCAAGTAAGTATTAAAAGATCCTTAAAGTGGACTAATCCACTTATAAATATGTTTTGATATGATCGGACAAGCCATGTGAGCGGGTTACAAGAAAGCAACCACCTGAACTTTGCTGGAACCATAGACTCTGGATACAGTATTGGAGTCAAGTAAAACCAAAGTTGTAGCCCTACATTTACTATCTGAATGAAGTCTCTATAAATGGCGCAAAGGGCTGCAAAAAGATATCCAAAGCCAATGGTCATTATCATTTGCAAAACAATCAGTATAGGGAGATAGAAGAGGCCCAAGGGCCTTAAACAATCAAACCACCATAGTAGAAATATATAAATGAACGTGCCACAGGCCTGTGGAAGAAGTGAGGTAAAGACAGGCACTACCGGAAGGACCTCAATGGGAAACACGGTCTGCTTGAGAAGGGCAGACTGACTTATTAGAGAATTTGCTGAAAGATTCATGGCCTCAGAAAGACTCATCCAAGGCAAGAGCCCAGCCAGAAGATAAAAAAAATAGCCTGCTGTGGTAGGAAGCTCAGGAATCTTGACCTTTAGGACAAGGGCAAAAAATACATAATAAATAAATATTGTGGAGAGGGGCAGTAAGATAGTCCATAAGAGGCCTACGGCAGAGCCGGCATATTTGGCCTTTAGCTCCCTCCTTATCCATAAGGCAAGGAGAAATCGGTTGTTGTACAGGCATCTTATAACATTCATTGGCAAGAGACGATGGGAATCTGATTGCTAAGCGATCTTATTGTGAAGCCAAGCCAAGGGCAATAAAAAAGCGGGGACCAACCAAGGCCCCCGCCTCTATCAATTGATTATCCGTAGGCTAATTACTGGCCTGCACCTCTACAACCGCATGGCTGGGCTGGAGCTACTGCGCGGCCCTCACACTCTGCAGCAAGAAGTGTCTGCTGTGCGCCAAAGAGGGAGCTGCTGATGTAGGAGTAAGCAAAACCGGCATTTGAACCAGGCATGGTCATGGTTATAAAGCCGTCTACAAAATCAAGGGGCATACCAGGAATTTCGCAAGGTATAATCTTGTTAAGCTCGTGTGGCAGCTGGATGGTAACAGACTTTCTCTGCTCATCATCGTTCCAGGCGTTAACCGTTATGCTAATAGCCTTTTTCTTGCTGTCTACATAAGGATCTACGAGCCAGATAACTATTGTGGTAGCAGCGTTATAGGTAGGATCTATCCAGTAACGCATATCAACAATAGTTCCTGCCTGGATTCCGTTGGCAAGGGCAGTAATTGTATCCGGCTCACTTGCTGGAGCACCATTAAAATCGGCAGCATCAAGAGGAATACAAGGAATAAAAACAGCATCCTTCTTGGCCTGGTCTACCAAAAATGCATTTCCAGCGATCATGAAATCGCTTTTGGTTGCATGGAATACGAGGTATCCCTCTTTTCCATCAAGACCCCTGCCAGCAGCTGCCTTCCAGGAAAAAGGAACAAGGTCATCGTCTGTACAGATCAGGTCGCCATCTGTTACGTGCTTGCTGTCTATATCAAAGAATGTCCAATGGATAACCCTTTTAGCAGTTGCGTTGTGATCAGTACAATCAAGCTGGCAGGTAATACCAACTACCGTATCCACTGATGCGCCATCGTGATAAACTGAAGGTACAAGCAGACCTGCATCATAAATCCCAAGTGTTACTGCCTGTGCCTGCACTGCAAAGAGCAACAGGCCCAAAATTCCAAGAAATCCTACTAACTTTTTCATGTTTCTACTCCTTTCATTTTTTCTTTAAATTTAACTCCCTTAAATAAATCTTAAGCAATTTGCTAATTTCCAAGACCCCTCCGAGCCATCACCTCCTTTCCTTTGTTTTTCGTTTGTATTTTGGCACTTCAATCTTCATATGATGAAACCATTTGCCATCTACCTTTTTCCACTTGTCCTTCACTGTATCCGGAAAGACAAGACGACTGCCTAACGCCGGAATTATGTAATGGAGTTCAACAATAACCGTAGCGTTGTCCCCATCTACCTGTACCTCTTTAACAGAAACGTCTTTATAAATTACGTTTCCACCCTTCACATATTGACTTATTGGAACAGCCTTTTTGAAGGCAGGCTCTTCTAATTGATAGCAAGTAATCATGTCCCCTGTCAACTTGGAATTCCAATATCTCACAGCCTGTTGTCTCAAACTCTCCTCCTCGCCCTTACCAAAAAGACCGGCATAGGAAGATGAGGCAACAAACAACGTTAAAATAATTGGACTTATTATTATATATCTGTATCGATCCATTTTGGCAATCATCTTAAATATGTTATTGGCCTTCATTTTCAAAATCTACTACTTCTTGCGTAAGAAGCAACGGATAGTCAACATAAAGTACGCCTTCGTTTCTACCGGTTTCAAGGAGCCTGTTGTAGTGCATATAGTCCTGGACAAACGGATAATCCTGCAGATACAACGTCCAGACACCCTTTAAACGCCTAACACAGTACTGTCCATTCTTATCAGTTTGGGTTGAGATGCCCTCTGGATCACTAGAAATCTTCACATTGGCCAAGCCTTCACCCTCATCATACTTTTTGTTACTATTTTTATCAAAGTATACATGACCACACTGAATCCATTCAGGCTGTGGACCGGCAGGTCGAGCATATACCATAGTTAATAAATAGGCATTGGCAACAACTCCATTTCTTAAAGAGGTTGATCCTCCACACAGGCCCACCCCAAACTCAACATAGTCATTATTTAATAGCAATATTGCATTGCCTGAACCTGCAAGACTAGAATACATGGCGCCCACCAAATTTAAAAATAGAATTTGCGCTGCCCTAACAGGCTCGATATAATCCTGCATTATTATTGCGCTGGTGGCCACTTCAGCCCTTATGGCCCTATAGTCAGGAGACAAAGACACATCCTCCAGAACAGTCCTTCCAGTATCCAGCCCTGCAGCCAAGGCATTTTGGCAGACCTGCGACGCAACCATATCCAACTTCTCGCTGTGCAAAACAGGCCACCTGTCCTGGAGCCTTTTTATAAAAAATGCGGTTCCATTCACTGCCTCTTCATCTTGATTGCTTATTACAGGCCAACCCAAATCTGCAAGGAACCCTATAGGATCGCTCCTAAGATTAGAGGTCGCCTCTAACACCCATTCTTGGGCATCAAAAAAAGAACCAGCCCCTGGATTGGCAGATACCCCAGGAACATTTCCCGCACCTACAAAAAAGAGGGCAAATATAAATATGGCTAAAAGAAAACTCGTTTGCTTCATAGGCCCTAGCAATAGATACATTTTTGTTTGATAAGGGATCTGCAATGAGCGGGCCAAAAAATTACATTTAAACATCAAAAAGGGCCTATCCCTAGCACATTTTTTCAAGCAGTTAGGGCCCGGTTCGAGAACGACGGGTTATTTTTATACTTCGTGTTCATTTTTGGCCAAACAAAAGACTCAAAAAGGCCCATACAGGATGCCCACGGTTTCTCCTGCCGTATTTGAAAATATCAGATCCAAAATTCCGTCTTTGTCGATATCAACAAACACGAAATCTCTAGGAAGGCTGCCCGCGGGTTTTTCAGTCATTCTCCAAGCCGCCTTTTCTTTTTGAGCGATAAAAAGCCTCATTTCTTCTCCAAGGGCCAACATGGGAGTATGGTTAGTATCAACGCCAACTGCAGAAAGCCCACTAAACCCCCATTCAGGGGCCGATATCTTCTCTAGCCTTTTAATGCCTCCCTGGCAATTACCATAATAAATATTGCACGCCTTACCAACCTCTAAGGTCACGGATGCATCTTGACAACCGTCGCCATCCAAATCTGCCAACTTTATATAGGCAGGCCCGTCCCTTACCACACCGATGGGCCTGCCTGGCTTTTTTATATATTTCTTTAAAAATCTCCTTTCTCCTTGGTTGATAGCGACAACAGCAGACCCTGGAACCAGTTCAACCCAAAAAATATCTGGTCTCCCATCCCTGTTCCAGTCAGCAATCTCAACATTCTGGGCCCCCTTATTGGCCTTTACAATCTGCCTTTCAAATACAAAGCCTTTATCCTTGCCCCATAAAATAAGTATCAAACTTCCATCATGAGGGCCGAGCACGATATCAAGGTTACCGTCTCCATCCAGATCCGCACACCGAATACTAACTGCATTAATTGGTATTGGTGCTTCTGCCTTTTTCAAAAAGCCCTTCCCTGTATTCAGCCAAAGCTGAGCCCGAAATATCCCTTCTCCAGCAAGCAGGATATCAGGCAAGCCGTCCTTGTTCCAGTCTACCACTGTAATCTTTCCAGGATGGTATCCAACTTGATCTTTGCCGTATACAGGCCCTTTAACAAATTTCCTGTTGCCTTTACCCCAAAATATTTCCAACTGGTTTTGACCATGGCTAACGACCGCAAAATCATTGTATCCATCAAGATTGAAGTCAGAAACAACGGGAGATAAGGGTGATCGGCCAACTGTAATTTCTTGATAATTGTTATTCTTGGCAAGCTCGAGCCCTTGGCCCTCTTTTGACTCTTGAATAACTTTTTGACCAGCTTTCTGGGCACAACCGGTAAAAAATAATAATATAAAAAGAAATATTACCAGGGTTGTTGATTTAAACATTGCACCTCCAATCTCTTACTTTTAAGTATATCTTACATAACCATCCGTTGCACAACATCCAAACATTTCTGTTTTAAATGCAAATTTACTGGTCCGCGGGACAGTAACTGCCTGTAAAACCGACTGCAAATTTCCGAGGCCTCGGTCTGACCAACATCTTTTAAATACGAGGACATGGCCCTGTAAGTCTCTGCCAGATATGGATGATATTTGCTAGAGACTAGCAACATCCTAAAAGCTGTCTTTTTGTCTCCGTTTAAATTTTCAACCACTGCTGCCTGATTGTAGACATTATAAATATCAAGCCAGTAACCGGGATAATCAAGAAATTTATTCTTGTAGAAGTTAATAACAGGTAACGCATTTTGAATTATCAAATCCTTCTGCCTTACAAAAGGGTTCTTTAGAATTCTTTCCAGACTCATACACAAAACAGAAAGCTTGGTGCCGTAATAATTTTTTACGACACATTGGCTACAATAAACTACACTAAAGACAAAAATTACAAACACTACTAATTTGACCAGCAATAATTTGTTAAGTTCCGTTTTGCCCAACATTTTTCAACTCAGCCCCTAACTTTAACCTGATACCATTAGGTCTTCCACAATTAAGTAGATACCAGTGGAATTAGTTTCCCAAAACCTCCTTTACAAATACAAAGATGAAGGCAATATCCTACATACCTATAATTTTACAGATAAACCTCTCCAGCCCAAAATAAAATTTCATACTGAAACTATAGCCCTATAAAAAATAGTTTCTGCAATTGCCCCAATACTTAAAACAGCTCCCAGCCCTCTACACTTTGGGTCTTTTCCATAACGGCCAATAAATCCCTTCCGCTTTTTGGGCTGCTACAGATCCGTTTTCACAAGGCATAGTTGTTGCAGTTTCAGCAAAAACAAAAAAACAGATAGCCGGAGGCAACCAGATGCTAACTCTGAAATATACCAAAAAAAACAATGTGTTAACTGTTAAAAACATAAAAAATCTTAAAACAGATTACCACAGGAAACAAAAAAATTTTACATGCATTTTAATAAATTTTTTAATTACCATCCTGGCGTTCTTTTTCCTGTCGTCTGGAATGGCCTTATCTGCAAATGTCAAAATCAGTTGGCTCAGGAATCAAGAACCAGATATTGCAGGATATAAAATTTTTTATGGAACAAGCTCAAAAAATTATACCAATACCATCACCATAAATGATACTGCCACCAGTCCGCCACAGACATCCTATGTTATAACTGGGCTGTCTGAGGGGAAAACTTACTATTTTGCCCTAAAGGCATTTGATCTGGCTCATCAGTTTAGTGACTTTTCAGAAGAAGTCTCTCTGTATATACCAGCTTCTACTACAGGCATAAATAATGGAGGAGAAAACACCTCGAGCGGAGGAGGTGGTGGAGAGAACACGAACGATGGGGGGGGCACAGGAATCAATCCTCCTGCCAATTACTGCTCTGCCCAGGGGGGCAGCCAAAAGTACGAGTGGATAAGAGCTGTAAGGATAGGCACCTTCTCAAACAACTCAGGCGCTAATGCCTATAG
>CAZNKP010000038.1:0-45451 GCA_964573805.1 uncultured Desulfobacterales bacterium | reverse complement strand
CTCACCGGTAATGAGCATGCGAGGAATCCTAGGCATGACTGCTCCTGAAAATCAAAGTGCCTGCCAGTAAATGACTAGTAGCCTGATTAACTAATCGAAACTTATTAAAAATAACTTGAATTATTTGCCTGTCCCCTATTTTTCTTTTATTTTTTCTCATATGCATTGGTTTGAGAAAGTAAGAAAATCTCTTCAAACAGTAAGAAACCAGTTTATCATCACCTTTTCACAAATAAGGAAAAAGAGATGCAGGAGCCCGATGTTAATCTCAATTTTTATCTTAGGTATTGCTTGTGGTCTGATGCTGAAAACCTTCAAAAACCACCAGAGTGAAAAAAGATACTTCCACAAGCAAATGCTCGCCTTCTGCCAAAGACGTGATCAAAATACTCCAAAAGGCTCTGTAGTCTTTCTCGGCGACAGCCACATTCAAGGTCTTTGCACTTGTGTCATTGCTTGTCCAAGTGTCAATCTCGGCATCGGAGGCGAGACCGTCTCGGACTTGTCTAACAGGATATCCTCATACAGCTCTTTGCCAGAATCAAGGGCAGTGGTGATAGCAAGCGGCGTCAACGATCTTATGCAAGGAGCAAACCCTAACCAGGTGGTTTCTAGACTTCTTAAACTACTTGAAAATCTGCCCAAGAAGGTACCGGTATTTCTGAATCTCTTGTTTAAGGTCGATGAGTCTGCATCCTTTTCCCTGGCTGGATTGAATAGGAAGATTGCCAGCACCAACATCCTTATCAAAAAGAAGATCAGAGTCCTAAAAAGGAACACTCACATCTTTGTACTGGATCCTAATCAGGCATTGGAAAGCCCGGATGGATTGCCTAAAAAATTCCACTGCGGTGATGGAATACACTTAAATGCCAAAGGTTATCGGGCTTGGACAAAGATTTTAAAAGAAAGACTCAGGCAGTCCGGCACATAAAAATGTCTTACCTAACTGCGGGCCAATAACTCCATGTAAGCTTTGGCCTAAAAAAATGCCAACCTATCGCAAGAACGACAATCATTAACAGAGAGCCGTCTGGTAAAATATTCTGTTTATTTTTTACCAAAGAAAAAGACATAACTAAGCGAAATTGACAAAAATAGACATCTTGTTGTCAACTATCAACTTTAATTTACGGTCAGAAATAACTCTTCTTAGTAAATAGCAGAGATTGGGCTCCCCATAAACATCTCACCAGGAATTGTCTTTTCATTATTCAAACCGACTAGCCGTATAACATGGGCTAGATCTGCCCAGTGTGTCAGAGGCAAAAAAGAAAGGGCCGGCGGGAATCCCTGCCGGCCCTTTCTTCTCCCTAAGGAGGTGGGCTGATTATCTCATAAAGGGCAGAAGCTTGGTGTACTTCATAAAGACGATAATAAGTGCGAGTGCAAGCATCCTCTTCAGGAAAATCTCAGGAAGCTTCTTCTGTATCCTCGGACCAACCATACCGCCACCAATGGCACCGCCGGCAATACAGGCTGCCATTATCCAGTCTGGCTGATAGCCCATAAGGATGTATTTAGCAATACCACCACATGAGGTTGCAAACGTACCAGCCAAGGCGATTGGAACGGCAAGATACATTGGATATCCCATAAATGTGGTCATAAAAGGCATGAACATAAATCCACCACCAACTCCAAAGGAGGAGGCGATCATACCCATAAGGATACCACCGATGAGCATGGTAAGAGGACGTGCAACAAATGTCTCACCCCAGAACTTCATATCAAACTTAATAATATTGAACTTCTCAAACTCGACCTTTCCAAGCTCTGCTGCCTTACCTGTCTTTTTGGCCTCTTCAACTGCCTTGTTGAACTTTTGCACAATAGCCTTAAGAGCCTTTTTCTTCTCGATGGTGCTTGGCAAAGACTCGTGGAATAGCTTAAAACCAATAAGCAAACAGATAATACCTAGATAGAATTTGTAGGCCTTGAGTGGCAGATATTTGGCTGAAAACGTTGGTCCAATAAAGAAGGCACCGATAAGGATACCTATAGCAAAGAATATTGCTACAGGCCATGCAAAACGCTTGCTCTTGAAGTAGGAAATAAGACCTGTAATTGGCGAACAAAGGGTAAGGAAGAGGTTTGTGGGTTTGATGGTGTTAGCCGCATTAATACCTATAGGGCCCTTGGTCCCGATAACGGTAATCTGATATGCAGCGGTGAAAAGACCACCTGCAGCCCCCATGATAACAAAAAGAACTCCAATAATAAATGCGCCAAGGAGCACGATAAGAGGATTCATGTAACAGCATGCGGTAGAGAAATAAAAGGTAGAAGGAATTATAGTAAAGCCACCTGTCTTTTGACCGTTTACATATACGGCCATCTTAGTATGAGGAGCCAGGTTTTTGTATGGGGTCATGGTCATTTCGAACTCACCTGTCTCCTTGTTAAGTTTCAGAGAGACACCTTTGTTCCAGTCCTCTTTTTGGGTCCCATAGTCAGTCATAATCATTCTGGCATTACCACCACCAATGGGCCTTTCTTTGGAAACGGTGTTAATACCAAACTTCTTCTCATGGGTGAATATTAGGAATTTCCACTGTTTTTCACTAGTTACTGGCCCAAGTTGTGACTTAACGTTTTCTGGAATTTCTCCCCATTTCTTTATCTTGTTAACCCTCACCATAAACTTAAAGGGAGGAAAGGCAAAAGGACCCGTTGTCTGACCCTTTGCAACACTTTTAGGCGTTGCCAAATCCTCAGGCTTGTTGGTAATCACATAGTACGTAGGCGGGATGGCAGTATCACCGAACTTCTTAGTCAGCTTTGACCTCTCCTTGGCACCCGGGGCATCTGCAGGCTTGAACATCTGCTCTGTGCAGACCACAATGTAAAGATCCTGGCCTGGATCAATCTTGCCCTTGACAGTAATAGGCTTACCAGCCTTAACACTGTCTGAGGTCAAGGTTGCCTCGACTGCCCACGACGATGATGCGGCAAATACCAACATCAACAAGACCGTAAAGACCTGACCAAAAATCTTCTTCTTCATAATACTCTCCTCTCTCTTAGATTTTTGTGCAACATTTTTGTTGCACTAACTGGTTAGACTGACACCCTGCCTTTGAATATTTGACTGCACAACAGGCCAGCTATGTTCCCTGGCCCATTTTGGCTTTGACGAGCTTACATGCTCTTTATCTCCTGTATTATTATTTTGCGAAATCTTATAAGTCAGTGTATCCAAAAGAATGGTAAAGTCAACGTATTGGACACTAACTCCCCTTGGAACCCTAATTCTTGTGGTACAGAAATTAAGTATACCCTTAATTCCAGATTCTACAAGGATGTCTGCTATTTCCTGTGCCTTTTCAGATGGAACAGCCAATACCGCCAGTTGAATTCCTCTTTCTTTAATCACGTTTGGCAATTCTTCTATGGATCGAACTATATGGCCACCCTCTAATTGCCTGCCTATGTGATTTTTTTCAAAATCAAAGACGGCCTCAAACACGTATCCTTGCCTTGAAAATTGAGGATGTCTCAAAAGTGCCTGGCCTATTGGACCTGCTCCCACTAATACCACCCTCCATTCATCCAAAAGACCAAGAATTCCAGATATGGTGTTTAGCAAGGAGGCAACATCATAACCAACACCACGTACGCCAAACCGGCCAAAATAGGAAAGGTCTTTTCTTAACTGGGCGGGATTGACACTTGCTTCATAGGCAAGCTCACTTGACGAAACAACCTTAACTCCATTTGCCAATAGTCTTTTGAGATACCGCTGATACACCGACAATCGGATGATTGTAGCAGCCGGGATTTTTTCTTTTCTCATCTTTACCTCCCCTTTTCTTTGATTGCCAAAAACATTAGCAATAAGTATGCCCTTGTGAAAAATGTTGGCAATTTCAACTTGTTACAAAAATCACTTACAAATCTTAAAAGCCAGACGACAAAAAAAGACACAAAAATGCAACAAAAAAGTTGCAGAAAATTGGCGATTGTATCTTCTTTCACTAGCGAAAAAAAAATGGTGATTTCTATCTTCTAGATCTGACAAACAATTTTTTTAATATTTTAAGGAGATTATGGACTAGTTAGAAACTGAAATTTACAAAACCGCTTGGCAGGCTCGACCTGCAACAAAAAAGTTGCAGGATTATTGCTTGCTGGAAGCCGCTATTCGCTGTTAGCAGGGGGAGATTCTATCTCTCTTTTTGGCCTAAAACGGAAATAGATAAATATTACAAGCAGATAAACCGTAACAAAGAGCAGTGGTAAAGAGATGCCACTGACCCCTTTTACAGCACCAGGAAAGGAAATCACAAATACTGCACCTGTCTCATTTTTGAGGCGCACAACTGCAGGGATGTGGTCTAGCCAAAAAAGGGCAAAAAAAACTGGCATAAGATAAGTTAATCCATATCTAGCAAATCTCTGGGCAAGGTAATCATTGAATTTTTCATCAAGTTCCTTATCACTTGCATCGTATAAAACGGCTTGCTTCTTCCAATCATCGAGCTCTCCTATAAGCTCCTGGGCCTGCTTTCTTGCCATAAAGGCCTGCTGGAAGGCCGCCTCCTTCTCATCAACCCTCAGAAGCTTCCTTATCAGGATAGATATCCCGGCAGTCATAAGGGCGACAATAACGACTTGTAACCACAAGGGAACTCCCAAGATATCAAGAGGTGTAATAATCAAGAGCTGTAAGACATTGCCAATGGCTGAAAATAATGGGATAAGGACCGCGTACATCAGCCAGTCTAAAAAATCTCTTATAAAACCGGGTATGAAATCCATAGCTTAAACATAAATCTAGTGATGGCTTTTTTCAATGAGTCACAAAAAAGTAAAAATGACAACTGGCACCTAAATCAGCTGCTTATAAAAAGAGTGGTTTTAGACAAGGTTCTGGGATAGTTTATTCATGCCTGAACTTTCCATCTTCCAAGGCCAAGGAGAAAAAAGATATGCACAACACCCCTGCCCCAAAACCTCCAATCAGGATCATCTTGTTTTTATACCTTATAATTCCACTTTTTTTTATCATATACTCTAGCTGCTTGGCCAGTACCAAAGAGGCCCATTGCATACTGGAAAAAGAAAAGGAAGAGATATCCGTTGCAGAGGATGGCACATTTATCGATTTTGACGAGGTGTTTCTTACCATCTTGGATGAAAAAGGGAAAAGGCAACAACAGGTACAAAATTTTTTCATAAACAGAAATTATTCAAATCTTGAAATAATAAACATGGAACTTATCCACGAGGATGGGACCAGCACTCCCATTGACTGGAAATCAAATTCTAAAGAGACAAACCCAGCCCAAACCACCAAGATGAATATTTATGACCCTAACCAAAAAGTAATAAAGGTCTTTCTGCCAGATCTTAAAGTTGGCGATACCATCCATTACAAGATAAGACTAAACAATTTCAAACCAATTATCAAAGGCCACTTTTTTGGGAATGTTTTGCTTCAGCATCCCTTCCCTGTAAAAGAGATAGAATTGAAAATCACCATTCCATCAAGTAAAAATCTCTACAGCCTTATAAAGGATAATAACGATAAATCCAATATATCCATTGATCAGTCTTCTGGTAGAGAATTCAGGACTTATACATGGTGTTTCAAAAATATTCCTGAAATAGTACCCGAGCCCTCAATGCCAGATCCTTCAAGGCTAGCCATGCGGCTTTTATTCTCAACAATGAAGTCATGGAAGGAAGTATCCACATGGTATTACAAACTGTCAGAACCAAGGCTTGTGCCAACCGAAGCAATTAAAAAAAAGGTTGCGCAACTTATAAGGGACAAAAAAAGCCCCAGAGACAAAGCAAGGGCCCTTTTCATGTTTGTTTCACGAAAAATTCGATACATGGGCCTCATAGAAGAAGCCAAAAGACCGGGATTTGAACCGCACCAAGTGGGTCTGACCTTTGAAAGACGATATGGAGTATGTAGAGATAAAGCGGCACTTCTTGTATCGATGCTAAGGCTGGCCGGCTTCAAAGCAGCCCCTGTACTAATAAAGGCAGGAGGAAAACTAGACAAGGAAATCCCTATTCCTTACTTCAATCATGCCATTTGCGCCATTCTAGGTGATGATGGAAGGCCCAAAACATACATGGATCCCACGTCAGAAACAAGTAACCAATTTTTGCCGGATTATGAACAGGATTCGTCCTGTCTGCCAGCCACTAAGGAAGGCTCGGATCTTCTTCTCACCCCTGTAAGTCCTCCATCCAGAAATATGTTCGTCATGCTTATAGACGACAAAATAGACCACCAAGGGAACATTAGCGGAACCATAGAAATCAAGGCCTCAAACTTCATTGATACTGCCTTTCGCGGCATCCTGATGGCAAGAACAAAAGACCAACAAAGAAGGTTCCTTAAACGGTTTCTTTTGAAAAGACGTCCACATATGGTAATCAAGACAATATCATGGACAGACCCCTCAGACACCACCACCCCATTTTCCATCAGCTATTCTTTTAATATTCCTAAAGGAATCCAAAATGGCTATCTCTATCCCATAAGCCTTGCCAAGGAGCTTGGCCTTATTGATAACTGGATAATTTCAAAGGCATCCATGATAGAAAGACACTATCCCCTAAAACTCAACTATGCCATTAAGACCATAATAAAGGAAAAAATACACTTACCTCAAAGTAAAAAGACCCTTCTCCTTCCACATCTTCGGAACATATCCAGCCCCTACTTTAAACTGGACAGTTCGTTTGCCATATCACAAGGTACCCTCCAGATAAAACGGATTTTCCTAAACAGGGCCCTTGAAATACCAACAAAAGCCTACAAAGCCCTTTTAGAAATCCAGTCCGAACTGTTGAAAGATGAATTTCTGCCAATAATGATAGGAGAGGGAGACAGGTAAATGACCCAAAACACTGTAGCACACATCAACCCTCTATGGGGCATCTTGGCACTTTTCTGCTTGACAACTCTAATTAATCAATCCAGTACCTTTGCAATGGGGAACTCTACAACAAAGGAAAGACCCGATGCAATTATCCTTCTTCTAGAAAAGGACTATCAGGTTGACAATGATGGCAGTTACACCGTTAAAGTCCATGTCAAAACCCGGATCAACACCTATCAAGGGAAAAAATCATGGGCTGATTTCAAAATTAGCTACAACAGCAACTTTGAAAGAATAAAGGTTATCCAGGCATTCACCATCACCCCTCGGGGCAAAAAGGTACTTGTAACACCAAAAGAAATCCATGACATTACAGACCCTTCAACCCAGTCCGCCTCTCTCTTTTCCGCATCAAGGCTAAAGGTTGTAAACTTTCCCTCGGTAGAAGAGGGTTGCACCGTTGAGATGACAGTGGAGAAGTCTTCGAGGCTGGGACTTTGGGCTGTTGAACCCTTTTCCTTAAAAGATCCGATAAGGCTCAAGCGTGTGCAGGTATCCATGCCCACTACTATGCACTTATCAGTTCATCTTAAAAGCAATGAAATACACCTAAAGCAAAAAATACAAGGGAATAAAAAAACCTACATATGGACTGGCACAGACCGTAACAAGATCGTATCGGAACCAATGATGCCCCCTATCCAAAACAGGCCAGACACCCTCATATTTTCCACTCTGCACTCATGGCAAAATGTATCTGAGTTATTTAAGAGGCTTTTCCTGTCAAAGACCAATGACAAAAATCTTGCAACAAACAAGCCTAATGCTTTCCTAAGCAGAGAAGACCCGGATGCTATCTTTGTGGCCTTAAAGAAGGAATTCGAAATCTATCCTATTGGTCTCTTCAAATCAAATTTTGCCTTTTCTTCCCCTAACAAAACCCTTGCAAGGGGTTATGGTACCCAATTTGACATGATTCTCTTATTTAGATACCTGCTGAGTCAAAAGGGCATAAAAAGCCATGTCATAGCTGTAAATTCTGCAGGCATATGGCTGGAAGGCCTTAGAGATTGCTACGATCCTGCCCTATTTAACACCTTTTTAATAAATGCAAGGGGTAAATTCTATTCATTTGATATGAAATATGCTGCTCCAGGCATTACAGGCCTTGATGGCTCGATAGGCCTTGACATAAACAGTAACGCCTTTGTCCCAATAAAAGACGTGGTAAAAAATGAAACTGTGGAAAAATTTGATTTTGTCTTTGCGACACCACGGTCTTTTACTGCCAGTTATACAGGGAAATATTGCGGTTTAAGAAGTGTATCTATCAAAAGAAACTTCAGAGATCTCACTCTTTCTGAATTTAAAGTCAAGCAGTCTATTTACTACCATTCGCTGCATCCTATTGCCAAGCCCCTTGTTCCGTTAAAAATAACCGGAATAGATCTGCAATCCTTAGAAACCAACATCACTGCAAAATACGCTGTGGAAAACTTTCAGCTTGAAAATCACGGGGTCTCGTTTTTCCCTAACAGATCACCGGGAATACTAAAGGCATTTTCCTCACTGCTTCCAGACAGAAAAAATCCTGTATTTGTTAAAAGACCTTTGACACAATGCGTGGAGATCAATGTCCATTTTCCGTTTGATGTTACTATAATACATGTCCCTTCGAATACATACGGTTCAATAGGACCGCTCTCGTGGAAGAACATCTGCAGTCCAAAAGGTGAGAACCTCCTGTGTCGAAAATCAATATCTATCAAAAGAGGCTTTGTTAGGATTGGAGAAGAATATCAAAAGATTAGAAATATAATCCAAGGACTTACAGGACCCTTGGACAACAGCATTGTTTTTCAACAAAATCCTTAAAAGCTGTAACATGGAGGTTGTCATGGACGCCATGGTACTTGAGAAACATGGAAGAAAGTTACGATTAAGCTCTGTTCCTATACCGCAGCCTGAAAAGGGGCAAGTCCTTATAAGAGTAGAGGCATGCGGAGTATGCCGAACCGATCTGCATATTATAGATGGAGAGCTTGAAAAACCGAAACTTCCTCTTATTCCAGGGCACGAAATCGTAGGGAGAATAGAGGCCCTGGGCCCTGGAACAAAACGTATCCAGCTAGGTACACGGGTTGGCGTCCCCTGGCTGGGCTGGACCTGCGGAAGCTGCTCCTACTGTCAAAAGGGGCTTGAAAATTTGTGCGAAAAGGCCCTTTTTACAGGTTATACACTTGATGGTGGATATGCCCAATATTGTTGCGCATTTGAAGACTATGTATTTGAAATCCCAGAAAGGTATTCTAGTGAAAAGGCAGCACCTCTTCTATGCGCAGGACTAATTGGCTATCGATCGTATACCATGGCAGGCAATGCCCAAAAAATTGGACTCTATGGTTTTGGGGCCTCGGCCCACATCATCTGCCAAATTGCAACCTTTCATGGAAAGCAAGTATATGCATTTACAAGAGATGGAGACACTGAAAAACAAAATTTTGCCCGAAGACTTGGAGCAGTGTGGTCTGGAGGATCGAGCAGCATACCTCCACAACCACTTGACGCAGCCATCATATTCGCCCCTGTGGGCAACCTGGTTATTCAGGCACTAAAGGCTGTTGACAAGGCAGGAAAGGTGATATGCGCAGGAATATATATGAGTGACATACCTGCATTCCCATATTCGCTTTTATGGCTAGAGAGGCAGTTAAAATCTGTAGCAAACCTTACAAGGAGAGATGGTAGAGAATTTATGAAGCTCGCTTCACAAGTCCCATTAGAACTCCATACAACCCCTTTTGGACTCAAAGACGCCAACAAGGCGGTCGAGGCGATTAAGACAGGCAAAATAAAAGGGGCTGCGGTCCTGATTCCATGGGAGTAAACAGCACTATGGATGACCTTGTAGCAATTATAGCAAAAATCAATTCTTTCGTCTGGGGGCCATACATGCTCATCCTCTTGGTGGGAACAGGCGTATACCTCACCCTCCGTCTTAGATTCATACAGTTTTCCAAGCTTGTCCCTGCCCTCATACTACTGACAAAGGGCAGAAAGGGCCGAGGGCAAGGAGACATAACCCCGCTTCAGGCCCTTACGACTGCCCTTTCTGCAACTATTGGCACAGGGAATATTGCAGGAGTGGCAACGGCCATATTTCTCGGAGGCCCAGGTGCTGTCTTCTGGATGTGGATCTGCGCTGTATTTGGCATGGCCACAAAATATGCAGAGGCGGTGCTTGCTGTAAAATATCGCAAGGTCCTGCCTGACGGGACCATGCAAGGTGGTCCCATGTTGTACATATCGGATGGGCTGGGGCTTAAGTGGCTCGGCTGGCTCTTTGCCCTTATGGGCTCAATGGCAGCCTTTGGCATTGGAAGCATGGTGCAGTCCAATTCCGTGGCAGTAGTTATAAAAGATTACTGGCATGTCCCACAGGTGATTACAGGATTAGTTCTTGCCGTGTTAACAGGCATAGTGATAATAGGGGGCATAAAACGTATTGGCAAGGTAACAGAAAAGCTTGTTCCTTTTATGGGGATCTTTTATGTATCAGGCGCCTTGGCAATACTAGCTACAAACATCTCTGCCATACCAGAGGCCTTTTCACTCATATTCAGAAATGCCTTTAATCCTGCAGCTGGCATCGGTGGATTTGCCGGTGCAAGCGTTGCACAGGCAATACGCTATGGGGTGGCAAGGGGAGTCTTTTCTAACGAAGCAGGCCTTGGAAGCGCCCCAATCGCCCATGCCGCTGCCAAAACAGATGATCCAATACGTCAGGGTCTCATTGCCATGACAGGGGTCTTTTTTGACACAATAATCATCTGTACCATGACCGCCCTTGTTATCTTGACCACAGGTGCATGGAAAAGCGGAATGACGACCAGCTCCCTAACCTACAGCGCCTTTGAGACCGGATTACCTAACATCGGGGGCATAATAGTCACTGCAGGCCTTAGCATATTTGCTTACTCCACTATGATAGGATGGGCATACTATGGTGAAGAGTGTATCGAATATATCTTCGGAATAAAGGCAAGAATGCCCTACCGGTTCGTATTTTGTGGGGTCATTGCTGTTGGTGCCTTTCAAAAGGTGGACCTGGTCTGGAACTTTTCAGACACCATGAATGGTGCCATGGCCATACCAAACCTTATTGGTCTCATTGGACTTAGCGGGGTATTAGTGAATGAAACAAGAAAAAAAATAAAAACGGCCCTGTCATTTAATTAAAAAATAAAGGCCCCTAGCCTTAACCTTAGGGGCCTTTTCTTCCGTTAATCTCCTATCCGAGAATGGCTTTTAGATCCTCGTCTGGAGTCTTTATAGGCATGATATTGTAATTTTCAACCAAGACTTCCAATACGTTTGGTGTAATAAATGCGGGCAGACTTGGACCAAGCCTAATATTTTTTATACCAAGGGCAAACAACGTTAGGAGAATGGCTACGGCCTTTTGCTCATACCATGAAAGGATCATCGAAAGGGGCAAATCATTTACAGTACAGCCAAAGGCATTTGCCAGGGCAGAGGCTATTTGTATGGCAGAGTAGGCGTCGTTGCACTGACCGATGTCTAAGAGCCTTGGAATTCCATCTATGTCCCCAAGTTTCTTGTCAAAAAAGCGAAACTTTCCACAGGCAAGAGTAAGAACAATACAATCCTGTGGCACCTTTTCTACAAATTCTGTGTAATAATTTCTGCCAGGCTTGGCCCCATCACATCCTGCAACCAAAAAGAAATGCCTGATCTTGCCTCCTTTAACCCCTTCGATAACCTTATCAGCAACAGATAAGATAGCATTTCTGGCAAAACCGACCATGACGGTTCCCTTATCTGTATCCTCAGAGAAACCAGGAGTTTCTAAGGCCTTTTCAATCACAGGGGTAAAGTCTTTGTCTGCAATGTGCCTCACTCCGGGCCAACCGACAAGACCAGTGGTAAAAATCCTATCAAAGTAAGACTGCCTTGGTTTTTGAATACAGTTTGTAGTCATTACAATGGGACCTGGAAATGCATCAAATTCCTTGGCTTGATTTTGCCAAGCAGTTCCATAGTGGCCATAGAAGTGAGAATATTTTTTGAGTTCTGGATAACCGTGACACGGGAGCATTTCACCATGGGTATATACGTTTATTCCCTTCCCTTCGGTCTGCTTGAGAATGAGTTCGAGATCCTTCAAATCGTGTCCAGAGACCAAAATGGCCTTGCCCTTCTTAGCTCCAAGCGGCACCTCTGTAGGTACAGGATGTCCATATGTTTCCGTGTTGGCTGCATCAAGGAGCTCCATGGCCTTGAGATTGGCTTGACCTGTCTTAAGTGCAAGTCCAACCCATTCGTTTAGACTCATATCTTTATTGAGAGTTGCTGCAAAAATCTCGTGGATTGTTCTGTAATGATCCTTGTCTTCTTTTCCAAGGATATGTGCATGGTCTGTATAGGCGCATACCCCCTTCAATCCGTATATTATGGTCTCTCGAAGGGATCGCCTGTCTTCATCCAGATCTCCGTTTGACAGGACGCCATGCATTTCACCCTGACGAACCATCTCTTCTTTGTTATTGCCAAGCTCAAAAGTAGCAGGACCTTCTGGAAAATCAATGCTGCCTCCGGCTGCCTTAACCTTCTCCTTGAGCTGCTCGCGCAGCTCAATGCACCTTTTTAACATCTGCACAAATCGATCCGGGTCAAAATCTACATTAGTAAGGGTTGAAAAAACGGCCTCACTGGTAAATACGTTCACATCATTATCGTCAATCCCTACTTTATGACCTTCTACTGCCACCTGTGATAATCCCTTGATGACATATATCAAAAGATCCTGAAGGGCTGCCACATCAGGCTGTTTGCCACAAACACCCACCTTAGTGCATCCCTGTCCTTTAGCAGTCTGCTCACATTGATAACAAAACATACTTTCACCTCTTTTCTTTTATTTCTCCTCGCCGGAGGAGAGATTGAGTTCCTTCATAAGATCTTCAAATCCTGACTTTGCCAACAAGACACCAAGTCTTTCGCCCTTCTTGCAACGGGCCTTATAAAACAAGGTGACCTTCTCTATAATCTCCAAGGCCCTTTCAGGACTAAAAATACCCGGCAGCTCAAAACCAAGCTGAGGATGTCTGCCAAGCTTTCCTCCAACAAGCACCCTAAAACCCTCCTTAGCCTTTGCTATGCTGCCTGTTGGACACCTGCTAATACATTGACCACAATAAAGGCACTTATACTCGAGTATTTTTACAAAGTCTCCTTCAAGGCTGATCGCCTCTTCATCACAGGCCCTTTTGCACAAACCACAACCGTTGCATTCATCATCTGAAACAACCGGACATACAGCTCCGATCAATCCTATGTCCACAATCTGCGGCCTGGAACAACTGTTAGGACAAAAAGAAATGGATACACGAAATTCATTGTGCACCTTTAATGGATGGGACAACCTCTCTTGCAGAAACTCCTTCATGCCTTGTCCCTGTAAGAATGATTCGATTTTATCAGCAATGTCTGTATCTGACATGGTCCTGTTTGAACACTCTTGAGCACCAAGGCATGTCTCGACTGCGTAACCCTTTAGCTCCCTGTCCATAGACCTCACAAATCTTTGCTTGCACTCATCAATGTGCTTATTGGTAATAGTGGATATTCCCTGTTCTTTGGCATAGGCCTCAACCTTTTTTCTCACCCTTTTTCTGATAAAAAAAGGGACTCGTTGAATGGTCTTTTCCGCCTCTTTGCTCCACTTCATACAAAACTCCTAGCAGTACAAAAATGATAAACTAGATATTTTTTATACACTTTGACTTACGTCAAGATCTAAAATTTTTTGACAGATTTTATATTGCCAAAATTTTGAGAGCTGTAAAAATTAAAAAGCTGTTGAGTTGTTCCTGCAATAAGCTATCCAGTCAGGATGCTATATGCTTTTTGATGGACAGGTAATAAATAACAAATTCAATCCCTTTTTATAAGAGAACAGATAGAGTAGGAAGCAATTCCAAGCCCCTGCCCTGCAAAACCAAGCCCTTCGGTAGTGGTAGCCTTTATATTCACCCTATTTTGGTCAATCCGTATACACGAACTGATATTATCCTTCATGGCAGGAATAAAGGGAGAAAGTCTAGGCTTCTGAGCCACTATGGTTGCATCAACGTTATTAATTATAAAACCCAGGGCTCTCGTCTTCTTGACTACATTTTGAAGAAGCCTAACAGATGAAATTCCTCTATATCTTTCGTCTGTATCAGGAAAATGCCTTCCTATATCGCCAAGGGCTGCAGCGCCTAAAATTGCGTCACATATGGCATGCAGAAGGACATCTGCATCAGAATGGCCTAACAACCCCATGTCAAAATCTATCTTGACCCCTCCAAGGATCAGTTCCCTTTCAGGCACCAAGCGATGAACATCGTATCCAAACCCGACCCGTATATCCATCTCTAGTTTTCCAATTGACTATTAAAATAACTTACTAGCGCCCGCGCCATCTTAAGATCTGCCTCTGTGGTTATCTTAAAATTTATGGCGCTACTTATCTGGACCACAACATTGATGCCGGCGTATTCAAGAAGACTCGCCTCGTCAGTACCTACAAATCCATCCTTTGAGGCCTTTTCATAAGCAGCCAACAGGTCTTCCTTACGACATACTTGGGGAGTAAGAGCTGCCACTAATCTAGAACGGTCCAAGGTGCGGCTAATAATTCCATCCTGCACCTCTTTAATGGTGTCATTTACCTCTCTTGCCAGAATGGCTGCACCAAGCTCCTTTGCCATCATACATATGGAATCTATCTCATCAGTTGAGATAAACGGCCTTGCAGCATCATGTACTGCCACGAGCTCCATGGTCTTACTTGAAGCCAAAAGTCCGTTCCGAACCGATTCCTGCCTTGTACCACCGCCAGGCACCACCTTAAAGGGCTTTGAATAACAGTAAGTTTCAACATAGTGCCTTGCCCTATCGAGATGTTCGAGTGGCGCCACCACCACTATTTCACCAACCTCGGAGGCCTGCGAAAATGCCTCGATACTCCACGCAATTATAGGCTTTCCATCCAGCTCCAAAAACTGTTTAGGCTCTTGATACCCAAGCCTAGTGCCAGATCCACCTGCTGCAATTATTGCCGATACAGCCATGTCTAATCTTTAAACACCTTTCCAGGATTAAATATTCCATTGGGATCAAACACCCTTTTAATCCCTTGTTCAAGTGCCAAAACCCTCTCAGACAACTCAAGCTCGACAAAATCCTTTTTAGTAAGTCCAACGCCATGTTCTCCTGAAATGGTACCGCCCAGCTTCACTGTCTTATTCATTATACTAGTAATAAGACCCTTTAAAGCATCTCTCTTAAGCTCAATATGGTTAAAAAGCAGGTTTACATGAATGTTGCCATCACCGATATGACCAAAACAAAAAATCCGTACAGGCCAATCTGATTCCAGGCTATAAAGGTATTCAAGCATTTCCCTAATGGCCCGTCTTGGCATACAAATATCTTCACTAACCTTTGAGTCAAAACCGAGCCCTTTAAGTGCAGGGGAAAGACCCCTCCTGACATTCCATAGCTGTTGCCTCTGCTCCTGGTCTTTAGGCTCAAAAATAGACAAGGCTCCTGCATCTTGCAAACACCCTTTTGCCTCTTTTATTTGTTGCTGCACAGAGGGAGAATCCCCATCTACTTCTACAATGACAAAGGCACGGCTTTCAGGAGGGATCTCCATTGGCAGGACCGAAGAGACAACCTTTAGGCATTTCTCATCAAGAAATTCTGCGCATCTTGGGAGATGGCCGGAAGAAAAAAGAAGACTGATCGCCTCCACACACGACTCCACAGATGGGAAAAGACCGGCCAAAGTCCCCACCGCCTTGGGTCTCGGAATCAGTCTTAAAACTGCTTCTACCACAATTCCCAATGTACCTTCTGAACCAACAAACAAGCGGGTAATATCATAGCCAACCACCCCCTTGGCAGCTCTTGCACCGGTTTCAATTAAGCTTCCATCATAAAGGATCACCTTGAGGCTACGCACATAGTCCCTTGTAACTCCATATTTGACAGCCCTTGGACCACCAGCACCTGTGGCAATGTTTCCTCCTATGGTACAAAAGGCAAGACTTGCCGGATCTGGAGGATAAAAAAGTCCCTGCTTTTCCACCTCCTTTTGCAAATCACCTGTCACCACTCCTGGCTGGACCGTAGCGGTAAGCTCAACTGGATCTATATCGATTATACGATTCATCCTGGAAAAACAAATAACCACCCCGCCATCTTCCGGAACAGCAGCTCCAGTAGTAGCGCTTCCAGCACCCCTTGGAGTAACTGGCACCCCGATAGAGTTGCATAGGGACACGACCTTGCCAACCTGTTCCATATTCTCAGGCAAAACCACAAAAGAGGGATGGGCCTCGTAACCGCTTGAATCAAAACCGTAGCAGATTACGTCTGCCTCCTTAGTTAAAAGGGCATCTGCTCCAAGGATCTTTCGCAACCCTCTGTCCAAAGGACTCTTACTGAAAAAGGCCATAGGGGGCCCTAACGCCACTTATGCTTTTCTACCTGATTTGTCAGATACTCCATCTGACTCCTGAATTTGGAAGAGGTCTTGATCATCTTGTTTATCTTTTTAATAGAATGAAGAACTGTTGCATGATCCCGGTTAAACTGTCTCCCGATATATTGAAGAGAGGAATCAGTATACTTTCTTGCAAAGTACATTGCTATCTGTCTTGGCAAGGCCACTTCCCTCTTGCGAGATCTCGATTTTATCTGCTCGGGCCTTAAACTAAAATGACAGCATATGAGATCTGTTATCTTTGAAACAGTAAGGGTGTCTGGTTCACCTACTATCTCATGAATTATCTCTCTGGCAAGCGCCAAGTCTATCGGCCTTTTTAAAAGGGACGATTTAGTTATGAGCCCTATTACTGCACTTTCTATCCTTCTAATGTCCCCTTTGAGATGGTGAGCAAGATATTCCACTGTCTCATTATTGATTTCTACTCCCTGGCTCTTTGCCTTCCTTGTCACTATCTTTTTGCGTGTCTCAAAATCTGGCGGATTTATAGAGGTTATGATACCACTTGCCAAACGAGAACGCAGAACATCGCTTAACTTTGGAATGGCTCTTGGTAATTGATTCCCTGTAAATATCACAATCTTTCCGTTGTCTATGAGAGGATCTAGAGCAAGGGCCAATTCGCTCTGGGTCCTTTCCCTTCCAGAAAGGCAATGAACCTGTTCAATCAAAAGACAATCACACTGGCTGTAAAAACGTTTTTTCAATGCATCGAGTGAATTATTTTTAATAGCCGAAACCACCTGCTGAGTAAAGTCATTTGCCGTTAGGTAACAGAGCCTGGCATCAGGAAGCCTTTCGAGTATCCTGTGACCTACAGCCTGGGTCAAGTGACTCTTCCCAAGACCGGAAGAGGCATGAAGAAAAATCGTGCGCGCCGAAAAGGACCCTCCGTTTGCCGCCTCCCAGCATGCAGCATGGGCATATTGATTACATTCTCCAACTACAAACTCATCAAATGTAAACCTTTCGCAAAGGTTGGGTCGGGGGATCTCTGTTGGCGAAAATTTGGGCAAATGAAGCTGGCGTCTTGCAGACTCTTTTATCTTCTCTACCGCCTCAAGTTTTATCTTTACATCCATTCCGAGATAAAGGAGGTCTTCTTTGATATAAGGGAAATAATGTTCTTGAACCCAGGATGCAAAAAACTGGTTGGGACATTTGAGAACCAGTGTCTCTCCTTCCGTCCTGTCAAACTTCAAAGGCTCGATCCAGAGTCTGTAGCTACCTTCAGACACCTTTTGACGCAGCCTATCCTTTATCTCCTCCCACAACTCCCTCATGACCTACACTCCAATCGAAGATTTAAAGACAGTAAAGAAAAAATTCATAAGGCAGACAAGGCCCTTACAAACAAAAAAATAAAGTCAAAATACTTCCTTTTGAACTCGTGCTGAAAATATGTCACCCAAGGGATATGGCCCATTTTTTAATTTGCTAAGCCTTAGCTGTCAAAGCAGATTATTGTGAAATATGTCAAAGGAGAAAGATATTTTTCAACAGTGCTATATCCTCTCAAAATTTCGTAAAAATTGACTGATACAAATATAACATGCCGTGAATTCTTGAAAATTTAACAGTTAAATATTGTTAATATTTTCAGCCAATTATAGCCTTAAACAACTTTTTCAACAATTCATAACAGACCTCAAAAGCTCTCGAAAGCTCTTAAAATCTTCCATTTTCATTTTTTAAAAACCATTTAATCAAACAATATCCTGAACTAGTTTTCCTTACCTTTTCCCTAACACCACATAGAGTCTTTTCAAACGTCCATCTCTGTAGAACGAGATCAATACTTTGGCGCCAGGTCCCTTCTGGTTCAAAACATCAACAAGCTTTTGATCAGAATCAATAGGTATCCTGTCTACCGCAACTATCAAATCACCCCCAAGAGGATAAAGCCTGTTGCCGAGACGCAGATTCTTCGAACAACCATGTAACCCTGCCTTGCTGGCAGGACTGCCAGGCGATATCTTAACAACAAGGGCTCCCTTATCGGATGGTAAATTAAGGAGTTCCGCAAGCGTCCTGTCCACGCTGACAACTTCTGCCCCTAAATAGGCCCTTGTCACAGAACCACTTTCTATTATCCTTTCTGCAATCCATTTGACTAGAGATGCAGGAAGGAAATATCCAACATCAGGCGGGGGCTGCTCACCAACCATAACGGCCATGCCTATAAATTTCCCGTTGCGGTCAAAGACAGGGGCTCCGTTAAGACCCCTGTGGACAAAAATGGTAGTCTGTACAACTTTTTCAATGTTTCTATTCTTGAGACCAATAACAGTTACAGGAGCAGAGACAACGCCTGGAACCACCGTTTGAGAACCATCTGGATTTACCCCAATGGCATAGATATGTTCTCCAAAGCCAAGTTGCCGAGCAGATGTTACTACAGGTTTAAGCCCCGAAAGTATCCTTTCTGGTGCCTTTATTTGTAAAACCCCAATCCCTGTTACAGGATCGCTTCCAACCAACACTGCTGGCCAATAACCCTTCGATTCTATAGAACACTCTATTGAATGGATATCTGAAATAGAAGAAGTCTGAATAAGCACATGCCCTGCCTTGTCAAAGATGAATCCTGGCCCTATTCCCTTGTGGACTACAGGATGGAGCAGGTCATCTGACTGTAGGATGGTACTGGAGACAAAAACCACGTTCTTTTTGACAACCGAAGGGGATGCTCCTTCAGATGCCTTGACCAATGAAAAAAAGGCGACGGAAAAAATGATGGGGAAAAGACAAATATGAAAACGTGCTTTCATGAAAAAAGACTCCTTATGTTAAAAGCAGCACAGTTGCCACTACTCCAGCTAACACAAGCCTATAAATCACAAAGGGTGTAAAGTCATGTCTTTTGAGATAATTCATTAAAAAGGCGATAACAAGATAACCAGATACAGCAGAGGCCAAAAATCCAAAAAGATAATTTAAATCTATCGAAGACGGACCATGTTGCAGGAGTTTTGCTGTTTCGTAAAGGCCAGCTCCTGCAATAATTGGAGCGGAAAGCAAAAAGGAAAAACGGGCTGCAGCCTCTCTATTAAATCCCAAAAAGAGGCCACAGGTCATGGTGATGCCACTCCGAGAAACTCCTGGAACTATTGCCAAAGCCTGCGATAGGCCAACTAAAAGGGCCTGAAAGAAACCAATATCCTTTAAGTCTAACTCATGCCTTGCAAGTCTGTCCGCAACAAAAAGGACAATAGCAACCCCTGCTAAGGTACATACAACAATCCAAGGAGAGCGAAAGTAAGTGGCTGCTACATGCTCAAGCAAAAAGCCGGCAACTGCTCCCGGCACTGTACCTACTATCAAGAAAAAAAGCAGCTTCCTTGCCCCTCTGTCTGCTTTCTTGTAAAAAAAAAGCGCTCTGGCCATAGAAAGCCAATCTCTGTAAAAATAGGCAATTACCGCCACTAATGTTCCCATATGAAGAATAACATCAAAAGCCAGACCCGCTTCCTTTAGATTAAGGAAATATTCTGCCAAAACCAGGTGGCCAGAACTTGATACAGGCAGAAACTCTGTAACTCCTTGCAATACTCCAAGAAAGACAGCTTCTAATACATTCATTACTATTGTGCTCCCCCTGGACACATGGATATATAAATAATATAGAATTGTTAAAAAACTGCAGTGTGTGAGGATAATTCACTAATCTTTATGAGACAATCAAATTTCTGGAAGGACTCTGGCCTTGGTGAACTTTTTATGACAGGAATTCCAGGGACCAAACTTGATAAAGAGACCCTGAATCTTGTAAAAGACTATGGCATTTCAAAGTTCATCCTGTTTTCAAGAAACACCAAAAAGGGCCCAAGGGCCCTGAAGAAACTGTGTAAGGATATAAAAAAAACATGCCTTAGCCATGGACTGACACCGCTTATTGCCATAGACCAAGAAGGCGGTCCTGTCCGCAGACTAAGCCCTCCTGACTTTTCTGATATGCCCTCCCAGACCAGTGTCAGAAGGGCTCAAGAGCCTGAAAAGGCTATATATGGCCTTGCCATGGCAACAGTAAAAATCCTAAAAAAGTTTTACATAGACATAAACCTTGCCCCTGTACTAGATCTTTGCCTACAAGGAGAAAAAAATGTATTAAAAGAAAGATGCTTTGGCAAAATATCGGAAAAAGTTGCAAGGCTTGGCGCAATATATGTAAATTGCCTTGAAAGAAATGGTATAAAAAGCACTGCAAAACATTTCCCAGGAATCGGCAGAGTAGAATGCGATCCCCACCACTACCTTCCCACAGTAACGGCTGACAAGGAGACAATCCTTCACGAAGCCGTGCCTTTTAAGGCAGCCATAGAGGCGGGAACCAGCTGTATTATGACTTCCCATGTGGTATTTCAAGACATTGATCCTGAAAAACCAGCCACCTTTTCGCACCAGATCGCCACAGAACTCTTGAGAAATAACTTTGGCTTTTCTGGGGTCCTAATGAGTGACGACCTAGAAATGAAAGGGGCACTAACCCAAACAGACACGGCCAGAGCCGCTCTTTTTGCACTCATGGCAGGCCATGATTTACTTCTTGTATGCAGCAACCACACAAAACTCAGACTTGCCCTTTTGGGTTTAAGGGAGGCATGGCAAAAGGGAAACCTGCCACCCCACAGAATTGATGAGGCTCGCGAAAGACTGGCCAGGCTTTGTCACCAACAGGCCAGTTTCTAAAGCGCATATTAGTCAAACTACACCAATATATTGGCCTATCTTCAGATCCTCTCCCAGGATATGCTCCAAGAGCCAATGCTGCAAAAAGGCCACAAGCTCCGGAACAGACCAAGCACGTCCATTTTTCAGGTCGACAAGGATGGTTGCCACCTCGTGGACAAGATTTTTGTGAAGCTTTCTATGACGCTGAAGATCAGGAAAGCCAATCTTCTTCATAACCTCTTCTTCGCTTTTAAAATGGAACTTTACATAGTCCACAAGATTCCTAAGCACCGATGCCAATACTTTGTCTTCCCTGTCAGAATACATAGAGGTTTCAAGATCATTTAACATTTCAACAAGTATCTTGTGCTCCTCGTCTATTTTCCTTATACCTGTTGAAAATGAATTCTGCCACTTCATGCTCACCTCCTACAAAAAAACCCGCCTTGCCATATTCTGGCAAAAAGACGGGCAGCCATAGCCTTCAATTATGAAAAATTTCTCTTTTTTCTTTTATCGTCTTAAACCCTATAGAAAATTAATTAACAGTAAGACAAAAAGGACATTACGGCGCAGGCAGTTGAATGTTCAAACCAATATTGCAGAGTGTCTAGAGTTTAGAATTTTTATTTTAACACAGACGGTTATCTAGAGGATTACTTTTTGAGCGCTAGGGTGGTGCTGGACAAAAAACAATTTTTAGAAGTGCATGTAGAGTAAGCTTGAAAGATTTGCTATCATTGTTGGATGGTGCCCGGGGAGAGACTCGAACTCTCACGGAGCAAAGCTCCAAGGGATTTTAAGTCCCTTGTGTCTACCAATTCCACCACCCGGGCTTGAGATAAAACTTATCCATGGAGTCGAAAAAAGTCAATTATGACAAATTAGGCAATCTACCAATAATAAAGGCGCTTCTCGTAAAACAACCGGAGAAAGACAAATGGATGCCATTTCATTGATACAGTGTAATCTGCAAGCATATGAAAAAATATGGAGGTCCTTTATGACAAGACATGGCTCTATTAGAGTTATTATTCTATCTGTTTTATTTTTGGCCTTTTTCATATCTTACCCTCGGATTGGATTCTCGATAGAAAAAGGTGATTCCCATGTCTTCTTTGAAAATCTAGAGCTTCCATTAAAAGATGCCCCAGGAGGCAAGGTAATCATTGAGAACGGACAACTTGAAAAAGGTTATCCTGTTGACAGCTCAAATAAATTTCATGCAGCGATAGAAAAAGTGGCCACATCTTCATGGAAGGGTACTAAGGTGGCAGCCCTTGTACTCGCATATGAAACAGGAGGAAGTGGAAACTTTAAAACCCTGTTTTTCCTCTCTAACAGAGAAGGGAAATGGTTACCAAAGGCATGGCTACAGCTTGGAGACAGGATTAAAGTACGTTACCTCTCCCTATACAGGCATGGACTCGTATTCCTAGGCATGGTAAAGCACAAGGAAAGCGACCCCATGTGCTGTCCCACCCAGAGGCTCCTTAAAGTATACGAAATTTCAGGCCATAACCTCAAAACCTATGGAACATACAAGGCCGATATATTCCCGGATGAGATAAAATGTAACCTGGCTCTCTTGAATGAAAAAGCCAAACTGGAATTGATTCCCCAAATATCATTTTCACCCCACGGTCAGGGCCTTGCCTGGGGCATGCCCACTCACGTTGGCCTTGTTACTCAAGAAAACAAAATCATCATGCGAATAATAAACGCTCAAGAATATATAGACCTTTGGTTTAAGGAACACGATCCAACAATAAACATAGCAATAAGTCGTTTAAAAAGGGCAATTAAAAAAGAACCTTATTTGCTATCTACACCCTTTGATATACTTCCACCAAGACCAGGGATCAATGATTTTGCCGTCTCTATTTCAAAAATATCCTTTAAAAACGGTACAGGCATTGGATTTATCGGCAGAGTGGTCAAGGATCTTGTCTGCATTGACAAGTCCCAGTTGAAATTTTTTTATATGGGGCTCGATAACAGTCAAAAATATCTTATTACCTTCTCAAAGAAGGTATCAGTAGGCAAGGACTTGCCTCCAACTATTTGGATATGCAAGACAAGTATTGAAGGACTTAAAAAACAGAGGAACCGGCTTAAAAAGGTGTTTCAAGATATGGGAATAGACAAGCTGTGCCCCGATTACAGCCGTTTTGCAAGATTTATTTCTACAGTGGAAATCAATATACAAAAACGATAAAAGGGGATGGGCAAAATCGCCCGTCCCCTTAAACTTGCTAACAGCCTTCGACCCTTGGGGTCTTTCTTTTAAGTATTATCTTTGCATCCGTATCCTTTGAAGGACTTAGCACCTCTTTTGCTTCTATGACCATCACCGGCCCTTTCTCGCCCATTTTCCACAAAATAACAGTTCCATTTCCTTTTATCTTCTCAACATCCTCTTTTTTGAACCCGTCTTCCACAGTGGCAAGGAGCTGTCCTGTACTCTTTCCTGCCCCTTTGAACTTTACTATTATCTTTTGATCCTTTTGCGGCATGACAGAAGCATCGTTTGAGGAGACAATCACCACTGACTTCAACTTCTTATCCGTGTCCTTGGGACAGACATCCTTTTTGCCTAAGACCTCACCTATTGTTTGGCAAAACGACACATCTTCATAGACAGCCTTCACTACACCCTTCACCTTTTCTGACGAATGGGCAGTTGCCGAGAATACCAGTAGACAAGTAGCAACTATAAAAATTGCCCAAGCATTTCTTACCTTGGCCATTACTTATTACCTCCTTTCCTGCTATGGCACCCCTTGCAGGAGACAGGGCCTGTGTCTTTGCCTTGCTTTTTAAGGTCCTTATGACACTTAAGGCATGTTGAGTGAAAGTAGTCCTTTAATTTTGCTGGTCCCCCTGCTTCCTTAAGCTCCACCTCCATCCTTTCACACTTGTCTGACTTAAGGATATCATCTTCACTCTTAGCCCCCTTGTGGCAAGTGGCACAGACAAAGCCCTTTGTCTCCTGCCTTAACAACTTTATATGGGATGCATGGCTAAAATGTTTTACACTTTTTATGTCTTTCTTTAGCCCTTCAAGATCAGGGCATGCCTTCTGGGTATTAATATCTACAAACTCTGGCAACTGTACTTTGCCATTTCCTTCATCTGCTTTTTCAACCGCCTCTGTAACCTCTTTTTCCACCTTTCCCTGTGTTCCCGACACCGACTCCACAACCTTATCCTGAGCCTTTTTCTTGACGGTCTCCACCGCCTTGGTCACCGTCTTTTCTGCGCCACTCTTTGCCTCATTAACCGTCTCAACCACAGCCTTTTGTGCCTCTGCCTTTACAGTTTCTGCATGAGCTGAAACTGTGATATTGTTTGGCAGACCAGATATAAAGAAAAGCGACGCCGCACCTATGAGCATCCCTTTGAAACCAACTCTAACCACCTTTTCACCAATTCTCTTTTTTTCTTTTAGTCTCATCTGACTGTACCTCCTATTTTTTTGAAATTTTTCCCTTGCTTTTTTGAAGCATATGAAAAGCCAGTTGCCAAAACAATGGACATCGGGTTATATGCCACCAGACATCTGTATGATTCGGGTCGATGTAGAATAATTTTGGTGTAATTTCACCCAAATAGAAAAACTAGACATAACTGTATATGTATTCGTCTTTGCCTCAGACTGTTCGACTAAACAGTAAAAAGATAAAAAAGATCAGAGAAGAACGTGGCCTCACGCAACTTTATGTTGCCACTGTGGTGGGAGTTACCATTGACACCATCTCCAGATGGGAAAACAAGAGATATCCAAGTGTAAAGAGAGAAAATGCCCTAAAACTGGCCCAAACCCTCGAAGTCGATGTAGAGGAAATCCTGGAAGAAGCTCTGGAAAACGATGTCAATCCAGACAAAGAGCCTCAAACACAACAAGGGGAAGACCATTCAAGCAGCTCAGGAACCCAACCGAAAAGATACAACAAGACCTGGAGGGTCTTTCTCATGGCGTCGGTTGCTGCCATTTTTACCATGGCAGGGTTATTAACAGGCTATCTTATTTTTAGACCCTCAAGTCTTTCGTTAGATATAGACGCTCTCCGGTGTCTGCCTGCACATAGCGCCCCGGGGAGCATGTTTCCTGTACTTATTCGCATAGATATAAGCCCCAAGGCAAAAAGGACGGTGCTTATTAAGGAAGACATACCACGCACCCTTAAGATCTCAAAGGCGGTTCCTAAATACACGTCTTTTGAAAAAGGACTGTTGAAATGGATCTATCAAGGCGAAACATCAAATCTGCGCTTTGTCTATGTTGCCAGGATGCCTCTATCTATAAAGGAAAACAAGAGATTAAGATTCAAAGGCACGGTCACCATAAAAACGGATCAAACGGTCAGTGTTGGCATTGGAGGCAACAATCGTATTGTTTCAGCCCCTTTTCACTGGGCTGACAAAAACCAGGACAACCAGATAGATGACGAAGAGATACTCGATGCCTATGAGTTACTTTCTGGGGTGTCAGGAATGAACAAATTACTTAAAGAGGTTGAGACCCTTTGGGCATCTGGTATGTATCAATGGGATCAAAAGACAAGAAAATATATAACTGCTAAAAAAATAATCAAATAAAAAATATGGAGGGAGAATCGGTGTTCAACCGCATAGTCTGCACCCTATGGCCTTTTCTTTTAGCCCTGACAATTCTTGTATCTCCAGGTATTGCTGGGGTCACTGGAACAATTAAACAGAAAGACCCAAAAACGTTTTGCATAGAAGTCCAGATAACAAAGCCCGCCCCATCAACTGCTATAATTACTATGAATGTGCCTGCCGGTACCACAATTACTAAATCGGAACCTAGCTATTCAAGGTTTTCCAAAGAGAGACACCAGGCGCAATGGCTCCTAAAAGACATTAAACCTGGCCTTACGGCAAGAATTATAGTCGGTTTTGACAAAAATGTAGATCTTCAAAAGATCAAGGCCATTATCAGATACAAAGACCCGTCTGGAAACACTATTGAATCTGAGATTAAAAAATAAAAAGGGATCAGGACAATGGAAGAACTAAACCTAATTACTGGCACCAAGGATATTATATGGCATCTAGAGGATCTATATTCAAACCCAAAAGACCCACAAATTTCAAAAGATCTCGAATCCTGCATAAAGGAAGCCAAAATCTTGAGACAAGAGTATGCAGGACGACTTTCAGAACTAGAAGCTGAAGAATTTCTTGAGTTCGTTCAACAACTGGAAAAACTTTCTGAACGCCTTGGAAAGATAAGCGCCTTTGCCTTTTTAAACTTTTCCACAAAGTCTAACGATCCGGAAGCAGGGGCCTTTTTACAAAAGGTCAAGGAAATTGCCAGTCAAGTCTCCAAGGAACTGGTCTTTTTTGAACTCGAATGGGCCAATATACCGGATGAAAAGGCACAAACACTACTTTCTGATCCACTTCTATCCCATTACCGCCATTATCTAAGATCTTTGAGACGATATAAACCTCATCTTCTCAGCGAGACAGAAGAAAGGCTGTTAGCAGAACTAAGTCCGGTTGGTCGCTCAAGTTGGATAAATCTTTTCGATAAGGTCCTTGCCCATCAACGTTATGGCCCAAAAGACAGGACTCAAGAAGAGGTCTTAAAAGATCTATATATGCCAGATAGAAAGATGCGTGAAAAGGCAAGTCAAGAACTTACTGAAGGGCTTGCCAAGGAACTACTGGTATTTACCCATACATTCAACACCGTTCTGGCAGACAAGATGATAGAAGACAGGCTTAGAAAATATCCAAACTGGATAAGCTCCATGAACTTAGCAAACGAGTTAAAGGACGAAACAGTTGAGGCCCTTATCGATGCAGTGACTTCGAGATATGACACGGTTGAACGCTACTACATGCTGAAAAAGAGGCTCCTTAAGCTCGACCAACTCTATGACTATGACAGGTATGCCCCTCTGCCTTGGCTGCCTCAAAAAACTGTATCATGGGATGAGGCAAAAGAAATCGTCTTGCGATCCTTTAGAAAATTTTCAGAGGAGATGGCCCAGATCGCTGACCTCTTCTTTGAAAAAAAATGGATTCATGCACCCATTCTTCCTGGGAAAACCAGTGGAGCCTTCGCCCATCCAGTTACACCTTCTGCACATCCCTATGTCCTTGTCAACTTTACAGGCACGCTAAGGGATGTGGAAACCCTTGCCCATGAACTTGGACATGGCGTACATCAGGTATTGGCTGCCCAAAAGGGGTACTTCAATGCAGACACACCTCTTACCCTTGCAGAAACTGCATCCGTATTCGGAGAAATGCTGGTCTTTCAAGAAATACTGGACAGTCTAAAAGATCCTAAAGAAAAACTGGGATTTACCGCTGCTAAGATAGAATCCATCTTTGCCACAGTATTCAGGCAGATAGCAATGAATCGTTTTGAGGATGCCATCCATAACCATCGTAGAAAACAAGGAGAGCTTGCCCCAGATACCTTTTCTGACTACTGGATAGACACCCAAAAACAGATGTTCCGGAAAAGTGTAACCCTTACCAAAAACTACAGGATATGGTGGTCCTATATCTCACACTTTCTTCATGTCCCAGGCTACGTTTACTCTTATGCCTTTGGAGAGCTACTGGTCTTATCTCTATATAGCCTTTATAAGGAAGAAGGAAAGACATTCCCTGCAAAATATATAGAACTTTTAAAGGCTGGTGGCAGCAAGGATCCTTATCAGCTTCTTAAACCCTTTGACATAGACCTTAACGACGCCAACTTCTGGCACAAGGGTTTGGCTATAATTGATAATATGGTTAAAGGAGCTGAAAATCTTGCCCAATATATCGACTCCTAAGGAAATAAAACAACTTCTCGGACCACTTCTTACTGCAAAAAGAAGAAAAAGGATAGCTCAGATCCTTAAAGAGCGTACCAGGTATGTCACTCTTGTATTGGATGACCTGTACCACCAACACAACATGAGTGCTGTTGTAAGAAGTTGCGAGGCCTTTGGCTTTCAAGATCTTCATGTAATAGAGATCGAGAACAAATTCATGCCAAATCAAGGAGTGGCCATGGGAGCCCAGCAGTGGGTCACCATATTTCGCCATAATTCTGTTTCTGAATGTATTTCAAGCTTGCGGCAAACGGGCTACAGGATCTTTGCAGCAGATCCGCCAGAAAAGGCTGTGGCAACTAAAGAAAAAGCTGCGATAACTATTTACGACCTAGATCTTAAAAGCGGGCCTGTAGCCATTGTACTTGGAAAAGAGCTTGACGGACTGGACGATATCATTCGAAGCCAATGCCATGGTGTAGTTTATATCCCCTTGAAAGGTTTCACAGAAAGCCTGAATGTTTCGGTAACAGCAGCACTATTTCTCTACCATCTTCGTCAAAAACTGAAGGATATTTCTAAAGAAAAATGGCGTCTTCCGTCTAACTATAAGGAGGAATTAGAAGCGCTCTGGTATATACACTCACTCAAAAGAGGCAGACAGATCCTAGAAAAATTGATTAAAAGAAAAGATCAGATTAAACAACTGAGACAAAAGGGGGCCTCTTAACCAGGCCCCCTTACTATTTTGGCTATACTACCTGAAGGGTCACAAACTTGAGTGCCCTAGTGGTACATTTTGTGACACATGCTGGCCTAAGTCCTTGATCCACCCTGTCCATACAATAGTCACACTTTACAGCCTTGCCTGTGGCAGGGTTGATTTGAGGTATATTCCAGGGGCAGGCACCAGCACATGCCATGCATCCTATGCATGCGTCTTCATCTATATAGACAATGCCATCTTCTCTCTTTTTCATCGCCCCTGTTGGACATATAGGTACACAGTAAGGATCCTCACAGTGATAACAGGAGCGAAAGAAAAACTCTGTTTTTGGTACACCTTTTACAGATTTTAACGGCTCATGGGATATCTCACAGAGGATGGGACCCACTGGCAAGTCTTTATTAGCCTTGCAGTGGATCTCGCATCCATGACAGCCTATACACCGTTTTGAATTTAGATAGAGCATATATTTGTTCACAGTTCTACCCTCCTTCTTGGATTCCTGGAGCTGCGGCGGACAGTAACAAATTTTTCACAAAGACATAAACCGCCCCCAGCTTCATCCATCATGAGAAGAAGCCCCTCCTGCAACTTCTGATCACTCATTCCTGCATGATAGGCCCTGCTCTGAAGCGGTACCTGCCTACCAAAACCATGGACCGTATAAACTGCCTCAGGATGTATAAACTCGGTGACATGGGCACGTATGGTCCCCATTTGGCTATCACCGATGACATCTACCCAATCTCCCTCGTTAATGCCAAGCCTTGTTGCCACACGCTTGTTTATCCACAAGGTATTTTCCGGCATAAGCTCATGGAGGAACGGATTGTTTATGGTATGACTATGGGCATGGACAGGGCTTCTTCCAAAGACCAATCTAAACCTACCCTTTGGCGGTTTCTTAGGAGACTCATAGGCCTTGAAGGAAGGTATGCCTAGCTCCTCCCACGTCTCGTTAATAAGCTCGATCTTGCCAGAAGCAGTCTTGAATTTACCCTCCAGGTTATCTCTATCATACATAATAGGTGTATCTGTAAGAGATACAAAACCCTTTTCCTGAAAATCATCTATAGAGTATCCTGTAGGCTCTAATTGCCACTTCCACATATCTTCAGCTGTCTGGAAGGGAAACATATCGCCAAAGCCTAATCTATCCGCCAACATCTTCAGTATTTCCCAAGAAGGCTTGGTATTGTATCTAGGCTCCACAGCCCTATCCCTGTAGATAAAGCGTGGTTTTAGCCCTTTTTGGGTAGCTACCGGGGTTTCGCGTTCAAGATACATAGACTCTGGCAATATTACATCACAGTACCAACCAAATTCACTGTAATGTGTATCAATAGAAACCAAGAGTTCACAATTATCTAGGGCCTCCTTTTGACTAGCTACATCAGGAAAACAGTTGAAAGGATCGTGCCTGTAACAAATAAGCCCCTTTATGGGATATGGCTCACCTGTCATCATGGCCTCGTAATACAAATGAAATAGACCTGGCCCCTTGTCAAAGTGCTTATACTTCCAGCCAACTCCATCTGCCCTCTTATCTTCCGGTTTAGGAACATTGGAACTAAAGGTTCTAAGTCCTTTTACTCCGCAATCACCAGGTCCCTTTGGAAACAGTTGGCCTCCCTCCGTCTCTATATTTCCCATAAGTACATTAAGAATGTGGAGGCAGCGACTTGCATAAAAGGAATCCTTGTATCTGGAAAGCATCCAGCCTGGATGGAAAATCACCTTGGGTCTTTGCTGGCCTATCTCTGCAACAAAATCTTTTAGTTTCTTTACCTTTATACCACATTCCTTGGCTGCCCAATCAGCAGTGTATGGTTCCACAAAGGCCGCCATTTGATCAAAGCCAACCGTGTATTTATCAACAAACTCTTTATCGTAGGCCTCTTGCTTAATGACCTCATTTATCATTCCAAGAGCTAAAGCATAATCGGTTCCCGGACGCACTTGAAAAAATCTAGTTGCCTTAATGCCTGTCAGAGTTTGACGGACGTCTACATATGTGAGGCTTCCACCATTATCCAGCATATCCATTACCTGGTTGGCCTCAGCCACCCTAAGAGATGCAAGGAGATTCCTGCCAAAACAAATGAGATGCTTGGCCTTTGCTATATCATAAATAAACCCCTTTCGGCCAAGGCCATAAACGGACTTGCTGGCATGATGCACATTACGCCCACACGCGCTGTCGTGATTGGTAAAATTCGGAGAACCAAGGGCATGGCAAAATGCCTTGATGAGATCTTGCCAAGGTCCTCCCCTGCAGCTCATTACAATTGCCTTGGCACCATATTTTTCCTTTATTTTTTCAATTTTTTCGGCAACATAGTCAAGAGCAGTGTACCAGCTTACAGGCTCCCATTTTCCAGCCCCTCTTCCACCACTTCTTATAAGAGGTTGTTGAGGCCTTTCAGGGTCCTTCTGAAGCGCTACTCCTGCCGAACCTTTGGCACAAAGACTCCCCTTCAGTATGTGTGGATTGCCCTCTATCCATGTTACACGCCCATCTTCGACTTCGACCTTGATGGGGCATCTAACGGAACACATTCCACACATGCTCCAAACTGTCTTTTTCATAAACGCCTCCCTTTTTGATTTGAAAACATGTATAAAAGATCAGGGCATAAAATTTTGATTTTTAAATTATCTATTCATTTCTTTTTTTAGTCAAGTAAATAAATTCTCATTTCAATTGTTATTTAATTCACAAAAATTCAGTTGCATTTTCTGTTTAACTACGGATACCTTTTGATATTGTTTCTTATATGTTGATTAACTGACTTTTGATTGGATTGCTTTTAGCTTGGATCAAGAACTATGAAAGAAAAAGCTTACATTTAACTGTTACTTAAAAAGAATTTTTTGGCACTTAACATGCAGATTAAAACATGGTAATAAGAATTTTCAATTATTCCCAAAAATCAGAACCTAACTAGTTTATCATGCTTCCTAAAAGGGAGGGATGCATTGAATTACCCAAATGGCTTGCCTATTACCCTGTCCTCTTTAATATTGCTACAGTTTTTTATACCTTCTTTTACATATGGCTCGATAAATGAGAGAGAGGCATTTTTTCAATACAACAACTATCTCAATGTATCTAGCCAAAATTTCAACACATATGCCAAAAAACTGTACGGAAAACTGCAATTAAGAAACCTTACCAGCTTGAAAACATTCAAGGTTGCCCTTCTAGGTTATCTCAATCTCAAACATAAAGGTGCCATAAAAAGAAATGGACTATTAATTCTTATTGATTACAGTCGGCCTTCTGATAGGGAAAGATTCTTTGTCATCGACGTTAAAAAGGCCAAACTCCTGTACAAGAGTCTTGTAGCCCACGGCAAAAATTCTGGCGATAGGTTTGCCTGCGGTTTCTCAAATAAGCCTGGCTCTTACAAAAGCTGTCTAGGCTTCTTTGTAACTGGCTCAACCTATAAGGGGAAACACGGGTATTCTCTTTTGCTTCAAGGAGTGGAGCCGGGCATAAACGACAACGCATTAAAAAGGCGGATTGTGATCCATGGAGCCGATTATGTGTCTAGGCAGTTCATAAAAAAATATGGCAGGGCAGGCAGGAGTCTTGGCTGCCCTGCCCTTCCCCAAAATATAGCGCCTTCTATAATAGAAACCATCAAGGGAGGAAACTGTCTTTTCATATTTGGGCGAGACAAATTCTATTTCCAAAAATCACGCATCATCAACGCTAAAGGAGCCGTGGAATACTTTGAAAAAACCGGCATTTAAAAGGACCGAGTTACTGCCTATCACTATAATGATACTGATTCTTTCTGTTTCTCCTTCTATAGCAAACGATTCATCTTTTTCCCTTACTCCAGAACTGGATTCTGTAACTGCCTTTATCCATAAAAAATGTCAATATCTAGAGCAATTTAAAACAGTACCCGTCTGCTCTACATGTGTGTCGTCTGAAATAACAATTCCAAAGTTTTATATGGACCGAGGTTATACCCCTGCTTGGACTGATAAAAGACTCATTAACCAAATGATTCAGGCCATAGAAGGAGCCTATGGGCATGGTCTAAATCCTGATGATTACCATAGAAAAACAATAAAAAGGTTAAAAGACCTTTATGATCATAAAAAGGCAACGCCTGCAGACAAGGCCGATCTTGACATGCTCCTAACAGATGGACTTCTAAGGCTTAGCTTTCACCTCTTTTATGGCAAAGTATCGCCAGAAAGCCTTGATCCGGATTGGAATCTCAAAAGGAAAATCCTAGATAAGGACCCGTCGCAATACCTTAAAAGAGTCATCTCATCAGGAGATATAAAAGGAAACCTTGATCGGCTATGGCCCCACGAATCTTACTATTTGGTGCTTCGTAACTGGTTAAAAAAATACAGGAAATTTATCAAAGAGCCGTGGAAAACGCTTAAGCTGAGCAGGGTATTGAGACCTGGCATGATAGGTAAAGAGGTGGCCCTTTTGAGAAAAAGACTCGCTTTAGAAGGGTTTCTAAAGGAAGGAGACCAAAGTCCTGATCCAGAATCTTTTGACAGCCATCTCGAGCTTGCAGTCAAAACCTTCCAACGCCATCACGGCCTGGATCCGGATGGCATAGTAGGTAAAAACACCCTTCGAGCACTCAACCTTACACCAAGATACAAGGTGAATAAAATCAGGGTGAACCTAGAACGTGCCAGATGGGTCCTTCATGACCTCCCCCAACGTTATTTGTTAGTAAATATAGCTGCTTTTGAACTATTTTATTTTGAAAACGGGCAGAAAAGATGGCAGTGCAAGGTCATGGTGGGAAAACCGTTTTGGAAAACGCCTGTTTTCAAAGCCTCTATGGAATATGTGGTATTAAATCCTTACTGGATTGTGCCACCTGGTATACTCAAAAAAGAGATAATACCCAAAATCAAGAACGACCCATCTTATCTCTTAAAAAACAATATGGAGATTGTGGATGCAAAAGGCAGACGAATTAATCCAAGGGCCATAAACTGGCATAGGATAAATCCTTCTAGATTCCCATACATTATTAGGCAAAAACCAGGACCCAAGAATGCGCTTGGACGCATAAAATTTATATTTCCTAATAAACATTTTGTATTTCTCCACGATACTCCGGCAAAATCGCTCTTTTCCAGAAACATTAGGGCCTTCAGTCATGGCTGCATCAGAGTTGAAAAGCCAATGGAATTGGTTGAAATTTTATTTAAGGACTCCCCAAAATGGAATCTTGAAAAAATTCGCAGAATCATAGATTCTGGGAAAAACGTTACCATTCACCTCCAAAAGAAAATCCCCATATTTATCCTTTACTGGACTGTGATAAGAAATGAAAATGACTCTATTACTTTTTTGCAAGATATCTACGATAGGGACAAAAAGATACTTCTAGGCCTCGACACACCATTTAAAGTGTCATATCTACAGCTGCCCCAAACCAGAATCTGATAATCCCCACCATTGCACGTGCTCTTTCTGTAACTATGAAGCGTCTTTTTGATGGTTCCGGATTTAAAAAACTACAAAAAATTAAGTCATTCGTGCAATTTTATTACATCCAATTTATAATTATAGGCTTTCTTCATCAATAATCTAATACTCACAGATCAGGATAGACGGTGTCAGACATAGAAAAAAAGGCAATTACACTAACAAGGTTGACCAAGGATCTAGGTACCCTTTTTCTTCCAATTATTCGTTACAGGGGCAAAAAATACTTCAAAGACGGACGGGTTGAGTTAACCTACATCGATAAAAAACTCATAAAATCGCAGATAAGAGGCAACGTCCTTTACAGGGTCTCTATTGATCTAAAAGAAAAAGACAAAGGAGCTGTCAGGATCGGTTGCACCTGCCCTTTCTTCCGCCAAGGCATTCCATGCAAGCATATTTGGGCGACTATAACAGCGGCAGAGAAATATTTTAAAGAACATAAAGCTAACAATAGCGACTGCGAATCTCTATCGCTTTCTTTTAAAGAGATATTTAAAAGAAGGGAATGGACCGAAACAGACTCCCCAAGGATATGGACTCCAATTCAAGACTTTGTGCCAAGATATGAACTGATGTTAAAGGGTGATCTGGTCATAATATCTGCCTACGAACAGTATATCAAAAAAGACGGGAAACTGGGCAGGACCAGAAAAATAAAGCCCAAGACCCTGTCCCGGCCCGAGCTTCCTAAGGCAGATCGACTCATAATTCCTTTTCTAATGACTATATCTATAGGTTCTTCCTACTCTTATGGTGGTTACTTTTACGATAGCTATATTGATACATTTAAAGAAATCTCCATTTCGCCAAAGGACGCAGGCGTCCTTTTACCCTTACTGGCAGAAACTAACAGATGTGTGGTTAAAAATGGTGCAGGATCGATTGTTGCTGATCCACTGAAAACCCTATCGACAAACAGGATAAAATTCATCATTAGCGCCAAAAAAGACAAGGGCAACCGGTTAGACCTCAGACCCAAACTCTGTATTGATGACAACCCAATCAGGTTTTCAGAGGCACTACTCATAAATTCTTTACCCTCCATGATGATATTTAACTCAAGGCTATATGAAATCTCCGGACCTTCCTATTCAGTTATAAAAAGGGCCTTATCAAAAGGACTAGAAAAGGCAAAAGCCCAAGAGGTTCCGCAAATCGTCAAATATGCCATTGAAACAGCAAGGCTTGAACACCTCGAGTTGCCAAAAGAACTTGCTCCTCAAACTATAGAAGGATTAGAGCCGGTTTGTGGACTTTTTCTCAAGATAGACGATAAGAAACTCGTTGCAGAACCCTTTTTTCTTTACAATGATCTAAAGATAGATGCCTGCTCAAAAGAAGATGTAATTTTCGATGAAAAAAATTGGGCCTTCTTGAAACGAAATAGACAGAAGGAGCAGGAACTCCTGAATAAAATCGTAGACACTGGCCTTGCCATTACAAAAACAGGGACCTTCTCTGCCAGTATATTATCTGCTCCAGAAATCTTGACTTTACTTGACAAAAAAAAGATACGCCTCGAGGCAGAGAATGGCAAAGCATTGAAAGCTGGAACCCTAAAACATCTTAACATATCCTCTGGTATAGACTGGTTCGACATGGATGCACAGTTGCACTTTGGCTCGGAACCAATACCTCTTCCACAAGTTATATCTGCCTATCTCAAAGGACAGCAAACAATCAAACTAAACTCTGGAGCCCAAGGTATTCTCCCTCTAAAATGGCTTCAAAAACATATTAAAGTGCTCCAACTAGCAAAGACAGACTATACAGAAGACGGTAAAGCCGTGCTTCGTTTTCCATCGTCCCATGCCCTAATGATTGAACACCTGCTGGAAGAGGCACAAGAAGCACAAACAGATAATAAATTTCAGCATATAAAAAGCAGGCTGAGAAACTTCAGAGGAATAAAAGCCTTGAATGCCCCTTCCAACTTTCATGGCAAACTTAGACCTTATCAAAAGGATGCCCTGGGCTGGCTCTCCTTTCTCAATGATCTCGGGCTGGGAGGCATTCTTGCCGATGACATGGGCCTTGGAAAGACAGTACAGATATTGGCCTGGCTCCAAAGGCTCAAGAACAAGGAAAAAGGAACTGCACCGCCAAGTTTGATAGTGGCCCCGACATCCCTGGTCTTCAACTGGCAATCCGAGGCTGAAAGATTCACTCCTAATATGAGCATGAAGGTGTACGTAGGTCTTGGCAGAAAAAGGCTGCTAAAGGAGCTGGAAGATACAGACATATTGCTTACCACATATGGGATAGTAAGACGAGACATCGAGAGTTTATCAAAACTCACTTTCAACTACTGCATCTTAGATGAAAGCCAATACATTAAAAATCCTGATTCGCTAACTGCCAAGGCATGCAGGCTCATAAAGGCCAGACACAGGCTGTGCCTCACTGGCACGCCTATCGAGAATCATCTAGGTGAACTGTGGTCCCAGATGGAATTTTTAAATCCAGGAATCCTTGGCAAAAAAGAACTATACATAGAAAAGTTTGCCAAACCTGCTGCATCAGGCGATAAGGCGGTGATCCACTCTCTCAAAAAACTTGTCTCTCCCTTCATTTTGAGACGCACAAAAGAACAAGTGGCAAAAGAACTGCCAAATAAGATCGAATCAATAATCCGTTGCACCATGACCCAAGATCAACAAAAACTCTATAATCAAGTACGAGACCACTACCGTTTCTCCATATTACAAGCTGTAGAATCAAGGGGCTTGCAGAAAAGCAAAATGAAGGTCCTGGAAGGTCTCCTCAGACTTAGACAAATAGCCAATCATCCAGCCCTTGTGGGTGTAAGCAACTGTAGCTCAGGCAAATTTCAACAGTTAGTAGAGCTTCTGTCCGAAACCATAAACAGTGGACACAAGATCCTTATTTTTTCACAGTTCACCAAAATGTTGGCACTAATAAAAAAAGAATTAACAGACATGGAAATCGCTTTTGAATATCTAGATGGCCGTACTCCCCAAACAAGGCGCAAGGAAAGAGTCGGTAACTTCCAAAAAAATGACAAGATTCGAGCATTTCTGATCAGCCTTAAAGCAGGTGGCTTTGGACTCAACCTTACTGCTGCAGACTACGTATTTATTGTAGACCCTTGGTGGAATCCAGCAGTAGAAATGCAGGCCATAGACAGGACCCACAGAATAGGTCAGACCCAAAAGGTGGTAACCTATCGTCTTATTTCAAAAGATTCAGTGGAAGAAAAGGTCCTGAGCCTCCAAAAAAAGAAACAGAAGATCGTTGGTTCAATCCTCAGCGGAAACAGCACCCTCCTCAAAGGACTTACAGCCGAAGACTTAGAGATACTCTTTTCTTAACGCAAGAATCTAAAGAAAGACACAGGATTTTATTGCAATGGAAACACTTCTATACGTTTCTCCAACGTAAAGTCCTGGCCTGGCTCGATCCGAACCCTGTCTTCCATGGTATTTGCAGCTTCGATGCATACCATGTTTCTGAAACCGTCGTCTGGGAAATCCGCCATCTGCCTTGCCTTTTCCTTCCAAGGGTTCCATACCACAGTTGAACCACTGCCCTTTTTATCAATAACAATAACCCTGTCAAGACGCTTATCCAACAAACGGCACCTCCCTTTGTGACGGTACACCCTGTCTGTCTCTGACTTTATAACGAGGCTTCCTTTTTGGCAGCCCTCCTTTCCACCCTTGACCTTATCCACGTATTCATGGCCGTCAAGGCCCTGGATCTCTATATCGTGAACATCCCCAACGAAAAAATACGTATGTAAGGCCTGGGTTATCTCAAACGGTTTGTCGTCTGTATTCTCCGTGGTAAGACGAATAGTTAAGGCCTTGGAAACCTCTACCGATAGGGTCAAACGAAACCTATAAGGCCAAAAACGCAGGGTATCTTTTGACTCGCTCAGACTGAAAGAAGACCTAGTTACACCCTTGTCTGACTCTGAAAAATCCTTAAGCTCCCAAGGCATGATCCTGACAAAACCATGCTGCGGCTTCTCCTTGCCTTCAGGATGAGGGCCAAACCATGGCCAACATATAGGAATGCCTCCTCTAAGGGGAAAACCCTTTTTATAAATTGCCTTGGGGCTTATCCATATGACCGGCGCCTCTCCAACCCTGTCAAATCCAAAAATTTGGGCCCCGTTTTGGGCTATCCTTACACTGGCGTTGCAGTTTGAAATATCAAGATACGGAAAGTCTACTGCCATAAGATATATCCTTTTTTTAACTATACAAATTATGCCCCAGATATCATAAGGTAAAGAAAAATCTGTCTAAACAAACTTCTAAACCACAACTATTGCAAAAGTCCCTTTTTTTTCAGATAAATCTGGATGGCTGTAAGTGCGGCAGGAGTGACCCCGGATATCCTAGAGGCCATTCCCAGGTTTTCAGGACGCACCTTGGAAAGTTTTTCTACTATTTCATTAGACAACCCTGGTATCCGGCTGAAATCCAACTCTTCTGGTAATCTTACCTCTTCAAGTTTCTTAAACTTCTCTACATCTTCCTTTTGCCGATGGATATAGCCGGCATACTTTGCCTCTATCTCCACCTGATCAGCTATGTCAGGCAGAGGAAGTCTCACATTCAAAAAATCGCATAGCTGTCTCAGGCTGACCTCTGGCCGTTTTAAAAGTTCCACCGCACTGATCCCCTGTTTCAAAGGGGCCGAACCAATGGAAGATAGCCAACTATTCACTTTACTGTCTGGCGTAATCTTGATGGAAGCAAGGGTCCTCATAAAATCATGAAATTGGCCATACATTCTCTGAAATCTTTCCCACTGTTCATCTCCAACGAGACCAATCTCCCTTCCAATCGGCGTGAGCCTGGCAGCGGCGTTATCTTCTCTGAGAAGAAGCCTATATTCAGCCCTGGATGTAAACATGCGATAAGGTTCCTTTGTCCCCTTAGTGACCAGATCGTCTATTAACACACCTATGTATGCCTGGCTCCTGTCCAGGATCACAGGAGTCTCTTCCTGCACCGCCCGCGCTGCATTTATGCCTGCAATAAGCCCTTGTGCTGCCGCCTCTTCATAACCAGAGGTACCATTAATCTGACCAGCAAAATAAAGCCCCTTGACCAAACGGGTCTCCAGAGTTGGCCTAAGCTGTATAGGGTCACAATAGTCATACTCTATTGCATAGCCTGGTCTCAAAATTTCTGCATTTTCCAGTCCCTTTATAGAACGCACCATCTCTATTTGAACATCAATGGGAAGGCTTGTGGCTATACCATTAGGATAGACCTCAACGGTCTTGATCCCCTCTGGCTCCAAAAAAATCTGATGGCGTTGCCTGTCTCTGAATCTGAACACCTTGTCTTCTATAGAAGGACAATACCTTGCCCCAACCCCTTCAATAACTCCAGTGAAGAGCGGAGAACGGTCGAGGCCCTTCATAATGACCTCATGAGTCTTTTCATTGGTATAGGTGATAAAACAGGGCCTTTGGGGCAGACTTATCTCATCGGTCATTATGGAGAAATGAGGAGGGGGATTATCCCCGTCTTGACGCTCAAGATGGCTGTAATCGATGCTCTGCCCATGCAGCCTGGGAGTAGTTCCTGTCTTGAGCCTTCCCATTTCAAAACCTAGCTCTTTAAGGCATTGGGACAACCTATTGGAAGGCGGATCTCCCATGCGTCCTGCAGGAAAGTTTTTAAGGCCAATATGAATAAGGCCTCTAAGGAATGTCCCTGTTGTAACAACAACCTTTTGGCCGTGGATCTCTTGGCCAACAGTAGTCTCCACCCCGTAAACTCTGCCCTGCCGTACAAGAAGCCTCGCCACCATTGCCTGCACAACTTCAAGATTGGATTGAAGTTCTATAACCTCCTTCATCCTGAGACGGTAAAGAAGCCTATCAGACTGAGCCCGCCTTGCCCTTACCGCCGGCCCTTTTGACATGTTAAGACGGCGGAATTGAATACCGGTGGCATCGGTATTGCGGGCCATTTCACCACCAAGGGCATCTATCTCACAGACCAGATGCCCCTTGGCAAGCCCGCCAATAGCAGGATTGCAGCTCATGGCGGCTATACAATCAAGATTTATGGTGAGCAGGCAGGTATCAACGCCAAGCCGAGCAGAAGCAAGGGCAGCCTCGCATCCTGCATGGCCCGCCCCTACAACTATCACTCCAAATTTTTTAGGATAAAGAGACACCCCTCTACTTTACCTCCTGCCAATAGGATTCAAGCTCATCTATATCCAGCTCTGACAGCCGATGCCCTTCCCTTGTTATCCTTTCCTCCATTTGCTCAAACCTTTTTACAAATTTGTTTAAGGCCCTTTTGAGCACCTCCTCTGGATTCATGTCCAGTTTGCGAGATAAATTGGCAATGGTAAAGAGCAAATCCCCTAACTCCTCCTGAACGGCCTCACGATCTTTATCTTTTATTGCCGACTCTAACTCTATCGTCTCCTCCTTGAGCTTCTCGATTACATCTCCTGGCCTCTTCCAGTCGAATCCTACCCTTGAAGCACGCTCACCCAGCCTGAAGGCCCTTTGAAGGGCTGGAAGGGCCTGAGGCAGGTTGCCAAGGCTGCTCTTTTTTTTACCTTTTTTTTCCTGTTCCTGTCCCTTTATGGCCTGCCAGTTGGCAACCACTTCTTTTGAATCCTTCACCTTTGCGTCCCCAAAGATATGAGGATGACGCCTTATCATCTTCTCTTTTATAGCCAAAAGGGAATCTGCCAACGTAAAATCTCCACTTTTCTCGTAAAGATCTGCAAGAAAAAGAAGCAAAAAAAATAGATCTCCAAGCTCTTCCTTTACCTCTTGGGGCTCGTTATTGTCTACGGCCTCATAAAGTTCGTAGGCCTCTTCTATCATATACTTTTTGATAGTCTGGGGAGTTTGTTCCCTGTCCCATGGACAGCCGTCTGGTGCACGAAGGCGCCTCAACACCTCTAGAAGCTCTATAAAGAGCCCGACAGTTTTCTTATTATTATTGGTATCCTTTTTTTGTGACAATTTCATCACTCCTTTTGAAAGGTAGCAAGGGATTTTAGAAAAGATCTCTCTTTTTTGCCATACCCGATTCTTTGCAAACACTGTCTTCTTTATTTTTGTCAGGCTCCATTGTATCCTTTTGGCCAAAAAATAACACCTAAGATGAGGAACAAACATGATTACCCTTTTGGATTACGGTGCAGGTAACGTCAGAAGTGTAGTTAACGCCTTAGAAAGCCTGGGTGCCACAGTTAGGCAGGTAGAACGGCCAGAAGACATCCTCTCTGCAGAAAAATTGGTATTCCCTGGAGTTGGAAACTTTAGAAGCATGATGAACATCCTTGAGGGCAAAGGGCTTGCAGAGCCTTTAAAACATTATATCAATGAAGGACGGCCATTTTTTGGCATATGCCTTGGCCTCCAGGCACTATTTGAAGAAAGCGAGGAGGCACCTGGAGTAAAAGGGCTTGGAATCTTTAAGGGCAAGGTCAAAAGGTTCACAGGCCCTCTAGCTGTGCCACATATTGGATGGAATGGCCTTGTTTTCAAAAAGCCTTCCAAACTTTTTCAGCACATAGAGGGCGATGAAAAATTTTATTTTGTCCATTCTTATTATGTAGCTCCTGAAGAGTCTTCAATTATACTTACCCAGACAGACTATGGTTGCCGATTCACCAGCAGCATTCAGCATGGGAAATGTATAGCTACTCAATTTCATCCTGAAAAAAGTGGTTTCACAGGACTGAAAATCCTAAAAAATTTCCTAAAGGGAACAGGACAAGACGCTCTGCCTGAAAAGGCATCGCAACAGACGCGCCTTGCCAAAAGGATCATAGCCTGTCTTGATGTACGGTCTAATGACCAGGGAGACCTAGTTGTAACTAAGGGAGATCAGTACGACGTGAGGGAAAAGGGGGAGGTGAGAAACCTCGGAAGGCCTGTTGAGCTTGCAGCCCGGTATTATAACGAAGGGGCAGATGAGATAACTTTTCTAAATATCACTGCCTTTAGAGATTTTCCCCTAAAAGACATGCCAATGCTAGAGGTATTAAAACGCACATCAAAAGAGGTCTTTGTTCCCCTTACTATTGGTGGTGGAATCAGGGACTATACAGACAGGGATGGCAGACATTACTCTGCCCTTCAGGTAGCTGCCGAGTACTTCCGCTCAGGGGCAGACAAGATTTCTATAGGAAGTGATGCAGTCCTTATTGTGGAGGACTATCTGAAAAATGGACAGGCCACTGGAGAAAGCGCTATCGAAATGATATCCAAAATCTACGGTAACCAAGCGGTGGTCATTTCAATAGATCCGAGGAGGATTTATGTTAAAAGTCCTGACCAGGTGAAACACCATGTAATAGAGACCAAACACCCTGGCCCCAATGGTGAACGATACTGCTGGTATCAATGTACCATAAAAGGTGGACGGGAAGGCAGAGACGTTGATGCAGTCACCCTTGCAAAGGTATGCGAAATGCTTGGAGCAGGAGAAATACTCCTTAACTGCATAGACCGGGATGGGACAAACAGCGGTTTTGACATAGAACTGATAAAAAGCGTGAAAAATGCAGTATCTATCCCTGTAATTGCTTCAAGCGGTGCTGGCAACCCTGCACACTTTTTAGAAGTATTTAAAAAGACCGGAGTAGAAGCTGCCCTTGCAGCCGGTATCTTTCACAGAAGGGAGGTGGGTATCAAAGAGGTTAAAGATTATTTGGCACAGAACTCTGTAGAAATAAGACCCATCTGATGACTCATCCTTCAGTTAAGGCGAGGTCAAAAAGATTAAATTCTTAACTGTTCAATCCGATGAAGAAATAAAAAGTCCTTGGGAGAAAATATGAATGTTCTCATCATCATAGTGATAATTTTGAGTGTCTTGGCCCTATGGGCCATAATGATCTACAACCGTTTGGTAAGGCTCAGAAACCTGTGCAAAGAAGGATGGAGCGGCATAGATGTTCAGCTTAAAAGACGGGCTAATCTCATTCCTAACCTCCTTGAAACGGTCAAAGGTTACATGGAACACGAAAAGGAGGTGTTCAAACAGGTTACAGAGGCAAGAGCAAAGGCCCTGTCTGCAAAAGGGCCGGCAGAACGGGGACAAGGCGAATCTTTGCTTACCGCCAGTCTAAGAAGCCTATTTGCCATAGCGGAAAACTACCCTGAGCTAAAGGCAAACACCAATTTTCTCGAGTTTCAAACACAGCTTGCCCAGATAGAAGATGCCATTCAAAAGGCAAGACGTTACTACAACGCGACAGTTAGAGACCTCAACACGGCCATTGAGGTCTTTCCAAACAGTATAATCGCCAACATGTTCGGTTTTAAGAAAGAGGAGTTTTTTGAACTTGCCGATGCAGCAGACAGATCTGTCCCAAAGGTAAAGTTTTAATAGAAGGTTAACATGACTCTAAAAAAGGACCTGCTTCTATATCCCATTCTCTTATTCGCTATCCTGCTTACTCTTCCCTTTATTCACCCCTTTGATACCAAAGCTGCCGCCTACAACCAAAACAGGGAAGTAATAAACCATTTTCATAGCACTGTCCATATCCAGCCATCAGGAGCCATAGTGGTCACAGAAGCAATTACTGCCAACTGCCTGGGAGAGCATATAAGACATGGCATTTATAGAGATTTGCCCGTTAAATACCAAAAAGGGTTGCTACTGTCCTTTAATCCAAGCTTTAAGTTGCTGGATGTACAAATTGACGGTAACAAGGCACCCTATCATACCAAAGATCTTGGCAGCTATATCAGAATTTACATAGGTTCTAAAGACCACTTTATATCCAAAGGGCTTCATACCTTCCAGCTCACCTATGAAATGAGCCGGATGGTCAATTACTTTGATAACTTTGACGAACTATACTGGAATGTTACCGGAGACCAGTGGGACTTTCCTATACTAAAGGCTGTGGCTACAGTAATCCTGCCTAAGCCTTCAAAATTTTTGAGATACGCTTCCTACACAGGCCCTAGAGGTGCAAAAGGCACCATGGCCAAGGCAACAGAGGTTACAGACAAACACATCACTTTTGAAACCTCTATGCCTATATATCCTAAAGAAGGTTTTACCATAGCTGTAGCATGGCCAAAGGGTATCGTATATGAACCGAGTGTCCTTTTGAAATTTTTTTTCCTATTAAAAGACAATTTCTCACTAATCTCTACCATTCTACTGCTTATCTGTATATTTCTATATTATCTATATGCCTGGAAGCAAGTTGGAAAAGACCCAGAACTAGGACCAATAGTACCAAAGTTTGATCCTCCTAAGGGCACTGGTCCTGCCGGAGCCAGATTTATCAGGCAAATGGGATTTGACGACAAGGTCTTTGCTACGGCCCTTGTAGACCTTGGAGTTAAAGGAGCAGTTGTGATTAAAAAAGACAGTGACGGCTATTCTGTTGAGCTTGCTAGCAGAAAAGCGAACAGGGAGCTTCCTGATGGAGAAGACAAGATGCTCTGGTCATTATTTAGTTCAGGCCCTATCGTTAGACTCAACCAGAGTCATCGAAAAAATATTGTATCAGCCAAAGATAGACTAAAAGAGGCCCTAAAACGCAGGTACGAAAAGATCTACTTTTTGACCAACCGCAACTACCTAATTCCAGGCCTGGTCATGTCTGTGTTGGCCATGATACTGCTTGCCCTCAGTGGCAAAGAAGCGATTCCATCCCTCTTTATTACTGCTTGGCTAAGTGCATGGAGCTTTTTCAGCATATTCCTGGTCCTTACAGGAGCAAAAGGCCTTAAGGGTCTATTTCAAGTACCATGGAAACAGAAGGCCACTGTCATTGGAAATTTTATATTTTCACTTTTCTTCTTGATCGGGCTTGGAGTTGGAGGCTCGTTTTACTATATGATGATCGGCCCAGTGCAACTATTCATATTGGCATGCATTATTGTTATAAATATTGTGTTTTATCATCTGATGAAAGCTCCCACTATGAAAGGAGCACAGCTCCTTTCCGACCTTGAAGGTTTCAGGATGTTTTTAAAAACTGCAGAGGCTCCAAGGCTTGAAGCTTTAACCCCGCCGGACAAAGCACCTGAGCTATTCGAACGCTACCTGCCATGGGCAATGGCCCTTGATGTTGAAAATGAATGGGCCGAACGCTTTCAACAATATTTAAGACAGATAGATAAACCAGAATCCTATTACGTGCCAACCTGGTATCATGGCAGCTTCCATTCCCTTTCATCTTTATCTTCAGATATGGGAACCGGGCTCAATTCTATGATCTCCGCAGCTTCCATATCAACTTCTTCAGGCTCCGGAGGCGGTGGCTCCTCTGGAGGCGGCGGCGGAGGAGGAGGCGGTGGCGGCTGGTAACCTCTAAATCAATTTTATATTTTTGGCT
>CAZNKP010000037.1:0-14231 GCA_964573805.1 uncultured Desulfobacterales bacterium | reverse complement strand
CACCAGACCTGATTCGGCCTGCTGATCTTAAGCCCTCTCAAAAGATAGGGATAGACCTTGTGATCCCTGGCTCTGGTGCTGGTAGAAGGACCAGGACTCAGTGCCTTAAGCCCCATGAGCTGCATGAGCCTTCTAACCTTCTTCTCGCTCACCTGGTATCCCTGATTCTTGAGGGCAAGACGCATCCTTCTCCTCCCATAATAGGGGGTCTTGAGATACAGCCTGTCAATTCCACTCATGAGGCACAGATCTCTCTTGGAGAGCTTCTGCTGATGCCTAAAAGAGCACACTGGCGACTCTTGCTTATCCTGACACTTTCCAGCTCGACCATGGCCTTTCTCTCCTTCTGGCTCATATCAGACCGGACTTTCTTACTAAAAAATCCCGTTCCACCTTCAGCTGGCCGATCTCTTTGTAAAGCTTATCCAGAAGAGCCTGATGATCCTTGTCCTTTTTCCTGGATATTTCAAAGACCAGCGGGGCATTGTCCAGCATCTGCCTCCTTCCATTGTCTTACTTGACCTGGATGAATGCCAAACCTCGAAGCTATCTGATTAATGGTCTCTTCCCCCTTGATGGCAGCCACTGCCACCTTGGTCTTGAACTCAGCACTGTACTTCTTCCTTGCCATCTCTATTCTCCTTTCACTGTGGATTTTCTGCTTACTCCATCCAGTGAAAGCGAACAATACCTACTGTCGAAAAAGGGGAACCACTTCATGGCACTACCTTTCTGAAACCGACACTCTAAAATCTACAAAAAATCACCAAAATATCCCGAATAACCTCACTTTGGTGGATGAAAACAGGACTTTTAGGTGCATGGCCCGAGGCCAACTGTCAAAGATGAGTAAAAGATGAGTAAAAAGAATGACAACAAAAACGTAATAACTGGTCCGGGCTCACTTATATGACACATCGAAGAGCCACCTTATGGCTATGTTTTTGTTTCCAGATACCATAGTCTTTCAAACAGCTTTATTATATCAATTCTTTGCTGGCAAAGTTGCCCCATTAGGTGCTCAAAATGAGCAAAGGCCTTTGGGGCCTCTGTTTCAAAGCTGTCAAATACCTTGTCGCAAAAGTACCATGTGCACCTGTATGAACGTTCGCATCTTTTCAAGATACAGCCTTTTTCCCCAAGAAACTGGCAAGGCTCGGTATCTTTTTGGGTATAGTCGAAAGGTCCGAAACATTCCCCTAATGCACAGAAAATTATTAGATCTTCAAAGTCCGGGAAGCCATGTCTATTGATGCAGCATGGATTTTCACATTCTTTGCATAGGGTTTCAATGTACTGTTGAAAGTATGGTTCAAGGGCTATATAAATATTTTTTAGAGATTTTGACATGAACTGGATATGTTTTGCCAGTTTTGTATCCAATGTCATGGCATGGCAAATTTTTGTTCGTGCCCATTCTAAAGAATCGCTGTTACCAAATATTATTTCAGGGAAATCCATTCCAGGTCCTTATTAGAGGTCTTGTAATCGCTTTATAATTTTGGTTGTGGATGTATCCTTTTCAAAAGGAATGCGTTCTATTCTGCCACCTAGGGATTTTACAAAATTTGCTCCGACTATCTGGTTTTCTGGCCAATCTGCTCCCTTTACCAGGATGTCTGGTTCTAGTTCGTGGATAAGCTTTTCAGGGGTAGATTCGTTGAATATTACTACAAAGTCCACAAAGGATAGGGATGCCAAAACGGTGGCGCGCTCATTTTGAGGATTTACCGGTCGAGAAGCGCCTTTAATAGTTCTAATAGAAGAGTCGCTGTTGAGTCCTACCACAAGGAAGTCGCCAAAGGATCTAGCCTTTTTTAGATAAGAGACATGGCCTGCATGGAGAATATCAAAACATCCGTTTGTAAAGACAAGTTTTTGGCCAGCTGCTTTCCTTGCAGCTACAAACTCCTTTAATTTGATCAGCGAACATATTTTTTCTTCAACTGGATGATTCCATGCCCCTTGGGGCCACGACGAATTAAAAAGGCTTTTGGCTTCGTTTACCTGATTCAGGTTGATATCTGCAATTAACAATTCCTCGTTGGTGTTTGCCTGGCAGACCAATGAGCCATTTGGTGCCACTATAAGGGATGAACCTGCAAATTGAACGTCTTTGCATGAGCCACATGCGTTGGAAGCGGCAATATAACATTGATTCTCCAAAGCACGAGCCCTCAAAAGTGTTATGAAGTTATTTTTTCTAGACTGGGGCCAAAGAGCGGAAACTACAAGCAGGTTGCATCCTGACCATGAATACCTCCTTGCAAGCTCTGGGAAACGAATATCGTAACAAATCATTAGGCCAACAACTGCTTTTATCTTTTGGACTTCTATGGCGGCAAAAACCGGTTCATTACCAGGAGAAAAGCTTTCGTGTTCGTTAAAAAGTGGAAACAGATGAAGCTTATCATACCGGAACACCCCTCCTTTTGGCAAAATGCCTAACAAAGAATTATATGGTCTGTCTCCATTCGGCCAAGGCAGTCCGGCAAAAATGACAATGTTGTTGGCTTGGGCACCCTCTTTTAAAGAATGCAAAAATTCTCTAGCTTGGATTGCAGCATTTTCTGCAAGGAATTTATTGGGTAAAAGTCCATAAGGGAAGAGTTCCGGTAGGCAAATGATTTTTGCCCTTTTCTGGGTAGCAGTTTGAATTGCGTCTAATGCCCATCTCAAGTTCCCCTCAGGGCACCTTGCGCCAGGATCTAGCTGTGCTAGGGCGATCCTTAGTCTCACTTTATAGAAAGCCTCCAATCAAGTGTCTTCTTCAGCCCATCTTCTAGGCTGTGTACTGCTTTCCAGTCGAGCTCTCTTTCGGCCTTTTGGCAATTAAGGCAGCTCTTTTTCAAGTCCCCTGCCCGTGCTTGGGTACGTTTCATATTGAAAAGATCATCCGGTATCTCTATCCTTTTTTTTATGACATGGAATATTTTTTCAAAGAGGTCTTGGGTCTTTGTTTCAATACCTGTTCCGATGTTAAAGGCCTGACGGCTGCCCTTTTTAAGAGCTTTAATGTTTGCTTCTACTACATCTCCAACGAAACAATAATCCCTTATCATGCCTCGTTCATCATCTGGAAAATGAAATAGGGTACATCTTTTCCCAGAAATCAGTCTATCCATGAAGATGGCTACCACACCGGCCTCACCGTGGGGAATTTGGCGCGGGCCATAGATGTTTGCATACCTGAGGACAGTGTAGTCAATGCCATACTGGTAATTATAGAAAAAGAGAAAGTCTTCAGAAACAGCTTTAGCGATTGCATAAGGGGAAAGGGGTTTGGGTGGATATGTCTCGCTGGTAGGATATTCTTCGGCTTCGCCGTATATAGCTCCACCTGATGATATGAATATGATTTTTCTTACTTCCGTCTCTTTTGCCGCTTCTAGTATGTTGATAAAACCCTGAATATTGACATCTGCATCAAAACGGGGATTCTGAACAGAATAAGGGACAGAGATTTGTGCAGCATGATGGTTTATTACTTCAGGCTCCTCTATCTCAAGTATTTTTTTGAACTCTGGACTTCTTATATCCATTAGATAGAATTTTGCTTTTGGGTTTAGATTTTCTGTTTTCCCTGAATAGAGATTGTCAACAACCACTACATCATGACCAAGACCGATGTAGGCATCCACTACGTTTGAGCCTATAAAACCAGCTCCACCTGTTACTAAGATTTTCATGTTTCCTCCATCAATATGGTGTATTCCGGGTTAGTTTGCTTAACGGCCTACTAAAGTCTGGACGTAAACAAGGCTTATGTTTAATATCAGCCTCAAGTATTTAAAAATACATTAGCATTAAAGGATAGAATATGCCAAAGGTTACCTTTTTGCCAGCAAATGTGGTGCTCGAGGTCCCAACAGATGAAAATCTTTTAAAGGCCGCAATGAGTGCAGGAATTCATATAAATGCAAGTTGCGGCGGGGCAGGTGTGTGCAACAAGTGTAAGATTTTCATTGAGAACGGAAGGGTTACTGGTGAAGAGTTGCCAGAAGGTGGATGGAAGGCATGTGCCACCTTTCCTTTGAGCGATGTGGTGGTCCGGATACCTGCAGAGTCTCAGATGGATAGGAAGGCCCTGGCGCGTCCCCTTGCCAAAAAGGCCGCAGCTTGGATCAAGGTTCATGGCGAAAAGGTAACAGTGAAGAGTGAACCCGCCATTTCGAAGAGTCTTATTGTGGTCCCAGAGCCTAGTGTGACAGACAACCTAAGTGATCTTGGAAGAATAAGACGCGAGGTAGGCCAGTCGTTTCATCTAGAGGTGGATAGCCAAGTGCTTTATCGTTTGCCTTATGCCATGAGGGAAGGGAATTGGCAGGTGACGGCCAGTTTTATGGAGACGTCTTCTCCTGGTCGCAAACGTCTAATTAGAGTGGAGCCAAAAGACAAAACCAAAGGTCAGCATGGAGTATGTGTTGATATAGGCACTACCACGGTTTCTGCCAGGCTCATTTCTCTAAAAGATCAGAAAGTGCTGGCAGAATCTTCAGACTACAATCCCCAGGTCAGCTATGGTGAAGATGTGATTTCACGTATGGAATTCACAAGAAAGGGAGATGGGTTGACCATTTTGCAAGAAAAGATTGTTGAATGTCTGAATAGGCTTGTGTCAGAATTGCTCTCTCAGGCAGGAAAGGAAAAGGAAGATATTTGTCTTGTGACAATAGCGGCCAATACGGTTATGACCCACTTTTTGCTTGGTCTTGAAACTAGATTTCTCAGGTCTGCTCCTTATACACCTGTTGCCAACCGTTTCCCTCCGGTACGAGCTAAAGAGATAGGAATTGATCTGCCTTCCCATGTGCGTATTTTTTTGGCACCCTGTGTAGCTAGTTATGTTGGTGGTGACATAGTGGCTGGAGTGGTGGGAGTAGGAATAAATCATCATCCAGAATTAACGCTTTTTATAGATATTGGAACTAATGGTGAGATAGTTTTGGGGAATCAGGATTGGATGGCATGTGCTGCTTGTTCAGCTGGTCCTGCCTTTGAGGGAGGAGGAATAAAGTATGGTATGAGGGCCACCGTTGGAGCTGTAGAGGTGGTGCATATTCATCCAGGGACCTTTGAACCCATGGTGCTTACTATTGGAGGTAAAAAGGCAAAGGGAATTTGCGGCTCAGGAATAATAAGTTTGTTGGCAGGTCTTTTTATGACAGGTGCCTTAGATCGTCAAGGCAAGTTTCGGAGAGATTTGTCAGCTCCAAGGATTCGACAGGGAAAAGACGGTTGGGAGTATGTGGTAGTGGAAAAGGAGGCCACAGCCATAGGCGAAGATATTGTTTTTACCGAGGCGGATGTTGAAAATCTGATACGGGCTAAAGGGGCCATGTTTGCTGGATATTTGACCCTTTTGGAATCTGTAGGTATGACTGTGGAAGATCTGGAAAGGGTGATACTTGCTGGGAACTTTGGAAGCTATCTAGACCTTGAGCAGGCAATAACTATTGGATTATTACCAGATATTCCTAGAGACAGGTTCTTCTTTGCAGGAAATTCTTCTCTCATGGGTGCACAGATTTCGGCAGTTTCCTGGCCAAAGTTTTGTGAGATGGGAGAGGTTGCACAGATGATGACCCATTTTGACCTTGCAGACAACCCACGTTTTATGGATCATTATGTTTCTTGTCTCTTTTTGCCTCACACAGATTTGTCCCTTTTCCCATCTGTTATGGATGCGTTGGGGTGAAAAGGCAGTTTAACAAGAGGCGATTGCCTTGACTAAGAAGTCAACTCTTAAGAGGTTCCCAAATTTTTGTGCAGGTGATCCGGCGTTTTGGAGATCTTCTCCGCTCTTGTTTTCAGGTTTTAAGAGCAAGTTCATTCTTCATCGGGAATTTGTGCTACATAAAATCGACTTCTTGACGTTTAGTGAGGATTGTTGGACAGATTATTGATGCCAGCAAGTTACCATGAACAGAGTGATCATATTATGGCCAGGACTAATGGGAGAACTCCATATCCGTGTCCTGTGTATGGCGAGATGTGCAAGGGTTCGGGACTCTCAAGAAGAGGTATGACAAAAACAGGATTTCAGCCAGATATGGCAAGTGTACGTGTATATCAGGAAATCAACACCTTCATAATTATGGTCTATACCATAGCTGCACCAATAGGCCATGGCACAAAAAAATTTACATGAGATGTTGAATAACCAAAAAAGAAGCCTTTCTTTAGTAATTTATGTTATTATTTAGTCATGAAACCCATGATTTTTTCAAGTATTATAGAAAAGTCTTTGCAAATAGGCCCGGATATACAGGATTTGACCCATGAGATTGCAGAACTGGTTAGGCGTTCAGGCATTTCAAACGGAATGATTCAGATGAACGTTATTGGTTCTACTGGTTCCCTAACTACTATAGAGTTCGAACCCGGAGTCGTGGAAGATTTGAAGGATGCAATAGAACGTCTTGCCCCTAAGGGTATGATTTATCGTCACGAGCTTGCGTGGCATGATGGAAACGGTCATAGCCATGTCCAGGCAGCCCTTTTGGGTCCAAGTCTTGCTATAGCTATCCAGGGAGGAAGGCTAATGCTTGGCACTTGGCAGCAGGTTGTAATCATTAATCATGATAATAAACCAAGAAAGAGAAAAATAGCTTGTACTGTTATAGGAGCTTAACACAAGAGTTCATGTATATGAAAAAAACCGAACCAGAATTAGTTACAGTTAATGGCAAGGGTGTACCAGCGTCGGGACAAAATGATATAACAAGGTTAAGACTTGAAGATAGGGAGATTATCCTTGTTGGTACAGCCCATATATCGAAAGAGTCTGTTGAGTTGGTAAAAAAAACGATAATACAGGAAAATCCCGATTGTGTATGCGTTGAGCTTGATGAGAAACGTTATAAGGCTATCTCCCAGAAAGAGCATTTTGAACATCTTGATATCAAAAACATAATAAAGAGTAAACAGCTTACCACCCTTATGGCCAACCTTATTCTTTCTTCTTATCAGAAAAAGCTTGGAGAAAAGATAGGGGTGCTACCTGGAAGTGAGCTTATAGAAGCGACCAAGACAGCCGAAGCACTAGGCATACCTGTTAAACTGTGCGATAGAGATGTTCGTACCACTCTTTTGAGGGCATGGCGAAAAACCCCTCTTTGGAAAAAGGGTAAGCTTCTTTCGAGCCTGCTTTTAAGCCTTTTTGATGATACTTCTGTGACAGAAGAGAAACTAAGGGAACTAAAGAGGTCGGATGTGATTTCAGAGTTGATGGCAGAGCTTGGCCAAGCGATGCCCGAGTTAAAAAAGGTTTTGATTGATGAGCGGGATATCTATCTAGCCGAAAAAATCAAAGAGGCATCAGGTAAAAAGGTGGTTGCTGTGGTAGGGGCTGGGCATGTAGAGGGGATTAAAAAGGCTATTGTGAAAGACCATAGCCTGGAACTTGGTGAAATTTCTAAGGTGCCACCGCTTTCTTCTGCATGGAAGGCACTGGGCTGGGCTATTCCAGCTTTTATTGTGGGTGCAATAGTAATTTCTGCATGGCAAAAGGGGGCTGTAGTTGCAGGTGACAATATCACTTACTGGATACTTGCAAATGGGATCGCGTGTGCAATCGGAGCCGCCCTTGCCATGTGTCATCCGTATACTGTTGCCGCTGCCTTTGCTGCTGCGCCTATTACAAGCCTTACACCTGTAATTGGTGCAGGCTACGTAACTGCCTTTGTTCAGGCACTCGTAAGACCTCCTCTTGTTAAAGAGATACAGGATGCCTCAAAGGATATCACTTCGTTAAAGGGCTGGTGGTCAAATAGGCTTTTAAGGGTCTTCCTGGCCTTTGTCTTGCCGGGGTTGGGGAGCATGATCGGAACCTGGTTAGGTGGTTATAAGATATTTAGCAGCCTATTTACCGGCTAATAAACTATTTGGGAGATGGAAAAGGAATCTGACCCGTCAACATTAGATATCCTTCGTGCAAGAATTCGCTCACAGCAAATATGGCTGCAAGGGCAAAGGCCCATTTTACAATATGTACTTTAGTAGGATTGTATTTGAATGTCTTTTTGGTAAGACCAATAAACAAGAAAACAGTACCAAAGCCATAGAAAATACTTACAAATATCTGTCTTAATGTTGCCCATATGGCACCTGGCATTTCACCACCTCTAAGTGAAAAACCGATGGTTACCACTGTCATCGCTATCAGGAACTTTATGTCTTCCCATGTAAAACGTGGTTTTTCCTGAGAAGAGATTTTGTCTTTTTCTATATCTTGATTTTTATCTTTTAAGTTCAAACCTTTTCACTCCATATTTACATAAAGTTCACGGGATCTACATCTATCTCAACTCGTACTTTACCAGGTAACAGCCTTTGGAGCTGTTTGTCAACGCTAGTGCAAAGTCTTCTTATGTGTGAAATATCTCCTTTTAACAATAGTTGGAATCTGTATTTGGACCTTATCTTTGCTTTTGGACAAGGCACCGGACCAAGAATCGAACATTTTATATCTTTATAGGCGTTGGCCAATAAGAGCTTTCGGGCAGTTTCTGCCCCTTGTAAGACGTCAGCCTGTTTGGGGCCACTGAATCTGATATTTATCAATCTGCCAAAGGGTGGGTAGCCCAGTTTTTCTCTTAGCTCTATTTCCTTGCGATAAAATGAAGCATAGTTGTGATTGGCAGCGCATCTTACAGTATAATGATCTGGCATATAAGTTTGAATAATGACCTGGCCAGGACGTTTGGCTCTTCCTGCGCGGCCAGCCACCTGAGCTAGGGTTTGAAATGTTCGTTCAGATGCATTGAATTCTGGAACATTTAAGGACATATCCGCCCAAATGACACCCACCAGTGTAAGGTTTGGGAAATCATGTCCCTTTGTGACCATCTGTGTCCCAACGATACAGTCTATCTTGCCTTGCCGGAACGAATGGAGAACCTTTTCCAGTCTTTTTCTGCTAAGAAGGGTATCTCGATCTATACGTGCAACGGTTGTATTGGGGAATATCTTCAAAAAGTCTTCAGCAATCTTCTCTGTGCCAAATCCAGAGGTCCGGACCGTTTGGCCATTGCAAGAAGGACATACAGGTGCTGCAGGTTGGCAGTGGCCACAATAGTGACATGAAAGCATACCATGGCCTTTCGGCAACGGTTCGTCAAGACTTCTTACTATCGCCTTATTCCGTCTATGCCAAGTTAATATTACGTCACAATTGTTGCATTTAAAGACATATCCGCATTCTGGACAAAATATATAAGTTGCCAGTCCGCGTCTGTTCAAAAAGAGCAGGACCTGTTCGCCTCTGCCCAAGGTATCTTCGATGGCCTTTTTGAGTCTTGGGGTTAACCACGGAAGTTCTGCCCCTTGTTTTTGGGTATTTGTCTTTTTGTCAACTACTTCTATAGCAGGCAGGCTGACGCCAGAAGGACGTTCTTTCAGTCTGAGCAGTTTATATTTGCCTGTAACTGCATTAAAATAACTCAAAATAGAAGGGGTCCCTGATCCAAGAAGGACAACAGCATCCTCCATCTTTGCCCGAACTACAGCCAAGTCCCTGGCATTATAGCGAAACCGTTCTTCCTGTTTATAAGAGGCATCGTGTTCTTCATCTACAACAATAAGTCCAAGATCTTTAATTGGACAGAATATGGCAGATCTGGTGCCTAGGGCCACGAGGCTTCTACCCTGTCTCAAACGCCACCATTGGTCTCTTCTTTGGGCTGGGGTTAGGCCACTGTGGAGTATCGCCACTTGATCGCCAAGGGCCTTTTTAAATCTGGAGGCAAGCTGTCCTGTCATTGCTATTTCAGGAACCATTATGAGACAGCCCCTATTAGACTTGAGGCAGGCTTTGGCAGCTTCTATATAGACCTGGGTCTTGCCGCTGCCGGTTATGCCAAAAAGGAGCATGGGGGAGAAGGTCTTTGTTAAAATGGCTTGTTTTATGAATGCTATGGCCTTTTCTTGCTCCTTGGTAAGTTTTTTAATTGGGGATTCGTCCCAACTTGCTATTTCAAGATACGATCTTCCTGGCCCCTTGAAAGAGGCTGAAATACGTTTGGCAGCATTTTTGCGCGCAGAGATGAACTCAGAAGGCAATGCTTCTGCCAGGGCCTGCCCAAAAGGATACATATAATACGATGCTGCCCATTCAATAAATTTTATAAGGCCCTTATGAAGGAGGGGTTTGGAATCGATAACTTCTATGACGTTTTTGTAACGAATGTTTTGGGCAGGGTTAGAATCTAATCTCCATACCAGACCGACTATTTTTCTGCCTTTGAGAGGTAAAATTACGCGCATCCCAGCCTGAGGTGCGATGTCTGGGAAGGGCCAGATGTAGGTAAGGGGCCCAGGCAGATATAAAGGTACAAGACACTGTACATATATTGGGCCCCTGTTTCCGTTTTTTTTCAATGTTTAGTTAAGTTTCTTAACTAGTTGTTTTATATACTGTCTAAAAGGCGCTCCTAGCTCAGGATGATTAAGTGCGTAATGAATGGTGGCTTGCAAAAAGCCTAATTTGTCTCCAGCATCAAAACGTCTGCCCTTAAACTTATAAGCAAAAAGTCCACGCTCTTTTCTTAAGGTGTCAAGGGCATCTGTAAGTTGTATTTCTCCCCCTATTCCTGGGAGGGTTCGAGAGAGGCAATCGTATATTTCGGGTCTGAGAATATATCTTCCTATTACTGCCAGGCGTGATTTTGTAGAGCCGGGCTTTGGCTTTTCAATGAGGCGTTTTACCTCGTAAACACCTGGTTCAACTTCGTGCCCTTCAACAATGCCGTAACGTTCAACTTCGCGTTCTTCAACTTCCTGTACAGCTACCACTGCTTCCTGATATTTTTCAAATATTCTGAGCATCTGGTAAACACATGGTTCCTCAGCCTCAACAAGATCGTCGCCTAAGCACACCACAAATGGCTGATCCCCAACCACCTGTTTTGTCACATGTACTGCATGTCCGAGACCCAGAGGCCTTTTCTGCCGTACAGAGACGACTTCTATAAGATTTGAAATTTGACGGACTTCATTTAGCAAATCAAGCTTGCCTTTTTGAGCAAGGAAAGTTTCTAGCTCAAAGGAGTAGTCAAAGTGGTCTTCAATTGCAGATTTGCCAGATGCTGTAACCAGTACAACTTCTTTTATGCCTGATGCAACCACCTCTTCTACAATGTACTGGATGGTTGGTCTGTCAACCACTGTAAGCATTTCCTTTGGTATAACCTTAGTTGCCGGAAGAAATCGTGTTCCAAGACCGGCAACAGGTATTACTGCCTTGTTAGGGAGCATGTATCCTCCTTTGCGCTATTTAATCTTCCAAGGTGGAAGTATCTCCAAGCTCGAGACCAAGTTCTTTGGCCTTGAGAAGCCTTCTCATTATTTTACCTGATCGGGTTTTGGGCAACTTATCTGTAAACTCTACCTCCTTGGGCGTGGCAATAGGGCCAAGCTCATGGCGTACATGCTGAATTATAGTCTTTTTCAAGCCTTCAGAGGGTTCTTTCCCGGCCCTCAGTACCACAAACACCTTGATATTTTCTCCTTTTATCGGATCAGGAAGTCCAATGGCAGCGGCCTCAGCCACGGCAGGATGACTGACCAAGGCATTTTCTACATCAGCCGTCCCAATTCTGTGGCCAGCTACATTTAGGACATCATCGGAACGGCCAAGGACGGAGAAATAGCCTTCTTCGTCACAGACAGCAACATCTCCGGTAAAGTATGTGCCAGGGATAATATTCCATATTTCCTCGTACCTTTTAGGGTCTCCATATATGGTTCTCATCATATACGGTAGCGGCTGTCTAAGTATGAGGTTTCCTCCTTTGCCAGCAGGTACTGGATTTCCTTTTTCATCTACCACGTCTGCTACTACTCCTGGCATGGGCTTGCCACATCTGCCAGGCTTGTTAGGCATGGACGGCATGGTTCCCAGTATAGGGGAGGCTACTTCTGTTTGCCAGAAGTTGTCTATGCAGTGACCGTTATTAGAAAGTATTACTTCTTGAGCAAAGCTCCAAGCCTCTGGATTTAAGGGTTCACCTGCACAGGCAATAATCCGCAAGGTTGACCTGTCGTACTTTTCGATATGCTCCTTACCAAAACGCATAAACATTCTAAGGGCTGTGGGTGCTGTAAACATTACAGAGACACCATACTTTTGTACCTTTTCCCAAATTACGCCAGGATGCGGATAGTCCGGAGCTCCTTCCCTTATCAGAACCGTTGCACCAGCCACAAGTGGACCATAAACGATATAAGAATGTCCAACGATCCAACCTATATCAGAAGTGGACCAGTAGACATCTTTGTCTTTAACATCAAAAAATGCTCTGGTGAGATAGTATGTTCCAACCATAAACCCACCATGAACGTGCACCACACCCTTTGGTTTGCCAGTGGTGCCAGAGGTATAGAGTATAAAAAGGGGATCTTCCGAGTCCATTATTTCAGGAGCACATCGATGGCTTTGGCTATTTAATAATTCCCAAAAATCGTCTTCCCATTCACTTAATTCTATTTTAGGCTCCTGACGTCTGAGGACTATTACGCTTTCGACATATTCGAGCCCTTGAAGGGCATCATCAACCACCGCCTTGAGACGTACAACTTTTCCTCTTCTATAGCCTACATCTGCACATACTACGGCCTTTGCTTTACAGTCTTCAATTCTGGAACGCAATGCTCCTGCTCCCATACCTGCATAGACTACAGAATGGATAGCCCCGATCCTTGCGCATGCCAACATAGCTATTGCACCCTCAATGGTAAGAGGCATATAAATTATTACCCTGTCCCCTTTCTTTACTCCCTTTGATTTAAGTGCGTTTGCAAACTGATTTACCCTATCCCTTAGTTGGCCATATGTGGCAGTCAGTTCCTCTCCTTCTTCTGATAGCCAAATGAAGGCCACCTTGTTTCTCCTCCATGAATCAGCATGACGATCAAGGGCATTAAGGGTAATGTTGGTTTTTCCGTCAATAAACCATTTGTGGTTTGGGATATCTATTTCGCGTACTTTAGTCCAAGGCTCAAACCATTGAAGCTCAGAGGCTATTTGGCCCCAGAATCCTTCTGGATCCCTAATAGAATAGGCATAGACAGAGTCATAGTCTTTTATAAACGCCTCGTCTTTAACTCGTTGGGGAGGCTCTATCTTCTGACTGATTTTGGTGAGGGCCTGGATTTGAGAATCGTACCCAGTTGACACGGCTATTTTTCCTCCTTTCCGATTTAAATAAAAATCCAAAATAAGTATGGCAAGATTAAATTACGAAAGTTTATTCCTAAGTAATGTGCAATACAACCATTTTTAATTTTCACTACTTAATTGGCGTCTCGAAGTTCCCTGTGGATTTTTGGATACATTCTATTGGAGCGGTTATGAAATAGATTGTTTTGTTGATATTGTGAATCATTGTCAGAGACAATCAACCTTATCTATCGCAACAAACTTAGCAATTCCGCTATTTTATGCAATCTCTCTAATTTAGCCATTACTATTCACTAGCTTTATGACACTTACTGGTCAAGAATCGGCTTTCACCAAAGTAGTGTAAGTCAACTTTCTCTGTGCTCCAGACATCTTTGTTGTTAGCGTTATAAAAGAGTTGTTTGTGCCATATCTGCTGCAAAAACAGTAGGTTATACCTTGAAACATTAATAAAAAATCTGTGTTCTAAAATTTTTTATTGTATTTTGTAACCTCATGGGTTGCGATAAGATTTATGATAAAATCTTTTAAACACAAAGGGTTGTAGCAATTTTTCTACTCAGGTTCTAAAAAAGGCATAATACCTGCGCATGCTAAAAAAATGGGCAAACTTTTAGTTTTAGATAGATTGAATGCTGCTACTGAGCTAAGAGATCTGAATTTTCCAGGTTCAAATTTTCATTCTTTAAGTGGTAATTACAAGGGGATGTATTCGATTTCTGTATCTGGCAATTGGAGGCTTATATTTAGCTTCAAAGAAGCAGATGTTTATGACATAGATTTTTAGACTATCATTAGAGGATGATCAAATATGAAGACCATGCAAAGAAAACCAACACATCCGGGTCAGATACTCAAAGAGGATTATCTTGAGCCATTAGGAATAACAATTACTGAGCTATCCAAGGTTTTAGGTACATCAAGAAAGACATTATCCAAGATTATTAATGAAAGGGGTTCAGTAACACCAGAGATGGCCCTGAAATTGTCTAGAGCATTTGATACTAGTCCTGAGTTTTGGATAAATCTTCAGCGGAATTATGATTTATGG
>CAZNKP010000036.1:0-11334 GCA_964573805.1 uncultured Desulfobacterales bacterium | reverse complement strand
AAGGTACTAGATTGGTATACTGAATTTTTATTTAAAAAGGAAAAACCTGAGAAATGGGTAGTATACTTTTTGGCATTAACAGATATATTAGGAGATACAGAACTCTACCTCCTTGCAAATGAGTTAGAAATAAAAGGTGCTGCTAAAAAAATATTTACATATGAAAGAGAAAAGGCAAGAAAAATCCTATATTATTTAAAAAATAAACCTTATATAACACGAGCAGAGGTTTACTGGTTACTAAAAGGACAAAAACTAGAGTGCATACTTTATATGATAGCTAAAGCCAGACAGAATAGATTAACTTATGTAAAAAAACATATTATAGAGTATATCCAAGAACTAAGCGAAGTGAAACCCTCTGTAACAGGAGAAGATTTAAAGGCTTTAGGGATTAAGCCAGGTCCAATTTTTAGAAAGATATTAAACCGAGTACTAGAAGCAAGATTAAATAAAGAGGTTAAAAATAAAAAGGAAGAGATAGAACTAATAAAAAAGGAATTTCTTTCTAATCTTTCTTCATAAATTATATATTGCAAGGATTTAAAAGATTGGTATAATTGCCGTTGTTTTAAAAAAGTTTTGTGCGCCCGTAGCTCAGTTGGATAGAGCGCCGGACTACGAATCCGTAGGTCGGGGGTTCGAATCCCTCCGGGCGCGCCAAGAAAATCAAGGGGTTACAGACAGAGGCCTGTAACTCCTTTTTAGTAGCGGTAGCCCAGCGGTAACTACGGAGTGGACTTTTTTCAGTTTTCATTGACTGAATTTCTGGTTATTGACCTCAAAAACCGTTCTAGTTCTCTTGCAGAGGTAGGAGCGCGAAAACTCTGGTTCGTGCTTCTTCCACCAGTTCGTAAGATGCATGGGTTGTTCAAATGATATCCATGTAGGTCTTGAACTCCAAAAACATCCGCTGACTTTCTTCCACAGGGTCAGCCCCAATCTCGAGCCATTCCAAAAGGAATCTACCTGTTTCAGGAGAGGGCACGAAGTGCTGACCGTCAAACAGAGGCGTCCTGTACTTGCTGGCTGTGGCCACATACCCTTCCACTGACAAGTCGAAAACCACGGTGAACTCGTATTCCAGCCCCTTTTCTGCTTAGGCTTGAGGCCGATCTTCCGCGGAGCCTTGCGGCCCTTGTCCATCTCCACTACCTCCCAGGCGGCTTTCATCCTCAAGGTGGTGATTATGTGACATTGGCTCTGGAGCATAGTATCGACCATGGCATTGTGTTTTGGGGACACCTGTCTCCACACGGCCTATGAATTGTTCCCACGCTAGGCCTTCGTAGCGTTGTCATGAATGTCAAGCATGCCTCCAGACCCAGACCAGGCATGGGAGAGGCTATATATAATTGTCACCTCTACTCCTTCTGCCTTCGCAGCCTTGATGTACTCTATGTAACGCCTTGGGGTGAAAGACGGAGTCAGCGGAATATAGAAAAATTCCAGGATTCCGTTTTTCCCAGTCTCAAAGGTGACGCTGTCGTACCCGGCATCGATTAAAACATGCCCGCACGAAGAGTGCCGAGTGGCTCTTAACGCTTTCTGAAGAACCACAAATACCAGGCTTGGCTTTCTTCCTTTCTGCAATGCTGAAAGGTCTCATGATTTCATCTCCTTTCTTCTTCTCTCTCAGCTCTTCAGCCGTTATCCAAAGAGGGGCTGCATGGGCCAGCCCACAGAACAGGAACAGCGGCTAGTTATACGACAGGGCAATACAAGTCAAAGCCGCTGCTGTCAAGGACACAAGGAAATAGCTAATCCTCTTGAGCCGCATACCGAATAGCCTCGGGCATAGGTGCCGGTACGAGAGTACCCCTCTTGCCTCTGTGTCCTTCCTTTGGCCTGGTATTCCTTGTAAGGCCTGCACCTCCAGCCCTTTGGCCCAAACTCCCATTTAGGCTCCTTGGGTGTAGGAGGCTTCTTTCCCTTAGCAAGTGCTTCGAGTACGAGGGCCCATTTACGGATCAGGCCCTTAAAGGCGTCTTTACTGTCTTTCTTGTCTAGGACAAAGGCAAATACCTGAAACAAAAGGCCGACACTTTTGGGTCTCCCTATTCACGTATATGAGTGCGGTCGTGGGCACCGAAGCATGCTGCATAGCAAAATGCGGCATATGGACTGTATCGGGGTCTTCCTCCTGTTTCTTGCATAAGGAATAATCTCCAGTGGCCTTGCACTCTAAGACCAGGCTTTCGGCGATGTCTAGAAGCTCCGTGAGCCCGTCTGCATGCCCAAGGATCTTTCCTCCTGGAGCTCCGGTCTAGAAAACAGACACCTCCACCTGTTGCCTCGACACTTCGAGGAGATCCAGTATATAGCTTTCGAGAATATGTCCTGTATCGAATCTAAATCAGGGGCTCTGGTCCTCTTCCATTGGCTCTACGCCTTTTAGGAAATCGAAGTAGGCACATAAAGAGACAACAGGTCAAGGCTGGGCAGGCCACTTTAGGGCATCCTAGACCTGTCCCTGTGTCCGTTTATAGTGGCTGGAATTTTGGGGTTGTATTGGGGATGGTAGGCGAAAGAACGGTTGCAGATCAATAAGTCGTAGCGGAGGCGGGTACACGCCCGTAAGCCCGAAGGACTGAAGGGCAGCGATTACACACGCTGAAGTGAGGCATATAGTGACACCATGAAGTACCAATCATATACCACCAAGCCCAAGCTAATCCTTGTTTTGTATTTAAATCAAAGGCGGGGGTTGATAGGCGACTTAACCCATTGAGTTGAGGGACAGGGGGTGAACAAAGCTGCCACCCAGTGGGCTCCTATGGAGTAAGACGGTGGTGGCTATTAAAATCTTTGAGATACCGATCAGGAAGGGTGGATGGGGATATATGGCTTGAGCAGGGAAGGGACAGCTAGTAAAGGTGCTATCCTGGGGGGAACTGGTTAAACGCTGAGGGACGCCATCAAGGTGAGGAGTGCGTCCTCAACCCAGGCTGGCCCGACCGTCGGTTGGAACAAACCTGGAATAGCAAAGGACGTGACAACTGGAATAGATCGAGCGTCAGTGAAGACCGCTTTTCTATTCTTATCTGTAAACCTCTTTTATTGATCTACACCTACTATCAGGATCAGGAGAATATCATCAAAAACAGAATAGATGACTCTGTAATCTACGTTTTTTACCCTAAAGGTATTTTTAGTACTATGATCTTTCGATTTACTGGTGGAGAAGTTTTTTCGGTAAGTCCCTCGACTAACTTTAAAATTTTAGGAATAACGAACCTGGCTAATCTTTTTAGTTCCTTTCTGGCCGAATACTTCCACTCGATCCTATATAAGGCCATCTTGTTTAAGCTCTTTAACCAGGTCTTTGTGGGATATTAATAGCTCATCTCTCCGTTCTGCCACAGCAGCCAGATCCTCAAGGTCTTCCATTAACTCCTCAAATTGGAAATGGAAATGATTACTGCCTTTTTCTTCCCAGATTCATCTGTTATGAATTCTAGTTTTAACCCTTGAATGACAATCATTATCCTACTCCTCAAGATACTTTTATAAATCAGGATAAGCTGGCCTGTCTGTTCTTTGCAATTTCAGCCCTTATGTCTTCTTCAGTAAACCCCTTTTCCCTAGCTATTCTTCAGCATAGGAAAAGATCTCTTTCCATTTCCGCTGCCTCTTACATACAATCTGGCAGCTTCTCTCAGGAGTTCAGACCGACTCCGAGACTCTCTTCTTGCAATCCTGTCAATTCGGCCAAGAGTTCATACTGGAGAGACACGCTTACCTTTACTGAACTCATATTTTCATCTCAATATTTTGTATTGCGCCTTATCAATTTCTATATATTTTTTCTTTTAAGATTGATAAGATTTCTCCAGCTAATTGTTCTGCTGCTTGAAGTTGTTTGTTTGCTATGCTTGGATTTCTATTAGGGGAATCTTTTAATATTCGATTAGCTATATCAAAACGCTTTAGTGTAAATTTATCAAACTTTTCATTTAAAGTTTCATCTCCAAGTGCTCTTATCCGAGCAGAAATACATGATAAGTTAAGAATATGCTCTGGCTTGAAAATATCTTCAGCTTTATCCCCAGAAGAAAGGCCTTCTCTATATATTGCAATCATGAATTTCAATTCCGAGTCCAAGTAAGAAAGAATTGGCTCTATGATATGATTTTTTTCAAATTCAATAGCAGCATCAACCTTTTTTATTGCAATCTGTTTTTTCGTTTCAATTCTTATTTTCAAGATATTGCACAATTGGGAAATAATCACACCACCCAAAGTAGCTATAACTGGAATTATCGAATTTGCATTTTTATCTATAAATGCTCCCCAATCCACTCTAAATCCTTTTTTAATTGCTTACTATAGCTTATGTTTTCTTTCCATCTAACCTTTATACCTCCAAAATAAGGCACAGTAAGTCCTTTTTTGGTACGCACATTTTCTAATATCCAGGGATCACACTCAGTACCATGGCGAGCCTGGCAATAGAATCCGCCCTTGCCTCGTTGGATTCCTGCCTCGATCCGCCTGACTGACACCTTCGAGATACCTGATATCCTGTCGAACTCCCTCCTGGAGAGGCCAAGGCGCTTTCTTCGCTGAACGATCTTCTCTTTATCGAATTCCCATGCCATCATAGCACCCTTACTCTTTTTGTAAAAAGTCTATAACAAATAAGACGCAAAAAACAAACAAAAAGTTGCATTTTATAAGACTTTGAATTAGCATCGAAAAAAGTCTCTCGAGGGGGCCAGATGTCCAGATATGGCAAGCTCATAGAAGAGGCCAGGAGAGAACAGAGACTGAGCCGAAGGAGAGTGGCGAAAAAGGCGGGTGTCTCAGAGGCCTATGTCAGGTTCATAGAGAAGGGTGAGCGTCCAGCATCCCTAAAGACCCTCCGAAAGATCGCCTCCATCCTCCAGATAGACGAAAGGGAGATCCTCGAAGCCTGGCTCCAGGAACACATGGAGGGGGTGAACCTTGCCCCTGAGGGCCTCCGCAAGGTCCTCCTCATCTCCTGGGTGAAGGCCGGGGAGTTCGCCCTAGCCGAAGACCCTTACGCCATTGGGGACAGTGAAGACTGGATCTGGACCCAGGCCAAAGGCCCCAACGTCTTTGCCCTAAAGGTCCAAGGCGACTCTATGGAGCCTGAGTTTCGTGAGGGGGAGATCATCATATTGCCCCCTCACATCGCCTGGGAGGTCGGGAGCTACGTCATCGTGAAGAACGGCGAGGGAGAGGCTACCTTCAAGCAACTCAAGAAGAAGGGGAACATGTGGGTCCTACACCTTTTGAATCCAAGATACGAGGACATCGCAGTGGACAACCGTCAGCTCTATGTGGTTGGGGTAGTGGTGGAGAAGTTGAAGAGGTATTAAAGAAATAGAGGGGTATTTTTTATACTATTTTTGGAAAAACAAAATGAGTAATGATTTAACGTTCTTCACAAATGAACTAGGAGCCACATTACTAGACCGCTTCAAGGCAGTTCTAAAACACGTCCAGTTGTTTGATGTGCTTGTTGGTTATTTCCGGACAAGCGGATTTTACAGACTTTATGATGCGCTTGAATCCATTGAGAAAATACGAATCTTGGTAGGTCTAAAAGTTGATAGACCCGCTTTTGAAATTATTGATTTTGTAACTCGTCAAAATAAGATTGATTTTACCTCCCACAGCAAAACCAAGAAACTTTTTACAGAACAGACAATCTCTGAAATAGAGAATTCGGAAGACTCGTACAACATAGAACGCGGCATAAGAAAGTTTATCGAATTTCTGACAACAGATTGCGCGAATAAAGAAGAAGATATCGCCCGTGGCGGGAATGGCAAAAAACTAGAATTTCGGGCCTACCCGAGTGAAAAGATCCACGCCAAGGTCTATATCTGCCGTTTCCCTAAAGACGCCCTGGACTATGGCCGTGTTATTACCGGCTCCAGCAATTTTTCAGAAAGTGGCCTTGTAGCCCATCGGGAATTCAATGTGGAGCTAAAAAACCGGGCAGATGTGGAATTTGCCCTTACACAGTTTGAAAACCTGTGGAAGGATGCTGTTGATATATCTCAGGAATATATTGATGCCATTCAAAAACGGACCTGGCTTAATGATGAGATCAAGCCTTATCACCTATACCTCAAGATGCTCTATGAATACTTCAAGGAAGACATCAACATAGATCAGGAAGTGGAAGTTGTCTTACCTTCGGGTTTCCTGGACCTTGCATATCAAAAACAGGCAGTGCTTTCTGCCAAAAAGATACTTGAAGCCTATAACGGGGTCTTCCTTGCAGATGTGGTAGGCCTTGGGAAAACATTCATTGCTGCCCTTTTGGCACAGCAACTTCCAGGGAAAAAACTAATAATTTGTCCCCCTGTTTTGAAGGAATATTGGGAAGAGACCTTTTTTAACTTTCATATTCCTGCCAAGGTTGAATCCATTGGCAAATTGGATCAAATCCTAAGGGAAGGGCCGGATAAGTACGATTACGTCTTTGTTGATGAAGCACATCGTTTCAGAAACGAATACACTGGAAGCTTTGAAAAGCTACATCAAATCTGTTTTGGCAAGAAGGTTATTCTAGTCACCGCAACCCCCCTTAACAACACCTTCCAGGATATTTTTAGCCAGTTAAAACTGTTTCAGGCCCCCAAAAAGTCAACCATACCTGGTGTCCCTGATTTAGAGAAATTTTTTAAGCGCCTGGAAAGACGCCTCTCTCAATTAAAAAGGTCTGATCCAGAATACATAAAGGCCATTAAAGAGGGTTCAAAAGAAATCCGTGAGAAGATCCTCAAATATGTGATGGTAAGGCGTACAAGAACTGAAATAATCAAATATTTCAACAAAGATATAAAGGAGCGGGGTCTATCATTTCCGGAATTTGAAGAGCCAAGACGCATCATTTACAGATTCGATTTTGAAATAGATAATGTTTTTACCCGGACAATAGGTCTCCTAAGAGAGCTTAAATACGCCCGTTACACCCCTCTTCTTTATCTCAAGAAAAAACTTTCTGACTTTGAACAGCAAAGCCAGAAGAATGTGGGCGGCTTCATGAAAAGTATGCTGGTAAAGCGCCTTGAGAGCAGTTTTTATGCCTTTCGGAAAACCTTAGGGCGTTTCATTGAGTCCTATTCTGCCTTTCTTGATATGCTCGAAGGTGGCGAGGTACTTATCAGCAAAAAGGTCAATGTCTATGAATTATTGAACGAAGACAATGAAGAGAAGATTTTAAATTTACTACAAGAAGGTAAACTACAAAGATTCAAGGCAGAGGATTTTAAGTCAGATTTTAAGGAGAACCTTTTAAGAGACCTTTCAATATTAAGGGAAATTCGTGAACTTTGGCGGGATATTGCCAAAGATCCAAAGCTTGAACAGTTCATTTATGAACTCCAGCACAATAAGGAACTTAAGGACAAAAAGCTTATTATCTTTACAGAGTCCAAAGAGACCGGAGAGTATCTGTTTGAAAATTTAAATGGCCGGTTTACTGATCGGGTAATATTCTTCTCAAGTGAAGGGGGCCTTTTTAAGAGAGAATCTCTTTCAAAGGCCGGGGCAAGGGATCTTATCAAAGAAAATTTTGATCCTACCAGCCCTGTTCAAGCAGACGATATCAGGCTGCTGATCTCAACAGACGTGCTCTCAGAGGGTATAAACCTCCATCGTTCAAATATCATCATCAATTATGATCTCCCATGGAATCCAACAAGGGTGCTTCAGCGGGTAGGTCGCATAAACCGTGTCGGTTCCACTCACAAGCACTTATTCATTTTTAACTTTTTCCCTACAGCCCAGTCAGATGAGCATATAGGTCTTGAAGACAACATAAAGGCAAAGATCCAGGCCTTTCATGATACCCTTGGAGAGGATGCCAAGTATCTGACAGAAGAAGAGATCGTTGAATCCCATGAAATTTTCGGTGAAGCACTCTATAGACGTCTTACAAGTAAAAAGACCTATGAAACAGGCAGTGATGACGAAGAGGAGAAAACCGAGCTTGAATATCTAAAAAAGATTAGAGACATTCGGGATAATCAGCCAGAGCTTTTTGAAAAGATAAAAAAGATACCTAAAAAGGCGCGCTCCGGAAGAGAAGTGCCAGCAAAAGAGGATAAGCTCCTTACCTTTTTCAGAAAAGGAAAGCTCAAGAAGTTTTTTATTTCAGATGGGCGCTCATCTCAGGAGATAAGCTTTTTTGATGCTGCAACCCTCTTTGAGTGTGAAGAGGGAACCAGGCGCGTAAAGATTCCTTCCCGGTATTTTGAGATGCTCGCCCAAAATAAGAAAATGTTTGATGTCATTACATCTGATAGTGGAGAGGATGTTGAATCCGCCAAAACGAGAGGTGGTAGATCAAATGAGGCCTATGTAATAAGGAGGCTCAAGGCCAAGGGAATCAGACACTATCAAGGGTTTACTGATGAAGATGAAGAATTTATAAAACGTGCACTCACAGCCTATGAAGCCGGAATCATACCTAAGAACACCACCAAGAAGATCAAAAAAGCCATTGAAAAAGAGATAAATCCTCATAAGGTACTTGGCATCTTGAAGCAGTTTATCCCAGAGTCTCTCCTGAATGCAAAAGAGACCACAAGCGTAACACCTTTTGTCAAAAGGGAGATCATTTTGTCTGCATTTTTGCGGGGCGAAGGTAATTAAAATATGAATAGGCAAGCAGCAGCTCATATCATCTCAAACACCTTTACCAAACCCTTTGATGAAAGCCAGTTTACCATTTTTATACGCAACCTGTTAAATGATGAAATAGATGAGTCCAAGTATTTTGACTATTACGGCAATTACATACCAGATGCCTTTAAAGGTCATATAAAACGGTACAAGCGCCTTGGCACATATACTGATCCAGAAGGCAATAAAATTGACATATTGACAGTTCACCTTGCCCGCGAACAGTCATTATGGCGTGCCAGGACCACCCAGCGAAATTTCGTAGCATGGTATCTCAAAAAAAGGGACAAGGATGCTGCCCTTGTAGCCTATTACACTAATGATCCTGAAGACTGGCGGTTTTCCTTTGTGAGAATGGAATACCGCCAGGAGCTTGATGAGTCTGGGAAAGTTCGCGTCAGGGAAGAGCTTACCCCAGCAAGGCGATATTCATTTCTTGTCGGCCAAAATGAGCCTAGTCACACTGCCCAGGCACAACTTCTTCCCCTAGTAGAAGACTTCCAAAATAATCCTACCATTAATGAGATAGAAAAGGCCTTTAGCGTAGAAACAGTAACAGACCGCTTCTATAAGGAATACCGAAAACTATTTGAACAGCTCACCCAGGAGCTTGAGGGCATAAAGGCAAAAGACAAATTAGTCAGGGAAGAATTTGAGAAAAGATCCATTGACACGGCAAATTTTGCCAAGAAACTCCTGGGACAAATCGTCTTTTTGTATTTCCTTCAAAAGAAAGGATGGCTTGGGGTTGGAAGGGATGAGCATGGCCGGTTCAAATCCTGGGGCCATGGCCCAAAGGACTTTCTAAGAAGACTTTATCAAAAGAAATACATAGATTACGACAACTTTTTTAATGATATCCTTGAACCGCTTTTTTATACAGCCCTTGCCATAGAGAGGGAGAATGACTATTACGACCGCCTTGACGTACGAATCCCCTTTTTAAATGGCGGACTCTTCGATCCCATTAACGGTTATAACTGGCAGGAGACAGACATCTTAATAGACAATAGCTTCTTTGAGGACCTCTTCCAGACCTTTGACACCTACAACTTCACCGTCTGCGAGGATGAACCCCTTGAAAAGGAAGTGGCCGTTGACCCTGAGATGCTTGGGAAGGTCTTTGAAAATCTGCTCCCTTCAAATCTCAGGAAGGGGCAAGGCGCTTACTATACCCCAAGGACCATTGTCCATTTCATGTGCCAAGAAACTCTCATCAATTATCTGGATTCAGCGGTAAATATAGGAAGAAAGCCTATTTCATCAGAAATACCAGAACAAAAAGAGTTGTTTGTAAGGGAAAAACCAAAGCAAAAAGTTCTTAAAGTCATTGTCAAGCAAGAAATAATTCCCAAAAGGGACATAGAGGCCTTCATTAAAAGGGGCGAATTCGCAGTTGAATATGATGCTGCCAAAATCAAAGGTACGAAGTCTTACCAGTATCAGGTGCCTGAATCCGTCAGGAAAAATGCAAAGCTTCTTGATGAAAAACTTGCCAACATAAAGGTGTGTGATCCTGCCATTGGTTCAGGGGCCTTTGCCGTTGGCATGATGCACGAAATAGTAAAGGCGCGGCGAGTACTTTCCACTTACATTGAAGACCATACAGGCCGGAGTACTTATGAGCTGAAAAGGGCCTGCATTCAAGAATCCATTTATGGCGTTGATATAGATCCAGGTGCAATTGACATTGCACAACTTAGATTATGGCTCTCCCTTGTGGTGGATGAAGATGACTATCATTCAATCAGGCCTCTTCCCAATCTTGATTACAAAATCATGCAGGGTGATAGCCTCATAGAGGACTTCCATGGCATATCCCTTGATTTTAAAAGTAAAAAAGCAGGGTCACAGACTTCCTGGATTTCTGATACTGAACTTGAAAGGCTGATACAGGATCTTCATCAAAAACAGCAGGATCTTTTCAACGCTGTTCGTGCAGATGATAAAAAAAATCTAAGAAGAGAAGTTGAAGAAGCGATTATCGCCATTTTCAGGTATGAGCTAGAGCGCCAGAAATACGAATATTTCAGTGAGCTTAAACGGATAAAAGATAAGGCAGCCCATTTCCCTGAAGGATCTGAGCGCACCCGATATTTTAAGACTGAAAAGGCTAAACTGGACAGAAAGTATGGGCTTGATATTCAGGAACTTGAAAAAGAACTCAGGGAGATGACCCACGGCAATGTCCCCAGGAACTTTTTTCCCTGGAAGCTTTATTTTGCAGATGTATTCAAAGAAAAAGGCGGGTTTGATGTGGTTATTGGAAATCCGCCTTATGTACGGCAGGAAACCATCAAGGACATCAAGCCGAGGTTAAAGGCCCAGTTTGGGAAATTCTTTTGCGGAACCGCTGATCTTTACACCTACTTCTACAAACGAGGAATTGAGATTTTACATGACGGAGGACATCTTTGTTTCATTGCTCCTAACAAGTTCATGCGGGCAAAGTATGGAAAAAATACCAGAAAGCTTCTTTCAAAAGCCGTCAAACCAAAACGGGTAATTGATTTCGGAGATCTCCCCATTTTTGATGCCACCACCTATCCGGCAATTGTGCTTGTAGAAAAGAAAGAGCCAGGGCAAGATGAGACCTTTCTGGCAGCCACATTCACAGACAGAGAGCAGATTGACCAGATAGAAAAGAGCCTTTCCCAAATAGCCTTT
>CAZNKP010000035.1:0-84574 GCA_964573805.1 uncultured Desulfobacterales bacterium | reverse complement strand
CAAAGTTTGTCATTGGCAGCTGGTAGTGTTTTTTTTCACTTTTTATAGAGTCTTTTTGGGGATTTTTTATAAAGAGGCCTCAAAGGTTATAGTAACAGCTACAAAAGGCCAATAATTTAAAGTTTGTTTTTAGGGGAATAGATTTGGGAACAGCCTTCCCATGTACCTGTGTATTATTTGCCTGTCCCCATATACTTCCCGTCCCCATATACTTCATTGGACATGTCAACTTGGTTATCAAGCCTTATTTCTTTTTTTTATAAAACCGCTAGAAAAAAAGGCCCCAACTTCATATATGGCAACAAAGGGAAGAAATATAAGAAGCTGGGAAAAGATATCAGAAGGAACAAGAAGAGCTGCTACAAGAAATAGCATGATATAGGCTGGCTTTCTGTGTTTTCTAAAATAGTCTTTGGGCACCAAGCCTATTCTTGCAGCACCTGCCATAACAAAAGGCATTTCAAAGATGAGACCAAATAGGAATATGCTCTTAAGAGTAAATATAAGATAATTTTGAAGTCTTGGCAGGGCTTGAAGGTTGTTAGATGTATAGCCAAGACTGAAAGACAAAATTACTGGCAGAATTATCCAGTATCCAAATATTGCACCAAATACAAAAAGGGAGCCCCCGGTAAGTATAAGTTTTCTTAAGGAGCGTTTTTCATTTTCATAGAGGGCAGGAAGCAGAAAGCGCCAAGTCTGGTATACCGTATAGGGTGCAGTTACTACAACTGCTGCCCAAAAGGCTACCTTGAGGTGGGCCATAAAACCCTCGGTCAAGGCTGTAAATACTATGGTACTGCCGGCAGGAAGGCTTTGCTTTACTGGTTCAAACAGAAAAGAGATTAGAAAATCAGAAACTGTATAAGCCAGTCCAAAGGCCAGACAAAAGACTATTACACAATGTATGAGCCGTTTCCTGAGCTCGGCAAGATGGTCTTGAAGGGTATAGGCCTTATTCACTATCTTTTTCTTCTTTTGTTACCTCTTCCCCTGATGTTTCCAAAGTCTTCTCAGTTTTTTTCCCTCTGCCCTTGGCCTCATGCCATTCATGGCCGAGCCCTCCAATAGTAGCTGTGTTATTCTTTGGCTCATCAAACTGCCGTGTCTTTTTCTCTGTTTTTGCAAGGAAATCTGGCTCTGTAAGATTTTTCTTTAATGTAGTTAAATCTTCTCCTAGCAGGTTGTCTAACTTTACAGGATTCTTTATATCCTCGAGTTTGTCCAATTCGAGTTCCTGCTTGAATTCTTCTGAAGCCTTTTTGAGATCGTTCATAAATTTTGCTACTTGCCTTGCTACTTGGGGCAACTTTTCTGGACCAAGTACGATGAGTGCCAAAATCAATATTACTATAAGTTCAGGAAGTCCTATTCCAAACATTTTCCTCTATTCCAAGAATATTTTTTTATTGAGTTTGCCAAGCAGACAAAGGAGTTCATAGCTTATAGTGGAAGCATTTTGTGCAAGCTCTACTGCACTGATAAATGAATTTTTTTGTCTGCCCATGAGAATTACTTCATCACCAAGCCTACATTGTACCTGGCTTATGTCTATAATAATAGTCTTCATGCATATATTGCCAACTACAGGGCATGGAGTACCATTTACAAGAACGTAGGCCCTGTTTGATAAGGCCCTTAGGTAGCCGTTGTCGTAACCCACTGGAACAAGTGCTACACGCATGTCTTTTGGGGCTTGGAAGGTGTGACCGTAGCTGATAAGGGCCCCTTTTGACAAATCCTTTATGTGAAGGATTAGGCTAGAGAAGGACATTGCTTGCTCAAGATCTGGTACTGTTTCTTTTGTGCCAGGAACTTGAAGGGCGCCATAAATTGCAATCCCAGGTCTGGCAAGATTGAAGTGGCTTTCCTTCATATATAGCAGGGCAGCCGAGTTTGCCATATGCACGTACTTTGGTTTCCAGCCGATTAGATGTATTTGCCCTAATAGTTCTTCAAATTGAGAAAGTTGTATTTTGTTGCTTATGCTATAGGGTTCATCTGCACAGGCAAAATGGGAGTAGATTCCCTCAAATTCAAGATTGCTAAACCTGTCCATTCTTCTGACAAGATGCAGGATCTCTTCCGGCTTCATTCCAAAACGAGACATTCCTGTGTCCACTTTGAGGTGTACTGTGAGACGTTTCCCCATAATTCCTGCAATGTTATTTAATGCCTCTAGCTCGTAGCTTGCTACTGCTCCCACAGTCAAGTCAAACTCTATTGTCTTTGATGCCTCGTTACCAAGAAGCCCTGAAAGCATAAATATTGGACAGGTTATGCCCCTCTTTCTCAAAATGGCAGCCTCTTCTATTTCATAGATACCAAAGCCCCAAATATTCTTGTCTTGCAGGAGTCTTGCCGTATCAAGTATGCCATGTCCGTAAGCATCTGATTTAATTATAGGCATAATAAGGCAGTTTTTAGAAGATACCCTCTTGAGATATTCCAGGTTTCTTACAATGGCCTTGCCATTTATTGTGACTTTGCTTTGGCAGCTTTCAAAAAACCCCACTTTTATTTCCATTATTGCCATGTAACTTTGGCTGTTTTCATAGACAAAGTTAGCACTTTTTTGTAGGTTTTTTTACAATATTTCATCCTATTTTTAAAAATTTAGGTGAATCAAATGCTATCCTTTTTATCACATTTTTCTAAATACGGCCCTTGTTTTTCACATAAATTTTCAATCCATGTTTGGATGGCCTTGCTTTTGTCATGCAGTTGTTTGTTTGGATGTGCCCATGTCCCTGTGACAGGAAGAAGCCAACTTACCTTGGTGCCAGATTATCAGCTCCTTGCCATGAGTGAAAAAGAGTATAGGCAGTTCTTGGCTAAACACAAGCTATGTCAAGACCCTGCTAAGGTAGAGATGGTCGAGAGGGTTGGAGAGCGTATTGCTCGAGCGGTAGAGAGATTTCTTTACGAAACTGGCCAGATTCAGCGTATACGTGGTTATCGTTGGGAGTTTAACTTGGTGTGCGGCAAACAGATTAATGCCTTTTGTATGCCTGGAGGCAAGGTAGTAGTATATTCTGGTCTCCTCCCAATTGCCAAAGATGAGAATGGATTGGCCGTTGTGCTTGGCCATGAAATAGCCCATGCAGTGGCAAATCATGCTGCAGAGAGACTAAGTCAACAGATCTTGTTGCAGCTCGGAGGAGATGCCCTTGCCATGCTTACAGGTAGTTACAGTCCGGCAACAAGGCGTCTTCTTATGCAGCTTTATGGCCTTGGAGCAAATGTTGGAGTATTACTACCCTACAGCAGGACCCAGGAATATGAGGCTGATCATTTAGGGCTGATATTTATGGCTATGGCTGGCTATGATCCAAGGGGTGCCCTGACATTCTGGAAGAGGATGATGGCTGCCTCGCGAGACAAACCAAGGCCGCCAGAGCTTTTAAGCACTCATCCTGCAGATAGGGCAAGGCTTGAAAGAATAACCCAGTATCTGCCAGAGGCCCTCAGTTATTACAGGCGTTATTTATACGAACATGGTAAATTGCAAAATAGAATGAGGTAATATAGAAGAGAAAGGAGCAAGGCTTATGTCAATGCTTGTTGGAGGGAAGCTTACAATAGTTGGAGCCGGGGCAGTAGGTACTTCTGCTGCCCACTGGGCGGTGAGTAGAAAGGTGGCCAAGGAGATTGTTCTTCTGGATGTGCTTGAAGGCATACCTCAGGGCAAGGCACTGGATATAAGCCAGAGTGCACCTCTTTGTGGTTATCATGGTTCCGTGGTTGGTACATGCGATTACAAGGATACTGCCGAATCAGATGTGATAATAGTTACAGCAGGCCTTGCCAGAAAACCTGGGATGAGCAGAGACGACCTTCTTGCGAAGAATGTCGAGATAATTAAACAGGTTACAGAGAATATTGTTGCCCACAGTCCCAATGCCATAATTATCGTTGTTACGAACCCCATAGATGCGATAGTTTATACGGTCTTCAAGGTTTCTGGTTTTCCTAAAAACCAGGTGGTAGGTATGGCCGGTGTGCTGGATTCTGCCAGATATCGGACTTTTCTGGCTCAAGCCCTTGATGTTGCCCCAGAGGATGTTACTGCTCTAGTAATGGGTATCCATGGTGACAATATGCTTCCTCTGACTAGGCTTGCAAGCGTTGGAGGAGTGCCTGTTGAGGAACTTTTGTCAAAGGATGAACTGAAAAAGATAGTAAAGCGTACCCAAACAGGCGGTGGAGAAATCGTTCAACATCTTAAGACAGGAAGTGCATTCACTACTCCAGGGCTTTGTGCTATTGAGATGGCCCAATCTATTCTTTTTGACGAGAAAAGGGTGCTTCCTTGTGCGGCTTATCTTGAGGGCGAGTTTGGCATAAGCGGGGTATTTCTCGGAGTTCCTGTAGTTCTAGGAAAAGGCGGTGTGGAGAGGATTGTACAGTTTCAGTTGACGCAAGAAGAAAAAGTAGCACTTGAAAGGTCCGTTGAGGCGGTAAAGCGTCAGGTGGCTGCAACAGGCCTTTAATGAAACGCAAACACCTTATATTAACAGGGTCCTTGGTCCTTTGTGTAGGACTGTGGGCCCTTTTTTTTACATGTACCCATACAGAAAAAAAGGGGGCTGTTGAGTTTAAGGAGATTTCTTTGGCTGAGTTACCAGCCTTATCATGCCAGAAAGTCTCTGGGATTATAAAGGCCATTGATATTTCTGTCTCGATACTTGAAAAGGGTAAGAAAGACCACGTATCTATCTTGAATAAGAAGATAGATACGAAGGCCCTTGTAAACGGGCTTTTATCTCTTAAAGAGAGACTGAAGGAAGGCCAAGGACTCATGACCGCCATTAAGGACCTGTTTTTTATCTATGAACTTGTGGAAAATGGAAAAAGAAACAGGCTCCTTGTAACAGGCTATTACCAGCCTGAGCTTCAAGGTTCTATAAACAGAGATGATATGTTCACTGTACCTGTCCTGTCAAGGCCTCTGGATCTGATTGGGGCAAGGCTTAAAGATTTTGGAAAAGATCTCCCTGGTGTTACTCTTTGGGGTAGGGTGGAAGGGCAGAGGTTCCTCCCTTATTACGAAAGAAAAGAGATCCAGCACAGATTTAAAGAGTTGCCGGAGCTATATCCAGTTCTTTGCTGGCTCAGAAGTCAAGTAGATCTTCTTGAACTCCAGATCCAAGGCTCAGGTATAGTTAAGTTAGGTTCAGAAAGACGCTTTATCCATTATGCTGCAAGTAACGGTTTGCCTTATACCAGCCTTGGGAAGCTCCTTTTAAAGAAAGGTATCCTTTCTCCAGGAGATTTGGATTGGCCATCTATAAGGAGATGGGCTGAAACACATCCAGAAAAATTTGATAAACTCTTGGCCAGAAACAAAAGGTATGTATTCTTTAAATGGGAACGGCAGGGACCTGTTGGATGTTTTGGACATGTGCTGGTTCCAGGGGTATCTGCTGCCTTTGACAGAAGGATTTTCCCGGCAGGCATTCCTCTTTGGGTGAGTTTTGTATTTCCTGAGACAAGATATAAACCTGAATGGATGGCATGTTCTCCTTCCAAAAGGTGTGTAGGCCTTTTTGTAGTAAATCATGATACAGGAAGTGCCATAACAGGGCCTTTCAGGATGGATCTCTATATAGGAACTGGCCAAATTGCTGGCATGTTGGCTGGAAAACTGAAACACAGGGCAAGGATGTTTGTCCTAATACCTAAAAACAGTATCCCAGATAATTTAGGAGAGTGACTTTTACTGGATCATGCGTCTTTTTAAAAGCATAACTGCAGCACATGATGATGCTAAGGCAAAACCAAGAACTATGGATATCTCTACGATGAACGGAGAAGTTCCATCTAGTTTTCCATAGCAGAGTATCCTAGACAGGTCTACAACATTCGAAAGAGGGAATGCCATTAGTATCTTTCTTAGAAGAGGAGTAACAGCCTTTAACGAAAAAAATATGCCCGAAAATAAAAAAAATGGCGTTATGATGAGTGAGGTAAAGTAGTTGAAAAAGTCGTAATTTGTTGCAATTGCTGTCATTATAAGGCCAAGTGCGGCAAAGATGATACCTTCAACAAATAATAACGGTATCATGCCCACGGCCCATATAGAAGGCGTAACCCCAAAAAGGGGAAGGGTTGCCAGCATGATAAGGCCTGCAATCAGTCCCTTTGTTGCTCCCCATAGGATCTCGCCAAGGGCCAATTCTATTATATTTATAGGGGTCATCAGTATGGCTTCAAAGGTGCCTTGAGTTGAAAGCCTAGTGTAAGAGCCGTATGTGGCTTCAAATGCGGCAGAGTACATTACTGCAGATGCAACAAGACCAGGGGCGATAAATTGTAAGTAACTCATTCCCTCTATTTCTGGTACAGATTTGCCAAGGCCAAAGCCAAAGGCCAGCAGGAAGAGAAATGGTTGTCCAAGATTACCAATAAGGCTTGCCTGCAGATGTTTGAGCCACACCTTAAAGTTTCTGTACCAGACCCTTAACATAACGATTAGCGCTCCCTCAATTTCCTGCCTGTGAGTTTAAGAAAAAGGTCCTCTAGAGTGGCTGGTCTTTTTACTACGTGTGACATATTGGAAGCAGCATCATCGAGGACATTGCATCCGGCCTTTATGTAAACGTATAGCCTTTGTCCAACAAGCTCTGTCTGGACCTCACAATTTTCGAGACGTCTTGCTAACTTTTTAAGTTCCTCTGGATCTCCACTGAACTCCATTACCTCCATGCCAAGTATGTCTTCCACTATCTGTTTGGGATTGCCCTGAGCAATAGCCTTTCCGTTGTCTATAATGATTACCTGGGTTGCTAGCCTTGATACCTCTTCCATATAATGGCTCGTGAGAAGCATTGTGGTGCCTTTTTTTCTAAGTGCCTCAAGCCTCTGCCACATAAGTAGCCTTGCTTGGGGATCTAGGCCAATTGTGGGTTCGTCAAGAATTAAAAGCAACGGCTTATTTATAAGGGCGCGAGCCAAAAGCAGCCTTCTCCTTTGTCCTCCAGAGAGGTTTTGGATGATTTCATTCCTTCTATTTTTAAGTGCAAAGAAATCAAGAAGTTCCTCTGCTCGTTTTCTGGCCACTTTTTGAGGAATTTTGAAATAATTTGCATAGACTAGGAGGTTTTCAACAATTGTAAGGTCAGGATCGAGATTATCCATCTGGGGAACCACCCCTATATGATATTTGACTTTTTTTATACCCCTCGGATATTTTTGGCCAAAAATTTCTATCTCGCCTCCAGAAGGCACAACCAAACCCAGAAGTATACGTATTGTAGTAGTTTTGCCAGCTCCATTTGGACCAAGAAGGCCAAGGCACGAGCCTTTGGGAAGGTGTATGTCCAAATTTTTGAGTACGGTCCTGTCTCCAAACTTCTTTCTTAAATTTTTTACACTAAGTACGTTACTGGTTGAATCCATTAGTTGATTGTAGGGTGGCATGACTTAGCCCTGAAATTTGGAGCGGTTTTTAGCAATAAAGCTTGCAAGCTCGATAGCAGCCTTCATGCTATGATAATTGGCCTGTCCCATCCATGAAATATCGTAGGCTGTTCCGTGGGCGACCGAGGTCCTGACTATTGGTAAACCGCAAGTAACGTTTACTCCATCTTTAAAATGTAATAGCTTAAAAGGGATCAATCCTTGGTCGTGATACTGGCATACCACTGCGTCAAAGGCCCCTTTGGAAGCATGATAAAATATTGTATCTGGAGGAAGCGGTCCCAAGGTCTTTATGCCTTCCTTTTGAGCCAAGATACAGGCAGGGGTTATAATCTTCTCTTCTTCATCTCCAAACATGCCACCTTCTCCAGCATGTGGATTTAGTCCACAGACTCCTATGACTGGCTCAGAAACCGCAAAGTCTTTTCTAAGGGTTTGCCATGTGAGTTTTATGGTTCTGAAGACCCTATCAATGTTAAGATGTCTTGTTATCTCCCTAATGGGAATGTGAATAGTTGAAAGTGTAACCTTGAGTCTCTTGCCCGTCATCATCATTAAGTAGTCTTCTGTCCCTGTAAGATGGGCAAGTATCTCTGTGTGTCCTGGATAGTCGATTCCAGCAAGTCTAAGCCCCGTTTTGCTGATAGGGGCTGTAGCAATTCCTAAGGCGAGCCCTGCCCTGCAAAGCTCTACCGCCTTTGTAATGTATTCAAAAGAAGAACGTCCAGTCAGGGAGTCTGGATGGCCTGGTTTTATTTGTCTTGGTTGGAGCCTGGTTACATCAAGGCAATAGATGAGATTCTTTTCTGACAAAACTGGCTGAGCTGGCTTCCAGGATTTTATTTTAATTTGGGAAAGATTCAGCCTTGCTGCAACAGCCTTTAAAATAGATGAATCCCCAATGACTAACACGGGTACTTGTAGATTTTGATCGTCAGCAGCCTTCAATACAATTTCTGGGCCTACTCCAGCTGGGCATCCCATAGTGACTGCCACTGGCAGCTTATTGACTGTTTTCCCATTAGGCATGATCTGCCTTTTCTAGTAAGACTTGATCCTTCCCGGATATTTCCTTAAGATATACGTTTATGTGTTCATTGCCTGATGTGGAGAGGGTTATCCCACAGAAGTCAGGTTGTATTGGCAGCTCTCTGCGTCCCCTGTCTACCAGGACAGCAAGTTCAACCTTGCTAGGTCTGCCATAGTCTATTACGGCATCAAGGGCGGCCCTGATTGTCCTACCTGTGTATATAACATCGTCAACCAATACGATCTTTTTGTCATCTATGGAAAAGGGAATTTCTGTTTTGCGTATAATGGGATGTTGGCTAAGATTACTCCAATCATCCCTGTAAAGGGTTATGTCTAGAATGCCTACCTGCGGTGCACTTCCTTCAATTTGTTCTATTTTTTTTTGTAATCGATAGGCAAGGGGGACTCCTCCTGTTCTTATCCCAATAAGGCAAAGGTCTTCTACTCCCTTATTACGTTCGATTATCTGATGGGCCATCCTGCTAAGTGCCCGGTCAATTTCTTTTTCATCTAGAATGATTTTTGGTCTTTCCACAGAAGGCTCCTTTGTTTCTGTTAACCACTTGACGGAATTCTCAGCACTTGTCCAATGTACAGGCAGTTAGATCCAAGTCTATTTATTCGTCTTAAAGCAGAAACCGACACATTAAATCTTTTGGCAATCTCCCAAAGGGTATCTCCTCTTTTAACGACATAACGCCTTGTCTTCTTTTTTGATTTCTTGACATAGTAAGAGCGGACTGGAATCTTAAGCAACTGGCCTACCCTTATTTTGCTAGAGCGAAGGTGGTTTATCCTCCTGATTGCCTTTACGGAAGTATGATAGCGTTTTGCAAGAAGAGATAGGTATTCTCCCCTTCTTACCCTGTGCTTTATATATCTTTTAGAATGGGCATACTGGATGCGTTTTCTATAGGTTGGTTTTGGAGGCGTCCATATTTTTATATCATCCAACTTGGCCAGCAGAATACGCCCGTAATTTTTAGGTACCCTTAGCTTGAAACTTGTTTCAGGAGTTACGCCATAACGAAGACTTGGGTTAAGATCGTGTAGTATATCAGCATTTACTCCTATAGCTGCAGCAACATCGCTAAGCTTCATTTGTTTTTGCACTACCACAGTTTCATATGGAATGGGATCATCTGGTTTGCCAAGTTCAAATCCATAACGTTCAGGATTTTTCACTATAAGTAAAGTAGCGATAAACTTTGGTACGTAGCGTGCTGTTTCTCTTGGTAGCCTTTTATAGAGATCCCAGAAGTTATCTAGGTAATTGATTTTTTGTTTATCTATGGCCCTTAATACTGTTCGTTCTCCACAGTTATATGCTGCCAATACTGTTGACCAGTCGCCAAAAATATCATGAAGCTCAGTTAGGTAAGCGATGGCTGCTCTGGTTGATTTTTCAGGATCAAGTCTTTCATCGATCCAAATGTTTCTCTTTAGACCAAACTTGTAGCCGGTTGAAGGTATAAATTGCCATAATCCCAATGCCCTTGCCCTAGAGAGGGCACGGATCTTAAAACCGCTTTCGATAAGCGGAAGCCATGAAAGCTCTTTTGGAAGACCGGCCTTTTTTAGCTCTCTGAGTATCATTGGCCTGTATTTGCCAGAACGTTTATATGCTGAAAGAAAAAAGGACCTGTTCTTGGTCTGGAAAAGCTTCAACTCCCTTTGTACATATTTGTTTATGCTGAGTGGAATGGGGTTGTTGAGGCCTTTGGTAGTCCTAATACGAGAGGTATGGATTTCGAGTATCCTTTTTGAGATTAGAAATCTAAGATCGTCTTTTTGCTGTTCGATATCAGGGTCCTCGTCTTCGTTGGATACGCTCAGAACAAGGCTATAGGCGTCATCGAGCACTTTTATGGCGCCCTCCTTGTCTCCTTCCTCCCACAAATCCTGAGACAGTTTGCATAACTCTAGGGCCATATCTAGTTTTCCTTGGTCTGATTCAGGATCTACCTTTGAAGAGTCTATTGGGCAGGTCCCTGCTTCTGGAAAGAGTGATTGTAAATCCTTTTTGATCTTTTGTGCCCTCTGGTTTGCTGGAGGCAGTTTTTCAAGGACGGCCTTCTGTTCTTTGGTCAAGGTTGATTTAGAGGCTACCTTGACCTTTTGTGCAGTACACCCTCCCAGTAGCATCAACAACACTGCCCAAGTGCAAAAATATATAAACCCCTTTCTTCCGTTCATAGAGTATATGCCCTCAATTTTTTTGTTTTTATGAGTATAAAGTGCTATTGGCCATCTTTGGCAGATGTGAAAAACAAAGCAGTTAATAAATTTTCAAGAAAGACTCCATAACAAATAAGTCAAATAGTCCATTCAGCCTCAGCCTTTTTGTTTAAATGGAGATTGTAAAATTACAAGGCAACCGTCCAGGTGTCAAACTATTGGTTGATGAAAAGAGGAGGTTCTATTTTGGTTTCTATGCCTGCATCTTTGATGCCCTCGGCCAGTATCAGTCTGGCTGGACGTATCTTGTTTGGATATACAAATTGTAGTCTTTTGGGCTCGATTTTAATAGAGCTCATGGCAGCAATGAGCTCGCTAGTTCTTTCAGCCGGGTATATTATGCTAAGTTTCCCCCCAGGCCTTAAAAGAAAGCGGCTTATTTGCAGGAGTTCCTCCATGTTGATAAGGATTTCATGTCTGGAAAGGGCCTCTTGCGAATGGAAGCATAGTCTTCCGGTTTCTACTCGTCTGAAAGGGGGGTTGGCCACAACATGGTCAAAGATCCCAGCAGCAAAGTGTTTGTTTAGGCATCTTATATCAAGATTTAATGGGGTCACATTGGTTGTTTTGTTAATCTCGATATTTTCTTTAAGCAGTCTGTAAAGATCATTCTGGATCTCTATGGCAATAATGTTAGAGTCAGGGTATGTCCTTGCAAGAATTAGAGAAATAACGCCACATCCTGCCCCAAGTTCGATTACCTCTGCTCCCTTTTTTATCCTGGTAAACTTTGCAAGAATGATGGCGTCTATCGAGAATCTATAGCCCTCTTTTGGCTGTCTAAGCGCAAGCTCCCAATCCTTGAGCCTTGTAAGAGAGGTTTCCTTATTTTTATCAGTTAGAGTTTTTCTTTCGTATGATTGCATATTCTTCAAAATAGATAGCAGGATGGGTTTCGATCCTTACAGTTTCTCCTCCAGTGGTCATTGCAAGAGGTTCGTTCGAGGCTGTATCCCGGATGGCCACTATCTGAAAGTTTCTATCTTCAAGTCCTCTTCCCATATATTCAAGCTTGTCCCCCGGCCTTATTACATAGTTGGCTCTAATGACAGGCGTGCGCCCCTGTTTTAAAACGACTCCAACCGGAATGAAGAGCTGGGGGGCTTTGGATCCTTCGTAAAGCATGTCATTCAGTTTGGGGGTGGTTGAAAAGAAATTTTCAGTATAGCCTCTCGATGAGATTCCTTTAAGTTCTGCCCTTATCTTTTCCATGGAAAAATTTTTGGGACATCTGCCAAGTATGTTATCAAGAGTCGCTCTGTAGGCCCTCACTACTGTGGCAATATAGAGCTTTCCCTTCATTCTGCCTTCGATCTTAAGGGAATCGATACCACAGTTGACAAGTTCAGAAAGCCTTTCGATCAGACAAAGATCCTTGGAGTTGAAGATGTAAAGGCCCTTTTGGTCTTCTTCAATGGGGAAGTATTCTCCTGGCCTCTTTTCTTCTTGCACTGCATACGAATATCTGCAGGGGTGAGCACAGTGACCTTGATTGGCCTCGCGTCCGGTAAGGTAAAGGCTGAGCATGCACCTTCCAGAATAGGCAATGCATATAGCCCCATGAACGAATACCTCCAGCTCTACATCCCCCAGTCGTTTCCTAATGGTTTTTATCTCCTCAAGGCCCAATTCCCTGGCTAGGTTTATCCTCTTAATGCCGAGTCTATGCCAAAATAATACGCTTTGGTAGTTCATGGTATTGGCTTGGGTTGAAAGATGAAGGGGAATTTGTGGGGCTAGTTTTTGAGCAAGGCTTATGATTCCTGGATCACTAACTATTATTCCATCTGGCTGTATCGAAGATAGAAATGATAAAAAATCCATTATCCTGTCAATATCTTTATTCCGGGCAAAGATATTAACAGTTACATAAGCTTTTGCATTGTGGGCCCTGGCATACGAGACCGCCTCCTTCATTTCGCTTTGATTTAAATTGCCTGCCCTGGCCCTTAGACTGAAATCCTTAGCTCCAAAGTAGACGGCATCAGCCCCATAGAAAATGGCAATTTTGAGTTTTTCAAGACTGCCTGCTGGGGCCAGCAGTTCACACGTCTTCATAGCCTCTTGCTATTACCTGGCGCCTTCCCATCCCATCGGTGGGGGTTACAATGCCGTCTCGCTCCATCTGTTCTATCATCCTTGCAGCCCTGTTATAACCTATTCTAAGTCGACGCTGGAGGCCTGAAATAGATGCCTGACCAGTAGAGGTTACTATCTCAACTGCTTCGTCGTACTTCTCATCATAAAAGTCTCTGCCACCTGCTCCTTCTTCAGCAGTCTCATCGGGCCCTGCTTCTATTACTGAAAAATCGTAATCTGGTTCACCTTGGGCCTTTAAGAATTCCACGACCTTCATTATTTCTGCCTCGGAAATGAAGGCTCCATGGATGCGTTCCAAATTTGAGGTTCCTGGAGGCAAAAAGAGCATGTCTCCATTTCCAAGCAGTCTTTCAGCACCCATAGTGTCAAGTATAGTGCGAGAGTCCACCTTTGATGAAACCTTAAAAGATATACGGGCTGGAAAGTTTGCTTTTATAAGCCCTGTAAGGACGTCTACAGATGGCCTTTGGGTGGCAATGATTATATGCATTCCTGCAGCACGGGCCATCTGGGCAAGGCGTGCAATAGATGCCTCCACTTCCTTTGATGATACCATCATCAGGTCTGCTAACTCGTCAATTATAACTACAAGGTAAGGCAATGGCTCATCGGATTGTTTGTTGTAGCCTGCTACATTTCTAGCATGGGCCTCTTCCAGAAGTTGGTATCTTCTTTCCATTTCCATAACCGCCCATCTCAGTGCCCTTGTTGCCTCTTTTGGCTCACTGACAACCGGATGAATGAGATGGGGTATGCCATCATAAAGCGAAAGCTCTATCCTCTTGGGATCTATCATGAGAAGCCGTAACTTGTCTGGGCCTAGTTTATAAAGGAGCGAACAGATCATAGAGTTCAGTCCAACGCTTTTCCCTGTGCCTGTAGCGCCGGCAATGAGGAGATGGGGCATACGAGTCAGATCCGTCACTACAGGTTGGCCAACTATATCCTGCCCAAGGGCAAGAAGTAGCTCGCCTTTGCCTTTTTGAAAGACGTCTGCAGATAGGATCTGTTTTAGGTAAACGGTTTGTCTCTTGGGATTGGCCAGCTCTATTCCTATGACAGCCTTACCCGGAATAGGGGCTACGATTCTTACACTTCTGGTTTTTAGGGCAAGCGCTAGGTCATCTGCAAGGGATGCCACCTTGTTGATTTTTACCCCAGGAGCCGGAGAAAATTCATACATGGTTACAACAGGCCCAGGGCATATCTCCACTACCCTACCAGATACACCAAAATCTTTAAGTTTTTGCTCAAGGATTTTTGAATTTTCTATATATTCCTCTTTGTCTATTTCTATTTCTTCTTCTGGTGGATCTTGCAAAAACGAAAGCGGAGGCCGGACAAATTCACCCTTAACAGGGGTTATTTGGAAATCTTCCACTTCATCAACTGTCTTTTTCTGTCCTGTTTTTTCTTTCTTCAGGATAACAGGTTCTACTATCTGGGGCTTTTCACGGTCTGGTCCTGTTGTGTCTTTATGCGCCTTGTTTTCGGAAACGGTGGAATCTTTTATTCTCTTGTCTTTTTTCTTGCCCAGAATAGTCCAGAGTACTCTGGAAAGGTTTGTCAGGGACAGAGGTGTAGCAATAATCAGACCCATTATAAAAAGCATGGTGCCAAAAAGAGCTGTACCTGCTGACCCAAACCAATCTTTCATGCTTTGTGCTAAAACAGCGCCAACCAACCCTCCATGCATGTTTTCAGGCGATAAGAGCCAGAGGAGCATACAGGAGCTTAACAAAACAAGCATGGCTCCAGAAAAGAAGTGTATCGCCCTCCTGTTCCATAAGGTCCCCTTCAGGATGAATAAGATGCCACCAGCTGCTACAGCAACGATGATCCAGGAAGCTATGCCAAAAAGAGACATTAGCAAGTCAGACAAGGCAGCACCTGCAGGTCCCATAAAATTTTTTACCTTTTCAGCGCCTATGTGGTTTAGGCTAGGATCTGCAGGATCGTAACTAAATAGGGAGGCTATGAGAAATAGCACCATTCCAAATAGGAAGATGCATATTATTTCTTTTGTAAACCCCTCTTTTGGGGCAGGGTTGTTTTTGTTTTCTTTGTTCATAATTAAAGATTAATCTGAATCTGTAAGTGTGCAACGGGAGTGCAGGTTATGAAAAATTTTTGTCCGATTTTCTCCCTGGTTACAAACGACGATAAAAAATATTTTGAAAGAATTAACGAAATTAGTTAATTTCGGCAAGACATTGTTTCAATCGGGATTAAATTACAATATCGTCCTTAGATTCTAAATGAAAGGATAATAAATTGAAAATAGCGATAATTGGTACAGGTTACGTAGGTCTTGTGACAGGGACCTGTTTCTCTGAATTTGGACATCATGTAGTATGTGTGGACAAGCTTAAGGAGAAGATAGAATGTTTAAAGGCCGGTAAAGTCCCTATTTATGAGCCCGGGCTTCAAACATTGGTGATAAAAAATGTCCAGGAAGGCAGGTTGGCTTTTACCACAGAGCTTTCCGAGGCTGTGCCAGGCTCGGATGCAGTGTTTCTTGCTGTTGGTACCCCCAGCAGTAGACGCGGAGACGGCTATGCTGATCTGACGTATGTATATGGTGCCGCCAGAGAGCTTGCTCCTTATCTGTCTGGATATACAGTAGTTGTGGATAAGAGCACAGTGCCTGTTGGCACGGCTAGGCAGGTGGCGCGTATAATAAGGGAGGAAAACAGTAAGGCTGATTTTGATGTGGCATCCAATCCTGAATTTTTGAGGGAGGGGGCTGCTATAAACGATTTCATGCGTCCAGACAGGGTTGTTATTGGTGTGGAGAGCGAAAGGGCCGAACGGATTCTAAGAGAGATTTACAAGCCTTTATATCTTATAGAAACCCCCATAGTTTGTACAGGCATAGAGACTGCGGAGCTTATTAAATATGCTGCCAATGCCTTTCTCGCCATGAAGATAAGTTTTATTAACGAGATGGCCAACGTATGCGAGGCCGTTGGAGCCGATGTGGTTGATTTGGCAAAGGCGATAGGCATGGATGGCCGTATCGGTCCAAAGTTTCTTCATCCAGGTCCTGGTTATGGTGGATCCTGTTTCCCCAAAGATACCTTGGCCCTTTTGAGAATTGCTCAGGAATATGGTGAAAGTCTTCGTCTTGTGGAGGCTGCGGTAGAGGTTAATGCGGCCCAAAAGGCCAGAATGGTTAAAAAGATAAAAGATGTATTTGATGGCTCTTTGGCAGGGAAGGTTGTTGGATTTTTAGGACTCACCTTCAAGCCGGAGACAGACGATATGAGGGAGGCCCCTTCAATTACTATTATCCCTGCCCTTATGGAAAAGGGAGCCAGGATAAAGGCACATGATCCTCAGGGCATGGAGGAAGCCAAAAAGTATCTGCCAAAGGGGATCGAGTATGTAAATGATGCCTATGAAGCATGTAAAGATTCTGATGCAGTAGTGCTCATGACAGAATGGAATCAATACAGGGCCCTTGATTTAAAAAAGATCTATTCCCTGTTGAGAGAGCCAGTCTTTATAGATCTAAGGAATGTCTATGATCCTGTAAAAATGAGAGAGTTGGGCTTTAATTACGTGGGGGTTGGCAGAGGAGCCAGCTTTTAGCTCTTTGCTTTAGGTCCCAAAAAGATAACTAGCAGACCACCTGTGAAAAAATGGAAAAGTGCCAAGTTGGGCTCGCCTGGAAGATGATTTTGTCTGTCTTAAAGTCAATTAATGTTTCGTTTATTAAAAAAGAACGGGAATAGTGTTACTTTTGCCCTTTGGTTAGGTGTTTCTCTTACCACCTTACTGTTCGGATTATGGCCTCATGATCTTGTCTTATTCAATCAACTTGTCTGCTCCTCTAATCCTGCTGGTCTGAACTTTGGAAAGTATGGAATAGCTTACAGTGAGCCTTTTGATTTTTACAGCTTTTCATCAAATGGTTCGTTTACACTTGAGGTAGCCTTTCGTCCATCTCCTGCTCATCAATCTAATTTCAAAAATATATTAACCATTTACGGACATGATGATTTGACGCAGTTGATTATAGGTCAATGGAAGTCATGGATTATAGTAATGCAGGGAAGCGATTATGATTATTCTTTAAAGAGACCTCGGATCTCATTCAAGATAGGACATGATAATCAACATGATGATATAGTATTTTTGACTTTGCTAATTTCACAAAAAGAGACCAAACTATTTTTAGATGGGCAGTTAAAATATGCGAAGAAGCCCTTTCTGTTTCGTTTACCTCATGAAAAGGTAAGGTTGATAATCGGTAACGATGCCTACAGTTTGCATCCCTGGAATGGTTCTATTTATGGAGTGGCCTTGTATCCTGATGCGTTGACGATTCACGAAATTCATCATGATTGGATATGTTGGTCTTCATGCCAGTGTTTTGATTTTCCAAGGGAAACCCAACCATTGCTATGTTATGATTTTAAAGAGATCTGTAAGACAAGAAAGATTATCAACAATGGAAATCCCTCTGAAGGGCTCATTATACCCAAGACTATAGTTGTATTAAAAAAACAGTTTTTAAAATGGCCTCAAGATCTTGGCGTTGTAAATGAAAAGGGTTTTTTTACAGATATAACAATCAACATTGTAGGTTTTGTCCCTGTTGGAGCAATCACAATGTTATTTTTTTTTAATATATTAGATAATAATTTAAAAAAATCTTTCTTATTTAGCCTATTTTATTGTTGCTCAATGAGCCTGTTTATTGAATTTTCTCAAATGTGGCTTCCTTCTAGATATTCAGACATGCTGGATTTTGTATGTAATGTGCTGGGTGCCTTGGTTGGGATATTTCTAGCTTTCAAGTTTTTTAGACTATTTCGGTTTCTGTCCTCAAATATGGTTTAAAAGTTGCTTGTGAAAATGGCATATTACATTATTCACAAGGAGGTAAAAATGTTGGACAGTAGAGTGTTGGAAACAAAATTGGTGGGTATTGTTTTGGCATTGTGTCTGTCTGTAGTCTTTTCTAGTACCTCTGTCATGGCTGCCACCGAGAAGGTCAATATCAATACTGCTACGGTGGAAGAGCTGCAGACACTTTCCGGCATAGGACCAAAGACTGCCAAGGCCATTGTAAAATATAGGGAAAAACAGCCATTTGAAAGTGTCGATGAGCTTATTGAGGTAAAGGGGATAGGTGAGAAGACCCTGAAAAAGCTAAAGCCATACGTAACAGTGGGAAAGAAAGCCAATAAAAAGGGAAGAGGGGCTAACAAACAGAAGAAAAGCTCAAATAAATAATAACGAGGCCGCCTTTAGGATGTGGCCTAGAGGTGATTATCTAAAAGGCAGGGCTTTGGCCCTGTCTTTTTATTTTGATAGAAACTCTACTAACTTTTGGGCTACAGTGTAGGAGAGCCTATCCAAGAGCCGGTTTTGACATCTAATCACGTCTGGAATGGAATCCCCTTGCATAGTTGCAGTTAATATTATCCTTTTGTGGAAGATGTCCTTATTGTTAGGCAAGGTCAGAAAATATTCTGTATCCAGACGACATTTGCCGTCATCTGTTCCCTCAAATTGATACACGTTTAACATCACCCTCAAATCAAAATTTTTTTCTTCCTCTGGAACAATCATAGAAAAGGGATAGCATAAGATTTTCCCTCCTGAAATTGTAAAGATATTTTGGGCAAGAACTCGTTCCATCCCGTTTGGAAGTGGTTCAGCCCATCTGTTTAATTTTAGGACATGTACTTTGTTAGAGCCCTTACGCCTTACTATTTCTTGCCGGTCTAAATATGCCGGAATCTCTACAGGACCTATTATTATAGTTTTCTTTTTGTCAATCTTTGAGGCCTCTAACGATCCGTCTTGATTGTCGGTTTTGCTTAACGAGGTTAAAAGATAATAATCAGGTTCTGGAGTTCTGGTTGTAAGTGGTGAGCAGCCATACATGAAATTAATGATTGCCAACAGAAATATTATTTTCCCCTTGACTTGGCTATAATTATTCATTTTTTCCCCTCCTTTTAAGGCTTCTTCCTTTGATGAGAATGTCAGGTTGGGCTTCTATAGATTCAGCAAGTTCTCGTATGGCCTTTGTTGCCCGGACAGACTCTTCAAGAAGTCTTTTAAGCTGATAGCGTTCATAAGAGTTTGGCGAACTCATAGTTTCAATATTGGCAAGCGCCCTGTTAAGCCTTAGGGCCACTTGGTTGGTTGATTCTGCAAGATGTGAAATATGTCTTGAAATTTCAAGGAGTTTTTTGTTGGCATTCGCCATGAAGGTATTGGTAGAACCGCTGGTTTTTTTGATGGATTTTAGAGTTGCAAGTAGTTCTGGCATGAGTATGGCCATATTTTTTTTGATGTCTACAAGATTTTGGTGCAGAATATCAATGGTTGCTCCTATTTTCCCTGTTTTTATCAGCTGGTCCAGTCCGTCTATGGCAGAAATGAGCTTTTCCACCAAGTCATCTAATGGAATTTCTTCAAAACGTTTTATAACTTCTTCAACAGTAGATGGAACAGTCGGTATCTCAATATGCTCTTTGTCAAGTCCTACATAGTGTACTGGTGCCTCTGGATAAAAATCCAAATCTACCTGTAGTTTTCCTGTTACAAGACTTTGAATCTGCAGTTGCGCCTTAAGTCCCCTGTTAATAAGTATTTCTGTCATCTTTCTGACAGATACTTCGCTTACCCTTCCTGCACCTGAATATGAGAACATGCTCTTTGGGTCTATGGATATATAGACCGGCATCTTAAAGTTACCGCTTTCAGGATCAACAAGAATACTTATTTTTTTTACTTGACCTATAGGCACTCCTCTAAAGGTGACAGGAGAGCCTTTTTCAAGTCCTTTCAGGGAGCTGTTAAAGAAAAGTACAAAGGTTTGGCGTTCTGAAAACAAGATGCCGGATCCAAAGAATATAAGCCCACCAATCAATAGAATTATCGCACCAGTTACAAAGGCTCCTATAAGCGTCGGGTTTGCCTTCTTAGACAACAGCTACCTCCCGTCTCATGGTTCCTCTTGTTAGGAAGCTCAAGATTTTCTCATTATTGGTTTGTTTTAAAAGCCTTTTGGGGTGGCCAGTTGCAAGCATGGTTTTCGATTCACTGTCCAAAAATACGCTGTTAGTTCCTATGGAAAATATGCTTGCAAGTTCATGGGTGACTATTATTACAGTAGATCCAAGGCTGTCTCTGATTTCAACTATGAGGTCGTCTAGGTGTTTTGAGCTTACCGGATCAAGGCCAGCAGAAGGTTCGTCAAAGAATAATATTTTCGGATCCATTGCCATTGCCCGTGCAAGGGCGGCCCTCTTTCTCATGCCGCCGCTCAACTGAGAAGGATAATAGTTTTCATAGCCCCCAAGCCCAACTAGACGGAGCTTTAGCGAGCAAAGGGCCTTAATGGTCCTTTGGGGAAGGGTTGTAAATTCAGCTAATGGCAGAGCCACATTTTCTAAAAGTGTCATTGATGACCAAAGTGCCCCACTTTGATATAGTACTCCACAGCCTTTCATTATCTCAAGCCGTTTTTCTTGGGAAGTGGCCCAGAAGTCTATATTGTCAAAAAGTATTCTGCCTTTGTTGGGGCGGATGAGTCCTATCAGGTGTTTTAAAAGGGTGCTTTTCCCGCATCCGCTACCCCCCATTATTATAAAAATGTCGCCTTTATATATTGTAAAAGTTAAGTGTTTCTGAATGACTTTGTCTCCATATGCCATTGTTAGGTCTTCCACCTTAATATGAGGGATCTTGTCCATTATACTCAAAGGCCCCTTTTCAAGTTTATATACCGTAAACGTAACAGATTATGGTTATTATGGCACAGGCAACGATTATCCATACTATCGATGTTACTACCGCCGATGTAGTAACTTTACCTACTGCCGCAGCACTCCTGCCACAGGAAAGCCCCTTTCTGCAACCCACCAGCGCTACGATTATTCCATAAACAAAGCACTTCACTAGACCAATAAAAAAGTGGTTCAGGGGTACTGCCTTCTGGGTCTCGGAAATATATTGAAGCAGGGTTACGTCACTGAAGCCTGCTCCTACCACCGCCCCTCCAGCGATGCCAAGCAGGTCTGCATATACACACAATGGAATCATCATTAAGGAGAGGGCCATAATCCTTGGAATAACAAGGAACTCTATTGGTCTAAGGCCCAAGGTCCTTAAGGCATCTATTTCCTCATTGACTTGCATGGTGCCAAGCTGGGCTGCATAGGTGGCACCTGTGCGTCCAGCCATTATGATGCCCACCATCATTGCTCCCATGTCCCTAGCCATTGCAATTCCTACGAGATCTGCAACAAAGATCTGTGCACCAAATATCTTGAGCTGTACTGTTGCCACAAAGGCCAGAATAAGCCCAACCAAAAAACTTACGAGACTTACTATGGGAAGGGCCATGGCACCTGCATGTTGCATATATAGAAGAAAGTCTCCAAAACGCAGCCTACTTTTTCCGGTAAAAATATTGGCAAAACCAAGTACCACCTCGCCAAGAAATGAGTGGAAGCCAACAATGGTCTTGGCTATCTGTGAAGAGATCCGGCCTATCTTGGCAAGTAGATGGGGCTTCTTTTCGTATTGCGATACAGGACTTGCTGCAGGACCTTTAACAGATAAGGTAAGTAGATGAAGAGCGCCTTCTGGCACAGCATTCATGTGAAATTCCGCGCCATGTTGCTTTGCAAATGTCTTAAGGGTTGACAGAAAAAGGACAAATGTGCTGTCCCAACGTTTTAGCTTTTGTGCATCAACAGTTACTTGTTCTATTGGTAACAGCTCACGCAGACTCTGAATTATGTCTTCTGGCGATGGAGGTACTTTGTCAATGGTCCAGTTACCAGATACATGGATTACTATCTTTTTGCCAGTCCTCTTTTCCATGAGAAATTGCGGCTTCTTGGAATCAGAAGCCATCTTTCCAGACCTTATTTATAAGATTCATTGCTTAGATTTATTACTTTTAATATTTCTTGACAGATCATCTCATTAAACTTGAAATTATGATGTTGTTGAAGTAAATAGAGCGGAGTTCATCCAAATAATATATACTGTTCAAGGCCCAATCAAACCACTTTTTCGGTTTAAATTCCTCTCAAGAGCTGAATTCATAGAGGGCTGGATATTTTTGTCCTGCAAATTTTTGGCAGAGAAAGCTGTTAGTGCAATTAAACTAATACGGATTTTGTTAATGCAAAGGAGAAAAAAGTGACCCTGAAGGCTGTCAAGGGATTTAAGGATGTGTTGCCTGAGGAGGCAAGGAAACGGCAAAAAATAGAGAGAGTAGCAAGGCAGGTCTTTGAAGGTTGTAATCTGCAGGAGATTCGGATCCCTATTCTGGAAAAGACAGAAGTTTTTGCCAGGGGAATTGGCGAGCATACAGACATTGTTGAAAAGGAGATGTATACCTTTGAAGACAGGAATGGCCAGCTCTTGACCCTGCGTCCAGAGGCCACAGCAGGTATTCTTAGGGCTGTTATAGAACACAAATTATATAATTTGTTTCCAATACTAAAACTTTATACTATGGGACCTATGTTCAGGCATGAGCGTCCCCAAAAGGGCAGATTACGCCAGTTTCATCAATTAAATGCAGAATATATTGGAAGTGGTTCTCCTATCGCCGATGCAGAAGTGATTTTCCTTGCCTATGAAATAGTTTCCAGGTTTGCAAAAGAAGAAGATTTGTTACTGGAAGTAAACTCCCTTGGATGTCCCGAGTGCAGACCACTTCACAGAAAAGACCTCCTTTATTTTCTCCAAAACAATATGGAGGATTTGTGTAAGGATTGCCAAAGGCGTGCCCGGCTTAACCCCCTTCGTGTATTTGATTGCAAGAATGATGAGTGTCAGAGAGTACTCAAGTTTGCGCCAGTTATGAAACACTATATATGTCCCGAATGTGCTTCTCACATGGGCAGGGTGCTTGATGCCCTTGAGGCCTTTGGTATACCTTTTGTGCAAAATCCCTATCTTGTAAGAGGGCTAGACTATTATAGGCGCACTACCTTTGAATTAAAGGCAAGAGGCCTTGGTGCCCAAGGTACAGTGGCTGCAGGTGGACGTTATGATGGTCTGTCTAAGCTACTTGGTGGGCCAGAGCTTCCAGGTGTGGGAATGGCTATAGGGGTTGAAAGGCTTTTGCTTCTAATGAGGGACGAGCTAGAGCCCAAACAGATAGATCTTTTTATAGCCGCTCTTGGAGAAGAGGCACGTAGCGAGGCGCTTTACTGGTTAGGGTACTTAAGGCGTAATGGTCTTAAGGTGGAATATTCTCTTGAGGATAAGAGTCTCAAGTCTCAAATGAAACAGGCTGACAAGGCTGGGGCCAGATATTGTCTGATTGTTGGTGAGAAGGAAATGGATGAGGAAGAGGCGATCTTGAGAAACATGAAGACCAAGGAGCAGGAAGTTTTGGATCTTGACGATCTTCCAGAAATACTCCTTGAGAAGACAAAGAGATAAAGAGCTGATTGACAAGGAGAGCAACAATGGAACCAATGGGAGAGCTTAGACGCACCCACGATTGCTACAGTATCACAGAAGAAAGTCTCGAGTCTGAAGTCACCCTTATGGGCTGGGTGCACAGGAGGAGGGATCATGGCGGCCTTATCTTTGTAGATTTGAGAGACAGGGCAGGCATTACTCAGGTGGTTTTTGCACCAGAGGTCAATAAAGAGGCCCATGAAAAGGCCCATTCTCTGAGGAGTGAATACGTAATTGCCGTTAGAGGCAAGGTCAGAAGGCGCCCAGAGGGGATGGAAAATCCTAAGATCAAGACAGGCATGGTGGAGGTTGCCTGTGAGGAACTGAGAATCCTAAATACATCCAAAACCCCGCCATTTCCGCTGGATGAGGAGAAGGAAGTTTCCGAGAACGTTCGGCTCAAATACCGTTATATAGACCTTAGGCGCCCTGTTATGCTGGAAAACCTGAGGCTTAGGCATGATGTATGTCAGGCTATGAGAATATTCCTTTCTCAAAAAGGATTTTTTGAGATCGAAACACCCATGCTTACTCGCAGTACTCCAGAGGGTGCAAGGGACTACTTGGTACCAAGCAGGGTAAACCCTGGGAAATTTTATGCCTTGCCCCAGTCTCCCCAGCTTTACAAACAGATCCTCATGATAGCTGGAATGGAGAAATATTTTCAGATAGTTCGCTGTTTTAGGGACGAGGATTTAAGGGCAGACAGGCAGCCGGAGTTTACCCAGTTAGACATGGAGATGTCTTTTGTAAAGGAGGATGATGTTATAGAGCTAATAGAGGGGCTCATGGAGTCTATCTTTAAACAGACTCTTGGCATAGAGGTCCAGATTCCTTTTAAGAGACTTTCTTACAAAGAGGCAATGGAAAGATTTGGAACAGATAGGCCGGATATGCGTTTCGGGCTTGAGCTTGTTGATGTTAGCGATATAGCCGCAAGTTGTGGCTTGAAGGTCTTTAATTCGGTTGTTTCTGCTGGAGGGGTTGTTAAGGCTATTAACGCAAAGGCGATGGCTGATCTGTCCAGGAAGGATCTTGATGTCCTTACTGAGTTTGCTCAATCTCTTGGTGCCAAGGGACTTGCTTGGGTAAAGATAAAAGAGGATGCCTCTTGGCAGTCTCCTATTGCAAAATTTTTTAAAGATGAAGAACAAAAGGCCATGATGGAGAGACTAGACGCAGCTCCTGGAGACATACTCTTTTTCGGAGCGGATCAGAAGGCAACCGTTTTTAGAGTGCTTGGTGAACTCAGGCTTGAGCTTGCAAGAATGCGTGGCCTGATACCCAAAGACCGTTTTGATTTTGTCTGGATAACAGAGTTTCCGCTCCTGGAGTTTGACGAAGATGAAGGGCGTTTTAAGGCCCTTCATCATCCTTTTACTGCTCCAATGAAGGAAGATGTTGGACTTCTTGATTCAGACCCTGGTGCTGTGCGATCAAGGGCCTATGATCTTGTATTGAACGGTATCGAGATAGGTGGTGGAAGTATACGTATTCATCAGCCAAGTCTGCAAAGAAAGGTCTTCAAGACCTTAAACATATCAGATGAAGAAGCAGAAGAGAAATTTGGTTTTTTGCTGGAGGCCCTTACCTATGGCGCGCCTCCTCATGGGGGAATTGCTTTTGGTCTCGATAGACTTGTTATGCTAATGGCGGGCAGGAACACAATCAGGGATGTGATAGCCTTTCCGAAGACCCAGAAGGCCCAATGTCTTATGGCAAGGGCACCTGCAGAGGTGAACATGGCTCAGCTGGCAGAGCTGTATCTTAAGCCAGATTGGAAAAGGGCTGAATAGATTAAGTTAGAAAATTGTCTTGGCAGACTAATATTTTGGCCATGAAGGCCATCTCTGGTTAATATTGAACAGAAAAAGAATTGTTTAGAGGTACCCTATAGTTACGACTGAAAAAGGAGAAAGATATGATTAAATGGAACGATAAAAGAGGACTCCTCGATTATAGAAAAAACTTTAGGCTTGTAGAGCGGGAAGAGCCTGATCTTATGAGGGACCTCTTTCCATATGAAGAGGTCTGCCGTATAGCCTTTGATCACAGATATCTTGCTCCAGAACCGTGCAAGGATATGTTGATTACAGATACGACCTTCAGGGATGGTCAGCAGGCCCGTCCTCCTTATACAGTGGAGCAGATAAGTAAAATATTTGATTTTCTTCATGAAATGGGTGGGCCAAAGGGTATTATACGCCAGTCGGAATTTTTCCTTTACACTAACAAGGACAAAAAGGCAGTAGAGGTCTGCCGGGAAAAGGGATATCAGTTCCCTGAAATAACTGGATGGATCAGGGCAAAGAAGGAAGATCTGAAGCTTGTCAAGGAAATGGAGCTTGCAGAGACAGGGATTCTTACTTCTGCCTCAGATTATCATATATATTTAAAACTCAAAAAGACGCGTCTTGAGGCTATGGAGGCCTATCTTGCAACAGTCAAGGCGGCCCTTGATCTTGGTATAAGGCCAAGGTGTCACTTTGAAGACATAACAAGGGCAGATATATACGGTTTCTGTGTGCCTTTTGCCATAGAGCTTATGAAGCTCAGGGAAGAATCTGGCATAGATATAAAAATTAGGATGTGTGATACCATGGGTTACGGTGTCACCTATCCAGGTGCTGCTCTACCAAGGAGTGTGGCAAAAGTCGTGCGGGCTATGATTGATGATGCAGGGGTGCCAGGAGAACTCCTCGAGTGGCATGGACATAACGATTTTCATAAGGTGGTAATTAATGCAACAACTGCTTGGCTTTATGGGTGCGGTGCAATTAACGGTACGCTTCTAGGTTTTGGAGAGCGGACCGGAAATACCCCTATAGAGGCCTTGCTTATTGAAAGGATAGCCCTTAGGGGACAGACAGATGGAATTAATACCCTGGCCATTACAGAAATGGCAAGGTTCTTTGAGAAAGAACTTGGTGTTCACATACCTGCCAACTATCCATTAGTTGGAGAGGATTTTAATGCCACAAGCGCAGGCATACATGCAGATGGCCTTATGAAAAATGAAGAAATATACAATATCTTTGATACAAAGAAGATCCTTGGAAGGCCTATTGCAGTTATCATTTCTGATAAGTCAGGTACTGCTGGCATAGCACATTGGGTCAACTCCCATCTTGGTTTGAGCGGAGACAAGATGATAGATAAGAGGCATCCTGGGATTGTCAGAATGTACAAACAAGTCATGAAACAGTATGAGCATGGCAGGATAACCTCCATGTCCAAAGAGGAGATGGAGGCCCTAGCTAGGAAATATCTGCCCGAATTGTTCACCTCTGATTTTGATAAGCTCAAAAGGCGCGCGCATGATCTTGCCTATCATTTGGTGGAAGATCTTGTTGACAGGCCAGAGATGCGTTCCATGGATCCAGGAAAGATCGAGCCTTTGCTCAAGTGCGTGCTTGAAGAAAATCCGTTTATCCAGTTTCTTTATGTAGTGAATTCGGAAGGTGAAAAAATCACTCACAACATTACTCATATAGAGGACAGAGGTAAGTATGCAAGCTACAAGCTTGACAGCGATTTTTCTAACAGGCCCTGGTTTATCGCTCCATTGAAGGATGGAAAGATTCATGTATCTGATTTTTATACCTCTCGTATAACTAATGCCCTATGTATTACCGTCTCTGGGCCGATAAGAAACGAGGATGACGAGATAATCGGAGTTCTTGGAATTGATATAAGATTCGAGGAGCTTGCGAAGATGGAGCAGGAAAACGATCAATAGTTGACAGCTAGAAATATAAATAGGCAGGAGGCCGGTGTTATTAAAAAACGCTGGCGAGGAAAACGTTCTGTAGCAATCGTCTTTCCAGATTCTTATGGCCTTGCAATGGCCAACCTGGGTTTCCAGCGAGTTTATGAGCTGCTAAACTGTAATGAAGACATTGTTGCAGAGCGTTTTTTTTATAATGGGATTTCTTATGACTTCCGATCTGCAGAGTCTAACAGGCATGTTTTAGAGTTCGATATAATCATATTTTCCATCAGTTTTGAATTAAGCTATCTAAATGTTGCCCCCTTTCTTATGCAGGCTGGCATTCCCCCGTTGAGAAAGGATAGGGCACCTTATGACTCCCCCTTGATTTTAGCAGGAGGCGTGGCCTGTCAGATCAATCCTTCTCCTGTAGCTGATTTCGTGGATGCGTTTCTCCTTGGAGATTTTGAGGCGATATATGAGGATCTTGTAAGTTTTTTAATAAATAGGGATATAAACAGCAGTAGAAAAGATAGGCTTCTTACAGAGTTGGCTGAAAGTTTAGCCGGTGTCTATTGTCCTGGTATTCACTCAAGGGGAAAGGGTATAGTAACTCCAGCGTTTTCAAAAAAAGGGCTTTCAACAGTAGCTCATACAGTTGTGGTGTCGGACCGTTCGTCATTTCCTAACACCTTTCTCCTTGAGATTACCAGAGGATGTGGCAGGGGCTGCAGGTTTTGTGCAGCAGGTTTTGTCTATAGGCCGCCAAGAAACTGGTCGGAAGAGGCCATAAATTATACCCTTTCCGACACAAAAGGAGCAAGAAAAGTTGGCCTTGTTGGACTTGAATATGCAAGTAGCAGCATTATTTCCGGTCTTTGCGAGGGCCTGATAAAAAAGGGATTCCAGCTTGGTTTTTCTTCTTTGAGGGCAGATGCTCTCACAGAAGAATTTGTAAGGCTTCTTGTCAGATCCAAGAATTATACTGCTGCCATTGCCCCTGAGGCTGGTTCCGAAAGGTTACGAAGGATTATTAATAAGAACCTTACAGAAGAGCAGATAGTTTCTGCTGCCGAGATCTTGGCACGTGTGGGACTCAGAAATTTAAAGCTTTATTTCATGATAGGGCTTCCTATGGAGGAAGATGATGATGTAGAGGAGATTGCAATCCTTTCCAAGAAGGTAAGAGATATCATGCTTGCTTTTGCAAGGGGGAGGGGGCGTGCAGGAAAGATCATTGTCTCTGTAGCTACCTTTGTCCCAAAGGCCTGGACTCCTTTCCAGTGGGTAGCCTTTGTTGAATCTAATGTTCTGAAAAGACGCAGAAAGATTCTTAGAGAGATGCTTGGATCTGTCCCAAATATAAGGCTACGGCTCGATTCAATCGAAGGCAGCATTATGCAGGCGCTTCTTAGCCGGGGAGATGAAAGGTTAGGGAAAATCCTTGGTAGCTTTGTCTTAAGAGGCCTTGGAAATAAAAGGATAGTTAAGGAAATCTCAAATATTGCCGAAAATTACCTTAAGGAAAGAAGATTGGAAGAGGAGCTTCCATGGGAAGTAATTAACCATCGGGTAAAGAGGAATTTTCTTTTGGCCCAGTGGAAGAGGGCGCAGAGGGCGCAAGAGACGGCCTTTTGCAACTTGCAGGTTTGTAGAAGGTGTGGGGCCTGTGGATGAAGAGATGAATTTGATGGAAGAAACAAGGAGTGATCAATACGCAACAATGCCAGATGATTCTGCAAGGGCTTTAGCTGACCTTGACAGTGATTCGTCGCCTATTGAGGCTGCCCAGTGGATTAAGGAAACGCGAGAGGAGGTAAAGGTTGATTCTGATATACTGGCTGTTGCTATGGATCTTCCCTCGGGAACTCGTATAGGAGCCAATAACCTTTTAAAGGCCATAGAGATAGTCTTGAGAGACTATTTTATCAGCCTACCTGATGATATAGCCAGACAAATTGGTTCTGGAGATCAAGATGTATTTACATTTGTTGCTCCAGCTAAAGAGCGTCATCTAAGGCCTCGCCAAGTAGAAATAAATACCATGCCAGGCATCTCGACTTTGACTGTACGTGGATGCGAGCCGGTCGACGGTGAAGATGGTTACATTAAGCTTTTTTTCGATTTTAAATTACAACCAGGCCGTCTTTTGCCAGATGGTAGCATGGATTTTCGTGAGGTTAACCGTTTTCCCCAGGCATCCAAAGATCAACTCGTTTTTAGGATTTTTGAGCCTTCCTCTGGGACAGAAGGTACAGATGTGTTGGGCTTTCCCATAATGGCAAAGGCTGGTAAACCGGCTCCAGTTAAGGTGAAAGACGGTTTTTATACTAAGGATGATTTTGATCCGGAAACTAGTAGACGTGTTTGGGACTATTACGCGAAAAAGGCTGGTATCATAATCTGTGGATTTGAGGGAAGCCCATGTGAAGAGAATTTGAGAAAGATCTCAATAAAAAACCAAATTAAAGTCAAAGATATCGATTTCAATACTGGCAACTTTAAGGGTGTTAGTAATGAGCTAAGATGTAAGGCGGATCTGGTTGTAGAAGGAGACATCCGTGGATGTTTTGCCGTTATAATAGATGGTTCATTAATGGTAAAGGGTGCAGTAGAAGGAGAGACTGTAGATGCGACTGGTCCTGTTATAATTAATTTTGCCAAAAATTTTATTCGTTCTGGTTCTGATATGGTGATAGGAGCCGCTAGGAAGGCCACTTTGGTGGCAAAAAACAGGATTTGTATCAAAAAGGAGATTAGCGAAGGGGTTATAAAAACGGAGTTTCTTGAAATCCGGCCAGAGGGGACAAGCGAGATACTGGTGGGAAGAACAGAAATAGAGGCAAATCAGATAGTTGCTTCTGGAATAAATGTCAGAAATATGGCAGAGATAGAGATTGGGAAGAGATTGTTTCAACTATATTCTCAACTCAGATCGCAGGAACGGGAGTTAAATACTGAAATAGAACGAAAGAAGGAGGCATTGAAAAACAGAGGAGCAGTGTTTGGACAGAAGATGCAGCTTGCCCAAAGCATTCTCAATGAAGATGGCAAGGCCTTGATACCTGTCTTAAAACAATTTGCTACAATGATACTCCTTGGAAGTATAAGTGTGGACAAGCTTAGAGCCAAGATGGCAAGTCTTGAGGAAAAACTAGTCTTTGATCTGCACATCTTAACAAAACAACTCAAGCTTATGTTGGATGTCCAAGAGGAGATAGGTGAATTAAAGGAAAAGATGGATCGTCTATCTGAACAGATTTCCAAGGTAGAAAATGCCATTAATGATCTTTCTATTGAAATGACAGGGAGAATGACAGACTCTGGACAGATAATAATAAGGTGCAATGGTTATGAAAAGAAGATCATTCCCCTTGACGTTCAAAATAAGACCTTCAGAATCTCCATGAGATACGATACAGGCAAGGGGCCCGAATTTACTTTAGAAACATTTTGATATAAAAAGCTATTCTTAAAATGCTTGGTTTTTTATTTTCTTAGATTTGGAAAATGTAAATTACTCGATAGAGAAAAGATATCTTTTGTTTGCTAGCAATTATAGAGGTATCGATTAAAAATCGAGAATTGAATTTTTTTTGTAGTTTTTTAATTTATGGTCTTGGATGATATTTTTTGTGGATATTTCTCAGATAACCAAGTTCAAGGTGGGTGTAGATCTGGGTAGTAGTAATATCACTGTGTCCTAGGAGAAGCTGTACCGCTCGAAGGTCTGCTCCGCCCTCAAGTAGATGGGTAGCGAAACAATGGCGCAGGCAGTGTGGGTAGACCTTATTAGACAAGCCTGCCCTTATGCTGTAGGCCTTTATTATTTGCCAAAGTCTTTGCCTAGAAATGGGCTTGCCTCTTCTGCCGACAAAGCAGTAATAACTGTTGGCCTTGTTTAGGAGTTTGGGACGCGCCTTTTCTAGGTACTTTTCAAGCCAAAATTTTGCCTCTTCTCCTAGAGGAACTATCCTTTCTTTGTTTCCCTTTCCTTTTATCTTTATAAACCCAGATCTTAGATTGATTTGACTCATTTGCAACCCTGCCGCTTCGGACACCCTTAGTCCGCATGAGTATAAAATTTCGAGAATGGCCTTGTCTCTCAGTCCGGTTGGCTTGGCTATATCGGGCTGTTGCAAAAGTCTTGTCACCTCTTCGGCAGTAAGTACTGTTGGCAATTTTCTGCCAACCTTTGGGTTTCCAACAACAGCAGTAGGAGAGGCTGATATCCTGTTTTCAATAAGCATGTAACGAAAAAATCCGCGCAGGGAAGAGAGCTTTCTGGCGCAACTCCGTGGCGATATGCCTTTTGCTCTCAGTTGAGCAAGCCATTTAAGCACATGCCGTGTCCCCACCTGTTCGGGATGTTTGCAGCCAAGCTTTGACACAAAAGAGCTGAATTCATTAAGATCAAAACTGTATGCATCAAGGGTTTGAGAAGAAAGTCCCTTTTCTACTGCCACAAAGGCCAAATAGTCATCTATGTCGTTTTGCCAAGACATTTTTTTATATTTCTTCGGCTATCTCTTGTGCCACTTCTGCAATGGTCAGGTCTTTTGTAGTAAAGCTCAGTGTTTTGAGCTTGCTTTTAAGACCCTTCTTTTTGGGAGCAGGCAGTTGTTTTGACATTTCAAGTAGTTTTTCCATGGCATCAATTACTATCTGTACCTCTCCTTCCAGATCGAGCAACAGGATCAAGGCCCCCCAATCATCTGGAAGGCCGTATTTCTTTATATAGGCCTTTGCCTGTTTTTTAAATCTGTTTGTGCCAAAGGAATCATGAAGCCTTTGCAGCTCCTTTTCATGGTTGGGATCTCCTTTTGCACCTTGAAACAACCTTTCAACCTCTTTTAGATATTGATTTTTTATTCTAGGGTCTTCCAGCCTTTTTTCCAAACTGCTTTTGATATCCTTTTTCCTTTTCATGATGCCGAGTCCCTTTTCTGAAGCGTTATCATTTGTATTTTTTATACAAATATGAAGTCCACATCTGGGAGAATCAGGCATGTAAGCCTGCCTCCGTATACCGCCCCGGTATCAATGCCTATCTTATTTGGCATGATAAAGGGTGAATCAAAAGGTGTATGGCCAAAGATGATTCTTTTGCCCCAGTTATAGTCAGACCTTATAAACTCGTGTCGAATCCACAGCATGTCCTCTTCCTTTTGATTATCCAAAGAAATCCCAGGCTTAACCCCTGCATGAACTAGAAAGAAGTCAGAGATCTCAAAACTGATGGGAAGGGACTGTATAAACTGTAAGTGAGAAAATGGTACCAGATGCTTTCTTTCTTTTGTTTCACATTTAGGGCTTATTCCATAACTTTCAAGGGTGCTTATCCCACCAAAATTGACAAATGCCTTAGAGAGAGGGCCTTCCTTTAGATAGTCTAGAAACATGACTTCGTGATTGCCCTTTAAACAAATGACCCTGTCTGGATGTTCGGATTTAAGCTCTATCATTAACTGGACTACACCTGCCGGATCAGGCCCCCGATCCACATAATCTCCAAGAAAAACAAGCATGTCCTTGTCCCATCTGATCGGCATCTTTGATAGGAGTCTTTGAATCTTATCTATACAACCATGTATGTCTCCTACAACGAATATGCGGTTCATTTTGAGGCACCATCAATATAGAATAGAGCGAGTTTTGCTAGGACCTCAGATTTTATCATTAAAATGTCAAAAGATTCGTGAGCCCCTCTTCATGAGCCCATTTAACTGCTCTTGCAAATTCTTCTGGAGTAATTGGTCTGTCAAGGGGTGGATACTGTTTTGCCATGCCACATGGCCTGTATTGATCCATTATGTTAACCACCGTTTCAGGGGAAAGTTCTCGCGATATGAAGCGACATACCTGTTTGGTGCCAGAGATATCTTGAGGCAACACCAGGTGCCTGATAAGGAGCCCTCTTGTTGCCGCTCCTGTAGAGTTGTCGATCTTTAGGTTACCTACCTGCCTGAACATTTCTTTTACCCCCCTTTGGCAGTGATCCCAGTAACCTTTTATTTTTGAATATCTAAGGGCTGTTTGGTTGTTAGAATATTTTATGTCAGGCATGTAGATATCCACAACTCCTTCAAGGAGCTTCAAGCTGTTAATCGATTCGTAACCGCCGCAGTTATATACAATAGGGATTTTAAGCCCTTCCTTGGCTGCTATCACCAAGGCTTCCAATATTTGGGGTAGTACATGTGTTGGCGTAACAAGGTTAACATTATGACAGCCTCCTTCCTGAAGAGAGAGAAACACGAAGGCAAGATATTCTTTTTCTATCTCTTGGCCTTCCAACTCTTGGCTGATTTCAAAGTTTTGGCAAAATACACATTTCATGTTACAGCCAGAGAAAAATACAGTTCCAGAGCCCCTTTTGCCTGTAATAGGCGGTTCTTCACCGAAATGGGCTCCAAAGCTTGCAACTATTGCCTTTTGGCCTACGCGGCAGAATCCCCTTTCGTCTTCAATTCGGTTCACTTTACACTCATGAGGGCATAGGGTACAGGAAGAAAGGAGTGTCTTGGCTCTTCTTGCGCGAGCTTCGAGTTCGCCAGTTTCAAGCAAGTTCAGATAAGAAGGCCACTTTTCCATGACTGTTCTCTTTCAAGAAGGTTTAGTCTGTAAAGCTCCAATATGGACATACATAATGCAATTATCATGGGACCAAGGATAAGGCCAAGAAGACCAAAGACATTTATTCCTCCGATTATGCCAAGAAACAGAAAAAGGTTGTGGAGTTCTGTCTTGCCACTGATCAGGTAGGGCCTCAAAAAGTAGTCTATTTGACTTATAACTAAGAGACTAAATGCCAAAAGTGCTGCACCCTTTAAGTATTGACCAGTAACTAAGAGATATATGCTTGCAGGCGCCCATACTATTGCAGTCCCTATCATAGGCACAAAGGTGCCAAGACCGAGGATGGTTCCCCATAATATTGGCGCAGAGAAGTCCAAGGCCCAAAAGATGAATATGCCAAGGCCTGCTTGGATAGCCCCTGTAAACAGGTTGCCGTAAAGGGTGGCTGCCAAGACGTCTGATGTAAGCTTCATAAATCTTTCAACGTTTTCCTTTTTGAGTGGAAGAAGCCCCTTAAAGGCCTTAAGCATATTTTCTCCATCTGTAAACAGATAAAAGAGAATAACCAGCATGAGAAAAGACTTGAAAATAAGAACGGCTATATTTCTAAAGACTACAGTTCCCTTTTTAAAAAAGTATTCTCCTGCTGAGCGGGTCAGCTCTGCTAAAGTTCCATGCAGATCCGTTCCGTAGAGCTTAAAGGCCTTTAAAAGCTTAATCGTGAGTTTGTTAAGGGTTGGATAACGGTTTGGATCTGGTATAAGGTCGATGTTTAAAGTTTGTAGATTTGCCATTCCTGCTGTGTATACACGGACTACTTCAGATGTAAGGCTTGTGATTAAAAAAAATGCAGGGATGATAATAAAGGCCACAATGAGAAAGCACATGATAAAGGCTGAAAGAATTTTTTGCCCCATCAAGAGCTTAACAAGTTTTTGGTAAAGAGGATGAAAAAAGAGTGACAGGATAATGGCCCAGCAAATCGGCTCAAAAAATGGTAGATATATCCAAAGGCCACATACCAGTATTGCCAAAGCTAGACACAGGGCCACTATTCCAGAAAGTTTTTCTGTCCAAGGTTCGTTTCCTGCTGCAGGCGAAATGTTTTCCTTTACTGGTTCATGCACAGCTTTTCCAACTCGTTTGGAAGGTCTTCTGGTTCTATTCCAAGTTCTCTGGCAAACTCTTTTAATTCATCATATGTACAATTGATACAGGATATGCGTTCACCGCTACCAACTTCTGTTATCTCGTTTTTTAGGAAATGGATTAGGTGTTTAGCTGCCTCTTTTCGAATGTTTTCTATTGGAAATCCTTCCTTTTGGCAAAATTTTTTCATTCTATGCCAGTTGGCAATAGATCGTGCTAGCCCCCGATATATCTTTTTGTCTCTATTGGCAGGTTTAAGGTCTCTAAGTAGTATCTTTGTATAACGTTCGAGGACCGCCTCTTTCATTAAAGAGATATCCACCTTGGCGGGGCTTAGTCTAGGTCCTTCTGGATCTTCGAATAGGTAATAAAGACCAGAATGAAATGCGATTTCAGGGGTCTCTCCTGAATGTTTTATTAGAAAGGCCTCTTCTTCTATAATCTCTTTCACTTGTTTTTGGGAAAGACCCTTGTCTACCACCAGAGTGGGCTTTGCCATGCCTTTTTGAGCTCCTCTATAGGTTCGTCTACTATTTTTTGACCATTAAAAGATAATGTCAAATTATTAGTATCGTTTACCTGACCAATCAGGGCGAAGGCCGTATTTTCCATTACAGATTCAAATGCCTTCTTGTTTTTGGGGTCTACGGTGCAAACAAAACGGCTTTGACTTTCACTAAAGAGAAGGTAATCGATTCTATCTATATCTTCGGCAGGTACTGCCGAAAGATCAATGTCCATCCCCAGGCCGCCTGAGAAGGCCTTTTCTGCTAGACAGACACCAAGTCCCCCGTCGGAGCAGTCATGACAAGAGGCTATAAGTCCTTGATCAGTAGCCATGGCGAGGGCCTTGTATCGAGATACCGCCTCTTTGATACGGACCTTGGGAATAGAATTGCCTATATGGTTTTTGCTAGCCATATATTCAGAGGCACCAAGTTCATTATAGGTTTTGCCAAGCACATATACCAGATCACCTGGATTTTTGACATCCATGGTTAGTGCTTTTCTTACATCATCTATTTTCCCTATCAGAGAAAATAATAATGTAGGCGGAATAGAGATTTTTACCCCTCCTATGGTAGCATCATTTTTCATTGAGTCTTTCCCAGAGATACAAGGAATCATATAAGAGGTACAGATTTCATAAAGGGCCTTATTAGCTCGCACCAGTTGAGCGAGTTTGTAGTGGCCATCAGGCGTCTTTTCTGACTGCACTGGATCACACCAGCAAAAGTTGTCGAGGCCAGACATCTCGTCAAATTTGGCTCCTACACATAATGCGTTTCTTACAGCCTCGTCCACAGCCGCACATACCATATGATATGTATCAACATCGCTATAGCGGGGACAGATACCATGTGATACTACAAGCCCTTCCAAACGATTTAGGTCAGGTCTTATTATGGCTGCATCACTTGGCCCGTCATTTAATATTCCGCAAAGGGGTTTTATAACGCTCCCTCCCTGAACTTCATGGTCATATTGGCGCACCACATATTCTTTGCTGCATATATCGTATCTTGACAGAAGTTCTCTGAGCTCTTTCCCAAGGTTATCTGGACACGGAAATTCTGGCTCCTGATGTTTTGGCCTCTGCCAAATTGCAGTCAGTTCCATTTGCGGAACACCCTCATGAATAAATTCCATATCAAGATATGCAACCGTTTTACCATTATAGAGGCAATGATATTTGCCAGAATCTGTAAATTGGCCAAGGACAGTTGACTCCACCCCCATTTTTTCTGATAACGCAAGAAATTCATTAAGCTTTTCCTGGGGAACAGCAACGGTCATCCTTTCCTGTGCTTCAGATACAAGAATCTCCCATGGTTGGAGACCCGGATACTTTAAGGGGGCTCTGTCAAGATGAAGCTCAAATCCGCCTGACTCGAGGGCCATCTCTCCCACAGATGATGATAGCCCGCCAGCGCCATTGTCAGTTATGGAGTTATAAAGGCCAAGATCTCGTGCCCTTAACAAAAAGTCGGTCATCTTTTTTTGGGTGATTGGATCACCTATCTGTACGGCAGTAGCTGGAGAGCCCTCGTGCAGCTCCTCAGAGCTGAAAGTGGCGCCATGTATTCCATCCTTACCTATGCGACCGCCACACATGACTATGGCATCGCCTGGCCTAGCCTTTTTTTCATAAGATGGCCGGCCTCCAATGGTCTTGGGCATTATGCCGCCAGTACCACAAAAGACCAAGGGTTTCCCTAGATAGCGTTCGTCAAAGACAATGGAGCCGTTGACTGTTGGTATGCCACTTTGGTTGCCGCCATGCTCTACCCCTTCTCTTACCCCTTCAAATATCCTTTTGGGGTGAAGCAGCCCTTTGGGGATAGGCTTATTGTAGTCTGGAGGTCCAAAGCAGAAGACATCAGTATTGAAGACCAGCTTGGCCCCTAGTCCTGTGCCAAAAGGGTCCCTGTTTACACCAACAATACCTGTCAACGCTCCTCCATAGGGATCTAGGGCAGAAGGGCTGTTGTGGGTCTCAACCTTAAATGCAACGTTGAGTTCGTCTGTAAAGCTGATCACTCCCGCGTTGTCTTTAAAGACGGAAAGACACCAGTCTTTGTCGCCAAGGGCCTGCCGGATCTTTTGTGTGGCTCCTTTGATGTAGGTATTAAAAAGGCTGTTAATCTCTTCTTTGCCTTCAGGGGTTGTGTAATGGATAAGGGCGTTGAATATTTTGTGTTTACAGTGTTCCGACCATGTCTGGGCGATAGCCTCTAGCTCACAGTCAGTGTATTTGCCGCCAAGCCCCACCTTTTTCCTATCCTCCAAAACCCTCGGGTCTTTAAGGTGAGACTGCAAGATCTTCATTTCTTTTAGACTCAGTACAAGCACCCTTTCTTTTGAAAGTTGCATTAGTTCTTCATCACTCATGGAGGCAAGGTCAAATTCCAATATCTCGATTTTTGACTCCTCTTTAACGCGGGGCACAAAAAAGAAGGGACCATCATTCTCTTTATAAGAGTGTTCCAACTCTGAAAATTGGCAAATGGTGGTCCTTTGAATGAGATCATTGGCAAGGAGGTCCCTGGCTAACGATTCTATCTGATCCTGCCCCAACGAGCCGCTGACAAGATAGCCAGTTGAAGTATAGACCCCTTCGTCTTGATTTAGGCGTCTTTTGATAAGGAGTTCAATGGCCTCGCGGGCGGTCTTCCCCTCATTATCTGTAACTCCTGGCCTAAATCCTACCTCTGTTAACCAGCTCCAGCGCCTATCTGTTGAGTTGGCAATTGTTTTGGCTATAGGTTTATCTATAGTATAATTTTGGACTACCGGGTCGGAAAAAGGCCCACTGGCTATAGATTCCAGGGTGTACCTGTCGAGATCCATCTCTATCAGATACACTTTGTAAGTCCTTATGTCTTCTACAGGTAATCCAAGATCTTCCCTGGCGCGTTTTAATGTCTTAAGGCCGAGGGCATCCTTAAGTGTTGGTTTAAGGCAGACTTCTATTCTGTGAACCATTTGTGCTCCCATATCTTGAAGTTCTTGTTTTTAACAAAATCACTAAAGGCTATCTTAGGCAAGACCCAGATTCGATTGTCTGGGCTACCCCAAAAGATGACCCCTGAAATATTGGTAAGGTGTTTACAGTTCTTTTCCCCATGCGTCTTATTTTTGAAGCAATTTTTAGAGGTAGCCTTAAACCCATGTGATAATAAAAGAGTCAAAAACTTTCAATGCAAATTTGGAGAGGGACTCAACTAATTTCCTGTCAAGCTGTATTAAGCTTTTTGATCGCTTCTGCCATGTCTTGGGGAATGGGTGCTTCAAAGCTTAATTTTTTGTTTTGGTGAAGGGGATGTGGCATTGCCAGCTTCCATGAATGGAGCATCTGGCGTCTGAATTCCATTTTATAACCGTTTTCAAGTTGCAATAGCTTGGGCCCACCATAAATAATATCGCCAAGAAGCGGATGGCCCAAGTAAGACATGTGGACACGTATCTGGTGAGTACGTCCGGTAAGGAGTCTAATTTGCACCAGTTGGGCACCAAATAAGTCCCTTTTGACTTGGAATCTGGTTAGTGCCCATCTGCCCCGTCTTTTGTCCACCGTCATTTTTGTACGTTTGATAGGGTGGCGTGCTATCGGCAGCTCTAGCAAACCTTGCCTGTCTGAGAGCTTTCCTTTAATCAAGGCCAGGTATGTTTTTTCCACCTTCCTTTCCTTAAAAAGTTGAGAAAGGGTTTGATGAGCGGTGTCGTTTTTGGCAACAACCATAACGCCACTAGTGTCTTTATCTAGTCTGTGAACTATCCCTGGCCTAATCTTGCCACCTATTCCAGAAAGATTGGTACAGTGGTGCAATAGCCCATGGACCAAGGTGTTGTCTAGGTTGCCTGCTCCTGGATGTACTACAAGGCCTGCAGGTTTGTTTACCACTACTATATGCTCGTCCTCAAAAATGATTTCTAGTTTCATTTTCTTGGGAAGCACTTCCAGTGGAGTCGGTTTGGGCAATGTGACACGTATAGATTGCCCTGCCTTAACCTTATGTTTGGGCAGGCTGCAGGGGGTGTCGTCTAAAAGGACCAGCCCTTGTTTTATCAATTCCTTTAGTCTGGTCCTTGAAAGTTCAGAGATGTTTTTCGACAAGAATTTATCTAATCTGACTCCATGACAGGAAGAGTCGACATGCAGTTCTATATGTTGGGGAGTTCCTGAGACCTTTGACAATAAGAAAGTCCTTGCGCAGGCTTGTTTAAAGGTCTGTCTTCATTTCCAGAAGCATGTCTGGTTCTGGCTCTGTTTGGATTTCTTCTATCCCAAATATTTCTTCTATGCCCCGTTCTATTTCTTCTTCTTCTTTATTCCTTGCAATAGAGAGTTCTTTGACCAGAAGCGTTTTTGCTGTTTCCAGCATCTTTTTTTCGCCAAAGGATAAGGGCTTGTCCATTTGCAATATGTAAAGATCCCTTAATACAGCTGCGAGGTCGAAGATGGAGCCGGTTTTGATTCTCTCCATATATTCCCTGTAGCGCCTGTTCCATGTTTGTGGAGTAAATTTCACATCTTTTTCCTCTAAGATAGAATAGACTCTTTCTACATCCTTGGCAGATATAATGGAACGCAATCCTACGGCCTCGGTATTGTTTTTGGGGATCATTATCTTCATGTCATTTTCCAGGATCCGCATTACATAGAAGACCAAGGTTGATCCGCCGATTTCTTTTTCCTCAATGGCCTCAATTAGACCGACGCCATGGGCTGGATAGACTGCCAGATCGCCTACTTTAAACATGGCTTAAATGATTCGACCTCCTGTTTTTCTGGAATTTTTCTAAGAAAAAACAATACCATTATAGCATCTTATATTAAAAATTTAAACACCATTTGTAACAAAATAGATGCCGATTTGTGTGGGCGATATATAGTCCCTAAAGCCATGCCCTGCTGTTCTTGACAAAAATAGGTGCTTTTGCTAAGTCAATTTTTAATAGATTTTAAATGGGTTATTATTTATGCATCTTGGTGTTGTGCTGTGATATCTATAGTGACAGTTGAAATTTGTTCGACAGATTAAGTTTGTTTTGGCTAACTAATTGTTTTATACTCCCTTCCTTTGTCTTTGAATGTTGATAAGCCGTTTGCCTCTTTTTCTAAATAACCCATAAAAAATCCATCCCCTTAATGTTTATGGATGATTTCTATTTAAGTTGAATTTTGGACTTGAGGTTTTGGCTGGGATCTATTTGTAAGGAGAGACATCATGAAAGGGTATTTTATTTGTCTTTGGGGATTGGTTTTCGGGTTAATATTTCCTGTTCATTTGATGGCTCTTACCCCGTTACCTTTAAGGTGGCATACCATATTGTCAAAAAATTCCTCTGTTGTGCTTAACGGAGGCACAGACGCCATATTCAAAATAAAAAATGCTAGGGAAGAAGATTTAGCTTCAAAAGGTTATGCATATATTCTTTCAGATCCGATTCCTCTACCTGCCAATTGGAGCAAGGTGATTATATACGGCCAATGGTGGCAGAATACGTCATTTCGTGACAACTGTGAGGAGATGAGTCTTGTGATACATGCCGGCCAAAATGATCAGTTAAACGAGTCTGATTCAAGCTATATTAAAATTGGTTATGACAACTGGCAGGCTGCCATCCAATTTATAGATAAAGGGATGGAATCTGAAAATTACGAGCAGACCGAGACTCCCCGGGATATTCCTTCTAGGCCTACTGAATTTCGTTTAGAGATAGAAAGGAACCGCACGCCAGGTTTTGTTGGTTGGAGCTTTTATGAAAAATCTGAATCGGGTTGGGAAGAGCTTTTTTCAAATGAAAAGGCCAACTTTTTAAAAGGCGATGGCGCTACGGAGCTTTTGTGGAAAATTGGCGGTAGAGCTAATGGCGAAGGACATGCTTTTTGTAAATTACATTTTCGCAGGCTTGGTTACCAAGTAAGGCAGATTCAAGATAAGGATTCAAGTTCCTTAGATGCTTTTGGCAGGGACAAAGATAGCAAGAGTGAAGAAGATTTGTACGAATCAAAGCCAGATGAATCTATTGAGGGGCCTTTTTGTAAGCAAAAGAGAGATTCAAAGAAGGTTAAAGTTCCCCTTTCATGTAGCAAGATTGCAGCATCGCTTGATTATAAGACGCTCATTCCCTATGCAGATGGTGTAACTATCCCAATAAGTGGAGGATGCAGGGGCGCATGTGGCGGAAAATGTCCTGATCAGTGTCAGGATATGCCAGACAGGGCGGTGCTAATCAGCGGTCCTGATAATACCTGTTACTATTTGGTGTATTACAGGCAGGTCAAAAGGTGTGGAAGTCACATTGGGTGTCGGTATCATGATAGCTGCTTTGATTATTGCAAAGAGGTCAAGAAGGAATTAGGCACCCTGAAAGAGATAAGGCCGTGTCATGATTACTGCAGTGGTATTGTGGTTAAGGTATTTGGGGCCAGGATGGGGAGTTCTTGGATGGTCGGAAACGGTCCTTATGATGACAAACTAATATTTTTTGACAGTACCAAAGACAATCCCAAGGTTATGGGGCCATTTGATCCTTCATCGATGTCTCCAGATACATTGAAGTCAATGGGAATAATTGATCAAAATACAGAGATATTTAGAGTATCTGATATCCCTCCTATCCCTCAGAAGACCCTGTATGCCATAGAGGTATGGACTGGAAATGTTGCAGGAGCGGGAACAGATTCGCCAATTGCTATAACCCTTTTTGATTCGAATGGACACAGTAGCGGCGAAATGGTTTTACCGCCTTCTCCATTCCCTGTGGTGCCCAAGATGCCTAGTGATATCCTGTTTCCTTCCCCTGATGATTGGATTTTATTGTCCGGTGAGTTGGGACAGCTTACCTCCAATCCCTATATATTTTTTAATGCTGGTGTCAGGAAGCAGAATTGGTGGGCTTACAGAGGCTTAGAAAGGGGTAGCCATGAAACTTATTATTTTTTACTTGGAAATTATGTAGATAATATCTCTTATATCCGGCTCAGGAGGCTGAACCGCGAGCCAGAGGAATGGAGAGTTGTCCAAAAGATCGGAGAAAAGGTACAGAATGTTGCCTCTTCTATAAAAGAAAAGGCCAAGAGCCAGTCCAAAAAAATTGTCAAGAAGTTAAAAGATACAGGCTCTCATATAGGAGATGCCTACTTTAAGACGGCTTCAAAGGTTGGGGACAAATTGAAGCAGGTTGGCAGCAGCGTGCTCCACGAATCTTCCGAGCTTATAAAAAAAACCGAAGGCGTTTCGTTTGGCAATCGCAATTATACGGATTGGTACTGTAAAAGGTTGAGGGTGTTTCAAGAAAGGTGGAATAGCTTTGCTGTTAGCAGGCTTTTGGGAGAGTTTGAGATAGAAAGCTGGATAACAGAAAAAGGCAAGAACTTTAGTAATGGGATTTGGTCATCTGATAATTCTGATAATTTTAGCAATGATAGTTATGGTTTTTTAATCTATACCTATGATAATTTAGGCAAGCGGCTGCTTGCTATTGACCCTTTTACTGGTAGGGCCCAAGTTGTGAATCACGGATTTATACCTGTAACAGTAGGAGATCTATCCCCTGCACCTTCAGGAGATACTCTTTTGGCTCTGGGATTGAAGGTGCCTGATGTTGCCATTTTTACAATGAATGTAAAAACCGGTGATGTAAGCAGGCTTGCAAGCACAAATTTGAAGTTTGGAGAGGCGGTTGAATACGATCCTGTTGGAGAGTTTATTGTTGGTAGTGGACGTGATAGGGTGCCCGGGACCTATGATTCTTACTTGTTTCTGAAATTCAATAGTGAAACCGGTTCCATTGTAACTGCTGTCACCTCAAATATAAGAGATATTGATTCCATAGCCAGGAATCCCTTTTCTGGCAAGTTTTACGCTGTGGACAACCAGCCTGGCAGGGGAGTGAGCCTTTGGCAACTAGATCCAGAGACAGGAAAGGGAGGTCTGATTAAGTATTGGAATAAAAACGAACTTTTTGGTTTCGATGGAATGATAGGAATTGCCTTTATTGCTCCTGATGTTGCTTGCGGGTTGTTGCATAAAGGTGGGCACGTGCCGTTAGATGAGTATAGGCTCGTCCATATTAACATGAAGGACTTTTCCATATGCCTTTTGCCCGAACAAAATTTGGGTATTAAGGCAGGGCTGCATCTATCAGCTCCTGCTGCCATGTCAGTCTGTTACTAAGTCTGCCTTTGTTCCTTGACAGTTAAAAATAACAGGCATAAAAAAATACCATGTAGAATAATTTCTAATTCTTAGAGCATGGGGTCTATTGTAACGGTTCTTGTAAAAGGAGGAAATAATGAAAAGGATTCTTGCAGCATGTTTGTTGATCTTATGTCTTCTGGCCACTCCAACCTTGGTTTTAGCCATTCAACTCCAAGAACTGCATCCGACCAGTTTTGTCTCTAATGGGGCAAAAATTGTGGGATGGCATTGGCTTCGGAGAGCTAATGACTATGCAGAATGGACTTTTAAATTGCCGCAAAATCTTCCGCCCAGTGTGATAGCAGTTCTCTGTTTTTCAACGTTGTCCACCAATACCTATAATGGTGGAGCGGGTTTTGACTCCAAGTTAAAGGTTAAAATGAGCCAAGGTGGAAACTTTAGGGTAAAATTAAAAAACGATTGCCCATGCCTAAAATATAGATCTAGCGGGGACTCACATGGAATAGGTTATCAGAGTCACGGTTGTGCTAAACGCAAGATCTCCAGGAAGCATGGCGCAAATACAAACATATTGAAAGTGAGAGTTGAATATCCTGGAGGCCATCATACAGCAGTGCAAAAGTCGTCTTTAAAGATGATTTTGATGATCAAGGAACGGCATAGACGATAGCTCTGTTAAAAGGGGCCGCATTTAGGCGGCCCCTTTTTTAATTAAGTACCCTATGTCCACGTTGTCTCATGCAGCGGATATAGGCATTCTTGTAAGCTGTTTCTGCATCTATTCCTTTATAGGTTCCTCCTCCTATACCGCCGGCAGCAGCTCCGATAGCAGCTCCTTTGCCTGGTGCTCCTACAGCGGCTCCGATAGCAGCTCCAGATGCCGCACCTATAGCTCCTCCAATAAGGCCACCTTTTATTGCCTCTTCTGGCGTATAACCTGATACCCTCTGAGCCAACATCTTGCACTCCACCAGATCTTGGTTTATATAAGCAGCCCTTGGATCGTTGTAAGGGTCAACAACCGGTTGCCAGCCGCTTTGGCTGGCACAGCCTGCAGCCAATAACAATATGGATCCCAAAGTTAAGAAGAGTCTTTTGTGTTTCACGCCATTACCTCCAGTCGCCATTCTCTTTCAAAAAGATAATAAGCCATCTTGTATATGTCCAATCAAAATATGCTGAAGTGACTGGACATGAACAGGAAACACGATATTATCCCCATCTTATATGGCCAAACCTGTACAAACCTGTATTTTTTAGGAGAGAAAATTTGTCAGAATCTTATAAGAAATTAAGCGTGATGGTGGCCATCTGCTTGGCAGGAGGCCTTTTGGTGTTTGAGCCCCTGTTGTCAAGAGGTGGTCCTGTGCCTGTTGCGTCCCAAGTTTTTGAAGGAAAGAGACACTATCTTGCCCAGGAGATTCTGAGACGTGTTTTTGAGTCTAAATCGCCCTGGGAGCTTACAAGAAAGCGTTTTTCTTTTTATCTGAATGGCAAAGGGTTTACAGCAACCACCACCATTAATCAATCGTTGCAGGCCTATCTTGACCGTCTGTTTGACGAGGCCTTGGGAGCCAGGAGTGCTATAGTATGCATAGATCCAATATCTGGGCGTATAGTGGCCATGTCAGGCTTTGATAGGGAACAGCCCTTTTCCAAGGTATGGACTCAGTGTCTTGTTCCGTCGGCCAGCATTTTCAAGATTGTAACGGCTGCGGGTGTCTTGGAATTTTATTCAATGACGCCGTCCTCTGTTTTTTATTTTAATGGAGGACGGCATACCCTTTACAGGTATCAGCTAAAAGATAATAAGACTCGCTATACGTCAGAGGTAACATTAAAAGAGGCATTTTCCCATTCAATTAATCCAGTATTTGGAAAACTTGGGATGAAGTATCTCAAACGGGAAGGATTGCTAGAGATGGCCATGCGTTTTTTGTGGCAAAGATCTATTCCATTTGAGCTTCCTGTTAAGGTCAGTCCCCTTGAGATTAAAGATGATCCTTTTAGCTTAGCTGAGGTGGCTAGCGGATTTAACCGCAATACTAAAATTACTGCCCTGCACGAGGCCCTGATATCAGCAGGTATTGCTAATGGCGGAGTTATTATGGCTCCAAGCTTTATCGATATGGTTGTTGAAAAAGCTGGAGAAATAGTCTATCAAAACAAATTTTATCCCTTGGTTAGGGCATTAAATCCAAAGACGGCATCTCTATTGAGACAGATGATGCAAGAGACCATTACCAAAGGGACCGGCAGGAGGGCCTTTAAAGGTTGGGAAAAGGACAGGGTGCTCAGGAGACTGGTTATGGGAGGAAAAACAGGCACTATTGATAGTGAGGATCACAGATTCAGGTATGATCTCTTTACCGGTTTTGCCTGCAGCAGGAAAAGTGGCCGTTGTTTGGCTGTAGGAGTATTTGTAGCGCATCAGGGAGTGATTGGCAGAAGATCGGCAAGTTATGCAAGACTTGCTATTAAAAAATATTTTGAAATGATGCAGTAGCTGCCTGGGCCTATTATTTGGATAGAAAGGGAAAAAGATGGCATTAATCAGTCCGTTTAGGGGCGTATATTATAATCCAGATGTTTTTTCAGACATAGGCGATCTGATAGCACCACCTTATGATGTTGTCGATAAAAGAGACAGAGAGAGGTTTTTAAAAGAAAATCCAAGAAATATCTTTGCTCTCGAACTTCCTAGTAAAGAGCAATGTGCTCAACCGGTAAAAGACCGCTATCAATGTGCAGCCAAACTTTTAGAAAAATGGCTTTATGAAAGAATATTGGTGCAGGATGAAGCCCCTACCATATATCTTTATGATATAGAGTATCAGTATGGAGGTATCACCAGGATCAGGCGCGGTTTTATAAGCCTTGTCAGGGCAGACGATTGGCAAGAGCGCACAGTGCTTCCTCATGAAAGGACATTTGCAAAGGTCACCGAAGACAGATTTTTGCTAAGAAAGGCCACAAAGGCTCAGTTTAGCCAGATATTTATGATATATAGGCATAACAGATATGTATCAGAAGTTTTGTCTTCTGCCAAAAGTGACAAACTTTTTCAAGTAAATGATGTTAATGGCACTTTGCACACCCTTAGAAGAATAACAGATTCGGAGCAATTGCATGAGCTTGAAAGACAGTTTAGGTCAATGGAGCTTTACATTGCGGATGGTCATCATAGGTACACGACAGCCATAAGATACAGAAAGGAGATGGAAGCAAGATATGGCCTTGGTCCTACTGCCCCTTATAATTTCACTATGGCCTATTTGGTAGATGCACAAGATCCAGGACTTGTTGTTTTGCCAACTCATAGGCTTTTAGAGCTGCCTAAGGGTCTGTCTATAGATGATGTCAAGAAAAGGTTGTCAAAATTTTTTCATATAAGGCCGTTTGATATTTCAGATGCATCAGGAATTGTTGAGCAGGCCGGTGCCTTTGAGGATATTACAGCTTCTACCTGTCCCCAAGGTATCAGTGTGATGTTGGGTGCAGATAGGCAGACCTTTGTATTGTGTCCCAAGGATAAGGCCAGGCAGATGCTTTTGGAAAGAGTTGGTCACAAGGAACTTGCCGATCTCGATGTAGTAGTTCTTGAAGAACTGGTATTCAAGGCAGCACTTTGTTTAGATCCGGATATTCTAGAGGCAGGAAGGGATATCCATTTTATTGCTGATTCTCAAAGGGCCCTTGAAGCTCTTGGGCCAGGACAGATGTTATTCTTTATGCATCCAACCAAGGTGGAACAAGTTCTTGCCGCGGCAGATGCAGGTCTTTGTATGCCGCACAAGTCCACCTTCTTCTATCCCAAGATTCTTACTGGTATGTTGATTAGCAAAGAGGATTTTTAATTTTTATTACTTTTTAAAATTTTTCCTGAAGATTTCTAAGAGTTCTTTGTGATCATCTATAATTTTATCCGCTTTTTTGAGATATTTTCTGTTAAGGGTAGTTGTTAGTGCAATACACTTGAGACCTGCTTTTTGGGCAGATTCTATTCCGGCTGGGGCATTTTCTATGGCTACGTTGCCATTCCCTGCTTTTATTCCAATTCCACTGATACCAGCAAGATAGGGGTCTGGATGAGGTTTTCTCCTTTTTATGTTATCGCCTGTAACAATACAATCAAATAAGATTTTTAGCTGTTTGGGCAGCACAGCATCCAAAATTTCGTCGTGAGAGCTTGTCACCAATGCTATTTTGATTCCTTCGGCCTTGAGCCATTCAAGGAGTTCTGCAACTCCGGCAAAGGGTTTTACGCAGTTGGAATAACGCTCAAGAAAGTATTGTTTCTGCAGGTGATGGATTTGGAAAAAGTCCTGTAAGGAAAGCCTTGCTCCGTTTTGGGAAAAAAGTTTACATGCTACTTCTGGCTCTATAGCCCCTTCATAGAGGTAAAAGAGTCTTTCATCCACTTCCAGGTCTTTATCACCGAATGCGTCTTTCCATGCCTGCACATGATAGGGCATACTGTCTAGGATGACTCCATCCATATCGAAGAGCACCCCATGACTTTTTTGTAAAAGTTCCATTTTTTTATGTTTCATTGTCTTGACACCTATATTAGCCGTTCTTAGTTTCCTTAAAGGAATTCAGGGAGTTATCAGATCTTATCAATAGATTTTTTTAGTTTTTCCAGTTGGTTCCAGAATTTTTTTAGATTTTAAGTTAAAAAATTAAGAAAGGAGAAATCCTATGCAATATGACAAATTTACTATGAAATCACAAGAGGCCCTTCAGGAGGCTCAGAAACTTGCTCAGGCTAAAAATCATCAACAGATTGAGCCTGAACATCTCTTGAAGGTGCTTCTTTCAGACGAGACAGGCATAGTTCCTGCTGTTCTAAAAAAGATGGGCGTTTCTGTCCAGGCAATAGAGGCAGAGCTTGATCAAGCCCTTGAAAAGTTGCCCCAGGTTACTGGTGCAGGGGCACAGATTTATCTGTCTCCTACCTTAAATCAGGTGCTTCAGAAGGCCTTTTCTGTGGCCTCTGACATGAAAGACGAATATGTAAGCCAGGAGCATCTGGTGCTTGCAATGATAGAGACTTCGGGGACCACGGTTTTTCAGATACTGTCTGCCCATGGCGTTACTAAAGACGCCTTTATGAAGGCCCTTGTCTCTATTAGGGGAAGCCAGCGGATCACAGATCCTAATCCAGAGGAGAAATATCAGGCCCTTGAAAAATATGCTAGGGATCTGACTGAGCTTGCGCGTTCAGGAAAGTTAGATCCTGTTATTGGGAGAGATGAAGAGATACGAAGGGTTATGCAGGTGCTGTCTAGGCGGACCAAGAACAATCCTGTGTTAATAGGTGAGCCTGGTGTTGGAAAGACAGCAATAGTAGAAGGGCTTGCCCAGAGGATTGTGGCTGGTGATGTCCCAGAAACCTTGAAGAATAGACGTATTGTTGCCCTTGATATGGGTTCTCTTATCGCAGGGGCAAAGTATCGAGGTGAGTTTGAGGAGAGGCTTAAGGCAGTCCTCAAAGAGGTTGCAGAGAAGCAAGGCGAAATAATTCTGTTTATAGACGAGATCCATACTTTGGTTGGAGCAGGGGCATCCGAAGGTGCAATGGACGCATCGAACATGCTCAAACCTGCTCTTGCGCGTGGTGAGCTTCACTGTATCGGAGCGACCACTATTGATGAGTATAGGAAATATATCGAAAAGGATCCAGCCCTGGAAAGGCGTTTCCAGCCGGTTTTGGTAGACGAGCCATCGGTAGAGGACACCATTGCTATCCTCAGAGGGCTAAAAGAAAAATACGAGGTACATCACGGTGTAAGGATCAAAGATTCTGCCCTTGTTGCAGCGGCAACTTTGTCTCATCGTTACATTACAGACAGATTCCTTCCTGATAAGGCTATAGACCTTATAGACGAGGCTGCTGCAAAGCTAAGGATCGAGATAGACAGTCTCCCAACGGAAATAGATGAGATTGAGCGTCGTATCATGCAACTTGAGATAGAGAGGGAGGCCCTCAAAAAGGAGTCAGATCCTGCTTCTCAAGATCGTCTTAAGAAGATAGAAGAAGAGCTTGCAAATCTTCGGGAACAGAGCGATGCCCTAAAGGCCCGCTGGAAAGAAGAAAAGGCGATGATCCAGCGGATTAGAGATATAAAGGAACAGATAGATAAGTTAAAGGTAGAGGCAGAGCAGAAACAACGGCTTGGTGATCTTAATAAGGTAGCAGAGATTCTGTATGGCGAGATCCCTAAACTTCAGAAGGAGCTGGAGGAGGAGCAGAAGAGGCTGGAAGAGTTCCAGAAGGAAGGAAAATCAATGCTCAAGGAAGAGGTAGATGCGGAAGATATCGCTGCTATCATTTCTAAATGGACCGGTATCCCTGTTAGCAAGTTAATGCAAGGAGAACGAGAAAAACTCATTCACTTGGAAGAAGAACTTGGAAAAAGGGTGATCGGTCAAGAAAAGGCCATTGTTGCCGTAGCTAACGCTGTAAGGCGTGCACGTGCTGGATTGCAGGCGCCTAACAGGCCTATTGGCTCGTTTATCTTCCTTGGTCCTACAGGAGTAGGTAAGACGGAGCTTGCCAAGGCCCTTGCCGAATTTCTATTTGATACAGAGCAGGCCATGATACGTATAGACATGAGCGAATTTATGGAAAAGCATTCTGTGGCAAGGCTTATTGGTGCTCCTCCAGGATATGTTGGTTACGAAGAGGGAGGTTATCTCACAGAAGCTGTGCGAAGAAAGCCATATTCGGTAGTGTTGTTTGATGAAATAGAAAAGGCCCATCCAGATGTGTTTAATGTGCTTCTCCAGATACTGGATGATGGCAGATTGACAGATGGAAAGGGCCGTACAGTAGATTTTAGAAACACTATTATCATTATGACTTCTAATGTGGGTAGTGCGCTCATAATTGAAGCCGCTAACGCTGCTGAAATGGAAAGCCGTGTAATGGAGGCCCTTAGGGCCCAGTTTAGACCTGAATTTCTAAACAGGATTGATGATATCATCATATTCCATGCCTTGACCAAGGAGCATCTGGCTAAGATAGTAGAGATTCAAGTCGGTTATTTGGCAGACCGGTTGAAGGAAAATGGTTACGATCTTGAGATAACCGACAAGGCTAAGGAGTGGCTGGCAGATGTAGGATATGATCCGAATTATGGAGCCCGTCCACTCAAACGTGCAATCCAGCGCTATATAGAAGATCCTCTTGCTTTAGAGATACTCGAGGGTGTCTTTAAAGAAGGGGATAAGATTATTGTGGATCTGGACGAAAACAACCACGTGATTTTTAAAAAAGGTTAATTTTTAACCAGTAATGGTCTCAGAACAAGGCAGGGCCTCTGCACATAAGGCCCTGCCTTTTTTGTTTATATCCTCTGTTATTGCCCTTAGGGGCAACGTTCGGCCCTGCGTTTTGTGTGATACATGCCAGCTTAAGAGGCACGCATGTGACTATTTAAAAATCTTTTCTGTCAGTATCTGGCCTGACCAAAATTTAGCCTGCTTTAGGAATTGTTTTATTAGGAGGGGGCCTTGAACCGACTTTATTCAGATGCTTTCCCTTCTCCCTTTGCTAAATTGAAGTTCTATTCTTCTCCATTTCCACATGAACCGTGCCTTTAGGTTTTCTGGGATAAAATCTGTCATGACCCTGGTCATTCTACTTACCCTTGGATAAAGGCAAGAGCTTTTTAGCAGGGGGCTGTCAGCAGGAAGGGTTAGTGTAAGTATGAAAATAATTACAGAAGATATTGCAAGGGCCTTTAGAAAGCCAAAGAATCCTCCTAGAAGCCTATCAAGGAAGGACAGATGGAGGACATGAAACAGGCCTTTGAATAATATGCCCGCAATTGCAAAGGCGAGATACACCACCATGAAGAGAAGGAAAAAAGACACAAGGCCTCTCCACATTTCTGTTTTGATGAGAAAGGCAAGTTTTTGAGAAAGAAATTCATAATGGTTTGCTGCCACCCAAAAGCCTACTAGAGCTCCGAGAAGGCCAGAGACGGTCCTGCTGAAACCAGCAAAAAGCCCTCTAATTACTATTACTACAAAGATTAGACCCAAGACTATATCCAGCCAGTTGATATGCGTTGAAGATAAGATATTCAGATCCATGGAGGCTAATAAATCAGACAAGCCCTTTTCGTGCAAGTTGTCTTAGTTCTTTTTCTGCCTGTTTTGTCAGTTGATAGTAAGTGTGATTCATATGTTTAGGTCGTTTGAATCCCTTTTTGAATAGAAATGTTCCTTGTACCCGCTGAAGCCATCCTTTTTTTTCAAGGTTGGCCAGAAGTTTCATGGTGCAGGCAAGGTCGGTCTTTATTCTCCTTGAAAGAAATTTGGCGCAATCCGGCCCGTTTTCTTTAATGTCGATAATGGCTCTATGTTCGGTGGTGGTTAATTGATCCCACTTTTCCATTTGGCAGTTTATTATTTCATTATCCAGTCTTGGCTAGTCTTTTGGCCTTTATAGAGGTCTTGTTTAGTTCTTTTTCAAGTTTAAGGCGCATCCGTTCTATCCGGATTCCTCTTGCATTCTGATCTACATAAATCGGTGGGCCATAGACGACCACGACTCTTGAAAATGGTAAAGGTAGCATAAGCCTGTCCCAACTGTTGAAATAATAAGCTGGCTTAGCGCCTACTCCTATAGGTATTATGGGAAGACCTGTATCTCTTGCCAGTATTATCGCTCCCTTTTGGGCTATGCACGGAGGCCCTGTAGAGCCATCGGCTACTATTCCGGCATTTATTTTTTGAGTCTTAATGATTTTGGTCATCTCTTTGATGGCAAGTAATCCACCTTTGAGTCTAGATCCGCGCACAGGGCATTGTCCCCATAACCTTAGGGCCCTTGCAACCCATTCGCCATCGGAACTTGCACTCACCATTATGGTGGCTGGAAACCTGCGAAAGTGAAATAGGCTGTAAATAAGACTAGAATGCCAAAGGGCAACAATGACCTGTTGTACATCATCCTGTATAAGAAGATCCGAAGCCGGGTGTTTGTCTGTTGCCAATCGGCACGATGAAAGCCATAGCTCAATAATTTTAAGCGTAAACCGTAGTGACAGGTCCTCTTTTGCTTGATGGTCTTTTGTCATGGATTACCTATTGCAATACAGGTTGCCAAAAGGTGTAAGTATGCTTTCTGAAAGCTTAACGTCTTCTGAATAAAGCTTGGTATCAGGCCATATTACAACGTTTTTAAGCTCCACAGTGCCACGGATTTGTGCCCCTTTGCCTATAATCACGTTTTGTTTAACATACACTTTTTTTTCTATCATACAGTCTTCCATATATGTTGTAAGACCTTTTTGGTCAAGCAATGAAAGGTTGGCTGCAAGATAGCCACAGGGGGTTCCTATATCATGCCAAAACCATTGCTGCCCATCTTTGGTAAGTTCTTCTGCTCTGCAAGCAGCAATATGCATGCCCCTTTTAATAAGACATTCCATGTGTGGTATAAGTGGAAAGGGGCCGTTAGGGGCATCTAAAAAACATTCTGGCCTGAAAAGGGCAACCCCGGTATAGGCTAGGCAACTTTTCCCCTTGGCATCGAAGGATGTTATTTTTGAGTTAACAAGTTCTACCTTATTGAATCTGGGATTATTGTGTAGGCAAAAGAGGGCAGAGATATCGGGCCTGTCACAAAAAATTCTTACAATCTTACGTATATCTATGTTAGAGACAACATCTCCATTGTGAACCAAAATGGGCTTGTCCATTCCCATTATATTAAAGGCATTTTTTATCGCTCCACCCGTGTCAAGGAGTGACTTTTCTTCGATTAGTAAAGTATCTGCGGCAGCATGACTAAGCTTGTGCCACCGTTTCATATTTGGGGCAAGATGGTGGGTATTTATTGCTATTTCATAGAGCCCTTCGGACCTGAGCTTGATAAGGAGGCTATCTAGTGCAGGGGTGTTAAGTATAGGGAAAAGAGGCTTAGGCACATATTGGGTAACAGGCAGCAGCCTTGTTCCCTTGCCTGCCGCCAGTATGAGACAACGGCAGTCAAGACGCATTTAATATGATAGGCTAAGATGCTGCGGTCTTTTCTTTTGATGTCTCTTTTATTTCTGTACTCTTTTTGGGGGCTGTTTCTGTTGCATCTTCCTCTATTTCACTTAGCCCTTTTTTAAAGGCCTTTAGTCCCTTGCCAAGACCTGCGCCAATTTCTGGAAGCTTTTTTCCCCCAAAAAGAAAGAGGGCTATAATTAGTATTACAAGAAGCTCAGGTGTACCTAATCCAAACATGATATCCTCCCCAAAAAATTTTTAGCTTGAGCCATAGCTATGCAGGCCTGATAAAAGAAAGTTTACACCAAAGTAGGTGAAAATGACAGAAACAAAACCTATTATGGATAGATATGCTATTTTTTTCCCTGCCCATCCCCTTACGAAGCGTGCATGAAGTGCAGTTGCATAAACGAACCAAGTGATAAGAGACCATGTCTCTTTTGGATCCCAGCTCCAATAGGTTCCCCAGGCCTGGTTAGCCCAAACGGCACCGGTGATTATTCCTACTGTTAACCAAAGAAATCCAAAGATAATAGTTTGATGCATCAATTCGTCAAGGACCCTTCTGGAAGGTAGGGCCTCGAGGAGATAAGATGTTGATTTTCTGGAATCACCTCTAATGAGATACATTATGCCAAAGCCGCAGGCTACGGCAAAGGAGGCATAGCCAAGAAAACAGGTTATCACATGGGCAATTAGCCAGTTGCTTTGAAGCGCAGGTATAAGCGGCTGGATTGTATCCTGTACATTGGGGCTAAATGATGCATATGCCATTGCAAGGCAGGCAAATGGCGTAGCAAATGCACCTATCACCCTATTTTTGGTTTTAATCTCTACAACGAGATAAACGAGTATTGTGACCCATGAAAAAAAGACGAGGGATTCGTAAAGATTCGAAAGGGGGGCATGGCCATAACCGAGTTGGTAAGATTCATACCAGCGTAGCCCAATGCCCACTGTTTGCATTATAAAGCCTGTAACTGTGACTATCGTGCCAAAGAGCCCAACTTTTTCCAGGCGAAATATCCAGTAAAGCAGGTATACTGCAGTGGCACCAAGATAGACAAAAGTAGTAATGCTGAGTATGTAAGAACTGCTCAAGTGCATTATGGTTCTCCTAGTTGTTTATTTATAGCTTCTTTTATTTTGGTAAACTCTCTTTCAAAAGAGACCCTGTTTTTATTAGTTTGACCGGCAAGTATAATATCTAGCCTATTGCCATCCTGTCCGATCCATAACCATGTCCTTCTGTGCCCTACCCAGAAAACAATGCCAAAGCCTATTATCATGATGGTGCAACCAAGCCATACTATCCATACCCCAGGGTCCTTTTTGACTTGTAGGCCCGTCATGAATTTTTCTTTTGCAGAGATCAAAGAGAGACGATAGGTTTCTTTCCCTATTTGGATTTCTTTATTATGGCCTTTAAGGAGCCAGACCGCATCACCTTGATTTCCAGAGGCGTCACCGATATATAACCTTGCTGCAGGGGCGCCGTGTACGTTAGGAAGATATTTAATTATCCCAATCAATAGGCCTTTTTGGGGCCAAAGCCCCTTATCAAAGGCGGAAAGATCAAGAATTTTTTGCTCACCTTTGCTGGAGACAATCTGAATTTTGAGATCTGGGACTGACTGGTAAGAGGATTGGTAGAAAGTTACCCCCTTGTAAGTGAGCGGAGAATTAACCAAGATGGATCTATTTAAGACCTCTTGGCCATTTTCTAGTATGCTAAGATCTGATTTAAACAGTTTTGGGGCTCCATTGGGATAAAAATCTACCTTAAAATCGTTGCATTTTAGAGTGAAGCCAAGAGGAATTTTCTTTACCTTCCCATGAGTGTCCATTTGTACTGCATGATCGGTGCTTTCGCCTTCAAGGAGCATGATACGACCTTTAAATCCTGTAAAAGTGCCAAAGACTGCCCCGGCAAATATGACAAGGATGCTCACGTGGATAAGGTAAACACCCCAATAGCTCCATTTCCCTTTTTCTGCTAGGTAGAGCTGACCTCCGTCCACGTCCTGTTTGCTTCTCACCCTTTTGGTAATGGTCAAAAAGGTCTTTTTTAATTCTTCTTTCAGATTCCTGGGATTGGTTCTTTGTATGGTATGCCATTGGGCCTTTAATGGCCTCCTGAGCAATTCATCCTTTCCGAGATCAAGATAGTCGCGTTTAAATAAACGCATGGTGTATGGCAACCTTTTAAAGGTGCATACTATTAAATTTATGCTGAAAAGTCCCATAAGGGTGAGATACCACCATGCGTGGTACGTATCATAAAGCTGTAGGGTTCTGATAACCTTGAAATAGAAGGGACCATAGTTTTCCAAATAGAATTGGAGGCTTTCTCCTTGCGGGAGGACGGTTCCAATAATTGAGGTTATCGCCAATATTATAAATAGAAATACAGCAAGCTTTACCGAGGAAAAAAATCGTACCAGTATATTAGATTGGGAATAGGTGTTTTTTGTTTTCATAGACTTAATCTCTGGAGTTTATTGAAGGATGGAGCGATTCGAAGGGGTTATCTTTAATCCTGTTTTCCTGCGTCGTTGTTTGGGCTGTTTTTTTCTTCATCATCTTGTTTTAGGGACCTTTTAAAATTACTTATGCCTTTCCCAAGGCCTTCTCCAATTTGAGGCAGCTTACCTGCCCCAAATATAATAAGAATTATAAATAAAATTATTAAAAGCTCCGGCAATCCCAGCCCAAACATCTATAAGTCTCCCCAATACAGACATATATTTTGTCTGCAGTCCGATGTTAAAATAATAACCAGTTGGCAGCCAGTTTAATGCCAGCACGTCTGACTGTCAATGAGACCATTTATCAATGTTGCAATTAAACAAGTAAGTTTTTGTTTTGCTTGCTAAAATAATCTATAGTCTCTTAATAAAAAACTTGTCAGATCATGAAGAAACGGGATCATGCTCTGAAACAGTAATTTCATTGCGGGTCTTGATGGATAACGGAGGTATTTTTAACCTTGTGACATGTATAAAAATAAATGCAGGTTGGCAGTAATGGACCTTGGTTCTCAGACATTTCGTATGGTTGGGGTAGAGTTGGGAGCAGATAGGGCAAAAATTCTTTTTTCCAAGAGGGCCAATGTAAGGATGGGGCAATCCCTTTTGGAACAAGGAGTATTTTCTCAAGAGGCAATGGATAGGGGACTCCGGGCGCTGTCTGATTTTACAAGGGATTTGTCAAGGTGCGGGGTGGAGGCAACAAGGACAGTGGCGACCGAGGCCTTTAGAAGGTCTGGTAACAGCAGCGATTTTTTAAAGGAGGCAAAAAAATTTGGTGTTGAGATCGAGATAATCTCATCAGAAGAGGAGGCTGCCCTTGCTGTCAAGGGAACATATCTCACAGTTCCACATAGTGACAGCCCTTGGATAATGGTGGATTCTGGTGGAGGGAGCACTGAGATAGCCCTTTGTGTCAGAGACAAGATAAAGAGGTGGGTTAGTTTAGATCTGGGGGCTGTAACTCTTAAGGAGTCATCGTATCCCTTTGATAGCTCTAACTCTAAGGAGTTTTTGAGAGAGATGGCCCGAAAAAGGCTAACCCAAGGGCTTAAGGGCTTTAAAAAACTTTTAGATGTCGGGACTATTGTGGCCACTGGGGGAACGGCTACAACCATAGCTGCAGTTGTCTTAGGCCTTTCCTCTTATGATCCCAAAAAGGTTAGGGGATTTACGGTATCATGCCAAGGACTTGAAAAGTTATACAGTGAAATTTCAGATATGGATTTAAAGGCCCGAAAGACAGTAAAAGGGCTCGAGCCTGAGCGAGCTGATATTTTTCCTGCAGGCATTGCAATTTTGCTAGAGCTAATTAGATATTTAGGGTTAAAGAAATTAATCATTAGCGATGGCGGTATCTTGCTAGGGCTTTTAACCGCCTTTATGGAAAAGGAGTGTGATTTTTATGTTGAATTATCCTGTGCCAGAGGCTTATACGTTTGATGATCTCCTGCTTGTACCGGCGTTTTCCGAGGTCTTGCCTGCAGAGGTGGATATCTCGGCCCCTTTGACCAAGACTATCAGGCTTAATATACCTATTTTAAGCGCAGCAATGGATACTGTTACCGAGGCAGATACTGCCATTAGTCTGGCTAGAGAAGGCGGGATTGGTATCATTCACAAGAATATGTCTATTAAGCGCCAGGTTAAAGAGATAGAGAAAGTAAAAAAGTCCGAAAGCGGAATGATAATAGATCCTGTTACTGTAAGTCCGAATCACAAACTTTGGCAGGTCCAGGAAATAATGAAGGAGTTTCGGATATCTGGTGTGCCTGTAGTTGAAGGCAAGAAACTTGTTGGGATAATTACAAACAGGGATCTGCGTTTTGAGACCAATTTAGATCAAGAGGTCAAAAATGTCATGACCTCGAAGAATCTTGTAACTGCGCCTGTTGGTATCACGTTGGAGGAGTCAAAGGAACTTTTACACAAACATAGAATAGAAAAATTGCTAGTGGTTGACGAGAATGGGGATCTATCTGGACTCATAACCATAAAAGACATAGAAAAGATCAAAAAATATCCCAATGCCTGCAAGGATGAGTTGGGAAGGCTCAGAGTAGGGGCTGCTATTGGCGTAGGTTCTGATAGGCTAGAACATGCTGAGGCCCTGATGTCCGCAGGTGTAGACGTTATTGTGGTTGATTCCGCACATGGTCACTCCGCCAATGTAGTTAATGCTGTAATTGACCTAAAGAGACATTTTCCGGATCTTCAAGTTATTGCAGGCAACGTGGCAACTGCAGAGGGGGCCGAGGCCCTTCTCGAGGCTGGGGCAGATGCCATAAAGGTTGGGGTTGGCCCTGGTTCGATATGCACTACACGTATTGTGGCTGGCGTAGGCATGCCTCAGCTTACAGCTATACACAACTGTGCGCTGGTTGCTAATAAGTATGACAGGACCGTTATTGCAGATGGCGGAATAAAATTTTCAGGGGATCTGACAAAGGCTATAGGGGCTGGTGCACATTGTGTTATGATTGGAAGCCTGCTGGCTGGTACTGATGAAAGCCCAGGAGAGCTGGAGCTTTATAAAGGAAGACAATATAAGGTCTACAGAGGCATGGGGTCCTTAGGTGCCATGAAGGAAGGCAGCAAGGACAGATACTTTCAGGAAGATGTAAAGGTGGTATCAAAACTTGTGCCTGAGGGTATTGAAGGACGTGTGCCTTACAGGGGACCTCTTGCGGCAACTATCTATCAACTTATAGGTGGACTAAGGGCAGGTATGGGTTATCTTGGTTGCAAGACCATAGAAAGGCTCAGACAGAATGCCAAATTTGTAAAGATTACTCCGGCTGGCCTTAGGGAGAGCCATGTTCACGATGTTATAATTACTAAAGAGTCCCCAAATTATTGGGTTGAGAGCTAAAGTTATAGATGGCGACGGTATGAAAAACAAAAACAGTCAGCAAAGCCTGCTGATAGTTGACGATAAGCAGGATATGCTAAGGCTTCTGAAACAGGTAATAGGTTCCAAGCTGGACTGTAAAGTTGATGTTGCTCAATCAGGTTATGAGGCTGTTGAGCAGGTGAAAAGGAAAGATCATGATGTAGTTCTTACTGATATTAAAATGCCAGATTTGGATGGCTTGTCTCTAATGAAGGAGATATTGGCCTTTGACCCTACCATCTCTGTAATCATTATGACTGGATATGCTACAGTCGAAGGGGCGGTGGAGGCCTTAAAGGAAGGGGCCTTGGATTTCTTTCAAAAACCCTTTGATAACGATATGGTGATTCATGCAGTCAAAAAGGGTTTTGAGCGGACAAATCTCTTAAGGGAAAATAGACGGTTGCAAGAGCAGCTCCATTCTGTGAAGGAGCAGTACGGCTTTGTAGGCAAGTCGGTCAAGCTTAAGAAGACTATTGAACTCATTTCCAGAGTAGCTGATACTGATGTTACGGTTTTGATACGTGGAGAAAGCGGCACAGGGAAAGAGATTGCAGCCAGGGCCCTTCATCAGATGAGCAAGAGGCGTAATAGAAAAATGATAACTGTCAACTGCCCAGCTCTTCCTGAGCATATATTGGAAAGCGAGCTGTTTGGCTATGTTAAGGGGGCATTTACAGGTGCAGATACTGACAAAGAGGGTCTTTTTTTGGCAGCAGACGGTTCAACTATCCTGTTGGATGAAATTGCAGACATACCTTTGTCTATACAGACCAAATTGCTTAGGGTTTTGCAGGAAAAGGAGATCCGTCCCCTTGGAACCACAAAGTCTATCAAGGTTGATGTGAGAGTTATAGCATCTACCAATCAGGATTTGGAAAAAAAGATAAAGGAAGGGACATTCAGGGAAGATCTGTTTTATAGGCTGAACGTTGTAACTATAACTATGCCTTCTCTTAAAGAGATTGCAGAGGATATCCCGCTTTTAGCCCAAAATTTTTTAGAAAAATATTCTAAGGAGTATGGGAAGGAAGGTCTTGAGTTTGCTCCAGAAAGTATCAGGTGCCTGATGCAAAGGGAGTGGAAGGGGAATGTTAGGCAGCTACAAAATGCTGTTAAGAGGGCGGTTCTCTTGGCCTCCGGTTCGGTAATATGGCCTTCGGATATTCCTAATGATAATGGCCAAGATTCGGCTATCCAGATGCTGACAATGCCTTGCGTTTCGCATCTTCCTTATAAACAGGCAAAGGAAGAGGTTTTGAGTCGTTTTTCTGTTGCATATCTTACAAGGATACTCCAGGAGTCAAAAGGAAACGTGACCCTTGCAGCTAAAAGATGCGGACTTGAAAGGCAGAGCCTTCAGCGCCTTTTAAGAAAGTATAAAGTCGATCCTTCCAGCTTTAGGGTAAGGACAAGCAGTCAAAAGGGCTAATCTTTTTTTCTTTTATAAGTTTAATTAAAAAGTAACTGTCTGGCGTAAAATCTTCCTTTGCAAGCATGGCTGATAACTGTATCTGGTCCACCATGCAGATTTCTTGGACCTCTTCCGGCTGAGGCCTAATGTGGCCATCCCAAATGCACGAAAAGAGCCTGCCCCACAGCCTGTTGTCCTGGTCTTCATAGTAGAAATCAAGGTGTTCCTTTAGTGTCACGTTGGATATGCCCGTTTCTTCCTGGAGTTCTCTTAGTGCAGAGTCATAGTAATTTTCCCCATAAGCGACTACACCTCCTGCTGCAATTTCCCAAAGGCCAGGATATATATCTTTGGTAAGGGTCCTCTTTTGTACCAGGATGCGGTGTTTGCTGTCACTTATCAAGATATAGGTTGATCGGTGTATCAGTCTCTGTTGCCTCATTTCCGGCCTGGTTGCAGCTCCAATAGGCCTGTTTTTTTCATCTACAATCCATACCAATTCCTCAGAAGTAAAAGGCATCGTTAATTCCCTTCCTGTTTGTGAAATAATATATATGCAGTTGCATAAAGTAGCGTTTGTGATACCTTGGATTTGTGATGTGAATGATAATTCATTTTGTTTTGTTCCTTATATTACTTTGTAGGAGGAATAGTCAAATGTCGCAAAAGATCGTTGTAATAGGTGCTGTAGCTGCAGGTCCCAAGGCAGCCTGTAGAATAAAAAGGCTCATGCCTGAGGCAGACGTGACCATTATTGATCAGGACGATCTTATTTCTTACGGAGGATGCGGTATTCCTTACTTCGTTTCAGGAGATGTTGCAGATGAAAAGGAGCTTCGTTCCACGAGTTTTCATATGGTAAGGGATGCCCGTTTTTTCCATGATGCAAAGGGTCTAAACGTAATGACTTTAACAAGAGCCGTGTCTATTGATCGTGGGGAAAAGGTTGTAAATGTGGAAAATGTAAAAAGTGGTCAAAAGGATCAGATTCCCTATGATAAGCTCGTTATAGCTACTGGCAGTAGGCCAGCTGTGATTCCAGTTCCTGGTAATGATCTGCAAGGTATTTTTACAATAAGTAGTCTCCACAAGGCCATTGCCATAAAGGACCTTTTGGCTCAGGGTAAGGTGGAGAAGGCTGTTGTTATAGGTGGAGGCGCCATTGGCATAGAGATGGCAGAGGCATTGGCTGATCTGTGGGGTATTGAGACAAAGATTGTGGAGTTTATGCCTCAAGTTTTGCCCAGAATTGTGGATAAGACCATCGCTGCCATGGTAGAGCAGCATTTGAAAGAAAATAATGTAGAGGTGTTCACCAAGGAGTCTGCCCAGAGATTTGAAGGAGACGACAGTGGCTGGGTAAAAAAGGTGGTTACCAATAACAGGGAGCTGGAATGCGATCTAGTTGTTATGGCGACAGGAGTCAGACCTAGAGGAGAGCTGGCTAAGGATGCAGGGCTTGAGATATCTCCCTATGGAGCAATAGTGGTGAATCAAAGAATGCAGACATCTGATCCAAATATCTATGCTGCCGGAGACTGCGTTGAGACATACAACCTTGTTACAGGTAAGAAGGCTTATGCCCCTTTAGGATCGGTAGCCAATCGTCAGGGAAGGGTGGTTGCAGATAATATTGCAGGGATTCCTTCCCGGTTCGATGGAGTGGTCGGAAGTTTCATCATGAAGGTGTTTGATATATGTGTTGGGGCTACTGGCATAAGTACAGAGGTAGCAATAGCGGAAGGCTTTGATGCAGCTTCTGCTATGGTAGTGCAGTCTGACAGGGCACACTTTTTCCCAACCCAAGCCCTTATGTTTAACAATCTTATAGTGAACAGAACAGATAGGCGGGTGCTTGGGCTTCAGGGCTTTGCAAAAATGGGAGACGGATTGCTTGCAAGGTTGAATGCTGCTGCTGGTATGCTGGCTAGAAGGGCTGTAATAGAGGATTTTAGCAATCTTGAGCTTGCCTATGCGCCTCCTTTTTCTACAGCTGTTGATGTGCTTAATGCCGCTGCAAATGTGGCAGATAACTTGGTTTCCGGAAGGCTCAAAATAGTCTCTACAGAGCAATTTGTAGCATGGATGGACGGGAAGGAGAAACATCCAGATTGGATGGTTCTTGACCTTCGTCATCCAAAGGAGGCAGAACCTTGGGTGCAGGCCTATCCTGAAAGATGGTATGCAATGGTATATGATCAGGTGCGAAGAAATTATGAAGATCTCCCAAAAGATAAAACGTTTATCATAATTTGTAATGCAGGGACGCGTTCTTATGAGATACAGGTCTTTTTACGTTCCAAGGGCAGGGATGATACATTGGTGTTGCCTGGAGGTCTTAATGTTATTAGAAGACTTGGCGTAAGCTGGTGGCGGCAGTAAATTCTTTGTGGTAGCTTTTTGTCAAAATAAAACTTAGGAGTACGAATCTTATGAAACATTTTTTATTAAAGAGTTTGACCTGGTTCTCTTTTATTGCAAGCTTGGCTTTTCTTATAGTGTTGCCTGCCAGAGCTGGAGCATCCTGTCCTTCAAAGGTCGCATTGGAAAAGGCGATTCAGAAAACCTTCAGACAACGTCTAGATGTAGTTGATGTCAAACCTGCTGGTTCGTCTGGCTTGTGCCAGGTCCAAATCAAATTTAGGAGTCAGAACAGGATCATCTACTCTGATCCGAGGGGTGAATATCTTATAGCAGGCCAGCTTTTTAGTACAAAGGACGGTAAAAATCTTACCCGTGAGGCCATGACAGAGATCAACCGTTTAACCAAGGATGAAATAAAAAAGTTGGACAAGCTAACGGCCTTTGTTGTGGGAGAAAAAGGTCCAGTAATATATTTTGTTACAGATCCTCATTGCCCCTACTGCAAAAAGGCCGAACAGATAATAGAGCCCATGGCCAAGGAAGGCAGGCTAACTGTGAAATATGTGCTTTTCCCTCTAAAGTTTCATAAGGGGGCCAAAGAAGAGTGTATTTCTATTATCTGTGATAAAAAAGGTATAGAAGGCTTTAAAAACAGGTACCGTTCTGACAATCAATGCGAAAAAGGGAAAAAGCAGATAGACGAGGCAGTTAACTTTCTTATGAGTAAAGGAATTACCGGAACCCCTACCTATATATTTCCTGATGGAAGATATCATTCAGGGGTTATGAATAAAAAGGCCATTGAGGAAAAATTATCCAAATTAAATTAGGGAGAAGGACCATGGCTGACATTAAACAGATGTATAAGAAGATTTTGGGTGATCACTTTCCAATGGAGATGAAGATTTCATTTGGTGACCAGGAGCTTGTATATAAAAAAAGGACCTGGAAAATTCCAAACCCTTCTACAGGGGAAGTTGAGGAAAGGGGTCTGCGTTATGGTGAAAATCCTGACCAAGAAGCTGCCCTTTATGAACTCGTAAACGGTAACTTGGTGTTGGGGGATTGCGCCTTTATTACTCCAGGGAATGGACTTGTAAGTGCCATAACCGAGGAGGATATGATTCAGGCAGGAAAGCATCCTGGCAAGATCAATCTGACAGATGTGGATAATTCCTTAAATATATTAAAATTCCTTATGAAGACCCCTGCTTGCGTGATTGTTAAGCACAACAACCCTTGTGGTGTAGCTAAGGCTGATTCCATTTCTGATGCTTTTATCAAGGCGCTTCGGGCAGACCGTGTGGCAGCCTTTGGAGGATGTGTGGCACTAAACAGGCCTATGGATAAGGAGACTGCCGAGGCAATAAGTCAACAGTATGTTGAGGTAGTAGTTGCTCCGGAATATGAGGCTGGTACAGTTGATATCCTATCCAAAAGAAAGAACCTCAGAATTATAAAAATTAAAAGGATAGAGAGGTTAGAGTCATACTGGGATCTTCGTTTTGCTGATTTTAAGAGCCTCATAGATGGCGGAATCATTGTTCAGCAGTCCCCGGTTAATAAGATTCGTTCAAAGGACGATCTTAAGCCTGCTGAATGTGAATATCAGGGCAAGCTTTATAAAATTAAGAGGTTGCCAACTGATCAGGAATATGAGGATATAATCTTTGGTTGGGCAGTAGAACAAGGTATTACGTCCAATTCTGTCATCTATGTAAAAAATGGTGTTACTGTCGGAATAGGTACAGGTGAACAGGATAGGGTAGGAGTGGCTGAGATTGCAGTTTACAAGGCCTATACCAAATATGCAGATATTTTGTGTTGGGACAAATATAAGATTCCTTATAAGCAGTTAGAGCTGGAAGTTGAAAAGGGGCAGAGAGATAGGGCCCAAAAAGACGAAATAGATGAACAGGTCAAGATAGACAGAGGCAATATCCCAGGCTCTACAATGGTCTCTGATGCCTTTTTCCCATTTCGGGATGGAGTAGATGTTGGTATAAGGCAGGGTGTGACAGCTATAGTGCAACCTGGTGGTTCATTGAGAGATTGGGAAGCTATTGAGGCGTGTAACGAGGCTGATCCTCCTGTAACTATGGTGTTTACAGGTCAACGTGCCTTTAAGCATTAATCTTTAAGTGGAATGTGATTGCACCATGCAGATTCTAGGGAATTTGAGGTGCAAGTTATGAAATGGGAAAAGAAAATGATTGAAGAGATAAAGTTAGATAATGGGCTTAGGGTCGAATTCTATGACTATTCCCGAAAAGTTGCAGGTGACAGATGGCTTATTGGCCTTTTAGTCAAGGTTCCTATGAGGGTTGATCGTGGTGACTTTAATGCCTTTGATAATGCCGATGAGCTTTATGAAAAGTTTCTTGAGCAAAACGGCCCAGAGGTCTCTTTTCAGCTTCAAAAAGAGAGGAATTTTATAGATGAGCGGGAAAAGGCAGAGGTGTTCAGCTCATTGCTGTCCAATCTAAAGAGGCATGCCCTTAGCTATATGGGGCATAAAGCCTTTTCAGCAAATTTCAAGCGTAAGAAGATACAGGAGTTTCAGGAAAGGCTTTCGTGGTGGCAGTAGAAACGCTAAGAAGCCTTGATGATGCCAGGGTTGCAGAGATTCTTTTCAGGGAGGCAAGCCTTAAAGAGGCTAAGCCTCCCTGTTCGGTATTGGAGTTTACAGATGAGACTGGGGACCGTCTTTGTGCTCGCCTCTACGAAGCCTCTCCACAAGCCCCCCACGTGCTTTATTTTCCGTCGGAATTTGATACTGATGAGACCCTGCACCTAATTGGGAGCGGTTTTCAGGCTATTGATTTTTCTTTGATCGCCTTTGAATATAGAGGCATAGGTGGCAGCCAGGGAAGTTTTTCATTTGAAGGCGCCTTTCAAGATTCCAGGCATTTTTTTCAGGCGGTTGAGATGTGGAAGAAGCGTCAAGGCAGGGAAGGCCATTTAGTGGTAATGGGACGTTCATTTGGAAGTGCTGTGGCTTTGGATTTGGCCCTTAAGAGGCAAGAGGATGTACTGTGTCTTATAATCGAAAGCGGTTTCGATTCTGGCAGGCTTTTTCTTGAGCGTTCAGGGGTAGATGCATCTTTGATCCCGGAGGGAGAGATATTTGGGAATCGTAGCAAGATGGCTCTATTTAAAAAGCCTGTCCTTTTCATTCACAGTCCAAGGGACGTTATTCAAAGCCTTCCAGAAGTGGAATGGCTTGTTGCAGAGAGCCGTTCGAAGGCTACCCAGTTCCAGATTGCACCGAGTGGAACCAGGCAAGAGTTAGCGAATCAGGTAGGGGAGCTTTACCTCGAAGTTGTTCAGCAGTGGGTGAATCTCAGAAGGGGTGTCAGGCCTCCAAGAAAAAGGAGGCCCATCTTTTCATAATTACTGCCAAATTCCATCTATAGGTCCGTTGCATTTAGGGCATTTGCCATTTTTTAGCCTGTTTTCTACAATACTGAAACCATACCTTGCTATCACTAACTCACCACAAGAGGGGCAATAGGTATTTTCTCCCCCCTCTCCAGGTACATTTCCTTCGTATACATATTTAAGCCCTTCTTCCAGACCTATCTCTCTGGCCTTTCTTAGCGTTTTTACAGGAGTTGGGGGTCTGTCTAGCATCTTGTAGGTTGGGTGAAAGGCTGTTACATGCCAGGGAATAGTCTCAGATACCCCTTTTATAAATTTTGCTATTTCTTTAAGTTCTGCCTCCGAGTCATTCCAGCCGGGTATTATCAAGGTGGTTACCTCCACCCATATCCCGAGTTCATACATGAGCTTTATTGAGTCAAGAACAGGTTGAAGCCGTGCTTTGCAGACCTCCTTGTAAAATTTGTCGGAAAATGCCTTAAGGTCGATATTTATTGCATCTAAGAAACTTACAGAATTACGGCATGTCTCTGGAGTCATGTATCCGTTGCTGACGAACACGTTTTTTATGTTTTTAGATCTGGCCAATATTCCGGTATCGTATGCAAATTCGTAAAATATAGTTGGTTCAACATAGGTGTAGCTTATACTTTTGGCCCCATTTAATATGGTGTCATATACTATCTCGTTCGGAGTTGTTTCCTGTCCTATTATGGCCCCATTATTTATACGCGGATATTGGCTTATCTGCCAATTTTGGCAATGGAGACATTGAAAGTTGCATCCTACTGTAGAAATAGAATAGGAACGCGAACCTGGTAAGAAATGGAAAAGGGGTTTTTTCTCTATAGGATCTATATTTTGGGATACCAGTTTTCCGTATACAAGACTTTTAAGTGAGCCTTCTTTATTTTCTCTTACTTGGCAGATTCCCCGCTTGCCCTTTTTGATCTTGCATCTGTGGGAGCAGAGGTTACACTTTGTTGATCCGTCTTCTTTTTTTTCATACAAATACGCCTCTTTCATGCCCAGCTCCTCCTTTTCCTTTTTTCTTTTGAATATAAGCACTTCCAGGGCTTTGTCTAAAAGTTTTGGTATAAGACCAGAGATAACCGTTTTGATATTTTGCAGGATGTCCCTAAAAAACTGCTCTCTTATCCGATAGTTAGGTTGCCCTTAACATACTAGGCAATATGTCCAATATATCTGTGGTTGTTTTCTTCCCTGCGTATTGTTTTTGAATCAAGCTACTTATTTTTATAGCTGTCCTTTACTTTTTCTTTTGATCTTCCGATATAGAAAACAGTTCGATCTTTTTTAGGTTACATACATAACTTATTTTTAGGAGAGCCTTTTATGCAAGAAGTGTTTGTTAGCAGGGCATCCATTGCAGTAAGTAATGAACCCTCAACTACAATAACGGCTAGGAGTCTTGGTGCAACTTTGGCAGTAGTGGCTACAGATCCTGGTGCTGGTGTGGCTGGTATCGCTCACTGTATCTTGCCTGTGGCCTCTGGGCGGTCGTCCAAGTTGCCAGAGGTCCTTGAACAGATGAGGAATCTGTTTAAGCATATGATCCAAAAGGGCGCATCTGCAAGGAATATGAAGATCATGCTTTTTGGGGCCGCCACGTTTTTACACGAGCCAAAAGAACTTGCCTTGGGGCCACGGCTTTACAGAAGGGCTGTTCAAGCCTTGAAAAAAAACGGTCTAGCCCTAGGAGGTGAACACGTTGGGGGTCCCTTAAATCGTTCTGTATCTATTGAAGTGGGTTCTTCCAAGGCGCGTGTAACTCTTGCAGATAAAAAGGAGATCCATATATGAATACGGCCCTTTGTCCTGACTTTACCCTTGAGGCTGTTTATGAATCTATGGTTGCCTTGCCTGTCTTCCCCAAAATTGTCCATAGGGCTATGAGTGTCTTGGATGACCCTCAAAAAAATATTTCTGATGTTGCCAACATTATAAAGTTCGATCATGGCTTGGTGGCTAACATTTTGAAGCTTACTAACTCGGCGATGTTTGGCCTTAGTCAACAGGTATCTGATCTGGAGACAGCCCTTGCGCTTCTTGGTCAGAATCGCATCAGAGAGGTCTTAATTGCAAGTGCAGCTATGCCTTATTTGTCAAGGGACTTGCATGGCTACGAAATGTCTCCTCAGGACCTGTGTTACCATTCTGTAGGCTGTGCAATGATATCGGAAGTTGTGAGTCAAAGGCTGGACTTCCCGCATTCGTCAGAGTTATTTACTGCAGCGATTTTACATGATATAGGAAAGATAGTTCTTGATATCTATGTTGGTCCCCGCCTAATAGAGGTGCTAGATCGTTCACGTAGGCAGGAAAGCGATTTTTCAACTGCCGAGTGGGAGGTTATAGGCACTGATCATGCAGTGGCAGGATCATCTATCTTGCAACATTGGGAGTTCCCAAGGGATATATGCCGGGCGGTCCGTGCCCATCATGATCCAGATCTTTATATACAAAACAGGCTTTCGGCTATGTTGGCATTTTGCAATATCATTACAGTGCAGCTTGGTATAGGTGTGGGAACGGACAACTTTAGGTATAGGCTTTCTGACCAGCTTCTATATGTTTTGGATTGTAGCGAAAGGGATTATTACAGTTGTCTAGAAGAGGCTATAAGGGTTCTTGATGATGCAAAGGATGTGATTCGTTTAATATTTGGCTAGAGAGTGAAGAAGGACTATTGGTCATAGATTTTTTAAAGGACATGGACTGCACTTAGGTCTTTTTCTTTTACACATTTCCTTTCCAAGCCGAACAAAAAGGGCATGATATTCATTAAAGAGGCAGGTGTCCACAGGTAGATTTTCCATAAATAAATTTTGGATAAGCTCGTATTGGGCGTTCTCCAAGTCAATTATATTGTGTCTTGCCAGGATCCTTGCAGTATAGGCATCTACTACAAATACAGGTTTATCAAGGGCATACAGCAGAATGCTGTCTGCTGTTTCTGGTCCGATACCATGGACACTTAAGAGCATTTGTCTCGCCGTGACAATATCAGAATGTCTCATTTTCTCCATGTTGCCTTGGAATTCTTTTTCCATGAATTCTACAAAGCTTTTAATCCTATTGGCTTTGATGTTGAAGTAGCCAGCTGGTCTTATTAATTGGGCCAATTGGCTATGAGGGATTTCAAGAATAGCTTTGTGGGTAAGGAGGCCATGATTTTTAAGGTTAATAATGGCCTTTTCGACATTTTGCCAGTTGGTGTTTTGGGTAAGAATTGCACCAATTGCTATCTCAAAGGGGCTCTGTCCTGGCCACCAGTATTGAGGGCCAAAGTAATTGTAGAGATTCCAGAAAAGATCTATTAGTCTTTCTGAAACCGCACTGCCGGTCCATTTAGATGTGAGGGCCTTTAAGTATTTTTTGTTACAGGGTTGTTGCTGCCTCAATTAATTTTTCCGTATCCTTCAGGTCTTGTTGAAGGCTTTTGGTCAAGAGCTTATTAAGGTTCAAGCCTTTGTCAAGCCCTACTGCTTCCAATATGTCAGGATGGATCTGCATGGTGCAAGGACTGTCATCCCAATATCCGGCGACATTTGCAAGCATATCGCTAAGGGCTACCAAGACTGCAGGGAGACGGGCATGTGCAGGAATATCTGCCCAGTTTGCAAATGAAGGATGGTGATGATAAGAGATGGTAGTGCACAGGATCTCTGGCAGTTTCCAGTATGTAGTTAAGAGATAGGCCATTCGGCAATGGTCTATGCCATAGAACTGGTCTTCTTTAACAACAGATACCTGCTGGCAGGGCTCTGAGGATTCTGCCTCTTGCTTTCCAGAGCTGAGGCCCCTTAATAGGAATTTTCCCACGTCGTGTAGAAGGGAGCAGGTTATGACAGTAGGACCTATATCGTTTGTTATGTTGCCAGCATGAAAAAGCACATGTTTGGCACAGGTTGCAGTAGCTGCTGCATGACGCCATAAGGATTTGATTTGAGATGGAGGAATCTCTGCAAGCGAACCAAGGGCGGATTGGGCAAGAAGCTGGTTGACAAGTATCCAAAGCTCATTAAATCCTAATATGATTACAGCATGTTGTAGGGAGGTAATTTTTTGGGTACAGAAAGCAGCAGAGTTTACCACCCTGAGGACCTTTGAGGAAAGCACAGGATCAGTAGAAACAAGTTGAACGATTTTTTTTATACTGGTTTCAGGATCTCGTAACAGGTGTGAAAGCTCCATTATAGCGCTAGGGAGTTCTGGGCTCTGACGGATAATATCTATTAAGGCGGCATCTTCATCGGTGATAGGGCGTTCCGGACTTGGTCTGGATGATTCCAAATAGTCGACAACCTTTGTAAGGTCGCTACCGTCGTCTTGGATGATATCCAGATGGTAAGCCTTCCTGGACGGAAAGGTTTCTTCTTCATGTTTGATAGGGCCGTATCCATCCTCTCTGGATTTCTGCTCCTCTTTTTTATCTACAGCCTTAAAGAGGAAAAAGACAAATATTATAAAGGCGATAGAGGCCAAAAAGGTAACGATTAAGGCAAGGACCAACAGTCACTCCTTTTCCAATCAATCCTCTCGTATAAAGAAAAAATATATCCAAGTTCCAAGCACCATTACGCAAGTTGTTCCAAAAGATGCTATGTCATGAAGTTTGAGTTCCCCGTTCTTGGGCAATTGATGCACGCAGGCGTACCAGAAAACCAGGCAACCAAGCAAAAATACTAACGTCTTCCGAAACTTTAAAAAGAATAGGATAAGACAAATAATCAGCATTGGAATGAGATAGTGTGGATCAGCCAGAACTTCTACCGGGTCTGTTCCAGATAGCTGTTTGATAATGTTTTCGCTTTTTATTGCCTCGATCAGTTGATCCCACTGGATATCAAAGATCCTAAAGCTCATAACATCCTCCTTTCTCACTTATCGGATGTAACGGAAAAGGTCTAAAGGGTGCATTAGCATTTTCCTTTGGAAATGTGTGTTTCAGGCTGAAAGCTTTGGAATACAGTGGTACAATTGGGATATGCCTTATGGACAGGTCCTCGAATTAATGGTGGCATTGATACTTATTGAAAGCGCTCCAGAGCCGGCGTCGTTTTCTGCAGGATTTGGCTTCACCCTTTTGGCTTTCTTTTTTACAGCCATTATTTGGCTTGCATTTTGTTGTTGGAACAGCCGCCGTTACGCAAATGGGAAAAGGGCCTTGAGGCCCGAAGTATTAGAGTGGCTAGCATTGATCCCTTTGATAATAAACTTTTATTTTTTTGGTCTTAATGCACTGTTTTTATCTTTTTCAGATTTACTTCCTTCTATCAGCCAGATAATGGGATTGGCTGTCTTTTTGTTTTACCTGTCCCTTTCCTGGGCCTGTCAGCAAAGGAGTCTAGGAGATTCAGGAGTTAAGTTTTCACCAGGCATTTGGATTTTCAGACGACTAAATCTCATCTTGCCCATAGTCTTGCCCTATGTGTTTTTGACTGTAATTGCAGATCTTCTAAGCCGTTTTCCTATAGCATGGATACGTTCCCTGTTCTCCGGGCCATACGGTTCCTTCTGGCTATTATCTCTGCTTTTGCTTTTTTTCTTTTTCTTTCTCCCAGGTCTTGTAAGGCGTCTTTGGAGATGTAGGCCGCTCCATGATTCTTACCTAAGAGATGTTATTGAAAAGGGACTTGAAAGACAGGGTATAAAATTTTCCGATATCTTGATTTGGCCTGCAGGGGAGGCCATGGCGTGTACTGCAGCAGTGATAGGGATTGTTCCGGGTTTTAGATACGTGCTTCTTACTCCATGTCTTATTCAATATCTTACCCCATCAGAAATAGAGGCGGTGATAGCTCATGAAGCCGAACATGTTAGGCGCAAACATATACTATGGTATCTTTTTTTCTTGGTAGCTTATTCTCTAGTCCTTTTCAGGCTTTCCGATCCTTTGTTGAGTTTGTTAATGTCTCGTCCATACACGGTACAGTTGCTCATGAAGCTTGACAGCTATCCCGCCTCTGTAACAGCTTTGGCTGCAGCAATACCTATAGGACTTATTACCCTGTTGTATTTTCGCTTTGTTTTAGGATTTTTTATGAGAAATTTTGAGAGACAGGCTGACATGGCCGTTTTTAGAGTGCAGGGTCAACCTTTTGATCTTATAAGCGCTCTTAAAAAGGTGGCGTTGCTGTCGGGCATTGATCCGGCCAGGCCCAATTGGCACCATTTTAGTATTGAAGAGCGGATCGAATTTCTTGAAGCTGCCTTTAAGGATAAAAATATCTTGTTACAACACGATAAAAGACTTTTTGTTACACGAGGGATATTTTTGTCTATCTTTCTCATGCTTGTGTTTTTGCCTAACGTGTTGCCAACCAAATCATGGCAAAAGGAGGCAAAGATTAATGCCGCCCTGTTTTTGTATGAGCAATTTATTAAACATAAGAAGAAAGATCCCATGTGGCTTGTCCAAGCTGGGGGCCTTTTTTTTGAAAATAAGATGTACCACCAGGCTGAAGAGGCATATAAGGCAGCTCTGAAAATCGATCCAGAAAATGTCGATGCCTTAAATAATCTTGCTTGGCTGTATATAAAGGCAGAAGACAAAAAGTTCTATCATCCGAGACAGGCACTTTTGCTTGCCATGGCCGCTGCCAGGGAAAGACCTGCAAGCTATATATTGGATACTTTGGCAGAATCTTTCTGGGCCAACGGTTATGTAAAAAGGGCAGTAGAAACAGAGCGATTAGCCCTACAAAAAGCCCAAGCTAATAAAAAATATTATAAAAAACAGTTAAACAAATTTCTGAAGACTATGAAAAAAGGTTCTGCTGCTAATAACCTATATTAATATTGTTATCATTGGTGCTGGTGTTTTGGTTTTCCAAGACCGAGTTTACAGCAGCAAATAGCTCTTTCATTTTGAAAGGCTTTCTCAAGTATGGCAGGTTATACTTTTTTAAAAAATTTATTGTTTCTATGTCAGAGACTATACCGGTAGTGAAGACAACCTTTTTTTTGTATTCTGGAAATTCTTCCAATATCTTTTCATACAGTTCCATTCCGTTCATTTCCGGCATCTTAAGATCCGTTATTATGATATCTACCTTCTGCCTCCTTAATTTTTCAAGGGCTTCCTTTCCATTGGAAGCCTTCATAGCATAGAATTTTTGGGAAAAGACCTCTATCAAAAGCTCTGAAATTTCGTATTCGTCATCCACCACCAAAATCCATGGCCTCTTTGTGAGATCTAATTTTATAACGTTATTGTCTTCAGTTATAATTTCTAGGGCAGATTTGGAAGCGTAAGCTGGAAGTTTGATGGTAAATTCTGTTTTGCCAGGCCTTGAGCTGACATTTATATCCCCTCCATGTTCCTTTATTATTCCATGACATATACTGAGTCCAAGACCTGTCCCGTCTTTTTGTGCTTTAGTGCTGAAGAATGGATCAAAGATCTTTTTTATGATGTCATCGGCTATGCCAGGCCCATCATCTATCACCCTTACTATAACATGATTCCCTTTTGCTTCTGATAAAATGGTTATCTTGCCACCTGTAGGGGCCAGCGCTTCTAGCCCATTTTTTATGACATTGGTTAAGACCTGCTCAATTTGGTGCGAGTCTGCCATAACCGCAGGGATGGATGGATCTAGTTTCTTTTCAATCTCTATCCTCGTGCCACCACTTATACATGTAGCTACCAAATTGCAGGAGTTCTCAATTATGTCATTAATGTTACATTCAATCTTTGTTGGTTTTTCACGTCTAGAAAACAAGAGAAGGGAGTTGACGATCCTCTTTGCTCCTTCGGATGCCGAACGGATGCCCTCTATAGCCTTTTCAAGCTGCTCCCTATTCATGTCTGCAGACAAAATTTCTGTATAGCCAAGAATAGGTGTAAGCTTGTTATTAAGTTCGTGTGCAACCGATGCCATCATTTCTCCCATGGTTGCAAGCCTTTCCGCTCTTACTAGCCGGTTCCAAAGGATGTCTCGTTCGGTTATTTCTCTGCATATAAAAATGACCCCGTTTTCAATATGTTCACCCAGGGTATTGGCAAGCCTTAGCTCAACAGGCACTGTATTGCCTTTACAGTCCCTGAATACGATCTCCTCCATAAAAAAGGCTCCAGGGCATCTGTTAAGTAGCTCTATCTTTTCTTGAAGCTGTTCCTGGAAGCCAAAATCAACAAAATCTAAAATGGGTCTCTTGATTAGTTCTTTTAATGGACAGTTCAGGATGGCAGCCATTTTGGGATTTGCATAATGAATCAGCCCATTTTTGACTATGAGATAACCTTCGTTCATGTCTTCTATGAGGGCCCTGTACCTTTCTTTTGCAAGGGCTATCTCATCCATCATGGAGATATGTTCTAGCGCCCTTTGGAGGGAATGATAAAGGAGATCAAATTCAAAGGGTTTCATTACATAATCGAAGGCCCCATTTCTAAGGGCATCAACTGCATTGTCCAGGGAGGCGTGACCGGTCATGACTATAACCCTGGTTTTGGGGCAGTATTCCCGGCAATATCGCATTATGTCTGATCCGGTACCATCCTCTAAGTAGTAATCAGTAACTACGATATCAAAAAACTTTTCAGAAAGTTTTTTCAGGCCCTTCTCTACGCTCTCGCACACAGTGGCGCGAAAGCCAGAATGGTCTAGAAGGAGTTTGAGGGTATCCCTCATCTCCTTTTCGTCATCAATGACCAGGACAGTCCCAGAAATCATAGGTTCCCTCCCGTGTTTAGTCAGTACGACTTGCTGCTGGGATCCTGATTATGAAAAAAGCTCCGAATCCGTCTTTGTCAGCTAGGACTATGTCTCCTCCGCATGCCTTTAGAAGTCCATAGCAAACAGAAAGCCCCAAGCCAGAGTTTTTATCTCCCTTGGTAGTAACAAATGGTGAAAATATCCGTTCTTTAAGATCTTGAGGTATACCTGGACCTGTATCACCAAATTCCAAAATGACGCTATCTTTGTCTCTGTAGACCTTAATATAGATTTCACCTTTTTCTTTAATGGCTTCTTCTGCATTTTTAAAGAGGTTTATCAGTATCTGTTTAAGTTCGTCTTCTGAGATAGCAACTAAGGGTAAATCCTCTTCTATTTCCATCTTAATGGTTATCTGTTTTTCAGACAGTCCAGGCCTTACAAGTGGCTCCAGCTCTGAAAAGACCTGGCTAATCCGGGTACAAGGCTTCTGGCCAGAGCCGGCAGAATTGTCTCTCGGTCTAGAAAAGTCACTAAGTTTTCGTATTATTCTGGTAACCCTGTCTATTTCTGAACCTATGGCATCTATGGTTTTATCTTCGATTTTGCCAGTCTCTTTCTGTATCTTGAGTATCTTTAATAGATTTTTAATTATCCCAAGAGGATTGTTGACTTCGTGAACTACTTTCCTGGCAATTTCGCTGGCAGCCCCCATTCTTTCTGATTGAATAAGTCTTTCTTGGGCCTTTTTAAGCTCTTGGGTCTTTTTTACCAGTTCCTTTTCTAACCATAGTGTTCTTTGTTTTCTCTCTGCTTCTAAGGCCACAGAGTCTGTGACGTCTCTAAGGAAAAAGAGCAGTTTTGGGCTTCCGCCCAAAGGAAGCGTTGTAAGCTGGATTTCCACCCAGCTAGGGTTGCTATTAGGTTTGGGGATCTTTTTCCTGCCTAGACCTTTTACGGTGCCATTACTTGGCAATTCCTCCATAATAGCAGACAATGACACGTCTAGGAGATTGCATATATTTCCTTCTTTTAATAGTTGGGAATCAAGCCCCAAAAGGTCCTTAGAATGCTTGTTAACAAATAATATTTGTCCATTGTGATCTGTTATAATGATCCCAACGGGAAACCTTTTTACCAGAAGTTCATTGAGTAGATGTTCCTTTTCCCATAGTTGCTTGTACGATATCCCCCTGAGTACGTGAGCAAGCTCCCGGGCAAGTATGTTTATTATATCTAGACCTTGTTGTATGGATTTCCACTGTTGTTCTGTTGCCTTGAGGGCCAAAGCGCCGATTCTATCCGGCCCAGCCTTAAGGGCAACGGCAATGAATTCCCCTCCCAGATAGTCTTTTAACTGAATATCAATGGTTCGATGGGCTTTGGTTTTAAAGAATTCTTTACTGAAAACTGGTTTTCCTTCGCGAAAGGCTTGGCTCCAAATAGAATCTTCAAGGTCTAGTATGTTGATCTGTGGAGCCAGATCGTTATCCTCCGTACCGCGAGCACATACGCCCCTAAGGCAGTTATTTGCATAGTTAAATAACACTATACCTTCTATTTCTGTAATGTTTGCAATAGCTGCAAACATTGCAGAGTGCAATTCTTGTCGGGTCTTTGCGGAAAGCAAAGATTCTAGGCATCCAACCAAGGTGGCAAGGTCAAGGCTTTTTACTTTTAGGAGTTCAAATGACTCCTTTTTTTCAAGCAGCCTGTGTCTGTCTTGCCTGTGAATTTCAAGGCCTAATTCGTTGGCTGTCTTTTCTAAAGAGGCCTTGACGTGTTGAAATATCAAGTCCAGTTGTTCCGGAGTTATGGATAAGCCTAGCCGATTAAAAACATCTGTAAGCTCTGACAGGGAAAGGGTGCTTTCTCCTTGTATATAGTGTGCACATATATCGCCTAGGTAAACTATTTTTAAAAATGGTAGAGAGTGGGTAAGTTGAGAGATTTCTTCATGGTGGAAACGGGCGGCTGAACGTATGGTAAGTGGCAAGCGCCACTTTTCTAATAGCTTAAAACCTTCAACTGTATGGTCTTGGCCCCAAATTTTTGTTTCCGAGTCTAGCACCGTTTGGCCAGTCCTTGGATTTTGGACAATTTTATCAAATGCTTGAGGTTTTTTCATTACAAGGGACAGCTGGCCAATATCATGAAGAAGTCCAGCCAAGAAGGCTTCTTCCTCTGAAAAGGTTTGTCCTAGAAGGGACGTCAACTTCTTGCACAAAAGTGCACAGCATAGGCTGTGATTCCAGAAATTAGAGAGGGAAAATTCATCAGGGACCTTTATGTTTGACAGTGTTTGGCATACTGCAGCAGTTATTGCCACATGTCTCAGGGTGGAAAGGCCCAGATTAAGCGCTGCCTGTGAGATGGTTTTGACTGGCTGGCCAGGATTTACTAAAGCAGAGTTTGCAATTTTTAATATGTGGGTGCTGAGCGAAGGGTCTTTGCTTGCAAGATCCGCCAATTCCTTGAGGGATTTTTTTTCATCATCAGTGGCTTCAATGAGCCTGAGTATAACAGTGGGAAGGGAAGGAAGTACAGGGCTAGGTAGTGTTTTGGGACATGTTGTGGCCATTAATTTGTAATTTTGAAAAATTTTTAGATTAAGATTATAGTTAGGATTATAACTAACTTTTTTAACAAAAATTTTCAAGTAAAATCATTATTTTTCAGAGTTTTTAACAGTTTTGTCACAATTTTTTTTTGAAAAATTTACAAAGATCAAGCTCACGATATTTTTTATTTGTTAATTTTTTTGAAAAATCCACAATACTTGGTGTTGGTTGTTTTTGTATATCAAAATTTTGTGGTTTGTATATCTTTACAAACCACAAAATTTGGGTTTAATCTATTTAAAATTTATTCTCTTATCTTATCGGCTGCTTTGCCTCTTATGTAAAGGAGAGAGCATGAAAGGGTTATTGGAGATAGATATCGGTACCGGTGCTCAGACAGAACTGGTGGACATAACAGACAAGGTGAAACAGGCTGTCCACCAGTTGGGGATAGGCTCTGGAATCCTGGTTATATACTGTCCTCATACAACAGGTGCTGTAACTGTTAATGAAGGGGCAGATCCTGCTGTAAGAAGGGATGTTATCGCTGTTTTGAATCAAATCGTTCCGTGGCATTTCGATTACAGGCATCTTGAAGGGAATTCGCCAGCCCATGTAAAGGCCTCATTGATAGGTGAATCGGTTCAAATAATTGTGGAGGATGGCAAGCTAATGCTTGGCACTTGGCAGAGGATCTTTTTTTGCGAATTTGATGGTCCTAGAAAGAGACGAGTGTGGGTAAAGGCGATCGAGGCGTGAAACATTCTTTTTAAAGATTCCCAAAAGATATCATTTGTGCTGTATTGATGTCCAAAAATAAAGGCTTCTTTTAGTTAAGGGATGTCTTTGTGGCTTGATTTCAAGGAGGGGGATGGTGAGATCGACAAGGCCTTTAAGTGGTCAAGAATTTAATCTTTTAGAACTTTTTTTAGCCGTCTTGGCTGCCGGTTTCTCAATAGCCATATTGTCTAATCTGTGTCAAGATTATGACGAAAAAATCCTGGTAAAGCAGGCACAGTTGCCAGAGGGGCCGGCATCAGCACTATTTGATTTTGAAGAGACCTATTATTATGAGCCTATGCTTATATCAGAAGAGTGCTCAGACAGTTTTGTTGAACCAGTATCTTGGTCTATTGCCTCTCCACAGGGTGTTGTAGCAAGAGAGGCCGATACGGTTCTGATTGAAGGACAGTTGAAAAAAGGCGAATCTTTAGACGCGTGTCTAAAAAGATATGATATTGCTCCCAAGACACGGTATGCGTTACTGAAGAGCCTAGGCGGCGCATTCGATCTTAGGAAGTGTTTGCCTGGAGAACGGTTCAAAATTTCCCTGTCCGAAGATGGCAGGGTATTAGCATTGATTTGGGAAAAAGGGCCATTTGACGAGTACAAGGTGGTCCTGGATGAAAACGGCTCTTACAGTCTCACAAAGGCCCCTGTAACTGTTGAGAGCAGGATGGTAAAGATTTCTGGCCAGTTTACTGCTGGTCTTTATGATTCCTTTGCCAATTATGGCTTAGGGGCAAAGGTAGCTAGACAGTTCAGTGACATATTTTCTTCTTCTGTAGATTTCAATTCGGATATAAGGGTTGGAGATTCTTTTTCAATAATTTTAACCAAGTATTATAAAAATGGTAAATTAATAGGTATAGGAAAGATCCTTGCTGCCAAATATTGTACAATAGGTGGAAGTTGCACCGAGGCCTATTATTTTGCTAATGATAGGTCTAGGGTAGGTTACTACAGGCCGGACGGCACCTCGCTTTCCAATTCTTTTCTCCGGTCCCCCCTTAAGGTCTACAAGATAACTTCAAGGTTTAATTCCAGAAGATTTCATCCCATCCTAAAGGTCTATAGACCCCATTATGGTGTGGATCTTGCTGCTCCAATTGGTACTCCCATTATGGCAGTGGCAGATGGTACGGTAACGTTCACTGGTTGGCAAAGGGGGTATGGAAGGATTGTTGTGTTAAGGCATAAGGGTGGATATAAAACGTATTATGGTCACTTGTTAAGGTTTGCAAAAGGACTCAAAAAGGGTGTGAGAGTACACCAAAAACAGGTGATAGGATATGTAGGCAGAAGCGGTTATGCTACAGGTCCACATCTGGATTACAGGGTCTGGCATAACGGCAGGTTTGTCGATCCCTTACGTATAAGGATGGTATCGGGCAGAGGGTTAAGTGGTGCTGCCTTGCAAAGCTTTATTGCTGGCTACAAACAACTTGAAATGTTACTCAGAGACAACGTGGCTTCAGGAATTATTTCGGTCAAAAAAGAGACCTTAAATAGGAAGCCCACAGATCTTATTGGCTAAAATAATGAAAAGAAGACGTCATATTTTTGTTATTATTTGTGTTTCTTGGTTTCTAAGTATTATGGCTGTCACCTGTGTCCATGCCCAAGACCCTTCAAAGGGTGAGCGGTTCACTTGTCCTGGTACACCTCATATATTTCATAGGCTTGTCAAGGATTTGATTAGAGATGGTTTTTCTCAAACCGAGATCTGTAAGATATTTTCCCATCCGGCAGTAAGGTTTAATCCGAAGGTAATGCCAAGAAAGGTTACTCATAAGGAAGCATCACTTCATTATGATGTCTTTTTGGAAAAAGACAGGTTAAAAAGGGCACGCAGGTATCTGGATAGAAACAGGGAACTGTTTGAAAGGGTGGAAAAGAAATACGGTATTCCCAAAGAGATAAAGGTTGCCATTCTGTTGGTTGAGACGGATCTTGGCAGATACCTCGGCTCTAGCCTTGCCCTAAATACCCTGGCCAGTATGGCTATAGCTTCTGATCTAGATAAGATAAAGGATTACCTCCCCAACTCTTACAAAAGCTTGAATAAGCAACAGCAGGCAAGACTCAAGAAAAAGTTGGCTGCAAAATCGAAATGGGCATACTCAGAGCTGAAAAGTCTGATTATCTATTCTGAATTAAACGGTTTGGATATACATAAGATAAAAGGCTCTATATTTGGGGCCATAGGACTCTGTCAGTTTATGCCGTCAAATGCGCTTAGGTTTGGTGTGGATTTTAATAAAGATGGTAAAGTAGATCTGTTTGATCCAGCCGATGCAGTGGCGAGTATGGCCAATTATCTTCGTTTTTATGGTTGGAAGTCGGATATACATCCCAAAACCCAAATTAAGGTAATCAAACATTATAATCACAGCACACCTTATGCCAGGACTGTTCTGAAGGTTGCAGAAAAGGTCAAGCAAATATAAAGAGATAAAGTTGCAGTTCCTTGAAGAGACATTCTCAAAACGTATAAAAACCCTCCAGTACCGGTTGGCCAAGGCCGGTGTAGATGCGGTTCTTCTGCGACAAAATGCAGACCTATTCTATTTTACAGGCACTGTCCAAGACGGACACCTTGTTATTCCTGCAGAGGGTGAGCCGTTTTTTTATGTTTGGCGTTCTTATAAAAGGGCCTTAAAAGAGAGTCCATTGGCCAGCCTTGGTCTTGTAAGACCCCTGCAGGGATTAGGTCATTTTAGACAAATTATTTACGACTCCCGCTTGAAAGATGCCAAGGTTGTTGGTCTTGAGATGGATGTGTTGCCAGCCAAATTTTATATTTTTTATCGCGACGCCGTTTGGCCAAAGGCACGCCTGATTGATATCTCCCCAGAAATCAGGGCATTAAGGAGTATTAAGGACCGGGTAGAAATTCAGCGTATTAGACAGGCAGCCTTGCAAGTCCATTCTGTTTTTGGCAAGGTTCCGGAATTTCTGAAAAATAGTCAGACGGAATTGGACTTGGCTGCCAATATAGAGGCGGAACTCAGAAGACAGGGGCATTGTGGACTTATGCGAATGAGGATATGGAATCAGGAGATAGGAATGGGCCAGATTGTCTCCGGGGCTTCCGGTACAGTACCTTCATGGACGAATACGCCGGTTGGTGGCTTGGGCCCTCATCCATCCTTTGGCATGGGAGCATCTTTTAAGGAGATCGTCAATAACGAAATGGTAAGCGTTGATCTTGGAGGATGGCACAAGGGGTATTGTTGTGACGTCACAAGGCCATTTTTCATAGGAAATGCTCCAAAAGAGGTTAGGGACGCCTTTGTTGCTATAAAGACACTCTTGGCAGAGCTGGAAAAGCGTCTTGTCCCTGGGGCTGTTGCTGGAGAACTATATGATTATGCAGGAAATTTTATGAAAGGTATAGGTAAGTCCAAATATTTTATGGGAATTGGTAGGGACAGGGTGTCATTTGTTGGGCATGGATTAGGGATAGAGCTTGATGAATTTCCATTTATAGCCAAAGATAGCAAGATGGTCTTGCAGGCAGGTATGGTGGTTGCTCTTGAGCCCAAACTTATTTTGAGTCCTTACGGAGTTGTTGGTTTAGAAGACACTTACTTGATAAAGGATGAAGGTTGTGAACGTCTGACCCTTGGAGAGCAGGAGCTTGTGATGGTCTAAGGGCTGGGTTTTTAATAAGAGGTTCACGGGATAGTAAGAAATAGCACTGTTTTGTTATAACGATTTGGAAGATGACGGCAGCGAATAACTAAGTTTCTTGTGGGACATCCGTTGTTAGGTAGGATTGGGTAAAAAAGGCTTTTGGCTCCATTTGAGATAATAAGCCCATTGTGATTCTTGACAAAGTTTTTTTAGTATGATAACCATTGCCACCTACCGTTACAAAACGGGCCCAACATTATGAGGGCCGTTAACTCAGTCGGTAGAGTATCTGCCTTTTAAGCAGAGAGTCGCTGGTTCGAGTCCAGCACGGCCCACCAGTCCCCGTCGTCTAGCCCGGTCCAGGACACCGGCCTTTCACGCCGGCAACAGGGGTTCAAATCCCCTCGGGGACGCCATGTCAAACAAAAAAGGGAGCCATGGGCTCCCTTTTTAGTTTAGCTTATCTTGCATGAAAATTCTGAGGCCTTTGATTCATAAGCATCCTGAAATACAAAGGCCTAATTATCAAGGGCCTGAAATACCCAAATATGTCTGCGTCCTTGATGCCTTCATCTTCGGCAGGCTTGCGGACTGCGTAATCCTGATTCAATCAACAAGTTAAGCAGAAAGATTTTCCATGTGTTTTAGATAATAGAAAGAGCTAAAAGTCAAAAGCAAGCCCAGCAGGATCAGTCCCCAGTGGCCCATTACAGGAACCGGACTGAGTACCTGTTGGCCAAATGTCTCGTCTGCACCTATGTCTACTGTGCCGTTAATGATTCTTGGGTCGCCTTCAAAGTCAGTATCAGGAATGCCAGGAGCATTGTTGAAGCCGGCATTTATGCAGAGAGAGGCGGGCTGGAGATGAAAATCCCCATTACCTGGTGCAGTCAATGCCGGATCGTAGTCTATGTTGTTGCCATGGGTATAGTTGTCCCTGTTTGTGATGAGGAGATCCGCTGAATTTCCAGAAAAATTGTCATTGTTCGGACCGATATCATTGTTGAAAAAGGACACAGGTGAGCCTGTTCCGTTACCCACCCAGTTTCCGTTCTGGTCAGGCTCTGCATCAGAGTTTATGAATACGTCATTCCCGCTGCTCCCAGCCGTATTGCCATAGATGATATTGTTGTAGATGTTGGCGGCTGCATCGTCATAGATAAGTTTGACATTCAAGCCACCACCATAAACAGCATTGTTCCCGGTGGCAGTGTTGTTAGTGATGTCTACCAGGCCATGATAAGAGCGGAACTTGAATGCACCTCCTTTGTCTCCGGCAGAGTTACCATAAAATACATTGTTGCTGACCATGGCTGCGCCGTCCCCTGTAGAGCCTGGAATCGTTGGGCTTATATCAAGGGTCACGAACAGCCCTCCACCATCATCTCCAGCCCTGTTATTCAAAAAGACGTTGCCGGATATGGTTACAATGTCTTGGCCATATGTGCCGGCAGAAAGCGCCCCGGCCTTTCCACCTGCCGAGTTCCCCGTAAAGGTGTTGTTCAAGATATTTACAGCACCTCCGCCCTGTGTACCTATCCTGGCTGCACCACCCTGACGTCCGACACCGTTGTCCGAAAAGGTGTTTTCAGCAACTACGATAAGGGAGCTTACGGAAAAGACCGCCAGGCCACCGCCTCCAGTATCCGGATTGCTAGTGTTGACAGAGTTGTTGTTGAATTCGTTCTGGCGAATCTCAACAACACCGCTATAGTTGAAAACGAAGGTGCCACCCCCTGCATTTCCGGCAGCATTAAGAGACAGTCTGGTTGAAGAGATGGAGACAGGTCCCGATGAAGAGCGGACGGCCATACCGCCGCCATAATTCAAGGCAGAGTTTGATGTGGCTCTGCAGTTCCTTACGGTAATGGCTCCCGATGAAGAGCGGACGGCCATACCGCCGCCAGAGCCACCTGCGAAGTTTTCAAAAAAATAGCAGGTATCCATGTTAATGTTTGCCTGTCCTGTTATTATTGCCAGGCCGCCTCCGTTATTGCCGTTGGGGCTCTGGCCTCTTTGGAAAACCAGGTACATGATATTGATGTCGTCATTTGTATCACCGCTTTGGTTGTTGTTGACATCGTTGTTAATGACAAGGAGGCTGGCGCTGTTGCCTCCGTCCAGGACAGGCATATTTGCAGGGTCCTCGGCAGTAATGGTGAGCATCCCATCCCCGTCGTTACTGCCATAGTAAAGTGGTGAAGAAATATTGTACGTTCCAGGCGCAACAAGAATGATATCATCTTCCCCGTTTGCCTGAGCGGCAGTCAATGCAGCCTGAAAGCTTGCCGGATCGGTCACGTGAAATTCTTGAGCTATGGCCATCCTGGCGGTAAAAAAAAGAAACAAGACGAAAAGAAGCTGTAAGTTTTTCATAATGGCCCTCCCTATGTTTTGGTTTTCCCCCTCCCAAATAAAGATTTCAGGAATGAAAGGTGCTGTGGAGCTTAATAGATAAGAAAATTAATTTATTTATTTATTTGAAAGTTATCTCTATGTCAAATATTAACCCGGATTATGCACTTCCTTAGGAGGAAGTCGCCATGGCCTGAATTTTTAGGCGAGTGTCCCACTCAATTTGCTCCAATGTAGCACACCCCTATGTTTTTCTTGGAAACAAGCTCTAAAATCACTGTAAGCTTCAATAATAGCAAAAAAATGACCGTTAAAAGGACGTAATTCTCTATAGCTTCCCTTTGGTTAAAATTTTTTATTTAAAACTTGGACTCTTACTGCATAAGCATTTGCTGAGCATGGCGAAATTCATCCTGATACCTCCACCATTGTGCCAGACGAAGTATCTGCCCACCTTCAGTCTTGATAAGCCTTGCTGGTATCCAGAAAAGCTTCCAGCGTATAGTATAGGCCATCTCTTTTCGATCCTTGTGACCAAGAACCATCTCCTTGAACCAATTCATGAGATTGTAGGCCAGCATTACCAGTTCAAGGTAAAGCCT
>CAZNKP010000034.1:2500-27309 GCA_964573805.1 uncultured Desulfobacterales bacterium | reverse complement strand
CTTAGAAGATGCAGAAATGCGAAGTGGAGCCGAAGGGCAAAAGGTGCAAGGCAAGCTGCCATACCTTTTAATTAAATAGTGGCAAGTTAATGGCAAAAAGCATGTCGACCATTTAATTGCCTCGGCAATAGTTTCTTATGTCAAGAAAAACTGAAAAATGGCTTTGGCAGACACCACCAAGGCAAGAATCATAACCACACCCATTGCGCCGCTCAAATACATCAACTTTACCGCTGAAAAAATGTCCTTTGCAGCGGGCTCCTTTCCCTCATGATTCATGAAAGGCCGGTTCTCTGATTTGCCTTCATAACTGATGGGGCCGGAAAGGCGGGTTCCAAGCACCCACGCAAAGGATGCTTCCGGCAGCCCAGCATTGGGGCTTTGATGATTTTTGCCATCCTGAAAGCCCTTTTTCACTACCTCCATGAAAGAAGGGCCTCCAACAAGGGGCGATACCAGCGCCACAGCCAATACCGTGAGGCGCGCAGGCACATAATTGCAAAGATCGTCCAACTTGGCGGCGGTCTTTCCAAAGTCCATGTATTTGGTATTTTTGTATCCAATCATGGAATCCAAAGTGTTCACGGCCTTGTATCCCATGGCCATCGGCGGTCCGCCCAGGGCGCAGAAGAAAAATGGTGATACGAAGCCGTCCACAAGGTTTTCTGCAACGCTTTCGATGGCAGCAGCAGCCACACCGGATTCAGTGAGCGCAGAGGTCTCCCTTCCAACAATCCTGGAGACTCTTTTCCTGGCAGCGTTCAAACCATCTTGCTCCAAGGCCTTGGCCACTGCCTTCGCCTCTTCTCCAAGGCACCTTATGGCCAGCGTATAATAGATGATCATGGAAGAGATGATAAAAACAGAGATCGTGGATATGGCTGCGGCAATGTGTAGAAGCAGAGCAGGTGTCAAAATGGAAAAAAACAGGATGACCAACGTCAGCAGGGCCCCTTGAACTGCTGGACCAAGAGGCAGCTTCCGGAATTTGACTTCGCCATATTCAATCGCCTTCCCCACAAGCCGGATGGGGTGGGGAAATCCTTCGGGATCACCAAACAAGAGATCTAGAAGGAGGCCGGCCAACAAGTCAAGGCCAAAAAGAGCAGGGCTCAAGGGCAATAGTGGGAGATTCACAGGCCCACCAACTCAAGGAGTTTTGGCAAGTCGCAGTTTTCCTCCATCCATTCAGCCAGCTTGTCGAGTTGCTCTTTTCTGAAATGTTGATAAGACTTCGCCTCTTTTAGCGGCTCAAGCCCCTTTCTTAGCCTTAAAAAATCTATGAAGTTGCGCCTCAAATCATCGTTTTCAAATAAACCATGAAGGTATGTGCCAACTACGGTGCCTTCTTTGTTGGAGCAAATCAGGCTGGTTTCAGCCTCTCTTTTTCCAATACTGGTTCCATCCGTGCGCCATGTCCTGCCCATGTGTATCTCGTAGCCTCTTGCATTAACTGGCTTGCCAGAGGAAAAAGGCGGACAGGATATGGAAGTGACTGTTTGGGAAAGTTTCTTCTTGCCATGCATTTCAGTGACCACTGGCAGGAGTCCGAGCCCTGCGGAGGTTCCAGGAGGGCCTTCTACGCCATCTGGATCTCTTACTTCTATTCCCAACATTTGATATCCTCCGCACACACCAACGATTACTACCCGGTCGGTGGCAAGGGCGTAGATTTTATCGAACCATCCACTTGCTTCCAAAAATTTCAAATCATCCCTGGTGGCCTTGGTGCCGGGGATTATCAGGCAGTCACATTCTCCAAGTTGTTCTGGCAGTTTGGGAAAGGAGAGTGCAACGTCTTCTTCAAAGGCCAGGGGAGCAAAATCTGTAAAGTTGCTTATGCGCGGCAGATGAATGACCGAAACTTTCACCGGGCCCTTTGCGCTGTTCAATGCCTGTACGAACACTCCGTCTTCCTGGTCAACGGTTATGTTGTCAAACCAAGGCAAGACACCCAAACATGGTATGGGTGTGATAGCCTCGAATTGTTTTATGCCTGGCTTCAGCAATGTGGGGTCGCCTCGAAATTTGTTGATGACGTAGCCGGCAATGAGGGGCCTGTGATCTTTCTGAATTAGGTCATAGGTGCCTTTTAGCCAGGCAAATACTCCTCCTCTGTCTATGTCTCCAACCAATATCACCATTGCTTGGCTATATTCTGCCATGGCCATATTCACGAGGTCGGTCTTCTGCAGATTGATCTCCGCAGGGCTTCCAGCCCCTTCAAGCACGATAACGTCATATTCACTTGCCAGTGAATCATAGGCATCTCTAGCCACTGCCAGGTGATGCAAATGATTTTTGTAGTAATTCCTCGCGTTGTAATGGCCTTTTGGCCTGCCCATGAGTATTACCTGAGACTTGGAATCGGCAGATGGCTTCAGCAGGACCGGGTTCATCCGCACATCTGGTTCTAGGCCGCAAGCCTCGGCTTGGAAGACCTGGGCCCTTCCCATTTCAAGGCCGTCATGGGTTACAAAGGAGTTTAGTGCCATGTTCTGAGCCTTGAAAGGGGCAACCGAGACTCCTCTCTTGGCCAGGACCCGGCACATGGCTGCAGCAACAATGCTCTTGCCCACACCTGAGCCTGTACCCTGAAACATTATAGCCTTTGCTCTCTTGGACATGGAAAGGAAAAATAGGAGGCAGCAGGGGGAATTTCAACCTCGTTTTTTTACAGTGAGTAAAGTTGTGGAGAGTGGGCCTTGTCAAAATAGCGGCATGTCTTCAGCCATTTTATCACGTTTCTGGCAAGCCTTTTGTTACCCTGGGTGATAAATTTGTTCTGAAAGATGGCATCGTCGCCAAATACCACGAAACGCCCTTTCCCATACCGTCCTGCCACGGCCATGCAAAAGGGTTGCATGGCGTCTCTGCCTGGCTCGAGCCTGTGGTTGCGGTTGAGGTCCACCCATGCCTTTTTGGACGTAAAGGCCAATTCGTCGGCATTCTTATCGAAGTTGTTGAGCGCCCAGCCGCCGTAAAGTGCAAAAGACTCGAGCCCCTTGGTAATTGGATGTGAATTGAGACTGGAGATCATGAAATCAGTATCGTGGGAGCCTATAACGTTCACCTGTTCATGCACTACCCCACTTGAAAAGGCAAGGCCCAACTCCTCTAGGACTTGGCCAAGGGGGTGGGGCACATGTATCATGATGCATAGTCCTCCACCATGTTCCAGGAAATTCAGAATAGATCTTATTTCAATTTGACTGTACGCTTTGAATGGACCGGAGATCACCAACACATCCGCCTTGGCAAGTTCTTCAAAGGTGGCTTCGCCTTCCAGCATCGCACTCCGAAAGCCTTGGGCCTTGAACATGGCCTTTAAAATGGAGAGGTCTAGTTCACCGTTTCTGTCGAATCTGAAGGCCTGGCCATGTCCATGGTCGAACAGGACGACCGGACTACGCGTCTGTGCCTTCGCAAGGCTGGGTTGTAGATGACCAAACGTTAAGAAAGCTACAATCATCGAACAAAATAGATGGAAAATAGGTGTGGATTTCATTATCGTTGTGCCCGGGTATCATTTTTAATCACCATATCATGAAAAGGGGGAAAGGTGCTACTCTTTGATGATCGTAAGGGAGTTGCAATTGCCAGAAAGGTGGTGCAATGCTCTTTTACTTTGTACTCGATTTATATTGGATATAGGTTTTACCATTTTTATCTATGGGCCACCGGGCAGTCACCGGTATACGTGCAAAGGCCTCCTTCTGTGGAGGCGTTTTTACCCATAAGCGCCCTCATTGGATTGAAACAGTTCATTTTCACCGGCATATATGATTTCGTTCATCCGGCTGGTTTGACTGTGCTCTTGGCTGCTTTGGCCATTTCTTTTTTCTTTCGCCGGGGATTTTGCGGTTGGATTTGTCCTGTAGGCCTGTTGTCTGAACTGTTGGACTGGACCGGCAGAAAAGTTGGCATGGGTTTCAAATTCGTTGGCTTGTACACCTATCCTTTCTATTCGTTAAAATATTTGCTACTTGGTTTTTTCACTTACATGATTTTCTGGAAGATGGATCTAGGCCAGGCCATGGCTTTTTTGAAGAGCCCTTACAACCTGGTCGTGGACGGAAGGATGCTCCTTTTCTTTCTAGAACCAGGAAGAATATCGCTCATCATACTGGCAGGCCTGTTCGTGTTGTCCATGATTGTAAGAAATTTTTGGTGTCGTTTTGCATGTCCTTACGGAGCCCTTCTTGGTATCATGGCCCTTCCTGGGCCAGTGTACCTGCATAGGGATGACAAAAGGTGTGTTCAATGCAAAAGATGCGTCGAGGTCTGCCCCGCAGGTATAGAAGTAAACTGCAAGTCCAGGGTAAGGGTGCCTGAATGCGTTGGATGCATGGAATGTGCAGGAGCGTGTCCTGAAAAAGGGTGCATCCAGCCCGTATTGGCTGGCAGAATCCCCTTCAGTCCTTACTTCGTGGGCTTCGGGGTGGTTCTGCTTTTCCTCGGGGCTTGGCTGGCAGCCTATTTAACAGGCCACTGGGACAATCAGGTGCCTGCCCATATGTGGCAAAGGTTTTACATGTTGTTTATTGGCCGTTGAGTTCTTCCAGTCTGCGTCTCATGACCAAGTTTCTGGCAATCCTTCCGTATGGTGAAGGACTACTTTCCTTCTCATCGCTGGAAAACAGGGTCAGGTCCGTGTCAATCCGGTAGGCAGCCCCTTTTCTGGGCCTGCTCCATACAGGGTATTTTACCCCAGCAAGTTTGTGTATCAGATAGCCCTGAGAGCAGAGTAGCAATAGGGCAGCCATCATCACAGGAAGGTCATACCAGTGTGCGAACATCCCCATGGCGCCAACTAGCGCAGTGGAAGCGGCTGGAGGGTGGAGCAGGTCGAAAAGCACCATGAGAAGTCCTGAAATACCAAGGGAAACAGTCATGGCGCTTATCATTGCAAATCCAGGGGGATTCATTTCAATTTGCCCACCCAAAGCGGCTTTGATCATTTCAAAACAAAAGAGTCCGACAGCGGCTGACATCAGATGGCTTAGGAGGGCATTCCTGGGACTGGCCATTTCTGATTGAGGCGCATAAAAGATCAGCATAGCTGTCGGACCCAAACCTGGAAAAATCAATGCCCATGAGGTGATACTGGAAGCCACGCCAACCGTAATCATGCAGAGCGTTGTGCCGATGAGTACATAAAGGGCGGCCACCTTTTTGAGGTCCATTTTGGTGGCGGCATACCAGAATCTGGCCCTGGAGGCTTTGCTTGTTTGCCATAGCAACAAATCGAATATTTTTTTGAAGCTCTTTGATACGCTCATGTTTTTTTTCTTTCTGTTTGTGAAATTCATCGGCACAAAAGGGAAAAGAGATGATTTTGAAAAAGATTAGAGAATATGCGGCCCTTACATCTGGCGACTTCAACAAGATCTTCACCGGGCTCGATGTGCCTCCCTTGCCCAGTGCGGCAGTGCGTCTCCTGGAGCTCATACGGGGAGGAGAGGCTCCGCTCCATGAAATAGGCGTTGTGATCGAAAGTGATTCCGGCTTGGCCGTGCAGGTGTTGCGAGTGGTGAATTCTGCAATGTTTGGGATTCCAAACCAGATTAGCAGCATAAAAAAGGCCGTCTCCATCCTGGGACTCAAGACTATTGAAAAGATCGTTTTGGCCCAGGCAGTGATCGAGGTCGTTAAAGACCCCAAAAACGAGTTCTTCGATCAAGAGGCCTTTTGGTCCGATTCCCTCTTCAGGGCCTTAGCTGCAAGGGAAATAGCCTTGATCAAGGGCATGGAAGCAGATGAAGCCTTTATTGGGGGACTACTTCAAGATATTGCTATTCCGGTATTGCTCAAGGATTGGTGGAAATCGTATGGGAAAGTCTTTTCCAAGGCTTCGGAACAGGGCAAGCGCCTTAGCAGTGTGGAGCAAGAGATGCTGTCGTGGGACCACGCCCAGGCGGCGGCCTGGATTGCCTCCCAATGGCAGTTGCCAGACATACTGGTCTGCTGCGTAGGCGTTCACGTACTCGAAGTTGATGTTCTAAAGAAGCTGGGACTCATCCATGGGGCACCTGCAGCAGTGGCGCTGTCTGCCTTGATACCTTCTTCCCTGAACCCCGAACCAGATTTTGTTTCGTTTTGCAGGGAGGGCTCAAAGCTGGGCATCAGCATGGCAAATTTGGCAAAAGTCCTGGAAAAGAGCAGAGATATGTTTCAAGAAACCGCCGGTGCCTTCGGCATTGAAACCAGGGTAGGTGAATGTTTCCCACGGTTCACGAGGGAGAATCGTCAGGAATGGCAAGGAGAGGAGGCCTTAAGTGGCTGAAAAAGTTTTGTCAGGGCTTGGAGCATGAAATCATCATGGCTCAAAATAGCCGTAGGAGTCACTGTTTGGGTAATTTTTATTTCCCTAGCTCACTATTTCTTGAATTGCCGGGATGGCCAAACAAACAATGTGAAGATTGGTTACATGCCAGTCATTTCCAACCTTTCCGTGCCAATAATGGCCGAAGCTGCAGCCCAGGGGGCTCCAGTGGGCATAAATGCAATAAAGTTTTCATCCTTTGCCGACATGGCTGATGCATTGAGAAACGAGCAGCTGGATGTCGCCTTTATCATTGCCCCGCTTGCCATTGCCTTGAAGCAGCAAGGTGTGGACATAAAGGTATGCTACGTAGGGAACAGGCATGAGTCCACCTTGGTGGCAAGGGAAGGGTTGAATACCTTCCAGGACCTGGCTGGCAAGACGGTGGCAGTCCCCTTGCGTTTTTCAGGTCACTACATACTGCTCAAAGAACTGGCTGACCGTTTTGGGATGGGAGAAGCACTTCACATCGTCGAGATGAATCCCCCAGACATGGCCTCAGCCATGGTCGCAGGAGGGCTCGATGCCTACTTCGTGGGAGAGCCTTTTGCAACGCAGGGCCTGACAACAGGTAATGCAAAGGTATTGTTCCATGTCGAAGAATTTTGGCCAGGATTCATATGCAATGTAATGGTCATCCGGTCCAAGTATTTGAAAGAGAACAGCAAGAAAGCACATCTGTTGATAGATGCCGCAGCAAGGGCCGGACTGTGGGCCAAGGATCATTTGAAAGAGGCTGCACAAATCGCCTCCAAGTGGTGGGGGCAGCCTCAAAAAGTGGTTCTATATGCGCTCACAGAACCAGAAGGCAGGGTAGTGTTCGACAAATTTGTCCCAGAGCAGCGTGAATTCGAGGACCTTGCCGAACGTATGGTAAGACAAGGGCTGATACATAATTCAGACATCACTGGCCTGCTGGATCCACTATTTCGTCCGAAGACAGGAATCTCGAGTATTAAAACGATGAACGAGGTCTTTCCTGGCCAATCTTGAGAATCCTGTTCAGCTTCGACTCTTCTTCAGACTGTTTCAACAATGTTTTTATGAATTCCGATGGCTTGATCTGGGCTGTATCCCGCTGTATCAGTGAAATAGTGATGAGGAAGAGTGACTTTTCAATGGCCTCCTCCAGGGGCTCCCACCTGTCCCTGATTTTTGGATCTATCATTTTAGGATCGACCAATTCGACATCACTGAAAACTTCCTTGGCATTCAAGGATAATATCTTGTTTTTTCTAACTATTTTCACCATCCATTCCTTGGATTCATGAAAGAGTCCCAAGGCTGCATCTATTCTGTTCCTGTTACTGTTGAAGGGCAGAATCAAGTATCGGGTGGTGACGGCCTCTGTTAAAGCCTTTTTGCCTGTTACAGCTGAGGCCTCTTCTATGTGCACGCCTTCCGGCATTGTCTTGTTCAACGAGCCTGCTATTTGTTTCATATCGATTGGCTCTGTCAGCACCATGGCTGCCTTTTCTACAAGGCTTTCTGTTCCCAAAGGAATTGGCCGGCCAAAGGAGACCTTGGGCATGGGATGGAAACCCTGGGAATAGGCTACTGGGAGGTGCGCTCTACGGATGGCGCGGTGAAAGGCGTGCAGGATGTCTAAGTGGCCGAGAAATCTTGCAAGGCCGAGTTTGGAATATGTAAGCAATATGGTGTGGCTTTGTGTCTCGTCTTTGACTTTTTCCAGGGTAACTGGTTTTTGTATAGGGGTGGAAGTGCATTTTTTTTGCACCACAGGCTTTATCTGCTTGAAATCGCACACACCGCATTTGTGGCACTTGTTTGTGCGGCAATCGCTTGTGTAGGCAAGCTCACGTGCCCTGCGCCTTTCTGATCGAAGGAAATGCGTCTCCACTCCCATGCTTATGTGGTCCCAGGGAAGCGGGCCATGGGGATCACGTTCCAACAAAAGAACATCTATATCTAGCCCTTCCTCCTTGGCAGCCTCTGCGTAAAGGGCCGTATCCAGCCTGTCAGTCCATGCATCGAGCCTTGCGCCTTTTTGCCATGCCTTGTGAAGCACCTTGGCAAGACGCCTGTCTCCCCGGGAGAATATTCCTTCCAGAAAACTTTGTCTGGGATCGTGCCACTTCATCTTTATGGCCCTTGAGCCCAGATTCTTCTTCAAGAATTGAAGGCGCCTCCTGGATTCTTCCTCGCTGATCTGACGTTCCCATTGAAATGGTGTATGAGGCTTGGGAACAAAGGTGCCCACACTTATGGTGACCTGGCCTTTTGACGCCGTGGCAAGAACCTTTCTAGCCAGCTCACCAATGGCAGTGACGTCATCCTGGGTCTCGGTGGGCAGGCCTATCATGAAATAAAGTTTTATGTTGCTCCATCCCTGCTTGAAGGCCTCTTCTGCTGTTTTCAGCAGATCTTCTTCAGTTATGCCCTTGTTAATCGCCTTTCTCAGCCGCTCGCTGCCCGCTTCTGGCGCAAGGGTGAAGCCAGTTTTCCTGATTCCGCGAATGAGTTCCATGATCCTCGGTGTGAGGGTTCCGACACGCAGGGAAGGCAGAGAAACGGCTGTTTTCTGAGGCAGATATTTTGTGGTGATGGCTTCAATGAGAGTCGTGATGCAGCTGTAATCGCCTGTGGAAAGGGAAAGAAGCGAAAGTTCCTCCCAACCGGTTGATTCAAGCCCCCTGTCAGCCATTTCCAACACCGTAGAGATTGCACGCTCCCTCACAGGCCTGTATGTGATGCCCGCCTGGCAAAACCTGCATCCCCTGGTGCATCCCCGGGCAATTTCAAGGCCAAGCCTGTCATGCACGACACTTATCGTGGGGAGCAATGGGGCAGATGGAAAAGGCGCTTTGTCAAGGTCTGGAAGGATGGCCCTTTCCACCATCTCTGGTGTATCAGCTCCCCTGGGCTCTATTCCCTTGAAAATACCGTTGGCATAGATGGGTTTGTAGAGGCTTGGTACATATACGCCTTGAATCTTCGACAGTCTGCGAAGGATTTCTCCTTTTGGGATCTTTTGTCCCTTTGCTTCTTTTACCAGCCTACCGATTTCGATGATCTTTTCCTCACCATCTCCAATCAGAATGGCATCGAAAAAATCGGCCACTGGTTCAGGTTGCACGGAACAGCTCCCACCCCCAAGGATAAGAGGCCACTCGCCTTTGAGCCTCTCGCCTGAAAAGAGCGGTATATTGGCCAGGTCCAGCATGGTGAGGATATTCGAATAACAAAGTTCGTAGGGAAGGGTTATGGCCAGGATGTCGAAATCCTTTAAGCCTTGGCCTGTTTCAAGGCCCCAAAGCGGAAGTTTTTCTTGTCTGAGCCTTTTTTCCATGTCTGTGTCTGGGCAGTAGGCACGGTCTGCCAATGCCCACGATGTGTCGTTGACAATGGAGTAGAGTATGTGCAGGCCTAGATGGGACATGCCTATTTCATACAGGTCTGGAAACAAAAGGCAAAACCTTACCTCGGCCTCTTCCCAAGGCTTGCACGCCCTGTTTATCTCAGTGCCAAGGTAACGTCCGGGCTTGTGTACGAGTGGCAGTATATATTTTTCAACACGTTTTCTAAGGCCGTTTTGGCTGCGAACTGACATGGTCGATGGTGTTACGCTGCCTTGTTCAAGATATCCAGAGTGGTTTCAAACAGTTTTTTGTGCGGCGGGTTCAGGGAGTGACTGTAATTCGAACCACCTTGCCGCTTTTAGGCTCTCTGAATCGGAGAACCGCGCTCAGTGAGCCAGGCGACACCGGCTTGTCTGTGCTGAATCGAATCAGCCTTTTTCCCGGCTTTATATCTTTCAAGAGCCAGGTGGCTGTTCCTGTCTTTCTGTCATATTTGTTGTAAACAGGGCTGGCCTTGGTGATGATTGCACCTGGAGGCAGGTTTTGCGTCAATAGTATTGTCTTTGGTGCTGGGGCTTCTATCTTTAGTTCAATGGCAACAAGACCTTCCTCGATCTTAGCGTAGCTTGCTGAAACCGCCTCTGCCTGGGCATAATTCAGAGGGAAAAAGACAAAAGTGCACAACAATATCAAAATTGGTAGCAGTTTCTTCATTTTTGAACTCCTTGTCTGCTCTCCATGGTAACAAATTTTCCATGGGTTGCATCCCATTTGTAGGCACCAGCTGACCAAATGTTTTCTAGATCCTTTAGCTCGGACTCCACTGCGTTGAGGCCAGAAAAGGTGTCATAGACCGCCAGGATTTCCTCGTCATCTATGATGTTGTCTTGGTTCAAGTCTGCCCAGTGAAAAGGAGCGGCCTCTATGATCTCGTCACCGTCGATGGAAAAGGCAAGCGTTGCCCCCTTCCGTATAGTAACAGAGCCTTTGAAGGTCAGTTTCGAACCCAAAGGAGTCTTGGTGTCCATTTTGGCCGCATAACAGAAGACCTTTTTTTCAGCATCACCTTGGAATATCCATTTCAGCATACCACTTGTCTGGCCTTTGGAAAATGGAGGATCGCCTTTGATAGGACGGACGCCTTCGGGCAGTTCTTCCTTCACCAGCAGCGACAAAGGCCCTTTGGGAGTCACGCCCACCTCGATCAATACGGGAAACGTTGTGCCTGGGGCGCAATGGGATGGCAAGATGCGGTTTGCAGAGACCACTATGTTTCCTGCTGATCTTCCGTGGACCCATAAGATAAAGATACCAGCGGCAAACAAAAAAACAGCCATTCCAAGCAGCGCCCTGGGATTATTCTGCATCAAAGAGAATATCCTGCTTGGTTTGAACCAATCTGTGCGCCCTTTTTCTCTTTTTGTACCTGACTCTTGAGCTTCACGACTTTCTGTTTCAGGCTCCAGAATCTCTTCTATTTCTACTTCCAAGGCTTCGGCCAGCTTCAGGGCGTTTTCCCGTTTTATGCTGGGATATCTACGGTTTTCCCAGCGGGAAATGGTGTCGGTGGTAACACCAACAGCAGTGGCCACATAGAGTTGGGTGAGGCCCTGGCGCTCCCTTATCTCTTTTATCTTTGAGCCGTCAATTCGTACAGTTGGAGGCAGATTCAGGCTCGATGTCGGGTCATGTCGGGTATACATCTATAGCCATTTGACCCTATGTCCTCTGTTTTTTCAACTCCTGATGACGAAAATAGAAACACAAGCAGGCGCCTGTTTGAGGGAAGCGGTCAGCCGCTTCTTGAAAAAGTAACGAAGAAAGGAGAACCGTAATGAAGAGGATGCAAAGAATCGTACAATCCATGGGAAAGGATGGAAAGAGGAGAGTTTTTGGAAGGCTGCACAGGACAGTGGCGGCTGTCGGTGCCGGTGTGTTGCTCGGGGCCTTTTCAATGCAGGTGGTCTTGGCAGATTCAGGCTGCAAGGCAAATGGAGTACCTGAACGTGTCGATATTAACGTCCAAGCAGCCTGTCCTAAAATGGAAGGGTTGAAAAAAGACAAAAAGAAGGTCCTGAACTTTACGCACAAGGCCCACATCGAAATGCTGACCGAGAAAGGTGAAAAATTTGTGTGTGCCTCCTGCCACAAGAGTGCGGCCGCTGAGAAAGATATAATAGGAGTGGACAAATGTGAGCGTCTCAAAAAGGAACTCGAAATGGACGGTGGCCCGGCAAAACTTAAGAAACATTTTCACAATATCTGTCTCAAGTGCCACAAAGATCTCAAGAAGGCAGGCAAAAAGACTGGCCCGACCAGTTGCAAAGGATGCCACAATAGAAAGGGAGGTGAATGATGAGACACCATTTAAACAGCTTAGGAATTGCAATCGTATGGATAGCAGTGGCATTTTTGGCCGCAGCCATGCCGACAGAGGCTCAATGCGCTTCGTCCGGCAAGGGCAAGGTGGTGCAGATCGTGGAAAAAGGGGCGGATTGCGAAATATGCAAGTCTTGTCCGGTGCCCATGGTGGTAATAGAAGGAACACTTCCTAAAGGCCTCGAGCCAGGGAAAAGGGTGATCTTGAAGGCCAAAGGAATTCGCAAGACCACTGCCGAGGTCCTGGCATTTTATGAAAACGCAAAAGATACAGAGGCGTTTGTAGAACAGGTAAAAGAGAAAAAGGGTGTGGTGTTGTGGAAGGGAAAAGACGGTGAAGAACTCATGGTGCTGGCTCCATCCAAGGCTTTCATGCCTGAGATTGGCACCAAGGTAAAGTTGAAGATGAAGCGTCCGCGCAAGGTGGAAGGCTGTTGATGCACAGACGGGGCTTTTCTCTGAGAAAAGGGGAAAGGCCCTGTTTTTTTACCTTTGCGCAGAAGACAGGCTACGCTGATAGAGCATCCAGGCGTCTTCCAAAATGTGTTTTGGAGGCCTTATCCCATAAAGTTTATAGAGTTGCTCCTGGGCCATTTCCATGTCTTTTGGGGCAGGTTTCATGCCTATCAAAAAACCTGTGAGATCCTCCATCAGTGCCCACGGATATATGATCCAGCGCCACTTTACCACGCGTTTTCCCCAGTAATCCGGGGTGAAAGTCGAACTCTGCTTGTGGTGCATGACCACAGTAGACAGGATCCCCGGTTTATGTTCCAGGAGATAATCAGAGGCGAGTTTTAGGGTGTCGCCAGTATCGGAGACATCGTCTACCAGCAGCACCTTTTTCCCACGGATGTCTGCATTGAGTGGAAAACGTATTATTGCTTGTTCCTGTTTTTCTGCGCCTTTAATATAATGCTCTATTTTGAATGAGGTGAGGTCGCTTATGTCCAGGTAATCGCTTATAATTCTGGCTGGAACGTAGCCTCCGCGCCCAATGGCCACAATGAAATTGTAGTCCTGGTCTTGGTCAAGGATCGTCAGGCTCACCTTGCGGCAAAGGCGGTAAACATTCTGCCAAGAGATCAGTTCGCAAGAAAATCTTTTTGCCATATGGTTGCAGGGCTCTTCAGAATAATTAGTAATTGAATAAGTCTGCTTATAAAAAATCTATGACGCCTGGTCTGCAAGTCAAGGAGCCATATTTTTTCAGCCTGAAAAAGGAAGGTGAATAACAAGATGCAGCTCGAGATAACGCAGTTAAATTTCCCGTCACCAGGAGAGGGTGCTTTTGAAATAGTGGAGAGAAAGGGACTTGGGCATCCAGACACCATCTGCGATGCCTTGGCAGAAGAGTTGAGTAGGGAACTCTGCAAGTTGTATGTGAAGGAATTTGGTGTCATACTCCACCACAATGTGGACAAGGGGCTCCTTTTTGCAGGAAGATCAGCTCCTGCATTTGGGGGAGGCCAAATCCTAGAACCTATAGAAATTTATCAAGTAGGAAGGGCAACCACTGAATTTAACGATAAAAAAATAGACGTTGAAGGGCTTGCTTCTGAATGCGTTCGCAAATGGTTCAAGAACCATTTTGATGATCTGGATCCGGACGAGCATTTGAGAGTCTGCAGCAAGCTTCGCCCAGGGTCTTCCGATCTGGTTGAGCTTTTTGCACGCCAGGCCGAAAGTGGCCGTCCTTTGGCAAACGATACCTCCTGTGGGGTCGGATTTGCGCCGCTGACGCTGCTAGAAACCGTGGTTCTCGAAGTTGAAAGATATCTGAATTCCCCAGGAATACGTAAAAAAGTGCCTGCTATCGGTCCAGACATAAAAGTCATGGGAGTCCGAAACGGATACAAGGTGGATCTCACCATAGCCTGTGCCTTTATAGACAGGCATGTGACAAGCCTGAACCAATACAGGGATCTAAAGGTTGCCTTGGCTGAAAAAGCAGTTGAAAAGGCGCGATCAATTGCCGATATTCCCATATCTGCCGAAGTCAACTGTGCCGACGATTTGGCAAAAGGAAGCATATATCTCACTGTTACCGGTACTTCAGGCGAATCTGGCGACGATGGAGAAGTGGGACGCGGCAACAGGGTCAATGGCCTCATCACTCCTTTCAGGCCTATGGTGATGGAGGCAGCGGCAGGCAAGAACCCTGTAAACCACGTGGGCAAGATCTACAATATAGTCGCTTTGAGGATTGCCCAAAAGGCAGCTTCTCTACCAGGAGTTCAAGAAGTTTGCTGCTACTTGGTCAGCAGAATAGGGAATCCTGTCGATGAGCCAGCCTCGAGCTACATAGGGTTGCGGTTGGACGATGGTATCACAATTTCAGATGTTGAATCAAAGGTAAAGGAAATCTATTATACAGAGCTTCAAGGCATGAGTGATTTTACAAGGATTTTTTGGGAAATATAAAGAAAGCCTGATATATACGTTCCTGAGATTTACTATCACTTTTTGGAGGTTATGCATGGCTAGATTCTGTGTGTTGGCAATTTTCTTGACGGTTTTAATGATATCTTTCCCCGCCCATGCCGATTCCAATTTGGGGCGGAAAATCTTTAAGGGAAACAAGTGTGATACTTGTCATTATCCAGACACGGTCTCCCTGGGACCGACCCTTGGAAAGATTGCCGAAACTTACAAGGGTAGAAGGGATCGTTTGGTGAGGTTCTTGAATGGTCAAGAAAAGCCTATTGTATTTCCTGAAAAGTTCGAGTCTGTGATGGAGGCGTTTCTTGGCAACACAAAGCTCCTTACGCTAGAGCAGAGAAAGGATTTGGCAGATTACATAATGAGTCACGGGAAAGATTCACCCAGATAGTTCAAACATCAGTAGCACCAAGAAGAGGAAGAGATCATGCCACTTTTTTTAAGAAAACTCATGCCGTTGTTAGCCGTTTTGTTCATTTTGTCCATCAACGCCGTTTGGGCCGATACTATTACAGAACGTATCGAGTTGGCCAAGAAGAAGTACCTGGAAGGAAGGTACAACGAAGCAGTATCTGAACTCAATTTTGTTGCAGGATTGATAAAACAGAAGAGGGCAGAACGTATGAAAGTGCTGCTGCCCAAACCGCCCGCAGGTTGGAAAGGGGAGGATTCCCAGTCTGGATCCGCTCCTGTTTTTCTCGGAGGCGGCGTCTCAGTCTCGAGGAAATATTACAATGACTCTGGAAGCAGCGTTGAGATATCCATAGTGAGCGATGCCCCATTACTTTCAAGCCTGTTGATGATGCTTTCAAATCCTGCTTTTGTGGGGGCAGGCAGTACGATCACCACGGTGAAAGGCGAGAAGGCCCTTGAAGAATGGAATGCCGGGCAAGGTAGCGGCAAGCTGACCATAGCCGTTGGAAACCAGCTGATAGTGACTGTGGAAGGCTCAAATCTTGCAAGCAAAAAGGAGCTGTATAAATTTGCTGAGCTTTTGGACTTTGAAAAGATACGAAAGATGACAGGAGGAAAGTGATGAAGCGTTTTGCGATTTGGGTAACTGGATTCTTTGTAGCGATGATGATGTTCTTTTCCATGGATGCGGCATGGGCAGGTCTCGTAATCAAGGAAAGGATCCAGACTGAGAACGGCATGGAGACCATTTTGACATATATCGAAGGCGATATGGTCAAAAATGTGATGTCAGACGGAACCTATGTGATAATAGATCTCACGAAGAGGGAAATGATAGAAGTCAATCCGGCAAAGAGGCAGTATTCGGTAATAAAGATCGATGAAATTAAGAAAGAGATGGACCAGGCAATGTCCAAGATGAAGGAACAGCTTGCAGGCCTTCCTCCGGAACAGCGCGCGATGATCGAACAGATGATGGGAGAGATGATGGGCTCTAAGGCCGCCCCAGGCAGTGTAACTGTGAAAAAGACAGGGCAGCATGCCAAAGTAGCTGGTTTCAGGGCTGACCAATACAGAATCATGCAAAACGGGAAACCCGTCATGGAAGTGTGGCTCTCCCCGGATCTTTTGAAATATATGAAAAAGGAGATGGACAGCGCCAAGATAAAGGCCTTTGAAAGGGCAATGGATTCTTTGGATGAAATGTTGTCCATGATGCCAATGGGGTCTGACAATGTCTTTAAAAAGATGAAAGAGCTAGAGAAGAAAGGCCATATAGTCAAAGAGGTGGATCTATCAGACCATGGAAAGCCAACGGTCGTATCTCAAGTCGTGGCAGTTCAGCGCAGAAGCATACCTCGTTCCGAATTTTTGGTACCCTCTGGCTATAAGAAAGTAAGCTGGAAGGGAATGGAAGGAGCCAGATAGGTTTCGAACTCGCCTTTACACCTGTTGTGTCACGACTTCCGTTCCCACCCCCGCGTTGGTGAACAGTTCAAGCAAAATGGCGTGTTCTTTCCGGCCATCGATTATATGGGCCTTTTTCACGCCTTTTTCCAAGGCCTTCAGACAAGCCTTCAGCTTGGGGATCATGCCGCCGGTAGCTATACCCTGGTCTATGAGTTCCTGAACCTCTGAGCTGGTCATGGAGTGGATCAGCTCGGAGGTTCCATTTCTTTCCACCATCACTCCAGGGACATCTGTCAAAAGAATGAGCTTTTCGGCAGAGAGTGCTCCTGCCACTGCTCCAGCGACTAGATCTGCGTTAATATTATACGCCTGCCCGTTTGGTCCAACGCCAACTGGGGCGATTACAGGTATGAAATCCGCCTCTTTCAACGCTTCGAGCACTTGTGTGTCTACTTTGTCTACCTTGCCCACTCTGCCAATATCGATTATTTCGGGGGGCCTTGCTTCGCCAGTGTATTTATAGATCTTCATCTGCTGGGCCTGGATCAGGTCGCCGTCGCGGCCAGATAGGCCCACTGCGCGGCCGCCATTCTTGTTGACAAGGCCTACTATCTCCTTGTTGACAGTGCCTACCAGAACCATTTCGACCACGCTCATGGTCTCGTCGTCTGTAACCCTTTGGCCCTCCACAAAGGTAGCCTTTATGCCCATCCTATCCATTATACGGCTAATCTGTGGTCCTCCGCCATGCACTACCACTGGGTGTATGCCCACATATTTCATCAAGATGATATCCAGCACGAACTTTTCTTTGAGCTGTTCATCCACCATGGCATGGCCGCCATATTTGATTACAACGGTCTTGCCCGAGAATTCTCTGATATATGGTAGGGCTTCTATGAGGACCTTTGCCCTCTCTTTGCCATTTATCATTTTCATCAAGACCTCTTTGGTTCAGAGTATGAATCTGCTCAGATCTTCATCCTTCATGATCTCGCTTAGGCGCTCCTTCACGTAATCTGCCGTAACCCTGATGGTCTGGGGGGCAATGTCGGGTGCCTCAAACGAGATCTCCTCCACCAGTTTTTCCATCACGGTGTGGAGGCGGCGTGCTCCGATGTTCTCAGTCCGCTCGTTCACCTCAAAGGCGATGCGCGCAATCTCTTCGATCGCCTCGGGTTCAAATATCAGCTCAATGGACTCTGTGGCCAGCAATGCCTTGTATTGGGTTACCAAGGCATTGTCTGGTTCAGTGAGAATACGCACAAAGTCCTTCTGTGTTAGGGCGTTTAGTTCAACTCTTATTGGAAAACGGCCTTGGAGCTCGGGCAGCAGATCAGAGGGTTTGGCAACGTGAAAGGCTCCGCTGGCAATAAAGAGGATGTGGTCCGTACGCACGATACCATATTTTGTGTGGACCGATGTGCCTTCCACAATGGGAAGAAGGTCTCTTTGCACGCCTTCTCTGGAAACGTCCGGCCCCGAGCCGCCGCTGGATTTGGAAGCTACTTTGTCTATTTCATCAAGAAAGATTATGCCAGACTGTTCAACCCTGGTTATGGCCATTTTGACCACCTTGTCCATATCAATGAGCTTGGCAGCGGCCTCTTGCTGCAGAATGGTCCTGGCCTCAGAGACCTTGACCTGTCTTCGCTTCCTTTTTGAAGGGAAGATGTTGGAGAGCATCTCTTGCAGGTTGCTCTGCATCTCCTCCATGCCAGTGGCAGCAAATATTTCCACCATGGGCTGGGGCGGGCGGGCGCTGACTTCCATTTCCACCATCTTGTCTTCTAGTTTGCCCTCTCGGAGCATCTCCCTGAAGCGTTCCCGGGTGGAAGTCTCCTCGGGCTGGCCTGGGACTCTCGGGAGCAACAGATCAAGAAGCCGTTCTTCCGCCTGTTTTTCTGCCAAGGCCTCCACCTTGGCCTTCTCTTCAGACTTGACCATGTCGACTGCCAAATGGGTCAAGTCCCTGATCATGGATTCTACGTCCCGCCCCACGTAACCAACTTCGGTGAATTTACTGGCCTCTATTTTCAAAAATGGTGATCGGGCCAGCTTGGCAAGCCTTCTGGCGATTTCTGTCTTTCCAACACCCGTGGGGCCGATCATGATGATGTTTTTTGGGGCGATTTCATCCCGCAGTTCCTCAGGCACCTGCTGCCTGCGCCACCTGTTTCTCAGGGCTATGGCCACAGAACGTTTCGCCTGATCCTGTCCGATGATGTATTTGTCCAGTTCTGCAACTATCTCCCTCGGGGTCAAGGGTTTGAAATGTGCTTCCACTCTCTTATCGATCCTCCTGGAGTTCCAAGGTCTCTACAACGATGGATTCATTTGTGTATATGCATACTGATGCAGCAATTTTCAAGGCGTTTTCAGCTATTTCCTCAGGATCGAGGCTGCTGTGAGCTATCATGGCCTTTGCTGCCGAAAGAGCATAAGGGCCGCCTGAACCAATGGCTATCACCCCATCGTCAGGCTCTATAACGTCTCCTGAGCCAGATATCAGTAAGGAATGCTCCTTGTCTGCAGCTATCAGCAAGGCATCTAGGCGGCGCAGGATCTTGTCTGTCCGCCACTCCTTGGCAAGCTCAACAGCAGCCCTTATGAGATTTCCCTTGTATTCACGGAGCTTATCTTCCAATTTTTCAAACAGGGTGAAGGCATCGGCAGTCGCTCCTGCAAAACCAGCAAGGACCTTCCCCTCGGATAGCCTCCTCACCTTTCTAGCTTTGTGCTTCAGTACCGTGTTGCCCATGGTGACCTGGCCATCACCTGCCAATACCACTTTCTTTTTATTGCGCACTGCAATGACAGTAGTTCCTCTAAAAAGTGTTATGTTTTTTTCCATGTTTGACTGACCTGTTACTAATCTTCTTTTTTGTTTAGGGCCTTATCCTTACGAGCCCTGGGATGTGCATTGTCATAAATGGCCGACAGCCCTGCCATGTCCAGATGAGTATAGATTTGAGTCGTGGACAGGCTGGCATGGCCTAGTATGTCCTGGATGGTCTTCAAGTCTGCCCCAGACTCAAGCATGTGACTGGCCATGGCATGACGGAGGGTATGGGGAGTAACTTTTTCGACAATACCAGCCTCGATGGCCCTTTTTGCCACCAGCCTCTGGACGCTTCTGGCAGATAGCCTGCCGCCGAGCCTGTTTATAAATAGTGCTGGCTCATCTCTCAACCCTTTTTTTTCAAGCAGTTGGTCTCTGTAAGGCATATATTCTAATAGCGCCTTTTTGGCCTCGATGCCAAAGGGCACAATGCGTTCTTTGCCCCCTTTTCCCTTCACCTTGATCATCTCTGGGTCGAAGTTCACGTGAACGGCGTTCAGGCCTATAAGTTCGCCCACCCGGAGTCCAGACGAGTAAAGAAGCTCCACAATTGCCTTGTCACGGACAGCTTTGAAACATTCCCCGCTGCTGTTGAGCAACGAAAAAGTTTGATCCACGCTCAAGTATGAGGGCAATGTTTTGTCCAGTCCCGCCGTCCTTATGCCAGTGGAAGGGTTGGACGTGGCAACCCCTTCACGGACGAGAAACTTAAAAAAAGTGCGCAATGACGCAAGCTTTCGGTTGATGGTGGTGCGTTTTGCCCCCTTTTTCTGGGCGCTGGCAAGCCACTTTCTTACCTGGGCCTTGGAAGCCTTGCCAATGTCGTTTTTGCCGAGCCTTGTAAAATTGGAAAAGGCTATGACGTCACGCAAATAAGCTTCCACAGTGTTTTGGGAATAACCTCGCTCAGCCTTCAAATATTTTTCGAATAGTGCAAAGGGATCTTCCAATTTTTGGACCTAACAACCTTCAAATAATGGATTAACAAAGCATACCCTGCCTCAATTCCATAGGCAAATCAATGCAAAAATTGACACGGAATGACATCGATCCATATAGTAATATATGTTCAAGAGAATTTTTTTCCCCATTGCAGGGATAACTGTAGGCGTTATCGCTTTTCTGTCCTGGGCTGCCATCCACTACGTAAACAAGTTGTGGGAAAAGGATACCGCAACCCATCTCGCCCATGTTGCCAAGGTGGTTGCAGACAATCCAGACCTCTTGTCTGCACACAATCTCAAATATTTGATGAAGATCACCGGCTCGGACGTGCTCATATATGATTATGAAGGAAAGCTAACAGGCACGACCTTGCCCCCCAACAGTGGCGTTCCATATCTTTCGAGGCTGCCAGAGTCCTTCTTGAATCCGCTTCTGAAATCTGGAAGCGCAGTCATGGAATACAAGAAAGGCATCAATGGCCCCTACCTTCACTACTTCCAGGTATTGAACCTTGCAGCCAGAAAGGCAGTCATCCTCTCTCTGCTTGTCAACACTGGTCGGCGGAGCAGTTACATCAAACAGCTTGCCTGGCAGGTGGGCCTTACTGCGTTCAGTTGTCTGCTTTTTTTATGGGTGTTCAGCTATCAAGTGACTAGATGGGTCACAGAATCCCTGAAAAACTTGGGAGAGGCGGTGGAAAAGGCCAGGCAGGGCCACTGGAACATCAGGGTAAAGGAAGATGGACCTCCTGAGGTTCGGAAAGTGGCAAGAAACCTCAACGCTCTGGTTTCAGAGCTTCAGGACTACAAGCAGAAGGTGCAAGAAAGCGAAAGGGAGATCACAGCTGGAGCCTTGGCTTCAAGCCTGGCCCATGAGATCAGGAATCCGCTGACGAGCCTGAAAATGGCTGCTCAGATGCTGGTCATGCAGCTTGAGGACAGGCCGGAAGAACAGAAAAGGGCGCGGAAAGTAGTGGAAGAGAGCGACCGACTTCACCGGATAACCACCAAATTCCTGGACAAAAAGAGGAGAGTGCTTCAAAAACGGCCCACGGATTTGAACAAAATAGTTGCCAACGTAGTGGATTTGGCCAGGCAGGAAGCAGAAAAGTCTGGAGTCAAAATAGAGTTTCAGCCGGCTGAGGATATTCCTGCATTAATGATAGATGGAGAAAAGATCGAACAGGTTGTCTGGAACCTGTTGAAAAACAGCATAGACGTTTCCTCTCCAGGCGATGTCGTTTCCGTAATGACATCCATGAGCCAGGCTGGCCACAGGCCTAAGGCAATTATCAGGGTGGAAGATTCCGGCCCTGGATTCGATGAAGAGGCAGCCAAATTCGCCCTGAAACCCTTTTTTACGACGAAGCCTCATGGTATAGGGTTGGGCCTGGCTATCAGCTGGGAGATCGTAAACCGCCACGGAGGGGATCTTAAGATGGAAAACAGGCCTGAAGGCGGTGCAAGAATAGAGGTGGCTCTGCCCGTTTAGGGCAAAATGGTTCAAAATGGGTTTTTCTGGAATAGAGGCATGGCTGGCCCTGGATCTTCTTCCAGGTGTAGGCCGTAGAACCATAGCAAGGCTGGTTGAAACCTTTGGCTCTGCTGAAGCAGTATGGCAGAACGTGGATTCGCTGCAAAGTGGCTGCAGCTGGCTCCGTTCGTCTGCCTGTGAGGCATTGCAGCATGGTCCAGATCCTAAAAGGATGAAGCAGCACAGGGATTTTCTGAAACGGCCAGATGCCTGGGCCATTACCATGGAAGATTCCGCCTATCCTGAACTTCTTGCAAAGATCGATGATCCCCCACTGATTCTTTACGGCCTTGGAGATCCTGCCTGTTTGGATGGCCCTTGTATAGCCGTGGTTGGATCGAGGGCAGCTACTCAATACGGGAAGGATGCAGCGAGGCGCCTGGCAGCGGAGCTTGTGTCCAAAGGCTTTGTGGTGGTATCTGGTTTGGCCCTTGGTATCGATTCCGAAGCCCACAAAAGCGCCATGGAATACGGGGGTACCACGGTTGCCGTAAAAGGCTGTGGCCTCGATTACGCCTATCCGCGCAGGAATATCAGTCTTGCAAAGGCAATTGCACGGCATGGGGCAGTGATTTCTGAGTTTCCGTTGGGGATGCCGCCAGAGCCAGGCCACTTTCCTGTCAGAAACCGCATAATAAGCGGTTTGTGTCAGGCCGTGGTGGTAGTAGAGGGAACCATGAGGAGCGGTTCCCTGGTAACTGCTGCCTTGGCCTTGGAACAGGGTAGGGAGGTGGGAGCAGTTCCTGGAAGCATTTTTTCGAACCGTAGCAAAGGGACTCATTGGCTAATAAAAAATGGGGCAAAGTTGGTGGCCTCTGCCGATGATATCTTGGAAGAGATACCAGAATATATCTTGGGACTTCGTAGCAAAGGCAGTCAGGAACAGATCCGCGAGTCCCTGGATGATCTCGATTTGGACCCCGATGAGAAAAAGGTGCTTGAAATCCTTGGGCCTTATCCCCAACATTTAAATGAAATAGCCCAGGCCGCTGGCTTGGAAGCACACAAAGCCAGTGGACTTTTGGTGCAAATGGAGCTAAAAGACCTGATTCAGTCCCTGCCTGGGCAGAATTACAAGCGAAGGTGAGATTGTCGTTATGAAAAAAGGATTGGTAATAGTTGAGTCCCCCACCAAAACCAGGACTCTCAAGAAATATTTAGGCAACAACTATGAAATAAAGGCCTCGGTCGGCCATGTGAAGGATCTTCCGCCACGACGTATAGGCGTGAACATAGAAAAGGACTTCGAGCCTGAATATGAAGTCATCAGAGGTAAGGGCAAGATAATCAAAGAGCTCAAGTCAGCGGCTGCCAAGGCAGAAGAGATATATCTAGCCACAGACCCAGATCGCGAAGGCGAAGCTATTGCATGGCACATCGCTGAAGAACTCAAAAACGGCCGCAAGAAGAAACGCCGTTTTCACAGAGTTCTTTTCCACGAGTTGACCGAACGTGCCATCAAGGAGGCCATGTCCCATCCAGGCGAGCTAGACAAAAATCGCTTTGAATCGCAACAAGCCAGGCGCATCCTGGACAGGCTGGTGGGTTATCAAATTTCCCCTCTGTTGTGGGAAAAGGTCAAAAGAGGCCTTTCTGCAGGCAGGGTTCAGTCTGTGGCGGTTAGGATGATCTGTGACAGGGAGAAGGAGATCCGTGCCTTTGTGCCCGAAGAATATTGGACTGTCACTGCTTTGCTCAAGGCCACCCAGCCCCCTCCTTTTGAAGCGCAACTTATCAAAATAGAGGGCAAAAAGGCCAAGATTTCCAATGAAGAGGCAGCGCAGAAGATTACACAGGAGCTGGGAGGCCTCGACTTTACTGTAGTCGACGTCCAAAAGAAGACCAGAAAGAAAAACGCCCCTGCCCCATTCATTACCAGTACATTGCAGCAGGAAGCTGCCCGAAAGTTGGGTTTTTCAGCCAAAAAAACCATGATGCTGGCCCAACGACTGTACGAAGGTGTTGACCTAGGCGAAGAAGGTCCAGTGGGGTTGATCACATACATGAGGACAGACAGCACCAGGGTGTCACAAGAGGCCATAAAAGAGGCTAGGGCCCATATCGCTGGTCAATTCGGCAAGGACTACGTGCCTGCAAGCTCCAGAAATTTCAAAAAGGGCAAATTAGCTCAAGATGCCCACGAGGCCATTAGGCCGACATCTGTGATGCGGGAACCAAGTGGACTGAAGGCCTATTTGGAAAAAGATGCGCTGGCCTTGTATGAATTGATATGGAAACGGTTCCTTGCCTCGCAGATGAGTCCAGCCCTTCTGGATCAGACTAGGATCGACATCGAAGCTGGACCATATCTTTTGCGCGCTACGGGAACAGTTGTGAAATTTCCTGGATTCATGATCCTTTACAAAGAGGCCAAAGACAAAAATGGACTCCACAAGAAAGGAGATGGTGACAAAGTGTTGCCGCCTGTCGAAAAGGGTATGAAGCTAGAACTTGTCAATCTCGAGCCGAAACAGCACTTCACTCAGCCACCTCCAAGATATTCGGAGGCCAGCTTGATAAAGGCCCTTGAGGAAAAAGGCATCGGGCGCCCCAGTACTTACGCCACCATATTGTCAACCATCCAAGACAAGGAATATGTGAAGCTTGAAAACAAGCGTTTTGTGCCCACCGAGCTTGGGATGCTGATAACAGATCTTCTCGTGGCCCACTTCCCTGAAATTCTGGACACGAGTTTCACTGCTGCCATGGAGAAAGACTTGGACAATGTGGAAGAAGGTAGCATCTCCTGGGTGGAGGTGTTGAAAAACTTCTATGGACCCTTCAAGGAAAGGCTGAGCCAAGCAAAGATTCAGATGGAATCCGTCAAGGCCAAGGGTGTTGAAACAGACATCAAATGTGACAAGTGCGGAAGTCCTATGGTGATAAAATATGGAAGAAACGGGGAGTTTCTAGCCTGTTCAGCCTACCCAGATTGCAAAAATATAAAGGACTTTGTGCGCAATGAACGGGGCGAAATAGAAATAGTTCAGCATACGGAAGAGATTGCCGGAACGTGTGAAAAATGTGGCCGCCCTATGGTGATAAAAAAGGGCAGATATGGGAAGTTCCTTGCATGTTCTGGATATCCAGAATGCAAAAATACACAACCGATATCCACAGGTGTGAGGTGTCCGGAAAAAGGTTGCGACGGGGAACTGCTGGAACGCACTTCTCGGCGGGGTAAAGTTTTCTACAGTTG
>CAZNKP010000033.1:0-16034 GCA_964573805.1 uncultured Desulfobacterales bacterium | reverse complement strand
CCATCGAACTTGTTGGGGCATGCGTCATTGTAGAGTCTGTAAATAAAAAAATAATGCTTAGCGACAAAACACTTCGGATTGTGTTTGTATTTCCTTTAGAGGAATTCATTTTACACTACCTAAGATGCTTATATGGACGTAACGAAATAGAACGCCTTTCTACTGGTAATCAAGAATCCATGCGTAATATTGGGCAGGAAAGGATACGACAAATTATTACTCCCATATGTGGACAAGAAGAAACTATACAAATAGTCAAGAAACTTACTTGCCGCCTTTCAATTATTGCAAAGATGGAGCAAACCATCGACCAAGCCCTCGCCCGCGCCGAAGTCCTCCGCCAATCCATCCTCAAAAAGGCCTTTTCCGGCAAACTCGTCCCCCAGGATCCCAATGACGAACCGGCTTCAGAGCTCCTGAAACGCATCAAGGCAGAGCGGGAAAAGGCCGAGCAGGAGCGCAAAAAGAAAAACAGGTCCCGGAGGCGGAGCAAATGACCTACCAGCCCCCCTGCACCACAACCCCTGCCACTGCAGCGCCCTTTGTGGAGTTTATGCTATCTGCCATAGATGAGGCCATTTGTCAGGCAGAGGAGCGGTCATGGTGCGACCAAGTAATCAGGCTCCCTGAGGTAATGGATGAGGGATTTGCCACTGCCTTTGAGATCATGGCAAGGCTTGGCCTTGCCCACAGGTCCACCTTTTGGAAGAACTATCTCGGCCCTGGCCTTGAGATGGGGCTTTTGTCCATTAGATACCCTGAACGCGCACACCATCCGCGGCAGGGCTACAGGCTTACCCAAAAGGGGCTTACGCTAAAGAAACTTTTGGAGAAGAGAGAATGAACACGGCAAACATCGTTCAAAAAATATGGAGCTATTGCGATGTTCTGCGTGACGTGGGGGTTAGCTACGGCGACTATTTGGAGCAGCTCACCTATCTGCTCTTTCTGAAAATGGCAGACGAGTATCAAAAGCCGCCCTACAACCGGAAGATCGGCATTCCAGAAAAATACTCCTGGCCTGAGCTCAAAAGGCGCAGTGGGGCAGAGCTTGAGTCTTTCTACGTGGAGCTCCTCAGGGAGCTTGGCAAGCAGAAGGGGATGCTTGGCCAGATATTCACCAAGGCCCAGAACAAGATCCAGGACCCGGCCATGCTCTCCAGGATCATTGACATGATCGACGACGAACAGTGGAGTGTTATGGGCTCGGACATAAAGGGGGAAATCTACGAGGGGCTCCTTGCAAAGAACGCTGAGGATGTGAAATCTGGAGCCGGGCAGTACTTTACGCCTCGGCCCCTCATAAAGGCAATGGTGGAGTGTGTGCGCCCAGAGCCCAACAGGACCATAGCTGATCCGGCCTGCGGAACTGGCGGTTTCTTTCTTGGGGCCTATGAGTTCATATCTGAAAACTATCACCTGGACAGGGCACAGAAGGAGTTTCTAAAATACAAGACATTCTTTGGAAACGAGATTGTTGCCAACACCAGAAGGCTTGCGCTTATGAATATGCTCCTTCATGGCATAGGCGACATAGACTCAGAGCCTTCCATCGACCCGACGGATGCTCTCGTTTCACCGCCAAAGCAGACCTTTGACTATGTGCTTACCAATCCCCCCTTTGGAAAGAAAAGCTCCATCACTGTGACCAACCAGGATGGCAGGGCTGAAAAGGAGGAGTTCATCTATAACAGGCAAGACTTCTGGGTTACCACCTCCAACAAGCAGCTAAATTTCGTGCAGCATGTTCGCTCCATGCTGAAGACCACTGGCAAGGCGGCTGTGGTTGTACCAGACAACGTGCTTTTTGAAGGCGGGGCTGGAGAGACGGTGCGTAGAAAGCTCCTTGAAACAACGGATCTTCACACAATCCTTCGCCTTCCAACAGGCATCTTTTATGCCCACGGGGTCAAGGCAAATGTCATTTTCTTTGACAACCGTCCGGCAGCCAAGGAGCCACAGACCAAAGAGGTCTGGTTTTATGACTACCGCACCAATATCCACCATACGCTAAAGAAAAAGCCCTTGCGCTATGATGACCTGAAGGAATTTGTGGAACTCTACAACCCGGAAAACCGCCATGAGCGCAAAGAGACGTGGCACCCTGAAAAGAATCCAGAGGGCAGGTGGCGCAGATTCAGCTACGAAGAGATAGTGAGGCGTGACAAGATCAGCCTGGACATCCTGTGGCTTAAAGACGAAAGCCTTACTGACCTGGATAACCTGCCGGAACCGGAAGTGCTGGCAGAGGAGATCATAGTACATATTGAATCCGCGCTGCAAAGTTTCCGGGAGGTGGCAAAAGAGCTTGAAAGGTGAACATGTGTAGTGAACACCAATTTGGACAAGGTCATTATAGCAGGAATCGGACGCGCGGCCATTCTCTGTTTGGGGAAAATGTGAAGAAAGACACTTTAATTTAGGTACGGCTCAAACGGCAATAGGGAACTCTTGAGAATAATAAAGGATTATTGGTGTGTTGGTGCTGAGGACTGAATTTCCAGAAGGCGGCGAGCCCTTCACCAACACTTAAATCCCTCAGTCAAGTTCTTGATGCCAAAAACATTAATTAAATACAAGAACAGTCTCTTAAGAGCGTATTAAGAAAAGGCCTCTCTTCCAAATGATAAGCTTGTCTTTGAGCTGCTAAAATGCGATTAGATAGGAACGGGAAAGGTTAGGGTGACCTTTGCCATATTTATAGCCAAAATGTGAACGTTTTCGAAGACAACGGAGCAGTCATTGAACGACCAATCAACCACTGAGCAATCAAGATTGTACCTGTAAGGCAGTGTAGGCGGGTCTTGATTCTGAAACACTAACAACAAATTTTCAGTAGTTTCCTAAATTTCAATTTTTGACAAGATTAATGCTCTAGTCTAAATAAATGATATGGGAGGTATCACAGAACTTTTTTGATGGCCGATGAAAACGAATATTTTTGGGGGGAAGGAAATCTTTTGAACCTTATAACCTCTAAAAGGAACTCAGTAAAAAATAGTTTAAAGGCATGTTAGACCTTGAGGCGCTTTTGGGCCGGATCGCAGTCAAAGATAAGGATGCATTAGGCCTTTTGTATAATAACATTAATAAAAGGATCTATTTTTATATCTTGACCCTTGTTAAAGATGAGCTGGTGGCCCAGGATATACTTTCTGATACCTTTATGCAGGTATGGAAGAGTGCAGCAAGATTTGAGGGCAGGTCAAAGGCCATCACATGGATACTTGGCATAGCACGCAATCTGGCTCTAAAGTATTTGAGCAGGAAACGACAGATGGAGAGCATTGACGAGCACTATGAGCTAACAAACGGCAAATCAGAAGAATTTATCGAGAGGTTTGCCAACTTGGAACTCCTTCAAATGGGGCTTAAAAAATTGTCTTGGAAGCACAGGGAAATTTTACAGCTTGTGTTTTTTGAAGGGCTCTCCTATGCCGAGGTGTCTGAATTGCTTTCGATTCCGGTTAACACGGTAAAGACTAGGGTCTTTCATGCGAAAAAGGCACTTAGAAATTTATTGAGCAAGGATCTTAAATCTTGAAACGCAACAGCATAGATAAATATAAAGAACTGATTCCAGAATACATTGCCGGGAACCTCGAAGAGGCCAAGGCAGCAGAACTGGAAGAGACTATAAACAGCAGTCCTGAGCTCAAGAAAGAGCTTGATGAAGGTCTTTATATAAAGAAGGCCTTTACGAGCTTGGAACAATCTATCAGCTTTGATTCCGGCAAGGTGTTTTCCAAGGTTCTGGATCAGATAGATTTGGAAGATGTCCGCAATGAACAGGACTTAGCAGAGGCAACACTAGACTCTTTTGGCCGTTTTAGGCAATGGTTAAGGGATCTGTTCGCCTCTCCGAAAGTGGCGTGGTCTGTCTGTGTAGTCCAGACAGTGGTTGTGTTTTTTGCACTTTTTCTTTTTCACGATTCACAGCCTCGATTTGAGACCATGTCCCTGGCCAATAACAGAGCCAATAGCCATGAGTACAATGTAATATTTAGGGATGATGCAAGATTGAAAGACGTGTTGGTCTTTCTTGAAAAATATCATGTAAAGATAGTAGATGGCCCGTCTCAAAAAGGCGTTTTTGTTATAAAACTCAAGGATACTAAGGACATAGATGTTATAAAGAAGGCAAATTTTATTGAGTTTATGGCACCTCTTTACTGAAAGGGAAACAAAGTAAATGACTACTAAACGTATCTGGGTCTTTTTGGTTTCAGGTATAGTAGTTTTGTCTCTGTTTGGGGGAGTAGATGCGGGACAGGTTGAGTTTCTAGAGCCAGTGGCAGGAAAGATGGTGATAGGCAAGCGCCCTACATTTAAGTGGAGGCTCCCTCAGGGGGTGGATGCATCGGGTGTCTTAGTGATTCTAGATGGCATGGATATAACTGAATTGGTGTCTTGCCAAAACGGCTTGTGTTCCTTTAGGCCCGTGCAGCCATTGTCAGCTGGTGATCATGTCCTGGAACTTGATTGGCAGGAAGAAAAGAGAGGGCCCATTTCCGAAGTGTTCAGTTTTTCATCGCGTCAATCGAGGTTATTCAGGGAAGTGTATTCCAAGAATTCAGCAGGAATTAATTATCAACTGGCCATACATAAGGATGATGCACCTGAACAAACCAATTCGAGATTGGATGGCTCGTTTATCACAGAAAATAAGCTTCAGACCCAGTATTGGACTTTTTCGGCCTCTGGCCAGATCCGTTATGTGGATCAGGATCATCCGGTTCAGTCTCCAGAACAAAAGGGCTTTGATCTTATAAACTTTTTATTGGAATCGGTATATCAACGGGGCAGTTTCAGAATGCATTCCCAGTTTGGGGACATAGTTGTGACAGAAACAGAAAATACCATTAACAACTATGCCAGAAAAGGTGCACAGGTATTTTTAAATTATAAGGACTTTGGTCTTCATCTTTTCTCTACCAATACTGCCCAATATTATGGACTGAACGGGGGCCTTGGTGTGGATATAGATCCTAATGATAATCTTTATGGTGTTTCTGGTTCCATGGGCCTTTTCCAAAAGCATTTTATCCTTAAGGCCATTTATGCAAAAGGTGGGGAAGAGGGTAGCTCTTTTGGTATATCTACCATTGGAGACAGGCAAAGAGGCAAGGTGGCTGGTCTTGCACTTGATTCAAACTGGTTTGATTCCAAGATGGCTATTAGGGCTGAATATGATATTACAGAATATGATAGCAGTTCAGGGGATGAATTCGGACCAGAAAGCGATAAGGCATACAGGGCATCTGTTTCATGGGACGATGAACGTTTTGGTTTGTCTGGGCTCTATGAATATATGGGACCTGATTATGAGGTGATTGGCAATCAAGGCCTTCCTAAAAACAGAGAGGGTTTCACCCTTGGGAGCTGGTTGTCGTTAGACGTGCACAGGCTTGAGTTTTTGTTTTCCCGTTATAATGACAATGTAAAGGAAGACAAGCTTTATCCAAAGGTTTACAATTATCAAGGCGGTATCAAGTATTTTTTTAACAAATATCCGTCAGTTCCTATATCTTTTTATTATCAAAAGGCCATTCAAAACAGCACCGATGAACCTGAATATACCCCGGAGATATATTTTGATACGGATACGCTAGGAGCAGATATCTCATGGTTGCCAGGCAACTGGAGTTTTAATTTCCATGCTGATTATTCCTATCAGAATGACAAGGCACATTCTACAGATGATACGGCAAGCATCACTGTAACTTTTGCGCCTGGCTATACAGGCACCTATTTTAGGATAAGCCCAAGCTTTAGTTATAATAAATCCATTGCTCATCTTACAGATGTTGAAACAGATACCTATATGGCTAACTGGGATATGGAGTGGCAGCTTACCGACCGGATCGTCTGGTCATTTGCAGGCAATTTTAATTATACAAAGGCAGACGATGATTCAGTTGATATGCAGACCTTGGATCTTCATTCCAGGGTTGCTTATACGCTGTTCAACACTTGGCACGGACTAGTTGATCAGCCAACCATTGGTTTTAGGGCTCATTACAACTGGCAAGATGACAAGGCCTATGGTCATAGTGATGACTCTCTGGTTTTGATGGTTGATTTTACCAGCAACTTCAATTTCACCTTTTAGGAGGAGTAATGAAAAGGCTTTATGGCGCTTTCTGTCTCTTTCTTTTCTTGATATTGTTCACTTCTAATGCACTATCCCTCACCCTTAATGTGAATCCCAATCCGGCTACTGTTGGTCAGACTGTCACAATGAATATGTCCGTGCAGCTTCAGCCCGTCTTGACGACTGTGATGTTGCCACCTCCTGTTTATTGTGAAATATTAATAAATTACGGAGATGGAAGTAGCGGAAGGGCAGGAATCTGCCGCACTCTCAACTGTAATTTAACTACGAATCACAGTTATGCAAATCCAGGTCAGTATACTGTATATGCCTATATAAATCCGAATAATTGCAATAGAAGCTCTGCTGGTTCGACAGGTGACGAGAAGGTATTGACAGTTCGTTGCAGGGCCTTGACCTTTTCATCACCTTCTGTGCTTCCTGATGGTGAACAGGGAAAGCAGTACAATGTTACCCTAAGTGCAACAGGAGGGCAGCCCCCTCTTTCTTATTCTTTACTGAGTGGTGCTCTTCCTCCAGGCCTGACCCTGTCTAGTAATGGAATCATCTCAGGGACGCCAACGTCATCTGGCAGATATGTCTTTAATGCCCTTGTAAGGGACTCGTGTCCTGTTGGAAGTCAAAGGGATGTCAAGAGGTTTTCTATAGAAATAACAGGCCCTAGATGCCCTGCCATTGCTTGGCAATCTCCGTCCATGTTGCCAAAAGGGAAAGAGGGTGTGAGATATTCTTACTCCTTGCAAGTAACAGGAGGCCAGACACCTGTTACTTATAGTCTCTCGGGAGGAAGTCTTCCTCCAGGGCTGACCTTGGCCAGCAGTGGGCTAATATCTGGTACCCCTACAACTCCGGGAACCTTCAGGTTTGCAGTGATGGCTTCAGATTCTTGTCCTGCCGGGCATCAAAGGGTATCTAAAAATTTTACCATAGTAATAGACAGACGAGCCTGCAGAAGTATGGCTTGGAGAACTGTTTCTTTGCCAGATGGTAAAGTTGGCACGTATTATAACGCATCGTTATCAATAGCTGGGGGAGAACCTCCTGTAACCTTTTCAATTGTTGGCGGGACCCTTCCTTCTGGTTTAACCCTTAGCCCTAATGGAGTGATTTCAGGTGTCCCTGCCAGTAAAGGTAGCTATTCATTCAGAGTAATGGCCGCTGATTCCTGTTATTCTGGTCATCAAAGACTTGAGCGGGACTTTAATATAGAGATTAAAGAGGTGGCTACCCAACAACCACAGAAGCAGTGTCCAGAACTTTATATCACTACAACCAGGCTTCCCAAGGCACTGCAGGGTCAGCCATATTCCTGCAGGATAACCACAACAGGAGGGACTCCTCCTGTAAGCTTTAGGCTTTCTGCTGGAAGGCTACCTTCGGGTATAAGTCTTTCAAGTACAGGGCTCTTATCAGGCATTCCAACACAAAAAGGTAACTATAGATTTGATATAACTGCCTATGATTCATGTGAAAGTGGCACCAAGACCAGCACACGCAGCTTTCAGCTTATTGTTGAGGCGGTGCCGAAACATCTGGCTCTTACGGTTTATCCGCATGATATTTCTATTCCTAGGGGTCTGCCAGCTACTTTAAATCTTACCTATACCTTTTCTGGAGACAAAGACATAAATACCCGCCTTAGTTCCAGTAACGGTTTATTTGTTGCCATGGGCAAGCAAATAGGTAGCGTATCCATGCCTTTGGATGTTCATATACGTAACGGAAACGCCAGGGTTAATGAGAAAGTATATGTGCCTGTAGCGGTGTTAAAAAGGGCTGAAAGGCTTGGGTCTGCTAGATTTCAATATATAAGAAGGTTCCGTAACGAACATTTTGATTTGAGTTCATCAGTAAATATAGCAATAACTACAGAGGCGGCAGCTCCTTTTAGGATCTCACGGATTCAGCTTTATTTTGAGAACAACAGGGCAGAGATAACTATATCCAAAGGGCAGAAGCCACCCAAATTATATGCAGAGATCCGATATCTTGGCACAGGGCTTCTGAAAGGTTACTGGGAAGTCGATGGCAGACCGTTGGCCAACGTATTTAGGCACATAACCTATGGAAGAAGTGTTACCCTAAAACTTCCTGAAACGGCGGTTCTTCCTACCTTTGAGCCAGGGATCCATAGGGTCCGATTCGTTATTACAGAGCCAGGTTTTGATGCGGAGTTGCCAGAAGCCATCTATTTTATCACAGCCAAGGCCTATCAGGTAAAGAAGATCAGGCTTGTTTCCCCCCTAGATGAAGAAAAGCTTACTATCAGCGGGCTTAGTTTCAATTGGAAGGAGCTTGGGCTTAGGCCATTTGCCTATCTTATAGAGTTTAGAGAAGGACCAGAAGACAAGCCCCTGTTTTCAGCCTATGTAAAGACAAGCAGATATACAGTGCCTCAGCAGATTGCAGTTAGGTATTTTTCTTCTGTCAAACGGCTCTACTGGCAGGTAAAGGGTTTTGATGACGAAGGCCGGTTGATCGGAAAGAGTGATGTAAGAAAGATCGTTTTAGACAATAAAAATGTCTATGTGCCTGGCCAGATAATCTTGACCTGGAGCAAAAATGGAAAGGCCTCTGTATCCAAGTTAGAGAGAAGCTTAGGCATCAAGCTGATTTACAAGTTTGAGCTAAAGACTATAGGTCAGATTTGTGGTGTATTTTCTACAAATGGTCAAGATGTATTACAGGTTATGAAAAAGGCCTCTAGGATGTCTGTAATCAAACATGCTGGGCCCAATTATATATTTCAGCTCTTGATCGATCCCCTGTTTCATAGACAGGTTTTGGAAGAGTACCTGGATATTTCCAGGCTAAGATCTGTCAGCATGGGGAAAGATAAGATAGTAGCCATAGTTGATACAGGTGTAGATAGCTCGCACCCGGATCTTCGCGATGCCATATTGGATAAGAAAAACTTTGTCAACAACAGTGAATATAGGTCCGAGATTCATGGAACTGCTGTTTCTGGAATAATTGGCGCAAGAGTTAACAACGTAGGGATGGAAGGTGTGGCGCCGCTTGCTAAGCTATTGGTATTAAGGGCGTGTATTCAGATAAAGAGTAACCATGCGGAGGGACAATGTTTTTCAGACTCTATATCTAGAGCCCTTGACTACGCAGTTGAAAGGGGTGCACATGTGGTAAACATGAGTCTTGGCGCCTATCAGGAAGATGGGGTTGTCAGTGCCATTATCCAAAAAGGCAGAGAAAGGGGTATTGTTTTTGTAGCTCCTGCTGGAAATAGTGTAGATGCTGAGATGCTACCATTTCCTGCCAGGCTAAAGGAAGTGGTTTCTGTTGGAGGAGTTTTGGAAGACGGCTCCCTGTTTCCAAATCGGACCGTGTGTCAAAAGGCAGACGTGGTGGTTCCTTGTCAAAATATCTTTACCACTGTTCCAGGGGGATATAATTTTTTAAACGGCACTTCAATGGCGTCTGCTTTGGTGGCAGGCTTTATTGCCATTGATGCAGTGCCACCAACGGGTCTCCGTAGACCAGTACGACCATTAAGTCTGTGCGAGTGGTTAAATACCTCTTTGAAGGAAAAGGATATCTGTAAAGGCAGTAACAAAAAAGAGTAAAGCTAAATAACCAACTCTTTTAAAAAGATTGTTTGATGAGAAGTCTTGACGGGCCGGTCCCTTGAATTCAATGGGCCGGCCCGCAATGGGGACATCAGATAAGGCCTGTTTTCCTAAGTACCATTATAGAGCCTTGCAAGGAGACAACTATAGTTCCAATCCACAGTAATATTAGTAAAGCCTGCATTGTTTTCCTCCTGTTAGTAATTTTCTTGGGCGTCTGGCCCTTCAAGCTCTTCTGACTTCAATTTCTTGCTATCCATCTGCTTCCAGACATAGGCTATATAGGCCAAGACAACTGGGATAATTAGTGCGACATAGGTCATGGCAGTGAGTGTGTAATGGGAGCTGGATGCATTGAATATGGTTAGACTCGAGTTGAGATCTACCTTTGATGGATAAAAAGGTGTATTATTGTAGCCTGCAATAAAGAAGATGGCCAGGCCTACAAGTACTGTCCCGAGGCCAGCAAACCATATCCCATTGTCTTTGTTTTGAAACCTTGCAGTGTAAACAGCAAATATCACAAGACCCAAGCCAACAAGGAGTATTACAAGCACAATTGGCATTTCAATTAAATTTTTCAGATACTTGAAAGGGACAATAGACACAGCCCCTGTGGCTGGATTCACGCCAAAGCCATTCATTGTCAAAAGTCCTATCAGAACCACAAGAAGGAAGGGAAGGGCAGCTATGAAGTTTGTAAGTACTGCAGATCTGGTGCGTTTTTTAAAGTTGTCCATGCCTGTAAAGTCGATGTTGTTTAATAGGTATAGTGCTCCTAGTACCCGGGCATTGAATACTAGAAACAGGCCAAGGCTGATATTAAATATATTCTGTGCAGCCTCTAGCCCCCTCATAGGGTTTGTCCATTTGACAAGATTGTATTCGTTAAGCACAAAGTTTGATCCAGTAAAAAAGGTTCCAACTGCCGTTCCTATTAGCAGTATTCCAACTGCTCCATTTATAAAAAGAAATGCTTCGTATACCAACGGACCAAAAAGATTTGCCGGTTTCCTCCTGTATTCAAAGCTTACGGCCTGCACTATAAAAGTAAAGAGGATGGCAATCCATACCCAATAGGCGCCTCCGAAACTTGTAGCGTAGAATTTTGGAAAGGCAGCAAAAAGTGCTCCTCCAAAAAGGACAAGGGTTGTAAAGGTAAGCTCCCACTTTCTGCCAATAGAATTTATGATAAGGGATTTTTCCCTTTCGGTCTTGCCAAGTTGCCATATAAGCGTCTGGCCACCTTGTACAAAGTTCAGAAAGAGAAAGAGTGATCCAACCACCGAGGCCAGTAACCACCAAAGTTTTTGCAAGGTTGCCAAGTCTAGGTTCCCAAACATATTAATTCACCTCCTTTGGACCTATCTGTATCTGCTTGAGCATGATTCTTATTTCTGCAATTAGCAGCAGGGTAAAGGTTATAAGAAACATAAAAAAGGTAAGTTTCACATTTGCAGGGGCTATATCTGTTCTGGCGACAGATACAGGCAGTAGCCCTTGAATGGCCCAAGGTTGCCTACCAACCTCAGCAACTACCCAACCTGCTTCTCCTGCCACAAAGGCAAGGATAAAAAAGATAATGCCTATAGGATAAAGCCAGGTTGCCCTTTCTATGTTCCCCCGTACAGAATAGAAGAGAAAAAGGAGAAAGATGAGGATTATTGCAGTCCCTGCTGCAGCCATTATATGAAATGAATAAAATGTTATGGATACTGGAGGGACAGCCTCTCCTGGCGACTTTAGATGACCGTATCCAAGAAAGTCTTTGTATTTATTGAATTCGGAAAGGGCAGAAGAGGCAGCAGAGATGTCACCCTGTTTTTTGGCCTTTTTGTATTCGTCCAGATATCGGATTGCAAGCCTTCCCTTCTCTATCATTTCTTCTGCCCCAGTAATCCCTTGTTTTTTGTTGCCAAATACAAGGTCGTTAATTCCAGGGACAAAGCTCCCTGGTTGACGGTTGGCGAGCAGGGACAAAAGCCCAGGGATCTTAAATTCCACAACAAAGGGGTCTTGAAAATCGCCGGGTTCCTTCATCCCATTTATTATTCCAAAGGCAACTATTGGCGCGTTGGAGGTTCCGTTCCAGAGCCCCTCCATGGCTGCAAGCTTCATAGGTTGATGCTTTGCATCCACGAAGGCTGCTTCATCTCCGGTAAAGGCAAGCATTAAAGAGGCGATAAGTCCAAATACAGAAGCAACTGCTATGCTTCTTTTGGCCATAAGCATGTGTCTTCTTCTTGCCAAATAGTATGATGCGACTGCAATTACGAACAGGGAAGAAAGAACAAAACCGGAGGTGGTCGCATGGGTAAATTTGCTGATTGCATAGGGAGAAAAGACCACTTCAAAAAAGTTTTTCATCTCAAATCGTGCAGTATCTGGATTAAAGGCCATACCTGTTGGGAATTGCATCCAACCGTTAGCCACCAATATCCATAGTGCCGACAGATTAGAACCTATTGCGACCATCCAGGTAGAAAAGAGGTGAAAGCCCTTTGAAACACGGTTCCAGCCAAAGAACATCACAGCAAAGAATGTGGCTTCTAGAAAAAAGGCCACTATGCCTTCTATGGCAAGGGGGGCTCCAAAGATATCCCCAACCATCCAAGAGTAGTTGGCCCAATTAGTACCAAATTCGAACTCAAGGATAATGCCTGTTGCCACACCAATGGCAAAGTTGATCCCGAATAGTTTCATCCAAAATTTGGTCAGCGCCTTCCATTCTTCTTTGCCTGTTTTTACATAAATGGTCTCAAAGAAGGCACATAAAAAGGTGAGTCCTAATGTCAAAGGCACAAAGAGCCAGTGATACATGGCTGTGAGTGCGAACTGCGCACGCGCCCAGTTGACCGTGGCAAAATCGATCTGTTCAAGCATAGCTTACCTCCTCAGATATTTATTGGTTAAAGTGGTTGTTTCGCCCTGGATTCTCGCAAGACTCTTGTCGGATTCCAGAGAAGTTAATACATCCAGTACGTGTTGGGCCTTTTGAGAGTCATTCTTGTAGAATTTGTCTAGGATGTCTGGAAAGAAAAAAACTTTGAACACAAACAGTATAATAAAGAGTTTGACTGCAATTATCTTCCAAAGGGTCTTGCCAAGGGTCATTGATTTAATGCCCTGTATATAAAAATCCGTTGCCTTGAGGCAGTAATCTTTTATCGTTTTAATCACAGGCATTTTAAAATGGTTTTCTTCGTCAAGGTCTGTTATTATAATTTTTGATAGCAGATAAACATGATTATTAAGACAATTTTTATCTGTAATTTAATGTGCTGTCAAGGCAATATTTTTATTTTTGGCTGTATTATTGTTGTGTATAAGGATAAAGGTAGTTTGTAGGTCTTTGAAAAAAATAAGATATGGAGGAAAGCAAATGTCTAATGGATTAACATCAAGGCAAAAGGCCCTGTTTTTGTGTTTGGTCTTCTTTTCAATGTCCTTTTATTGGCCGGCCATACTTCTGGCCTCTGATACGATAGTCAAAAAAAAGACCACGGTTTTGGCATTGGATTTTGAGGATGTTGCCATTGGCGCTATTCCAGATGGATGGAAGATCGAGGCCACTAGGCAAAATGGTCCTCTTGCTAGCTGGGAGGTTATCAAAGACAAGACCGCCCCCTCTGGAGAAAAGGTTCTAGCATTGACCAGGATCAATCATCATTCAGGCAGCACCTTCAACCTGTGCTGGACAGATAAGGTGGTTTTTAAAGACGGTGTGATTAGGGTCTCTTTTAAGCCAGTAAAAGGAAGGATAGATCAAGGCGGTGGCATTATTTGGCGCGTTAAGGACAAAAACAACTACTATATTGCCAGATTTAATCCCCTTGAAGATAACTTCCGTATCTATTACGTGGCAAATGGTCATAGAATGATGATGAATCATGCCCATGTCTCTCTGGCCGCCGGCCACTGGCACACCATGAAGATTATACAGCATGGTGACAGGTACGAATGTTATTTGAACGGCAAAAAATATCTGCAAGGACAAGACGCTCATTTTAAAGAAAGTGGAGGGGTGGGGCTATGGACCAAGGCGGATGCGGTCACCTCTTTTGATGACTTTAAGGTGGATGCAGAAAGGTAGGGGCATGGAATGGTAAAGGGTTTGTCATTAAATGGTAGCAGCTTTTTTTGGGGCACCATCTTTTTAGCATTAGCCGTCTTGGCGGTATCTGGATGTGACAGAAAAGGCAAGACGACTAAGACAGTTGTGGTTTATGTGTCTGAAGACCAGGTCTTTTCAGAGCCTATACTTAGAGACTTTGAAAAAGAGACGGGGATAAGAGTCAAGGCCGTGTTTGATACAGAAGAGGCCAAAAGCACAGGGGTTATGAACCGTCTTTTGGCAGAGAGGGAGAATCCCCAGGCAGATGTCTACTGGGCTAATGAGCCTATAAGGGCTCAAGTGCTAAAAGAAAAAGGAGTTGCAGCCCGCTATGTCTCGAAAAATTCTAAAGGAATTCCGGCTACTTTCAAAGATCCAGAAGGTTATTGGACGGGTTTTTCCGCAAGGGCAAGGGTGCTTATTGTAAACGCTAGGGTTCAGGACGGTCCTGATTCTGTAATGGATTTTGTCTTGCCAAGGTGGAAGGCAAGGGCGGTTATCGCAAATCCACTCTTTGGCACTACCACTGCTCACATTGCAGCTCTGTTTACGGTGCTTGGAGATAAGAAGGCAGAAAAATTTATGAGAGAGATGAAGGGCAACCGTGTATCTCTTTCAACAAGTAACGGAGAGAGTGCAGATTTTGTCGCCTCAGGCCGTTATGATTTTAGTTTGGTTGATAGTGACGATGCTGTCAACCGAATGAGGCAGGGCAGGCCGGTTAGGATGATATATCCTGACCAAGAAGATGGTGGTCTTGGCTGTTTCATTGTTCCCAATGTGGTGGTTTTGATAAACGGTGCACCACATCCAAAGGAGGCGAGAAGGCTTATTGACTATCTGTTGTCTAAAAAGGTCGAAAAAAGATTGGCATTTGCAGATTGTGCCCAGATACCGCTCCATCAAGGTGTAGAAATCCCTCCTGAATTAAGGCCCTTAGACAAAATCAGGATCATGAAGGTTGACTATGCGCATGTGGCGAAAAAAATGCTCGAAATTCAACCTTTTTTGAAGGAGTGGGTCGGGCTTAAATGATTAAAAAGCTTGTGCTTTGGGGAGGGGTACTCCCTTTTCTTGTATGCGGGTTTTTACCTGTTTTTTTTATGTTCTTGTCCAGTGTGGTAGCAGACGGGAAGTTTAGCCTTGAGGCATACTCGGGACTTTTGCACTCAAAACGGCAATGGCTATTATTTTACAATTCGTTGACCCTTGCTACTATTGTTGCCGTAAATGTCGTTCTTGCAGGTGTCCCTATCGGGATTTTAATTGGGAAAAGCGACCTTCCTTTAAGAAGATGGCTGTTCTTTTTTCTTTCTATTCCACTACTTATTCCGCCATACATAGTTGCAGTGGCCTGGGACCAGTTGCTGGCCTCTATCCAAGAACCGGCTTTCTTTTTCTCCGGGTTAGCGCCTAACAAAGCGCCTGTTTCTTTTGGAGGCCTTGGCGGTTCTGTGCTTGTCCTCTCTACAGTCTATTTGCCAATTCCTGTTATTTTTACCTCTTTTTTTGTAAGGACCGTCAACCCCAGGTTTGAGGAAGCAGCCCGTTTAAGTGCATCGTGGCCAAGGGTGCTGAAAGAAATTACATTGCCCTTGATATGGCCTGGCATCATCTTTTCTGCAATGTTGGTGTTTGTTCTTGTAATAGGCCAAGTGAGCGTTCCATCTTATTTGCGTTTCCAGGTATTCTCTGTAGAGAGCTTTACCCGTTTTTCAGCCCTGTATGATTTTAAAGGAGCTATTGCAAGCAGTTTACCATTGTCGGTCATGACTCTTTTTTTGCCATTGCTCGAAGCATATTGGGCCAAAAGATGGAGTGTCGTTGCATCAGGTAGCACTAGGGCAGAGGGCCTTTTACAGATAGGGCTTGGTAAATGGAAGATGCCTGTTTTTCTTATTGTCTTTGGTGTTGTTGTTGTCTTTATTGTTTTACCTCTCGGGTATCTTGTCTTTAACTCTTTTAAAGGAGATGTATATCCCAGGGCTATTGCAATGGCAACCGATCCTCTTAAAAGGAGCCTTTTATACAGTGCAATAGCCGCCTCGATTCTAAGCATATGCGGATTTACAACCGCGTATGCCATAAAAAGTCGTGCAATATGTTGTTGGCGCTATTTAGACGCGGCAGGCCTTTTTCTTTTTGCTATGCCTGGAACCGTTATCGGCATGGGATTAATAGGTCTTTGGAACAGTAAATGGAGTCATTTTATATATGGCTC
>CAZNKP010000032.1:0-24316 GCA_964573805.1 uncultured Desulfobacterales bacterium | reverse complement strand
CCCGTTCCCTGCACCTTCTCTTAAGCTCAGGGAATGTGTACTTTACAAGCTCCTCCCTCTCATCCTGCATGTCCCTAAAGGTGGAAGAGATAAAGACCCTTACCTCCCTCTGCCCTGCCACCATGTTGACAAACCCTCCTTCTTGTCCTGGATTATGCACCTTTCATCTCTTCATGCTCTCATACGTCACGTAAACCAGTCAAGCCTTGTACTTAATATTTTTATATTGGCATCCTGCTGACCAGGAAAAGCCCGAGAAAATACCCGCCCCTACTTCTTTCACCTTTGAGCTTTCGGCTTTCACTGTGCCATGTACCTTCTACTTAGTTCTTTCCCTGGCCCTGCTTAAAGGCATAGGAGCCGTCTTTGCGGACGGTCACATAGGGCAGGGTGTGGGTCTTTTCAAAAATATCATAACCCTCTTTGAGATTTGACCAAAATCGCCAAAGTGCTTCCTTGCGAGCCAACTTTTGCCGAAGGTGTTCCCTGATCGTCTGTGGTACAAACATGGCAAGGGAAGGATACTGCTCGATTAGATGGACCACATACCTCAATATCCGGTCATTAGTGGTAATTATTTCTTCCAGGTTTTGCTCGGTGAGTTTCATAGGGAAGATGAATACTGGAATACGTTTTTGTCCGTTGTTTCTTGCTTCAACTGCAAGTACATAAATCTCCATGATCAAATCATTGGTCATGGGTATACATCCAACAGTGCTGCATCCCCCATGAATGAAGATGTTGCCTCCCAGATGTCCTTTTACACCAAGAATGGCGTCGGATTTATTGGGATAATTGAGGCCTAGCGATAAGTAGTAATTACTGGTCGGGTTGAATCGATTGATGAAATAGAAGCCTTCTGGCATTTGAAAGTCGCCTTCCCGGCGCTTAGGCCCTAATCGACCAGGCACTCTGCAAATGGGATATTCCTTGAGCAGGATATACTTTGAATTATGGCCCGAGGCTATCCACACCTGAAATATTTTCTCCTTTTTGAATATTCGAAAAAAGAGACGCTTTGGAGGATAATCAAGTCCCTTGGACTGAAAAAGTTGTTGAAGATAGCACTCCTTTTCCTGATAAGCCTTGCGAACCTTGACATAACGAAGTTGTTGTTGCTTGAATGATGGGCCTGCAGCCTCTACAAGGGCTACAGACCATGACCACAAAATCAATATACCCACAGCTAACCAAAAATTGACTATTTTCACTTTCATACCAAATATGTCTGTTCCTCTTTTTTCCTTTTATACTTAAAGGTGTCCATAAACCCATTTCTCGCGATGGATCAAGTTTGTGGGAGCAGATAGTGCCTAATCTGGGATTCAGAATGGCATAGGGGATTGAACAAAAAAACAAAAAGAGATAACTCCCTTAACAGACAAGCTTTAGCTGTATTATAATTTATCTTTAATTACAAAACATCCCAGGAAGTTCCCTGGCCTAATGAAGGAGGGAAGGTATCATGGCCCATGATGTCTTCATAAGTTATTCTATGGAAGATAGGGAAATTGCGGATCAGGCCTGTATGGTATTGGAAAGAAACGGGATTCGATGTTGGATGGCACCACGTGATATACTGCCTGGCATGTTCTACGCCGAAGCAATTATTGACGCCATTTCCACGGCCCGCATTCTTGTCTTGATCTTCACCTCAAATGCCAACAACTCAGGACATGTTATGCGAGAACTGGAACGAGCAGTGAGTAACGGGCTTACTATCCTTCCATTTCGGATCAAGGAAGTCGAACCATCCCCAAGGGTGGAATATTATGTAGCTGCCAGTCAATGGCTAGACGCCTATACCCCACCAATGGAACAACATCTCATTTCTCTGACCAATACCCTGCAAAAGCTTTTGGAACAAGAGGAAATAAAACAGTCTGCCCCATCTAGGACACATCCTGTAGTAAAATGTCCTCAAGATAAAAACAAAAGTACGCTCACCTGGCGAAGGATCCATTCTGATCTGTCTTCTCTGTGGCTTCATATTTTTCACAGTACCAGTAGTACATTCAGGTTTGGTATTGTTGACGACAGACAAAGGGTTCTGGTTTCAGGTGAGGCAGTTCGGCTTTCTAAAGATTTATCCAGGATCATTCACAACGCACTTGCCAAACTCGACCAGATAAAAAACAAAAAGGAGCGCTGGGCTGCCTATGCACGGCTCGGCAACCTTATGTACAGATCAGTCTTACCATGTCAGATCCAGGATATCATTGATCACCATGAAGGTGGAATTATCCTTGTGACAGAGGATCTGACATTACCATGGGAGCTTTTACATGATCATACTGGGTTCTTGTGTGTAAAAAGACCGTTTTCACGTATGCCAGAGTCCTTCCGATGGGCTGACGTGTTATTCCCAGAGGGTACCTTGCCTGCTTCAAGAATGGACAAAGTACTTGTTATTGCGGATCCTGTGGGTGATTTGCCTGAGACAAGGGACGAGGCAAGCAAGTTGAATGCGCTGTTTGAAGAATACGGAATTTCATGTGATATCCTTGTAGGTCCATCTCAATGTAGTTATTTGAATATAAAGGAAAAATTAAATAAAGGAAATTATGCTATTATCCATTTTTCTGGGCACATGCTTTATCTGTCAGGCAGGCAAACCAGTGCTATTGTACTAGCCAATGAGCAGTTGTTTCCTGCAGAAGAGATCTGTACGGCATTTCGCGGAAGTCCTTTGGTGTTCCTAAATGCCCATCATGGATCAGCCGGGGTTGCCGAATGGTGTGAGGGACCATGGGAGTACGCCCCAAGAAACATCCGGGCAATGGCGCAGACATTCGTTTATGGCGGTAATGCTGGACGTTCAAAGGCCATTATTGGCACTATGTGGACCTCAGATTTTACATCAATAATAAGTGGATTTTCTACAAATTTCTATAAACACCTCCTTGCAGGGAAGACAGTAGGCGAGGCAATGGCAAGTGGACGCTTGGAAGTGATAAAGGACCATGAAGACGTGGCAACAGGACTCAGTTTTGCACTTTTCGGTAACCCTCATATCAGTTTACATATCAAGCACCTGACTAATCGTGGAAAGATAAAGATGCAAAAGGCCAGGGTCTCTGATGAGACAAGATCAGAATGGGTTTGGTGTGAGACGCACAAAGAGAGTGACAATGACTTATTATCGGAGGGTCCGCCTTGGAGCGATGAGGTCCGGGTAGCACTTTTGGGCGCTATTGGTTCGATGCATGCCATGAACTGGCCTTTTCTCAGTTCTGTGCATCTTTTGCTAGGTTTGACCTATCTACCAACTGGCTTTCTTTCTAAGGCATTGTCTGACAAGGGATTGGATCCAAATGAGGCACGGCGTGCAGTAAGAGGAATGCTAAAGAAGGACAGAAGCCGCCCTGAGGCAACCAATATCGAGATAAGCAGGAACTTTCTTTCCCTTTTAAAATTGGCACGGAAACTGGCGGTTGAATGTGGAGCAGAGGTGGTGGAAGAAAGGCATCTAGTGGCTAGAATCCTGGAGGAGCCCAGAAGTGGGGCACACCTAATTTTATCAATGCTTGAGATCGATCTTGATAAGCTCAAGGATTCACTAGGCCTAAAGTGTTCTAACATTCAGGTACCACAGCAACCTCCCTTTTCTCAAAAAGCCAGTGTAATGGAAGGAAGTGAGCTGTTTGAAAAAGGCGGAATGCTTAACACCGAGTTGTTCGATGATAGTTGCTGGAAAGCACTTAAAAAGGCAGTTGAAATAGCTACGATAATGAACTGGGATGATATAAGAACCCCTCATGTGTTTCTTGGTATACTTAACCGGAATGGAAGTATTTTGGAAAAACGTATCAGCAGACTGAACCTTGGATTTCGGCTTTCGGATCTGTTCTTTAAACTGTTTCAAAAACCACATAAAGAGGTTCGGAAGAGGTTACTGTTACGATATAATCATATCTCAAGGAATACGTTAAAACTTCTATGGCAAGCACATCGTCTGGCTAAGGCTTCAGGTCGTTCACTTATAAGCGAAGATGACTTGCTTAAGGCGATATTATTGGATGAACAAAACATCGTTACACAAATATTAAAGAAAAACCGGATTGATATTTCTTACCTGCTAGACCTAACACTACATTAAACAGAAACATTATCTCTTTTGCCTTCCCTTTTTTCTGTCCTGGCCAAAGCCCTATGACAGTGGTCAAGGTCCTATCAAAAGGTCTGCTTGAATATGGCTTGATAAGGATTGGAAATCTTCAAGCGAGAAAATGTAATTAGAAAGCCTATAAAAAATAGGGATTGAATAATGGTAACCGGTTCATGCTGTCGTAAGGTGCAGCTTGCTGTTAGAGTTTTCGAGTTAGCACTGTGCTTATTAGGTCTGCCTTGATAAAGGGATCTAGACTGCTAGACTAGTATTGGGTATATAGATTGGTAGAAAGGATGGGGAACTATGCCTGATCAGGTTTCAGAAAGTAGGTATCCAAAATCTTTTGTCCCATGCCCCCCAAAAGTTACAGCAATAACCCTACCTTTTTGGTTGTTATCCCAAACTGGAAGGGCACGCATTAAATTGTGGCGTGCATACTGCGATCCGAAGGATCAGCATCGCAGAAATTCCGTTATAATGGCCTTAAATGAACTTCTTTCTCAAGAGGTACCATCTAATCAGGCAAGATCCATAATTGTGCGTGAAATCTTGCTGTTCTTGGTATGGTCAGCGATTTTGAACGGGGATTTTGATGAGGCTAGCCACTGGTTAGAAGAGCTTGATAACAAATATCCTGAATTGTCAGAGCGGATGGATTTGCGATGGGATCTTATGTATCGGATGAGAGAAAAGCAGCTGTTCTCAGTATATACCCAACAGGCCAAGGCATTTCTTGCAGATCCTTTAGTAAACTATGATGAATTTGCTGAAGCAGTACTTGAGACGATTGCATTTTGTTATGAAAAGGTTTCTCGCAATGCATGCCTTGATATCCTTTCTACAGCAAATGAGACTATAAAGCAGACAAGTCAGTATCAGGCTGCTTTTGAGATGTGCAGATGCCCAGATAGCTTTCAGACAAAGGAAGAGGCCCAAAAGTGGTGCAAGGCCATTTGCCCTGATTACCTGGAATTTTCTCTTGTTATGAAGGCTGATGCAATACTGGTCGCTGCTCGTGAGGCTGAGTGGTTTAACAATCAGAAGGACATGGAAAGATATGCTAGTGAGGCCCTAAAGCTAGCTCCTGGCTATCAATCGGCTTGCTATTGGCTTGCTCGTGCAAAACTTTACTCGCAACAAAGTGATCCTTCGGATGTGGTAGATCTGAAGAATGTCCCAGATTCCCCTGAATGGCTCAGGCTTGTTTGTCAAATAACATTGCATAAAGAACCCACGTTCGAACATGCTGAGGCCGTGTTACCCATGTTGGAAGGGCAGTATGGCCATATGGATTCCATGGAAAAGGCACTCACAATAGCCTTACTTGAAAGGGCCTTAACCTCAGATTCCAGTTGGCCACAAGAGCGAATTTCAGAATGTGCCAGGCTATGCCACCTTACGGAAAAGGCTGCAAGGCAGCAGTTTCCATGGACGCAAGTAAGCATTGCACTTTGGGAGATCCTGGTTGAGCATAAATATGTTGCTGCATTCAAGCGTCTGGAAAAAGAAGATGTCCTTAAGACACCTGTTGCTTTGAGGCTTGCCCGGGTGGCTCGTATTCTTGGTGGAATGCCAAAGCGCGTCCACTGCAAGACCTCTGATCCATTGGCCACAATAGAAAGAGCGATGTACCATGTATTCGCTGATGACGATGCTGATGCCTTTACTCTTATAGAGAGGCTTGCGCAGGCTCGAAAAGATTCTCTGTGTGTAGAGTTCCCTCTACTGGGCGCTGCAGTAGATGTCTTGAGGTCTACCTTGGTAGTGCTGTTTGGTGGTAAAGGTGAGGAGATGACCAAGTGCAATTTACCTAATCATGCTTCGCCTTGGATGTTCTGGCTTTGCACACGAGCAGCCCTTATGCAAGAATGTGGCTTCAGCCCGGATACCCATTTAGCGTATCTTGCTAACACTCATCCGGCATGTGCATGGGTAGTTGAGAGGTGGTGGACACTGTACGGTCTTGCCGGGGTTAAGATTCCAGATGTAGTTGCTGCTTGTAAAGATAAACTCAACAAGGCCCGCCTAGACATTAACATTAAAGAGAAATGGGAATTGGGTGAACTGTGTGAGAAACTACTTATTGATGAGCTTGAGATTGAAAGGGCATATATAAATGGTCGGCGTCAACTTGGGGGTTCACTCGGTTTGGCTCAGGACGCTGCGAGGACCTTTGGTGCTTTATTGAAAAGGATCAATAGGATGCCTCCGGTTAGCTCCTGTTGGTGGTTACCAGTAATTACTTACTGGTACGGTGTTTCTCTGGCACGAGTTGATCCGCAGAGCGCTCAAACAGCCCTTCAGAGTCTGGAGTCTGGTCCCAAGGCACTTGAGGCAAAGGCGCAGCTTGCACTTCTTGCAATCAGGCGAAACGACCTTGACACCGCAGAAGACTACTTAACTGATCTACCTGTTGTTTTCCCTGCTGCTCTTTATACCCAGGCCCTACTACAGGCTAGGCGCGGCAACATTGATAAAGCATATGAGATGCTTTCATCCTATGATGTCAGGTTTGGTTCAGTAGACTCGCCATATAGTGCTGCCTCAAAGCGTTTGATGGCAGGACTTATGGAGAGGCAAGGCAATATAAATGAAGCTGAGAGATTGTATAGAGATACACTTGCAACATATCCTGGTGACATAGCTGCTTCAGCATGTCTGGGGAGAATACTTCTACGAAAGTTATATGTCCAAGCGATAGAAGATATTCAGAATAGAAATGATGAAGTGGAAGCGCTCATAAAGGTTGCCAGCGTAAATCCTTTAAATTGTATTAAATGGAGCCACACACATGGGATACTGTATTCGTTGTTGGTATGTCCAGAGGAACAACTATCAGCGAGATACTCTGAGATACTTAGTACTTACAAGACACCCGAGCAAGCATTGCCCTTCTTGCAGGTCATTACCCGAAGGTTGCTTGGGGCAAGGAGGGCTGACGAAGCCCGTGAGGTATTAGAGATATTAAAAGATGAAGGATCCTTTGCAAAGAATTGTTCATGGTATTGGCGAACAAGACAGATTCTTGGGGCTTGGCACCTTCTTAGAAGGGTATGGTCGCCTTACAAGTTACCCGAGCAAAGCGTCATTGATGCAGAAGTACGAAATATACAGGCAAAGCATATGGATAATAAGACGGCCTTTGACATCTGGTCTGCTGTAGAGTCGAAGTTACGTAGAGAGGCACTGGCGGTCTGCATTTCACAAGAGGTTTTCCAGGAGATTCCTGATTACATCAAACAGATAGATAGCTCACTTTCAGATGACAGTGATGAGATAATGTGGCGCTGGCGCTTTTTGTTGCAACAGGCATTGGTGCTTAGTGATTCACTTGAGCCAGTATTTGAGGCTGATCTTTGGCAGAAACTAGAGCCTTGGCCTGGAGCTTACTTGCCTGGGCTTTGGGCATCCAATCCAGAGGAACAAACAAGGGCTGCCCAGATGTTGGCTTCATTTATTGAGTCAGAGCAGTTGGCATGGAATCGAGAGCAGAGAGTGCTTTTGCAGGCCCTGATTGCTAAAGCTACAGGCGACGAGGATGTCTACCTGGAAAATTACCAGCTATTGGAACCCGTGATAGAGGATCTGCCTGTGGAAGCATCTAGTCTATGGCTTGAGGCCGCTAGCATATGGTTCCGCCAGAAAGACTGGAAGCAATTATTAGAGGGCAAGTTACCAGAATGCATAGTTGATCTATCTAACCCGCAAGTCCGACTATTGATAGGGCTGGCATATGCACAGGCGGCTGCTGATGATGGCCTTAAAGACGCACGTAGGGCAATGCAGAGAGTGCGTCAGGCCAGAAGTACACTTGAACAATTAATAGATATAAATCTTAAGGAATAAGGGGAAGAGATGTTACTCGACAAGACAGGTCTCAATATAAACACCTTTGAACCCGTACTTGCTGAGGTACTTGGGAGTGAGAAAAACGAGGAAGGGCACAAGGTCTTGAGCGAGGCAATTGTTCATGGACGTGCCCAGGTGCAGTTACGGGATTGGCTCTATTGCCTGGTTAAGACCCCTGGCACATTAGTCCGTCGACATTTGATCGATCTAAAGGGAAAACAGCCTGAGGCATTCGTGGATGGTATTGAGAGTGGTATAGATACCCATGGAGAGCTCATGGGATTACCACCTGATAGGCTCACAGCCGAAACAGTGGCCCCAGCCGTTTTAACAATGCTGGATGCTGCAGAGCGCCTGGCAAAAGAAAACGGCAGAACCAAGATAAATGAAGCGGTGTTGATTGCGGCTATACTAAAAGCTGCAGATGAAAAACTCAAGTATCTGCTGACTTCATGGGCTACTGAAGCAGGAATGAAGGCATTTATTACCCATGTCTATTCCCAGATTAAGCCACTAGGTAAAGTTGATGTCTTTGATAATGATGGCAAGCTCAATATAAGACTCTTTACATTAAGTGGGCGCACTTTCTGTCAACGTTTAAGGGAGGATGCACAGAGTCTTGGCGTCAAAAGGCTTACCACAAGGCATATACTCTACACTTTATTGGGTAATGAGACAGGCCTTCTTACCACTGCACTGGCAGTATCTGGGTTCGAGGTGAAAAAGGAACTTCATTCTTCACTGTCCCGTCAATTGGCTAGCCCCGGTAGAAAGCGTAACGATGACTTTGAGATATCTAGAGATACCGTTTTTGATGCAGTAGTGCAGGTATTCTCAGAGGCTTTCAAGCTGGCACATACCAGTGGAAGATCAAAGATTGCCGAGTTTGACATAAGCCACGCCTTTGTGAGTAAGCAATCATCAGAGCTAACACGGTTGACTACAGGAGGGAAGCAGATCGATCTGGCAGCGCTACGTATCTATATAGATTCTGCAGACTATGAAGAAGAAGAGGAACAACCACTTTACAGATTCAGCATTCAGGAGATTGAACAGAACATCAAGCAGCGTATCCGTGGCCAGAATAGAGCTATTGATAAAGTGATACCCTGGATTAAACGGTTCAGATTCGGGATTCCCCGTGATGAGCGTCCTGCAGCAGTATTTTTGTTTCTTGGCCCCACAGGTTCTGGAAAGACACAACTGGCCAAAGAGCTTGCCCGTTATGTCTTTGGGGATGAAGATATGATGATTTATTTGGAGATGGGACAGTACAAGACAAAGGAATCTATGAACATGTTCATCGGTGCCCCTCCAGGTTATGTGGGATATGGTGAGGGGAAGCTCACCAACGGTCTTAGAGACAAACCAGAATGCGTAGTGCTTTTTGATGAGATTGAGAAGGCAGATACACAGGTATTCGATACAGTTTTGCGCTTTGCGGATGAGGGTATCATCTCAGACCCTGCAGGACCTGTCAGAAACGGTCGAAAGTGTATCATTGTTATGACCACCAATGCCGGGCAAGGGTGGCTACGAGATCATCTCAAGAAAAATCCAAGCGCGGCAGAAAATCCTGAGGCACTTTCTGATCAACTCTTCGAAGAGGCAATGAAGGAGCTTCAAGAAAAGGGATTTCGACCAGAATTTCTTGGCCGTGTTGATGAGAGAATCGTATTTTTGCCGTTTACCGAGAAAGTTTGTCGCAAGATCGTTGACGACGTACTCGAAAAAGAACTTGAAAAATTCAAAAAATTCAAAGGAGTTAGTATTAAAGTTGAAGAGGAAGCCCGCAAAATACTGGCAAGTGAGGTACTTAAACGGAGCTACGATGAGGGTGCACGCGGGGCACCGCGAGTAGTTAATGAATTTATAGTTACACCGGTTATTGATCTACTTATGGAGGCGGAAGATGAGGCATCAATGCCCACTCATCTGATTGCTTCTAAACTTGGCTTAAGCAAGATAAAATTGGAGATTTTACGATGAGTGTAGGCATCCAGAAAAAACAGGGGTGGCTATCCCCTGGTACAATCTTGGATAACCGCTTTGAGATTGTAGAACACCTCGGCTCTGGTGGGTTTGGATCAGTGTATCGCGCAAAGCAGGTGGTCTTTGGACATAAGCTGCGTGAGGTAGCGCTTAAACTCTTTAAGTCAGAAACAGTATCGCAGGACAACTTCATTGATATTTTCAATGATGTCATCATTCTCATTGGATTGCAAGAAGAGAAGCCGTCGTTCGAGGTGACTAGGCATCTAATCAAGATTTACGATATTGGAGTCATCCAGTCCTCACCACCGCAGGCCTATATGTGCATGCAGCTTGTGCCAGGACGTAAAACTCTGGGGAGTGCCATAAGGCGGTTCAAATATGCTGGCGGTATGCCTGTTGGGACGTCGCTGATGTTCCTGCGGCAGATACTTGTTCCTCTGGCCTGGATGCATACACTCGAAAATCCAGTAGTGCATGGTGACCTTAAACCTGAGAATATACTTTTAAAAGATGAATCCGAGCTTGTACTGACGGATTTTGGAATGGCTGTGAGGTTACCACTTGGCGCTCTTGGCGGTACAATTCAGTACCAGGCACCTGAGAGCCTGGCAAACGTTCCATCCAAAACCGAGAGCGACATCTATGCAGTAGGTATCATGTGGTATGAAATGCTTACTGGGCACCATCCTTTTGAGGATGTTGGTCTTGAGGCATTCGCCTCAAATTATCAAGAGGCGTATGTGCAGGCCCACCTACAGGCTCGGAAAAGGGAGATCAGGCCTGCTTGCGGAGATACCAGGCAAGATGAGAACCGGATTCCACCAGCCTCAGAGTTTAACCATGAGTTAAAGGCACATCCACAGTTAGAAGCCATATTGAACCGTTGTTTGAGCTACTGGGCATCAAAACGCTATCCGAACGCCAGGTTGCTACTTAATGATATTGATAAATATATCGAGAGTGGCTGCATCCAGGACATTGATATTGTGATTAGCGCCCAGAACCATAAAGGAGATATACCCTCCCAGTCTATTGATAGGGAGAAGACCCTTTCCATGCTTGTTCAGGACGCAAAATGTTTGCTCGCAAGTGGTCAGTTTGAACAGGCCTGTAAGATTACAGAGAATGCATTGCGAAAAGATTCAAAGTTTGTACCAGCCCTACTTATAAAGGCCCAGGCACTTGCTGCTATGGGGCAGATAGAGAACGCAAAAAAGGTTTGTAACCAGGCCAGGAAACTTGATCCTGATGAACCGGATGTCTTTGGGGCATTGGCAGAGGTTTACAAATCAGCAGGAAAGATTGGTATGTATCAAAGCCTACGGCAGCAGGAAAGATCCCTGCGCGAAAAGAAGAAGAGAATAGGTTACAGGAGGTACTAAGGGGCCAGCGATGAATCAGCCAACTTCAGAATATTCAGCCTTAGCTCAGAAGCTCGATGAGCTTTTGCAGGCGTTGTCTGGCGAGCTTGACGCCTCTATGAATCCGCACCGTATAGCTCTTCGGCAGCTTGGCATTAACAGGGATGGCTGGACATTGGAGCCATATAACGATGAGGCGTTTAAAATCTGGTCAAAATTATTGCAACGCAATGGAGACGAAGACATTGAGACTTTACACCACATGGCGATCATGCACCATGCTCGTGCAATTGATCTAGAGGGCAGTAAAAATCCACAAAAGGCCGATGCGGATTGGAAGACAGCTATGGATTACTGGTATCGCCTGTGGAAATCAGACGCATTTTGGACTAGGATTGCAGAAACCGCCAGCAAAATGAACCCGAATGGTATCCATGAGCTTAAGAATAAGCTCAGAGAGAAGTTCCCAGAACTCCTATTGCGGATACACTATGACATAGCATTCCACGAGCAGACCATGAATTATCGAGCACGATATCACATCAGGATCGCCCTTGAATCACCTTTCAGTGATGAGTCAAAGGACAATGTACGGCGTGATGTCTATGAGCAGTTTGTAAGTGATCTACCTTCACGCATTTGGCGCAGTGACACATTGGATACCGAACTTATTGAGCAAGGGATTGAGCGTATCAAGAGATATTTAGAGCTGGACCCTGGATGCATTATAGCATTGGTTGATGCCATAGGGCTACAAAACCGACTGTTAATTGCCCAGTCTCATGAGCTGACGGCAGTTGAAAAGGACAGACAGGCCAAAAGGATCTCGTTGTTGCGTAGTATTAAAAGGGCTGGTGATTATTGGCGTAAGTATTTTGATCAACTAGTTGATGTTGCACATACCCTTGACGAGGACACACGTCATAAGTTGAGCCTGTGGTACCGGGTAAATGGCGAGGTGCTTTTTGCACTTGACAAGTATGAAGATGCGATCGTGTTTTATGAACAAGGCATCAAAGCAGGTATTGAAGACAACGATGAATGGCAGCAATGTCTTAAGAACTTGGGGGAAACACATGCATTTTTGGCTCGGGAGTATGTACTAAAAGGGGACTCGAGGGCAAGGGCTTACTGCGATAATGTCAGAAAGAGAAATAACCTGTCCATCAATGCCCATTTCTTGCTGGCCAATGCCTACAAGCTCTTACATGACTACGATACAGCAGAAGAAGTCTGCTATGCTGGCCTGTCTATTGAGTATAGCATTGACGAGTGGGACGCCATTAAGAACCTGAAAGACATGTTAGATTCGGTTCTTCATGAACGCAAGATTCATAAGTTATTTAAAGAGGCTAAGGAATACATGGAGACCGAGCATTTCTCCCAGGCACTACTATTATTAGATCAGGTTCTTGAGATTAGTCCTGAGGATGACGCAGCCTATTTTCTCAGATGTCAGTGTCATTTTGCACTAGATAACATTGATGAGGCCAAATCTGATTTAAAGAACTTTAAACGATACTGCACTGACCTCGAAGGTGTCCATGAGATAGTCGTGGATATAGAAAAGACAATTGAGGAAAAGGAGGCCCTTCTTAGGAAGTTTGGTCCAAGAGCGTTGGAGCTAAGGCTTCAGTCAACAATGGCATATAATAATAAGCAATATCAAAGAGCGAGTGATCTTTTGCGCCAGGCGATTGCAAGCTGTCTACCTCCAGGGCGCAAAGAGATAGAGAAGGAGTTGGCTATAGTTCTTTGTAACTGGGCTATAGGTGATGTGAATAGGGTCTTGGAAGATAAATTTGTATCGAATTCGACCAAGAAACGAATATGCAGGGAGGCTTTATTATTGCTTGAGGAGGCGAATCGGCTTGATCCAGATAACTCTTTTATTCTGGAGAATCTTAATCGTTTAAGAGACATTCTTTTAGTGTTAGATAAGCCTTAACATAAGGGGGATAAAAAGAGATGCCATTTAAATGGGAAAGCGGTAAGAATCCTTACCGGTACAATTATTTTGGAAGACTTGGTGTGGGTCCGAACGTACAGCCACGTGAAGTTATTGCAATAGCAAAGAAACGTTGTCAAAGTCTAGCTGCAGGAAGAATGCTCAAATACACTGATGAGCATCTGGACGAGCATGCAGTTCATGAAGCATCCAAGTATCTAAGAAAACCAATGTCCCTTGCTGAGGAGTTGTTGCTGGTCCATCCTCAAACCAGACATGATGAGAAGAGGCTAGAAAAACTCACTGAACAGGTTCGACAGCTTGCTGTCTTACCTGAAGATTCCAGGTCATTGCCATTATATCATCCACTGGCGATTTTCTGGTTCCTACCAGCACCAGGGATCGAGGCTGCCGAAATGCCAGGGTGGTACGATTTTGGTTTCGTTGAGCCAGGCGATCCAGAGGACCTAGAGCTGGACATCGTTTTTGATGCTTAGAATTTATGACTAGTTTCAGTTTTGAGGGCTGAAAAGGAGGGAGTAATGGATATTGGAATAGATCTCGGGACTACCTTTAGTGTTATTGCAGTAAAAGGGAAAATGCAGCTTACTGAAGGGTATCCTCCTCCGTTGTATTTACCCGAATGCGATGTAACAATTATCCCGACTCCAGAAGGTGATTATACATTCCCATCGGTGTTCTGGGTAGACCTTGATGATCCAGAGTTTCCTGTTATTGGAATTGAAGCTGTTCAGAAGGCGGAAGAGGGCTTAAGCCCGATAATGTTCTCTAAGCGCTCTATTGGGACTGATGAGGCATTAAAGATTAATGATCGCACCTTTACCGCTAAGGAGGTTGCAACCCATATTCTTCGTTATTTGAAGTCTTGTGCTGAAAAGGCGCTTGGGGAGCCTATCAATCGGGCAGTTGTAACACATCCGGCCTATTTTGATAGGAACCAAATCCAGGAGACCAAGGATGCAGCTATTGCTGCTGGATTTGATATGTCTTGTCCTGAACAGGTAATGATGGAGCCTGTAGCTGCGGCCTTAGCATATATGCAGGGTGATATCAGGGACCCTCTTCGGGTAATGACTTATGACCTTGGTGGTGGAACGTTTGATGTAACCATATTGGAACGTAGTCAGGGTGTCACTACAATGAAGGGATTTGATGGTGATCACCTTTTGGGTGGGTATAACTTCGACCGCGAGCTTGTTCAGTGGATCCTTGGCAGACTTAGTGAAGCTGGGCGTGTAATCCCCTATGATGAGAATAATCCTGAAGATAGAGGCAGGAGAGCAAGACTGCTTCAGTTGGCAGAGAGTATCAAGATCAAGTTGACTGAGCAGCGTAGCAGCAAGGTGTATGTTCCGATCAAGGCCCCGGATATCCTTATAGATAGCAATGGAAAGAAAGTCCAGATTCTAGATAGGATTAACCGGGAGGAATATGCCAAGCTTATTAAAGAACACCTTGACAGGACAATCGACTGCTGCTACAGGGCCCTGGCCAAGGCGAAGATGGATGCAAAGGACCTTGATGCAGTCCTTCTGGTAGGTGGATCGACCTATGGTCAGTGGGTAATTGAGGCTGTGCAAGATGCCTTTAGTGTTGAGGTTGAGCCTTATAACCCAGACCTTTGTGTAGCTGCTGGAGCAGCAATTCAGGCCGCAGAACTTCCACCTATTGGCCATGGATTAGGCATCAAAGTCATAATGGATCTTCAGCCTTGGTCTGAGCTTTCCTTCATTAATATCGCAGGTAAAGTAAAGGCTGATGACGGTAGTGATCTGGATGAATCGAACCGCGTTGGTTTAAAGGTCTTACTGACTACACCTGAGGGCGTTACCTTGGAGCCATGTCCGCTTGGCCAGGGAGGCACTTTTTTATTTGAAGATATTGAGCTTCGTAAGGGCAAAGTCAATAAGCTCACCATTCAGGTGGTGGACGATGAGGGAAGAGAGCGCTTTGTTGAGACATTTAGTGTGAAACATGTACAAGAGGATGACCAACGTGAATGTGTAATTGCTAGTAAGGATATTGAGCAGGTCTTGCCAAAGCCTCTTTATCTTGAGACCGCAGAGGGATTAAAACCGCTTGCCATGGAGGGTGATCCACTTCCTGCCAGGTGTGAGATGATAGGAAAACGGCTATGGAGCAATTCAAGCCTAAGGATAAATGTGTGGCAGGAGGACAAAAAAGTTGGGGAAATTGTGGTAAACGACATCCCTGAGGATGCTGGTGAAGGTTGTCCAGTGGTTGTAACTGTAGAGATTACTCGAAATAACGAGATGAGAGGGACGGCCAAGGTCCTTACTCGAACCGGCTCAGTGGCTGTTGAGTGTCCAGTGCACATCATTTTCCCGCCAATCAAGTTACCTACACTTTCTGTACTAAAGGCACAGTTTGAAGAACTTAAGGCACAGCGAGAACAGTTAGAAATCTTGAGTGATGATCCTGAATATCGACTTCTTTTGGCAGGCCAAGGCAATAATATTATAAAGATGCTTGAAAAGTTGTTTAACGAAATGCAGCCAGATGTCCAGGAGATACATCGCAGTCTAAAGAAGCTTGATCATATTGTGAATCCTCCACTCGATGATATGGATCCACCTAGGGCGGCCTTCAGAAGAATGATTGAGGAGTGTGATCAGCTTCTTTCAGTACATGGTACAGACCCGCAGCTACAGCCACTTAGGACAATGTTAAAAAACATAGAGGCTGATGGCAATGATGCATTCAATACAAAGAATCACAAGAAGTGGACAATTGCAAATGAGAACTTGGTCAAACTGAGGAACAGGATTGAGAATATAATAAGGGGTCCGGTTGAACCAGGGCCTCCAAGGCAATTACCTCCAACGCCGATTTTGAAGGATTATTTCAAGATGGAGGTGGATCAACTTCGGGCTTCCTTGGATGCAAAACGCATGGAACTGGAGAACAGGTCAGACTATGAGTCCGTACTAAAGGTACGCTGTGACGATATTGAACGTCGCATTGATCAGATGGATATTGCTATCGATAAGGTTGACGACAACCTTGCTCCTGAGCAGGGACTTGCCAAGTTGCAACTTGCGATACGTGCTAAACAAAGGCTCCAGGAGGAGATTCGGAATGTAGGCCATGACATAAAAGATATTAGGAGATAGGTCTTGATGGAACAATAGTATCCTAAAAAGGGGCCAAGGGTTGTCGTCGATGTCCCTTTGGCCCCAGGTAATTTCAGTAAGCGTTAAGGCTTGAGCCTTTAATGTGGACACTTATGGCATATCTAAAGAGTCACCCGGATAGATTATATCAGGATTCTTAATCTTGTCCTGATTCATTTTAAATATCTTCACCCACTTTTTATGATCTCCATAAAGCTCTTCCGCAATCTTACTCAACACATCTCCAGAAGATATAGTATAGGTATGGGTCACCTTTAGGCCTTGAGTATCTACTGTTTTAACCCCTTCCAACCTTCTAATTACTTTCTCTATTAGTTCTTTGAGATAGTCTGTTGGAACCTCTCCGTAGATACTGATATGTCCATCCTGCTGTTTTATGGTTATTTTTGAACTACGCAATCCCTTAATTTGTGTTAATTGATATTTTACAAGCTTTTTATATCTTTTCTTGCTTATATCAATCTCTTTTTTGAGTTCTTTAAACTGCTTTTCAAGCTCCTCATACTTGACTGAAAGAGCTTGATTATTCTCCAATGAGTCCTTATATTGAGAAAATATATATAGCTTTCCCCTCCATAGTGTTAAGTTTATTCCCAAAGTCAACATGAGAATTAAACACAGTACACATACAATTAATTTCCATTTAAAGAACTGGGAGGGAAGGACATTTTCTCTTAATCTCTCTGCCTTTAATATAGCAGCCCTTGCCTCCTGATTTTCAGGATCAAGCACTAATACCCTTTTCCACACATCTATTGCATCCTTATATCTCCCCTGTTGGGCATATATCTTGCCAAGAAGGAGCAGATATTCAGGTGATGAGTCATAGCTTAATATAAATTTGAGTGATTCCTCAGCCTCTTTATAAGAACCTCTTCTGGCTAGTTCTACAGTATAAGGAAAAAGGATTTTACATATTGAAGTCTGAAAAAAGTCAGTTCTCCTTTCCATTATCTGACCTCGACATCACCTTTTATACCTTTTTGAGATATTCTTTCTCTTGCTATTTCCGAAACTACACCTCCAACTCTTTCACTCAATTTTTCTGAGCGACGGAACAAATCAGGTAGTTTTATATAGGCAATTTCTTCAGACTCTCTGTAATCCATTTTTTTAATAGCTTCTTCGTACTCATTTAAGAGTCGGTCAAATTGATCTTGCCACACACTAGGAAGGTCTCCTACCTCTCTAACAATCTTTTTTGCCATCTGAATATTCTTATCACACCATTCCTTATGTGCTTTCCATTTTAACAGCTCATTTGCTTCATCTAATATCTGATAAAGTTCCTTTCTAAGTTCTAGAATCTTATCCATCGCCTGCTGGGCATATTCAGGATTATCCTTTGCCTGCAGAACCAGTTTTTCAATCTGTTTAAGTATTTCTTTCCGCTCAACCCCATAAAGTACTTGTTTAATTTTTATACTATAATTTCTTACCTTGTCTAAATTTTTAACCCAATCTTGAACTGTTTCGAGTTCTTTACATAATTTTTCATGATCAATATCCATGTCTGGTCTGATAATAGCATCCATTTCAATATCATAGGCCTCAAACAATGCATTTACACTAATTACCCTTGACTCATTTACCTCTATAGTTACCTCCACACTACTTCCTTCAGGAATGGTTGTAGGTACTCTATCACCCTTTACCCTCAACTCCTCTATAATTCTATTAAGATCTGCCTTATCTTCATTTCCTTCTAGTACAGGAATATTAATGATATCCCCCTTTTTTCCTTTTTTTAGTTCTTTTGTTGTTTTAAGAAATATGGTCTTTTCTGTAGGAAGAGGTGTACCTTTCGTGAAGAACCATATCATATCACCATAGTTATCAGCCACTCCAATACCCCGAGGTAACCCTGTATCATCACTTTTTATTATTGATCTTGTAATACTAAAAATATTTTTATTAGTCTTTATCTCTTTTCCCTGTGAATCTGTTACTATTAATCTAAATAAATTTTCTCCATCTTCGACAGGTATATTTATAGCAAAGGCACCATTTTCTGTTATAGGAATTTTGCCGCTTGTTCTTATCACATTTCCAGCCTTATCAATTCTATTGATTTCAATCGCCCATTTAGAAGAGATTTTTATTTTTTTGTTTTTGGACTCAAGTGTCCCGGTAATCATTATCTCTTCTTCTGTTGTAATAGTTGGATAATGTAAATTTACATATAGGGTAACTTCTTTTGTTTGATTATTTTTCTTTCGAATTTTATTTAAAATATCTTCTGGTATTCTTCTGCCACTTGCATATATGGCAGCACCTCGAGCCACTGCTGTTAGAGGATCTACTGAAAAATCTATAGGTATATTTAATTCTTCTTCTATCATCTTTCTCAAATGTGGTGAAAGTGTTGGACCTCCTACTAGGACTACCTTTTCTATGTCCTTTGAACTAAATCCATTTCTTTTAAGTAACTCTCTACACTTATCTATGGTGCTTGAAAACAATTCTTTCTCAAGTCTACTTAATTGTTCCTTTGTAAAGGTATATATAAAACTATGCCCTTCGATCATTTCATCAATTGTGTATGAGTCTTCAGCAGAAAGTTGACACTTTACCTCCTCTGCTATGAATTTAAGTTTCCACCAGGATAATGACTTTCCTGCAACAACTTTTCCTTTTATTGTATCTGGAAGTTCAGGAAGAAAATATCTGTTAACTATAGCTTCATCCAAATTTTTCCCACCAAGGTGACGATCTCCTTCATGATCAAAGACAGAAAATACACCTTCTTCTATCTTTACTAGAGCTGCATCAAATGTGCCTCCTCCAAGATCATAGACAAGCCATCTTGCAGCATTTTCTTTATTTGCCGCTTTTAATCCATATGCAAGCGCTGCTGCGACTGGTTCCTCTAACACCTCCACATAACTAATACCCGCCTTTTCCCCTGCCTTTTTTGTAGCCTCATACGCTGGTGTTAGAAAGGCAGCAGGAACAGTAATCAGGGCAGAATAAACCTCCTCACTTTCTTTTTGCCTTACACTGGTAATCAATTCTTTAAGAATTTCAGCAGAAAGATCAACTGCTGTTGCTTTCTCACCAATTGAAGGGAAATCAAAATACCAGTCTGTTAATCCCATACATCGTTTAAATTCCATTGCTACATGTACACGATCCTCTTTTAATCTGTTTTTAGCTTGCTTACCTACTCGTTTAATAATACTGTCACCTACCTTCTTCTTAAAGATTGCTGAAGGGGTAACTTCATCACCTACATTATTTTTTATAATCTTTACATTGTTCCCTTCAAAAACAGCAATAGAGGAATTAGTTGTTCCAAGATCAATTCCCCAACTTATAGTTTCTCTCTCCCTCATTTGTTAACCCTCCCTTTTATTGACTATTGGTATGCCTTTTTGAATCATTATACCACGGTAGATAATCCGAGGCTTACCCATTTCAGTTATAATTCCTTTACCCCCTTCTAAGTCTTCTCCTACTACTTCATCCCATGATTCATCAGGATCGTATATGGCTCCAGTATAATCCTTTATTTCTATTTCTTGTTTTTTAAAGACATTCAATATCCTATCTTTTGCTCTTTTTATAGCTTTTATTGATTGTTTTTTAGAAAGTTCATCAGGCAGATTTTTCATTCTCTTTTCTAGCCTCCATACCGATATGGCTATTTCCTTTATAAATTTTGTATTAACTTGATTTATATCTTTATTTTGATCTTTTGATAATTGCTTTACTAAATACTCTAACCTCTTAATTGCTTCCGCAATAGAAAGGTTTTCAAATGAAATGCCTGGATGATTAATTCTGAATTCTTTTGGATAAAACCATTGTCTAAAATCTGCTATCATAAAAACTCCTATTGCAAACTATAATAAATTCTCTCTTAATGTTTTAAGATTTCTATTTATCCATTCTTCTATTGATTTTACAACTTCGTCAAGTTCTTCTCTATTTTTATTTAACCATTTAATATCGTCATTAATCTTTTTGCTATATTCATTATCATAGCCCAATTTTTTCATCTTTTTAAAGATTTTCTTACCCTTTTCTGTGATATCAACTGCCTCAGAAACCTCCTTTTTAAGATGTCTTATCTTCTTAGCATTCTCTTCAAACTTCTTTTTAATAACTCCTATCAAATAAACTTTTTCTAATGATAAACTAGATGAACTTGCTTCTTCGTTGTATTTCTTTATTAAGAAATTGGCGATTTCTCTTATTTCATTTATTATGGTAATTGTCCTATCTATCGCATTATTTAAATCTTTTTTTATCTGCTTAGTTATTATTGTAATGATCTTATCAATTTCTCTTTTTATATATTGATTTCCTTCAAGTTTATCTACATGGTCTTTTATTTTTGTTGCTTTCTCTAAAGCAAATTCATATTCTTTATATAATTCCTTTCTTTCTTTATTATTAGATTGACTTTCAAGATTTTGTATTATCATTTTCAGTTCTTTAATAAAACTGGTAAAAAATTTCATCATTACTTTTGTTATATCTTGAGAATCGAATCCCGAGTTTTTTATCAAGTCAAGATGTTGTTTTGCATACTTAGGCATTTCCTGAGTTAATGCCGCTTTGGCTATCTCCATATTAACATTTAATACTAGGCATGGTAGCTCCTTACGGAGTTGATGAATAGATTTATTATTTATTCTAGGATCATTTAGATGAGCTATTCTCTGTCTAAAATAGTCCCAGTACTTATCATCCCTATAGACATTTATCCATAACGCAAATACCTTCTTCCAATTATCTATTTGTGCATTGCTTAGCTTAGGAGTACCTGTAATAGCTCGTATCTGAGCTAAAATGAGTGCATGTTCCAACACTGCCAAATTATGTGTGGCAAGGATACTTTTATTAGTTTTAGGATTATCGTCTTTTTTACTTTCCCATTGCCTTCGTCCCTCATTAAAATTTCCTGTTAGTAAACAATTAAAAGGTTCTATGTTATCTTCTTCTAAATGAAACCAGAATAACTCTTCCTTTATTCGCGTAGGTGCATCTTGAAGGCGTGAATAGGCATTGTTTATATCTGATTCGCTTGTTGACTTTATTCCTGGCCAAGGAACTGCATAATAATTCTCTTTGAGGTGGTCTTTAGGCTGCAGACTTGCCTTAATCAGCGCAGATAGTTCATCTTTTCTTTTAGTAAGTTGCCGTATTTTATCAGCCTTGTAAGGAATAAGTCCTAGTACCTGAAAGCCATTCTTTTCATACATAAATACGTCTTCAGGAAACCTGATTGTGGTTTTTGACTTCCAAATCCATATATACCTTTTGAAAAACTCTTTAAATTTAAAAAAGACGGTTAGTTGCATGATTGTCTCCCGGAATGTCATATCTCAAACATTCTTCTGTATAATCCATTGCTCCTAAAAGACATATAATATTTAGGAGGTACTCTACTTAATTGTTATCATGAATTTCACCTTAATGTCTCTGGCATATCTATTCCCTATTTGAGGTATTTTTTGTTCTTTTAATTTTTAAAGGTGCTAAAAGCGTATTTTCTCGCACGAGTGTTTTTTAAATTTACAGGAAACTTTTAGGAGGTAACAGAATGAACGATTTCGATGTCATTGCATTGGAATTGGGTATTGGGCCTTTACAGCGAATAGTTGGTCAGGTCCTTGATACTAAGGTTAAACCTCATTAGTTAAGGATAAAGATCAAGCCTGACAGTGTGATAGAGTTTCCATGTCCTGTTTGTGAACAGATGTGCAAGGCCCATGATTTTCATGAAAAGACATGGCGGCATTGGTTCCGAGGACTATGTATTCTGAACATGGAGTTAAGATGGTGAAGGTTCCCTGGGCGAGGGAGAGGAGTAGCTTTACACTGTTGTTTGAGCAGGCGGCGATGGTTGAGGATTATTTCTCACTATGTAAACAAAGCACGGCAACCTTACTGAAAACCAAAAGAGCGTACTTTTAGAACTTGAAAATTTTGTGATATACACAGCCAAGGCATAACGGATAAAGAAGGTACTTCGCTGGATAAACCTAGCAGAAACATCCAAGGAAGCCAAATAGCGGCTTACCACTTTTTGAAATATGCTTACCGCATATTAAAGGATAATGTGATTTTAAAAGCCTGTATAAAGGCATTAGAAACACTGAAGCATCATAAAGGCAGAATCATAAATCGTTGGGGTAATGACTATACCAACACCAGGCGGAAGGCCTAAAAGGAATATCCCCAGCAGCTCATACAAGGGCCAGAGGCTATAGAAACGTTCAGACATTCATCACAATGATCTACCTCCTTGCAGCCCTAATAGAACATGTACTCAAATCCACATGAAATGGCAAAGAACCCAAAAACGCATTCAACAGCACCCACTTCTCAAATGGAAGGCCCTAAATATTCGACAATACAAGGCCTGTTCAGATGAATCTATACCATAAACTCCTTCAATAGCATAATGGTCTCTCTTGTACTGGATTAATATGCCTAATGTCCCTATTTATTATCACAAGATGTCTAAAGTAGCCCTTCCAGGTTATTGCGGATTGTCACCGTATGTGGATGATTAGGTCCAAATACCTTCTCATAAATCTCCAGGGCTTGTTGATATAAATATTTAGCACCTAGATAATCTTTTTTAGCATAAAGCAATCCAGCTATGTTGTTCAGGACTAATGCAGTATTTGGGTATTCAAGACCAAATAATTTCTCATAAATTTGCAAAGCCCGTCGATATAGCGGTTCGGCCCCTTCGTAGTCGCCTTTATTATAAAGTAATAGTGCCAAGTTGTTCAGGCTTTGTGCAGTATCGGGATGATTTGGGCCTAAGAGCTTTTCTCTAATCCTAAGAGCCTGTCTATACAAATGCTCAGCCTCCTCATAGTCTCCTTTTGCACGAAGCAATCCAGCTAGATCGTTCAGACTAAGTGCAGTATAAGGATGCTGATCAGAAAAAATTTTTTTTCTAATCTTGAGAGAACGTCTATAAAGGGATTCTGCTTCTTCATAGTCTCCTTTATTATCAAGCAATACTGCGAGATTGTTCAGACTTGTGGCCGTGTATGGATGATCAAAACCAAAGACCTTTTCTCTTATCTCTAAAGCACGTCTACAAAGGGGCTCTGCTTCTACATAATCACCTTTATTATAAAGTAACCTCGACAAGTTGTTCAGGCTTTGTGCAGTATCGGGATGATTTGGGCCTAAGAGCTTTTCTCTAATCCTAAGAGCCTGTCTATACAAATGCTCAGCCTCCTCATAGTCTCCTTTGTTCTCAAGCAATCCAGCCAGGTTATTCAAGCTTCCTGCAGTATCTGGGTGATTGAGACCTAGAACCTTTTCTCTTATCTCAAGAGAGCGTCTATAAAGAGATTCTGCTTTTTTAAAGTCTCCTTTTGCACGAAATAATAGTGCCAGGTTATTCAAGCTTCCTGCAGTATCTGGGTGATTGAGACCTAGAACCTTTTCTCTTATCTCAAGAGCCCTTAGATAAAATCTTTCTGCTTCTTCATAGTCTCCTTTGTTATAAAGAAATCCAGCTAGGTTATTCAAGCTTTGAGCCGTAAGCGGATGTTCCAGGCCCAGAATCTCTTTTCTTATTTTCAAAGCTTTTCTATAAAGAGATTCTGCTTTTTTAAAGTCTCCTTTTGCACGAAGCAATACCGCCAAATGGTTTAAGCTTGTAGCAGTATCGGGGTGTTCCGGCCCCAGTACCTTTTCATTTATCTCCAGCGCCCTTCTAAATAGCTTCTCAGCTTCTTCGTATTTCGCATTCAGATTTAGGAAATAGGCAATATGATGAAGTTTCCCAGCCAGGTCTTCTTCTGACACAGCAGTTTTTTCATATTGCCTGACAGTGCCGGAATACTCCTTCACCATGTCATACCGGTCACCGATACTAAGCCAATAGCCTGTTAGC
>CAZNKP010000031.1:0-17726 GCA_964573805.1 uncultured Desulfobacterales bacterium | reverse complement strand
GTAGTTGTATAAGCCAAAGGCATATAAGCCAACTTGCAGTTATGCAAGACTTGCTACCATGGATTTCTATTCCCTTGCACCTTATTCATAATAATCCTGAGATCGTGATTTTTATTTAAAAGCGGGCTAATTTTTTTCTAAAACTTGACGATATTGATAAAATAAAGCAAAGTTAAAAAGGAAGGTGTTTTCTTATTTAGCAATCGTCGTCTTATAAACTTTAAGCTTATGACAAAAATAATCGGCAATAGCGCACCCATAAAAAAGCTCAAGAAGCTGATTACACAAGTCGCTGATACTGGTTTGAGTGTTTTGATTACTGGAGAAAGTGGAGTAGGCAAAGAACTTGTAGCGAGGAGTTTGCATCAGCAGTCTCCCAGGGCATCCAGGGCCTTTGTCAAGGTTAACTGTGCTGCGCTTCCTAACGAACTTTTGGAAAGCGAGCTATTTGGATACGAAAAGGGTGCCTTCACAGGCGCAACAGAGGCCAAGCCTGGAAAGTTCGAGATTGCAGATGGGGGAACCATATTTCTGGATGAAATAGGGGACATGTCTATAGGTCTCCAAGCCAAGTTGCTCCAGGTCCTTCAAGATTCTGAGTTTTGCAGGGTTGGGGGTATTAAGGACAAAAAGGTTGACGTATGGGTTGTATGTGCAACTAATCACGATTTAGAGGCAGATATTCAAAAAGGCACCTTTAGGGAAGATCTTTATTATCGTATTAATATTATTAAGATAGAAGTTCCTCCATTACGGGACCGTAAAGAAGACATCCCTATATTGATAGATCATTTTCTCAATAAGTATGGCAAGGCATTGAACAGAAACACGACAGGTCTTAGGATTTCTAAAGAGCTTATGGATATCTTTATGGGCTATTATTGGCCTGGTAATGTCCGGGAACTCGAAAACTATGTACAAAAAATCATTGTCATGGGCAATGATGATGCAGTGCGGCAAGAACTGCTTGCCAAAAAAGACCCGAGGCCCCAGTCTGATGTAAAGATACCGCACAGGCGCAAGGATTTTTCTAGGGAAGAGGATCTGATCGATTCTGTAATAGATGGAATCCAAGATGAATTTTTGGATTCTTTTCCATCTTTGAAACAAGTAAAAAAACTTGCCCAATCAAAAGCAGAAAGGATTTTTATCGAGGAGGCCCTACGAAGAACCGGGGGTAACAAAAGGGATGCTGCTGTTCTGTTAAAGATCAGCTACAAGGCGATTCTTTATAAAATCAAGGAATACGGTATAAGCAGCCTAAAAGAGGAATATATAAAAGATGGTATCAGTGTTACCATGATGTCTGAATAATTTTCCCACCTTATAGGAAAAACTTTTCTTCATGTTTGGAAATTTTTTTACCTATTGTGTTGGCCTTGTTGTCAAAACAACTTGATTTCCTTTTGAAAAACCCGATCATAAGATTGTCTGTTGGTATCCTATTTGCACTTCCCGTAATCAATAATTTAGTTAATTAGTAATCAATTAGGAAAGGGGCTAACTGATGCCTAACAGGCTTGCAGCATCGCAAGAATCATTGAAAGACGAACGAAGAAAGTTTTCTCGTGTTCCCATACGTATGCCTGTCCAATTATTGGAAGATTCAAACCCGGTCAAGTCCAGATTTGTAAAGGGCCTTGCCCTGAATGTAAGTCCAAAAGGACTTCTTCTCAAGACAGAAGGAGATACCTTTAAAGAGGGCCAGGAGCTTTTTATCGCCCCAGATATTAAACTATTTGGGCATCAGGTGTCTCTAAGGGGCAAAATCAGGTGGAAAAAACATCAAAGTGACGGTTGTCTCAATGGCGTTTTTATAAAAAACACTGAAGATCTATTTTTTTATATCCTGTTTCTGCTCGCTAAAAATAGAGTGGATGAGAGTTTTGTGGATTCAATGCTTGATGCCCTCCCAGAGAGTGCTTTTTTAGTGGATTCGAATATGAGGATATTGTCACTTAGTAAAAGGCAGCCCCTTGTTCCTGTTGATAGAGAAGAGGTAAGAGGTAAAAAGCTTACAGATGTCCCTACTATTTTGAAACTTTTTTCTCCGGAACAGTTTAATCTTAAACAGGATCTCCAGGAGGTTTTTTATACGAGAAAAGACAAGCAACACAAGGCACTTGCCTTGCAATATGGAGCAGATGGAGAAAAAGAGTTACACTTCTACAATATATGTTATAAGTATATGAACTGCCAATCAATCGATGAAGCGGTGCTAATACATGTGAGAGAGGTTACGGCTCTTTACCAGTTAAAGGATAATATAGAAAGAAAGAACAAGAACCTGTTTGAGCAGTATAGATTCACTCTTATGGGGCATATAGTGGATGAGCTGCTAGAAGATATAATAAGCCCTCTATCTGCTGTTGTAGGTAGAATAGACTTGTTAAAAATGAAGATGGCTCGCCAACGTAAAACAGTCTCGGCCCAAACGGCTATTGATGATTGGTTACGCGAACTTGAAACCATAGACGGACTTGTCGATCAGATTACTCAACATTGTACTGTAGCTGCCAAAAGAAGGGAAAGAGAAAAACTTGGAGCCTTTAAGAGTGCCATTTCTCTCAATAAGTTGGTGCAGGAGACCTTGCAGATCTTAAGGGTTCACGAGAGATTTCGAAAGATCGATGTAAGTCTGGCCTTAAAGCAGGATTTGCCCCATTTTACAGGGGAATACTTTGATTGGTTAAATGCCTTGATTGCCCTGATCCAATATCTGAGCAGGGAGATGCAGACACAAAATGAAAGATATCTTAAAATAGAGACCCTTAAAGAAGACAGCCATCTGATATTATCAGTATATCACAATGCCAAGGCGCTAAAGATGCCGTTGGAAAGAGAAACAGGCCTCGCTATTTTTGACCTCATCCAAAAAAAATACAATACTGTAATAGAGACTGTTGGTGGTAATGGCCATCAAAAGATATCTTTTTATATAAAATGCACAAACTAGTTTCTGGAGAGGTGTCTTCTGACAGAGTTTTTCAGCTCGTCAAGATTAAAGGATTTGACTATATAATCGTCTGAGGCCCACGATGCCAGATCCTGTTTGTATTCTGGGTATGCCGAGCTTAAAATGACAGGCACATCAGGTTTCATCTGTTTCATCTGCCTCAGTACCTCGATTCCATCCATGCCTGGCATGTTAATATCAAGAATAACTAGATCCGGGTTTGCCTCTTGAAATAGTTTCAGGCCTTCTTCTCCGCTCATGGCAGATATTACCTGATAGCCTTCCTCTTCTAACTCTTCCCTATAAAGAAGGTGTATGCTTTCTTCATCGTCTACTATCAAGATCTTTTTTTTTGATTCATTCATAACTCCCCCTTGTCCAAGATTATATCATGAACCCTTAAGAATAGAAGCGGCCTCTTCTGGCGGGACAGTATTTATATGAAAGCCAGTTCCCCATTCAAAACCGGCAACGGTGTTGACCTTTGGCATTATTTCTATATGCCAGTGGTAGTGTTCCAGATGGGAGTCCTTTAAAGGCGCTGTATGCAGCATGAAGTTGTAAGGAACATTTGGAAGCACTTTTTCCAGTTTTTTCATCGTTGAGGAAAAGAGCCTTGCAAGTTGATGGAGCTGACCATCGTCCATAGAAATAAATCTTGACTGATGTCTTTTGGGCAAGACCCACATCTCAAAGGGAGACCGCGGGGCAAAAGGACAGATTGTGATAAAGTCTTCGTTCTCATCCACAAGACGTATATCTTGCGAACGTTCCTGACGAATGATGTCACAAAATACGCAACGTTCCTTGTAATCAAAATAACGTATGCATCCATCCAGTTCTTCCTGTATTATCTGAGGAACAATTGGTAAGGCAATAAGTTGTGAATGAGAATGTTCAAGGGAGGCCCCGGCAGCCTTGCCAAAGTTTTTAAAGACAATAATGTATTGGAAACGCGTATCCCTGGCAAGATCTATAAGCCTGTCCTTGTAGGCTCGGAATACCAAAACTAGCTGGTCTATTTTCATTTTGGCCAGCGTCTCGTGGTGGTTGGGCGATTCTATTATGACTTCATGGGCACCTATCCCATTCATCTTGTCGTAGATGCCCTCGCCTCTTTTGTCTAGGTCCCCTTCAATAATCAGAGCAGGGAATTTATTAGGAACGACTCTTAACTGCCAGCCTGGTCCATTTGGATTATGGTCCGGTCTTCCATAAACAAGCACCTCTGGTGGAGTTGTATGTTCATGGCCAGGACACAGAGGACAAAACCCCCCTTTGGTCTTATCCTTTTCTATAACAAAATCATAGGGTCTGTTTCCACGTTCCGATGCAATAATGACCCATCGTCCAATGATAGGATCTCTTCTAAGCTCAGGCATCGATCTAGCATAGCAGGACTACAGATACTTTATAGTCCCTTTATCTTTTCTTCCTTTTCCTGTTTTGATTTGCATTCTATACACATGGTTGTGACAGGTCTTGCCTCAAGCCGCTTGATACCTATCTCTTCACCACACTCTTCGCATATTCCATAGGTGCCTTCATCAATACGTTCAAGGGCCGTTTTTATTTTCCTTATTAGTTTGCGTTCCCTGTCTCTTATTCTAAGTTCGAAGCTTCTGTCTGACTCTATAGTTGCTCTATCTGCCGGATCTGCTACTTGACTGTCGCTTGTTGTCATTTCTTCTAGGGTTTTGTCTGCTTCACCCAAAAGCTCGTTCAGTTTGTCTTGAAGAAGTTTTCTAAAATATTCAAGCTGGGCCTGATCCATTTAAGTCCTCCTCATCTATGTACAACTTCCTGAAATAACAAGGCTGAAGAGACGAACGCATCCATGTTGTATTTATAGGGCAGCTCAGGACTGCTTCCTTATCCAGTGTCCACTTTTTCCGCCTGATTTCTCCAGCAACTTTATTTCAAGGATTTTTATGTCTTTTTCTAACCCCTTACACATGTCATATATTGTAAGGGAGGCGACTGCCACTGCAGTCATTGCTTCCATTTCCACCCCGGTTTTGGCATCTATGGAGGCGGTGGCGGTGATTTCCACCCCTGGTATGTCTTGATTAAGGGAGAAATCGATCCCTACAAATTCAACAGGCAGGGGATGACATAGAGGGATAAGATTTCCTACCTGTTTGGCCGCCATTATTCCTGCTATTCTGGCAGTATTGAACACATCCCCCTTAGGAATGTTACTGTCTTTAAGCCGCTTAAAGGTTTCTGTTCCCATCTTGACGATTCCATAGGCTATGGCAGTCCTTTTGGTAGAATGCTTGTCAGTAACATCAACCATTTTGGCTTGGCCTTTGTGATCAAGATGGGTGAAATTCCCAGCCATGGTTACCCCTTAGTGAATTCTACTTTTCGTAAAATTTTTTTAAAAAAGCCGTCTTTTTTCTTTTCTTTTTCTATATCCAAGAATTCTTGAAGAAGTTCCTTTTGTCTATGTGTCAATCCAGTAGGGGTTACTATCTTAATTTTTATGAGCTGATCTCCTGGAGAAAATCCCCGTAGATCTGGAAATCCTTTCCCTTTGAGCCTGAATATGGCGTCAGGCTGTGTACCTTCTGGAATTTTTATCTGTTCGGAACCTTCAAGGGTTGGTACCTCTATGGTGTCACCAAGGCAGGCCTGAATTGCAGAGATCTCCACCTCGCAGTAGATATCATTGCCTTTCCTGTAAAAGTATTCATGGGGTTCCACATGGATAACAATAAAGAGATCTCCACGCTGCCCACCCCGTATACCGGCTTCTCCCTCTTTTCTGAGCCTTAGTCGTGCACCTGTGTCCACCCCTGCTGGAATCTTTATCTTTACTTTTCTATACTGGGCAGTACGTCCTTTACCCTTGCATGAGGGGCATGGTTCTGTAAAAATGGTTCCCTGGCCATTACAGTTAGGGCAGGTGGTTGATACTTGGAAAAATCCCTCGGAACGGATAACTTGCCCTCTACCCTGACAAGCAGGACACGTAATAACCTGGTTACCCGGTCCTGCTCCAGTACCAGAACACCTGTTACATTCTTCCAGCCTCTGGATTTCAATCTCTTTTTCTGCTCCCAAGGCTGCTTCCATAAAGGTTATTGTGAGATCGTAACGCAGATCAGCTCCTCTTCTGGATCCCATTTCAGAGCGAGAGCGTGTTCTGCCTGTTGAGAATCCAAAAAAATCTTCAAAAAGGTCGTTAAATGCACTAAATATATCTTCTGTTTGAGAGAAACCGCTGAAACCGTTTCCGTTCAGGCCTTGGTGACCGTACATATCATAGAGACGGCGTTTTTCATGGTCTTTCAATACTTCGTAGGCCTCGGCAGCTTCCTTGAATTTTTCTTCTGCCTCTTTGTCTCCTGGGTTACGGTCAGGATGATACTTTAAGGCAAGTTTTCTATACGCCTTTTTTATCTCTTCCAGGGTGGCTGTCCGGCTTACGCCTAAAATCTCGTAATAATCCCTTTTCATTTTTTTACTTGCTGTTCTTGTCAATCTCCAAGCGAAGGGCTTCCATTATGCGTTTTTCTTCGGCTTCCTTTGCCAACTCTTCAAGATTTTCAAATGTCACCTTTCCGGCAGCTATCTCCCTGAGTGCAGTAATTATCTCCTTGTTACTGCTTTTTACCAAGGGTTGTGCCCCTTTTCTCAGCTGTTTGACTCTTTCAACTGCAAGGTGCACAATTAAAAAGCGGTCTGGAATCTGTTTCAAGCAGTCTTCAACAGTGACTCTTGCCATGGTTTCCTCCGTAGGCCAAATGAGATTTCATAGAAACACTAAATATATAATGCCTATTGCGCTCTATGCAATCTTTTTGATTATGCCCCTGCTTTTTCTTATCGGCAATCCAACCAACTTTTTGGAGCAAGCAGTTGGTAGAGATCTAGCAGCGATAAGTATCAAAAGGGAAGATGTTTTGGGATGATGATGGTGAATTCTGTCTTTCCCGGTTGGCTCTTTACCTCTATGCGCCCTTCGTGGGCCTCTATGAATGATTTTGCAATAGCCAATCCGAGTCCAGTACCCCTTGGCCCTTTTTTGGTGAAAAAAGGCCTGAATATTTCTCCAAGCTCTTTTTCTGGTATGCCAGGACCATTATCAGTTATAATTATTTGTATATCATCGTCCAGATCTTTAAGTTTTATCTTGATCCTGCCTGCTGGACCAACCGCATCCATGGCATTGGTAATGATATTTAAAATGGCCTGGTTCATTAACTCCTTGTCTCCCATGATGATACAGTCATCAGGAGGTAACTCTGTTTCTATATTCACTCCTTTTTTGTCTATAAGCTTTAGTGAGCTACACAGGGCCTGAATCAGTTCTTTAATATTGATTCTTCCAAGGATCACCTCGGGTTTTTTAGAAAAAAGAGATACGTTCTGAGTAAACCTTTTCAGGCTACCAAGGTTTTCGTCAAAAGTCTCTATGGCCTTTATTCCAGTCTCTGAAAGTCTTTCTTGTGATAGTTGGTATTTTATGAGGCCAAATCTGTTCAGTGTGTTACCCACCTCATGAAGAAGCATGGCTGAAAGTTCGCCTAAAATAGCCAGGTTTTTTAATTGCACCTTGTCAGTAGCCTTGTTAATCTGATCTGAAATGTATTTTATAAGCGAATCCGCCATGTTGTTAAATGTGTTTGCCAATTCTTCAATCTCATCGTTGGTGTGGAGTCTTATTTTGTGATGGAGCATCCCTTGTGAAAAACGAAGGACTTCTTCTTTCAATTTTAGAATTGGGTTGACAACCATTTTGCCAACAATAAGTGATCCAAAAAATACTGAAAGCATAAGGGCTCCAACGCAGATGGCCAGGGAATAGAGCTGGAGACCAAGTATTTTTTCGTTAATGTTTTTTCTAGATAGAAAGAGCTGGATCTTGCCTATGGTCTCTATGGCCTTTTCCGGTGCGATGTTGTAAATGCCCTCAACATCGTCAGAGGTATCACGTACGATAGTGACTGGACAAGATATAAGCTCTATTGCCTCTGATGTTTCTTGAGAGCAACTCGCTAACAGATTGTCAAGACAGTCAAATATCTTGACTCCAACTATATCGGGCCTTTTTAATATCCTATCGCATTGTTCCATAAGCATCTCTTTGTTTCCACTGAGTATGGAGAGCTTTACCGTGTTTGCAAAGAGTTGTCCTATGGCCTGCCCTTTGGCCATAAATTCTGCCTCTAGCATAGATGTGGCCTTTTGGGTATAGAGTGTACCTATTGCAACGACCATAACCAGTTCTATAAGCACAAATATAATGACAACTTTTAGCCTTAAACCGATTTTCATTTGACTACCACTTGCGCCTTTTCCAGGATCGAAACTGGAATCTTCAGCCCGAGCCTGGAGGCAGTTTTTAGATTGATTGACAAGATGAGTTTTTGGGGATGTTGCACAACAACGTCTCCTTTTATCTTCCCTAGCAAGCAACCTATGGCAAGCTTGGCAGCCTGCTTCCCCAAGGCCCTAACGTCTGCTTCAAGGGCATACAGGGCCCCGTTCTTTACATAGCCGGCCGAAAGGCCACAGATGGCAATCCTGTTTCTAAGGCCCCACAGTAGAGTGTAGGTGACCACCTCCTGAGAATTAAAAATTTGTGGATCTGCTGTAATGAAAAAGGTGTTTATAGAATTTTTCAATATATTTTGTAATGCAACCTCTATTGAAGAAAGAAAGGGAAAGACCTGGAGATAGGCATTTCTCGTTTTACAAGGGCCATATTTTATATACGTTTTGGGGCTTGCAGGAACATCGCGTGCAAGAACGGCTGCATGGACGCGATCTTTTATTTTACAAAGGATAGATATCCTTTTTTCAATAGGTACATCCATGCTCACTGCAATCACTCCGTTTGTTTTTTTTAGTTCCTCTATGGTCTTATCAATGATAAAGGTGGCAACCCATGGATAATTTGGTTTCATATCCCTAAGTAGATAGGCAGCCTTTGTACCTATGCAAATAACCATGTCTGGTTTCATGCGGGTTATCTGATTTCTGACCTGACTCGGATCTTTTTCGGCCAGATGCATGGAAACGATTTTGTGAGATCTTCTGCCCCAATTCTCTAAAAATTGCCTAACTCCCTGTTCGCATACTAAATATGGCCTCAAATCCCTTGAGACGATTATGGCGAAGGTGTTGGCCTTCCCGTTTGTTGCAGAGACAGGCCGTGGGGCAAACATGAGATAAGCAGCGCACAATATGAGCCCCATCAATAAATAGGCTCGGTAGCGATATTGGCCTGATAGATTTTGGAACAGTGTTAACATGATCGGTCTAAAATTTGTGGCTAACACCAATTAAGAAACTAAATGGATTTTGGGGAATCCGTGGGAGCGAAGTGCCATTTGTAGGGTCTCCACTTTCGTTGGCAGCAGTAAAGTACTTGGAATCCAGCAAGTTTTTAATTGTCAACTGAGCGTCCAGCCCTGGCAAGAGATCCAGCCATCTAAGATTGGCATCCAACAAGAATATCCCTGGAATGGTAGAGCCTTTATATACTGTGTTAGTTGGATTGGTATGGATTTCGCTTCTCCATCTACATCTGATGTTATATGAGAAATGTTTACCAAGATAGCCTGTGATGCCTGCCATGATTTTATGATTGGAAATCTTCGGACCATCAAAACTGTGGCCTCTTAGCCGTTGCCTAGAATTTATGAAGGAGTAGCCGAGATTTACAACTGCAGCACGGCTGAATTTGTAGCTTGCCCCAATATCTATTCCAAAGTTTGTTACTCTGCCTACATTGTCTGCAATCTCCACCGTAGCCTTTTGGGTTCCACTTTCTGTTACAAGAAAGATGTTGTTCATAAAATATCCTGCTTCTAGTATGGAATCGGTGGATCGTGAGACATAGGCGGACAAGTTTAAGAAGAGGCTCTTTGTATGTTTTGAATAATTGAGCTCAAGGGATGAGACCTTTTCAGGCTCTAGACGCCTTCCAAATACTGATGGCGGAAGGTGGGCATAATTTTTGTCTACCCATGCCTTAAATCTGAAATAGGCAGAAGGAGAGATATAGGCCCTTCCATACATAAATTTTAGGGTTTCTCCCTTTTTTATTGTGTAGATTATGCCTGCTCTTGGATTAAAGGAGTTGTGATGGGTGAAAGTTTCCCAGTCAAATCTTGCACCAGCAAATATAGACAGCCTCTTGCCAAAGTCATGGTTGACCTGTATGTAGGTTCCGTATGTCCAATAGTCGTGTTTTTGAAACGGAGCAATATCAAAGTAGCGGCCGTCTGAAGTTATAATTCCCTTTATCGGAAAGTCTTTATAGGTATCTCCTTTATCAAAGGGTTCTCTGGAATTGAGATACGGCATGGTGGAGATCCTTTTAAAGGCAAAGCCGCCAATTATCTTGCCTTTAGAGTAGCTAAAACGAAGTTGCTCTTCCATGCCGACCATGTCCGAACGTTCATAAATGTAGTTATTGAAATCCTTGCGTCCGTATCTGCTGTGAGGATCCATGCGGTAAATTTGCCCCTTGAATCTGGTTATGGCATCGAGGTGATCCGAAAGGGACAGGGAATGAGTGAGCCTAAAACTATAAGTGTCCAGCTTGACCCTGTCTTTGGAATGTTGGGTGCGGCCTGTATTAAAGGGTGCTGCAATATTTGTTGGCTGGTTTGTACGCAGGTAAACTCCTTCAAACTTCAGATTTTTCCAACCCGCCTTTATTGTGATGTCCCAGTCCCGCTCAGGTATTTCAAACCTCTGGGAAGGATCATAAAAATGGGTGCGGCCGTTGCCAGGCATATGATAGTGATAGTCATCGTATATCTTTGCCAGATTAAAGCCGTTTGAGCTAAAGGCATGGCCATAGACGTGCAAGAATGAATCTGGTGTTGGCCTTGCCTGGATTAATATATGACCGTCTACAGTATCACCATTTCCTCCTGAGATTTGCAATTCAACATGCCGTTGCCTCTCTACTTTTTTGGTTATGAGATTGATGATCCCTGCATACGCATCTGCACCGTAAATGGCTGACGATGGCCCATACATGACCTCGATCTGTTTTAGGTCTCCAAGGGAAAGCTGATTCCCATATACCAAATTGCTTCCATTTTCTGGATTGAGCCTGACCCCGTCTTTTAGCACCAGCAGCTTGTTGTTGCCCCAGAGACCCCTTTGGATTACATATGCGCCGCCTGCCTGACCGCCAATATGTTTGTGAATATCAAAGCCTGGCAGGTCTTCTAGTACGTCTACAAGGCATTTGTATCCTCTTTCACGAATTATCTTGTCAGTAACAACCAAGACAGTAGATGGTGCCTGACTGGTAGGTTGCCTGAATCTTGAGGCTGTTACAACAGGTTCATCCATAAAGTAATAAATGCGTTCCGGTTCATAAAAAGGCAGGGAAGAAGTCTTGCAGTATGCATTAAAACAGAGTGATCCTGCTACCAGCTGGACCAGTATCGACACAAAAAGAGGACCTGAAAGTCCGGCCTTTGGGCCTGTCATCATGGATTGTTCACCTCGACCAGTTGTAGGTGGAGCAGTTCCGAACTATGATTGTCTTTTAAATAGACTTGGCTCCCTCCAATCGACAAGAGAGGAAATGCCAGAAGGATTGTGGCAGTTTTACATTGATATCCACCACTGCCAAAGCCAGTTCCCTGTTAATTTTCCCCCACTTGTCAGAGGATATTTTTGCAAAATCTTTTTCTGTTGTCAAAACAATAAAAGCCCCTTTTTGTTTGGCCATATTTCCTATCTTTTTCAGGTCCTTATTGGAATAAAAATGGTGGTCCGAAAACTGGAGTGAGCCTTTTATCTTGAATCCAATATCTGTTAATAGCCTTGTGAAGGAATCTGGCCTGGCAAGGCCACAAAAACAAAAACAGTTCCTGCTTACCAGGTCTTTGGCGCTTTTGGAGCCTATTTCGCCAGAATATTTTATTTTGATATTGCCTGGCTGATAAAAGCTCCTGAAGATGGGTTTGGTCTTTACGAGCTGACGAATCTGTTCTTCCACAAGCTCGAGCATTCCCAAAGGCACCTCGTTGCATTTGGTTAAAATTGCAGCATCTGCCAACCCAAGGGTCCTGGGCGTCTCCCTGAGGATTCCGCCTGGAAAGACCCGTTCTGAACCCAATGGATTAGGTGCTTCTATTAGTACAAGGTCTATATCCCTGTAAAGCCTGATATGCTGAAATCCATCATCAAGCACAAAGACGGTTGGCCCAAAGTATTGTGCAGCATATGTTCCACATCTGTATCTGTCAGATCCCGCTATGACAGGAACTCCTTCAAGCTTTGATGCTATCATCAGAGGCTCGTCTCCTGAGCTTTGGGCAGAGGCCCTGATGCCTTTCCCATCACTCACAACCAGAGGGCCTTTCCCTGCTTTTCCTCCGTATCCCCTGGTCAGCACACATGGTTTATGCCCAAGCCTTCTCAAAAAAGAGCAGATGGCAATTACATGGGGACTCTTTCCTGTTCCTCCCAGGGTCAGATTGCCAACACTTATTACAGGACACGGCAGCCTCTTTGGCTTCAGTATCCTTTTGCGATAGAGGAGCCTTCTGATTTCCATGAAGTGGCCATATATAGGGGAAAATGGTCGCCCTATCAGGAACAGTTTTTCAGCCTTCTTTGGCGTTAGCATGGTCGTGCAAAAGCCCCTTTACTAGCTCTAAGTATCTGTTGGAAACCCTCCCGGAGGATTGGCTGAAATGTCCGGTTGCCCTTTTTGCTGCTTCATAACTTTGGTGATCGGTCAGGAGTTTTTTTATTGTCCTTTCGAGCTCCATGCGGTCTTTTACCATAAATCCCGCTTCCTTGTTCATTAGTGCATCTGCCATCTCTTTGCAGCTTTCTATGTACGGGCCAAAAAGCACAGGCTTTCCAAGATGGGCAGGCTCAAAGACATTGTGTCCTCCAACAGGTGCAAGGCTCCCTCCAACAAATGCCAGGTGGCAAATTGTGTAAAAATTTTTAAGCTCCCCAAGGGTATCAAGTATATACACATCAGGTGTATCAGAGGTGTCATGCTGCCTGGTTTTACTCCTTAATCTGCAGGCCAAGCCAAGCCTGGAGCATATCTTTTTTACCTCTCTAGCTCTTTTTATGTCTCGTGGAGCAACTATCATCTTCAGATTTTTGTAAGTTTTCCTTATGCTGCAAAAGACCTCAAGCAATATTTCCTCTTCTGGATCATGGGTGCTTCCAGCACAAAGTACAGTGTTTGTTGGCGAAAAGCCGGTTGCCTTGAAGAGCCCATCCCGCATCTGGCCTGTAAGACTTGGCAGGATGATGTCAGATTTTAGATTTCCAAACACGTCTATTTTGTCGTGTGTTATGCCAAGCCTTTTCAGCCTCTTGGCGTCGTCGTTTGATTGCATACACAGGCGTGTAAAGGGCTCATAAAGGAATTGGGCAATTTGGGGAATTTTCTGGAGTCTCCTGGCAGAACTTGATGATATGCTGCCGTTTGCAAGGATAATCGGGCAGCCTTGTCTGTGCAGGTCCCATAAAAAACAGGGCCACAGGTCGGTCTCTACAAGTATGAAACAGTCTGGACAGAGCCTGCGTGCAACCCTTTTTGTAATAAAAAAAAGGTCATAGGGGAGGGCAGCAGTTATGATGTTTCGATTTATTTTGTCTTTTTTAATGGCATTCAGACCGGATTGGGTAGACGCTGAGACAATCACAGTGGCATCCGAAAAGGCCGAAGAGAGGACCTTTATCAGGGGCCTTGCCGCATTATATTCCCCAAGGGACATGGCATGGATCCATATTTTTTGGCTTTGCCTGTCAAGTTTGGGTAGACGGGCCCCTATGCGGGCCATAAACTGGGTGCGATATTTTTTGTGCGAAAGACAAAAAAATACGACAAGGGGCAACAGCGGCAGCCCTATTACCTGAAACAGTTTATATAGTTTTAAGACCGGCTCCAAAGATTGTTTCTGGCTCCAGTAACTGTTTTGCATTTAAAAAGATGATACTCGAAACGTCAGCAATATGCTTGTGATTGTTTTTGGCATCAGCTTGTCCTAGAATTAAAATCCATGATTTTTCAAGGCCGCATCAGGAGGCCTTTTCCCCTTTACATACTGTAACCACAGAGATCATAGGGCTTGGCTCAAGATATGTTCCCTGACCAAGGCGTTTGGCCCGGTTGATGCCTACCTGAACAAGTTCAAAGGCTGTTCCCCTGGACCTGAAAAAGTTGAGGGTCCTTTGAAGGCTTTCAAGGAGTATGATTGATGTTACAAGTATTCCTTCGTCTTTAAGATATTGCCAGGCCGTTTCTATAAGTCCTTCAGAGGAGATTCCTCCTCCAATAAAGATTCTGTCAGGTCTTGGAAGTTTTCCGAGACATTGGGGGGCCTCGGCGCATACGAGTTCTATGTTTAGCCCCAGGAATCTTTTTTTGTTTTTTGCAATATGCTGGCACCGGCTTTGTTGCTTTTCGATGGCAAATATCTCCAGCCCTGGTGAAATAACAGAGGCCTCCATGGAGACAGATCCTGAGCCGGCCCCGATATCCCACATTACTCCATGGGAGGGGAGCCGCAATTTAGAAAGTACAATTGAGCGGATCTCAGGTTTGGTGATGAGCCCTTTTTCGTGATGAAAAAAGGCTTCTGGCCGGCCAAATCCGAGCCCATTCCGGCTGTGTTTGCCTGTTATTATCAAGAGGTTAAGGGGATGGAAACTCGAGTCCATGGTGTCTTTCAAAGACATGTCCCGGAAGGCCTCGTTTGGTCCCCCAATGTCTTGGGCAACTAAAAAGCGGGCTTTTTCAAGCCCCCTTTTATTAAGACTTTTTGCTATCTTGTTGGGTGGATTTTTATGGTCAGTAAAGACCGCCACCTTAAATGGACTCTTTGAAATGATCTTTTCTATCAATATCTGATAGCCATTTCCTTTTTTCCCATGAAGACTCACAAAATCCATATCGTCCCAGGGCAGGGTGAAACGGGCGCATGCCTTCTGGACTGTTGTAAGGGCCGGATAGAATGTCAGTCGTTCTTTAGGCAATTCCTTAAGAAGCCTTCTGCCAATCCCAAAAAAGAGTGGATCTCCTGATGTCAGCACAATGGCGTCCTGGGAAGGGGGCAAATTTTTTAGAGTTTGAATCATCTTGTCAATAGGGACAATATTGTGCAGCCTCTGCTCCAATGTTTTGGGCAGGTTATTGTGAAACCGTTTTGATGCAAATATGATAGGACACCTCTCAATAAGGTAGCTCACAGGAGGATTTATCTCTTCCGGGTCAAAACCTGCTACAAATATCATTTTCTTTTACTTCCAAATGGCTATACGCTACAATATTTTAAAAAAATTCCAAAGCAAAGGCGCAACAATATTTATGATATTCCAGCTTAGGAAAAAATTCATAAAAAATATCAAAAGATGGCTTCATCTGCGCAGGCTGTTATTGCTCGCTATTCCAACAGGTATAATTGCAGGGCTTGGTTCAGTCTTCTTTTTTGTGGCCCTGGATTTTGCACATCACATATTTCTCGATTACATGGCAGGCTATAGGCCTGAGGGGCCTGGTGGAGAGCATTCGCTATTCCCTCCCACTGATACGCCCTTCATACGCTGGATGCTTCTAGTCGTTCCCACTTTGGGCGGGATAATCTCCGGATGGCTCATCTACACCTTTGCTCCTGAGGCAGAAGGCCATGGTACAGACGCAGCCCTTGAAAGCTACCATTTCAAAGATGCGACCATAAGGGCCAGAGTCCCTCTGATAAAGACCATCGCGTCTGCAATAACTATTGGTTCAGGAGGCTCGGGAGGAAGGGAAGGTCCTATTGCTCAAATCGGGGCTGGCTTCGGCTCAATTATCGCCCAGAGACTCCACCTTAGCACCCAAGAGCGGAGGATCCTGATGATGGCCGGCATGAGTGCTGGCATTGGCTCCATATTTCACGCCCCTTTGGCAGGTGCCATATTTGCAGCTGAAATCCTATACAGAGACATAGACATGGAGTATGAGCTGCTCGTGCCTTCAGCCATTACTTCGGTAATAGCATATTGTGTCTTTTCGCTCTTTTTTGGTTTTGGAACCCTGTTTGAAACGCCCCAGTACGTCTTTCACCACTCTTCAGAGATACTTCCCTATACCATTCTTGCCGTGGCAGTAGCCTATGCGGCACGATTCTATGCACATGTATTTTATTTTATTAGAGACCTTTTTTTGAAACTTCCCACCATAAATCACATAAAGCCGGCTATCGGGGGATTCTTGACCGGTGTGATCGGTTACTTTCTGCCAGGTGCCATTTACACCGGCTACGGGATACTTCAGCAGGCCTTTGAGGGCAAGCTTCTTCTGACAACACTTCTGTTGGTGGCATTTGGAAAGATCTTTGCCACTGCCTTTAGCATAGCCTCAGGGGGAAGCGGGGGTGTATTTGGGCCATCTGTGGTCATTGGCGGTACACTTGGTGGAGCAATAGGCCTTATCTTGCAAAATATCTGGCCAACCTTGGTGCCAAATCCCGAGGCATACGTCATTGTTGGTATGGCTGGCTTCTTTGCCTCTGCTGCGAGCACTCCCTTTTCAACGGTGATTATGGTAAGCGAGATGACAGGCAACTACGAGCTCCTCTTGCCTGCCGTTTGGGTTTCTACCTTGGCCTTTCTCTTAAAGGGCAAAAAAGGTATATATGAAAAACAGCTAACTACAAGGTTTGACACACCCATACATCATGGGGATTTCCTGCTTGGAATTCTTGCCAGACTGACCGTTCACGAGGTGTTGAAGAGGGTTCAAGATCAGCAGCCAGAGCCCATACCAGAAGATTGGACCTTGAGAGAGCTTGTTTCTTATATGTCAAAATATCCGGCTTCCTGCTTTGTGGTAGTCCATAAGGATGGCAGCTACGCAGGTGTCATAATGGCCCAGGCTGTGCGTCACGCGGTGACCTTTCAGGGGCTTGATTCAGATGTAAAGGTAAGGGATCTTGTGGAGGACAGACCCACCATATTCCCTTGGAATTCCCTTGCAACTGCTCTCAAGAAGATGGCTGAGGAAAAGACCGATGAACTAGTGGTGTTGTCGGATCGAACAGACAAAAAGGTTCCAAGAGGTATTATAAGCCGCGCCGATATCTTGAAGGCCTATGACAAGGCTATTTATAGCACCTTGTAGTTTTTAAGTCAGCCTTGCCCAAAAATAAATAAGCTCTTCTGCTGAAAAAGATGATAGGAACGAAGAGACTGGCACGCAGAGTTTGCCAAGGTCTGATAGAATATCTGTCTAATAAAAATCATTTTTTATAAAATTAAAAAAAAATCCGAAAAAGAGAAAAAAGACCATGTAGTGGCGGTCTTGACTTTTGTAAAAAAATAAGGCAGACTCAGAAAGTTGTGGTCGCTCCATAGTTTGGAGGGGGATTCAATATCTAGTTGCTTCATTTTGGTAAGGGTTCTTTTAAAAAGCACCCTAATAGCGGTAGCACGTAGCGAAAATGTTAAGTGCTTATTTTTCAGGCTTCTTAAAATATCTATATTAACAAAATTCCATTCTTTTTAAGCATTTTTTAATATGTTTTTTGGTTTTAAGTTTTGATCTTGAAATTATCTTGATATGTTCTTATGGCAAAATAGAAAGTATAAATATACTGTTATTGTTATAGATTTATTGTTAGTTTTAATTGCATTCATTATTGCTATCTGTTTTAAACAATTAGATTCCTTTTCGTTTATAAAGTTTATATCTTTAGCTAAATATAGATTTGTTTGTATATCACTTTTGATCACTTCTTATTTGTCTTTTTCATATTTTAAAATTTATATAAAT
>CAZNKP010000030.1:0-41845 GCA_964573805.1 uncultured Desulfobacterales bacterium | reverse complement strand
GTATCGATTTTCAGCACATCCCCTTCTTCCACGAACAGTGGTACCTGGATGGTGTAGCCTGTTTCAAGGGTGGCTGGCTTGGTCGCGCCAGTGGCAGTATCGCCCTTTACCCCTGGATCGGCCTTGACCACTTTCAATTGTACGAAGTTTGGCAAGTTTATGCTGATGGGTGTCTCGTTGAAGAAGAGGACATCCACCTCCATATTGTCCTGGAGGAAGTTTTTTGCCTCCCCAATGTTGTCTTCAGTAAGGGTTATTTGATCGTAGGTTTTGGTGTCCATGAAATGGTAGCCTTCGCCGTCGTTGTAAAGATATTGCATCTTGCGTTCCTCAAGGTTGGCAGGCTCGAACTTGTCTCCCGATCTGTAGGTTCTATCAATGGTATAGCCGGTTATCATGTTTTTCAGCTTGCACCTGTATAGGGCCTGGCCCTTGCCCGGCTTGGAGAATTGGAAGTCAGTGATGATGTAGGGTTGTCCGTCTATGATTATTTTGAGGCCTTTTCTAAGGTCTGATGATTCGTACACTTTTTGCTGCTCCTTTCACGAATTTTGAGGCATAAGTAGAACAATTTTCAAATGAATGCAACAAAGTTGACATGTCGCCGTCTCAGCCGGTTGTGCACACGGTTATCCGTTTACAGGGTCGTAATGTGAAAATACCATGGTGAAGTTTGCCCGACCCTGGGTGGCAGATCTTAGGGCAGTCGAATACCCGAACATCTTCGAAAGGGGCACAATTGCCTTTATTACCTGGACGTTGCCCCTGGGCTCTATGCTTTCCACCTTTCCGCCTCTGGCGTTCAGATCCCCTATTACATCGCCCATGAAGTTTTCCGGAGTTATCACTTCAACAAGCATTTTGGGCTCGAGAAGCACTGGTTCGGCCTCTTGGCATGCCCTTTTTAGTGCCATGGAGGCGGCGGCCCTGAAGGCGATTTCAGAAGATAGGCCCTCTTCGAATTGGACCCCCTCTAATACCACCTCAACGTCTATCATCGGGAAACCCTGGAGCACTCCGCTTTCCAGACCTTGCTCAAGGGTTTCGATGATTTGTTCCTCATATCCTTCAGGTAGGGCTCCCTCTGGAAGCTGGCTCCTCACCAGGTTGCCTTGACCACGTTCCCTTGGCCGTACCGTCAGTTGGACTGTTGCCACCTGACGGCTACCGCCGATATCTTTGTCGAATTTCTCTGTCACGTGGGCCTCCTTCAATATGGTTTCTCTGTATACCACTTGGGGTTTGCCCACCCTGACAGGCACGTTGAACTCCCTTAAAAGTCTTTGAGTGAGGACTTCCAGGTGCAGTTCGCCCATGCCAGAGATTATCGTCTGGCCTGTTTCTTCGTCGACCTTGACCCTGAAGGTCGGATCTTCTTCTGCCAATTTGGCAAGGGAAGTTTCCACCTTTTCTTGGTCCTGGGTGGATTTGGGTTCTACTGCCACGGAGATTACGGGTTGATAGGTTTCTATGGCTTCAAGGATGATCGGGTGCTCAGGATCGCATAATGTATCTCCAGTCTGGGCAAGTTTAAGTCCCATGACAGCAACGATCTGACCAGCTCCGGCTTCCTTGATTCTTTCGCGTTTGTTGGCGTGCATACGCAACAACCGCGCTATCTTTTCTTTTTTGTTCTTCGTGGCATTCCAGACCTCTTCTCCTGCGTGGAGAATGCCACTATATACCCGAACGAAGGTCATTTTCCTGCCCTGATCCATCTGCACCTTGAAGGCAAGGGCAGAAAGTGGGGCCTTGACGCTGGCTTTTCTCTCTTCTTCCTCTCCAGTCTGTGGATTTATGCCCTTTACCGGTGGAATGTCCAGTGGGCTGGGAAGATATCTGCCAATGGCATCGAGAACTGGCTGAACACCCTTGTTCTTGAGGGCGGAACCACAAAAAACCGGCACACCTTTCAAAGACAGACATGCCTTTCTTACCACCTCGTGTATCTTTTTCTCTGGGATTTCTTCTTCTGACAGGTACATTTCCATGAGTTCGTCATCCAGTTCCGAAAGGGCTTCAAGGAGCTGGTCTCTTGCTCCCAGGACGTATTCCTGGTGTTCTGCTGGAATATCTAGCTCTTGGAATTCCCTGCCTTCTGTGGCATCGTCCCAAACGATCAGCTTCTGTTTCACCAAGTCGAACACCCCTTGAAAGCTGTCTTCCGCTCCTAGGGGTACATTCATGACCAGGGGATTGGCCCCAAGCCGATCACGCAACTCTTCCACCACCCTCCAGAAGTCCGCTCCGAGGCGATCCATCTTATTTACAAAGGCCATTTTGGGAACACGATATTTGTCCGCCTGGTGCCAGACCGTTTCAGACTGAGGTTCCACGCCGCCAACAGCACAAAAAACTCCCAGGGCCCCGTCCAAGATCCGTAGAGAGCGCTCCACTTCTATGGTGAAATCCACATGTCCGGGGGTATCTATGATATGGATCTCCTTACCCTTCCAAAAGCATGTGGTGACTGCCGAGGTTATGGTGATGCCACGCTCCTGCTCTTCAGGCATCCAGTCCATTGTGGCTTGGCCGTCGTGGACTTCCCCTATTTTGTGGGTTTTGCCAGTGTAATATAGTATCCGTTCGGTGAGCGTGGTTTTTCCTGCGTCTATGTGGGCTATTATTCCAATATTTCTAATTCGTTTTATTTCATTGTCGCTTGCCATCTTTCGAGCCTCTACCGTCTGAAATAGTCGGCCCATTATAAGTGTTTTTAAATGTGTTCACAAGCGAACAAAAAGATCTGGTAAAGATCTGGTATGGTTAGTCGAGAGCCCCGATGATTTTTTTTGCAATGGCCTTGGAAAAACCGAGATTCACTCTCTCTATTTCTTTCGTGTCTTTGAATTTCAGTCCCTTGCCAGCGTGAACACGTACTGTGTAAAGGCTTCCGTTTTTTAGGAAAGTGAGGGAAGTCCTATTCCAGAATGCCTCAACCCCAAGGTCAGACACAGGTTGAATAATTCCAGGGGCAGCGGCCTTTTGCTCCCGTTCAAATTTTTCCGCAGCAGAAGAGAATATGTTGTTGCCTTTTGCAAAGTCGTCCTTGTCTTCTACTGTTATGGTTACCGATTTGCCATTGCCAAAATATTCACAGGACTGCCCCAAGAAATAACCGCGTCCGTCTACGTACCGGGATTTTTTGAAGCCGAAGTCTTTTATGATTTTTGTAATCTGTTCCTCTGTGACAAGTTTACATGGATTTTGGGCGGAAATGGCTGATGAATGGTAAAAAAAGATTAAAGACAAAACAAATGTCAGTGTGAGGGGTAGTTTTTTCATAGATCTATCCTCCTGTTCAGGAATTTAAGCAAAACAAAAATATTGCAGGAAACAAGTCAAAAGAACGTTAACAGACCTGAAAACCTGTATTGTTCCAATCTATCTGATTGCATTTTTTGCTAAGTTACGACATGGGGCAGAAAGGTTCATTAAAATTTTTACTTTTTTATAATAAAACACCAAAGTTATCCAGATTCCCTACTTAAATCTAAATCCTTTGGACCGGGTGTAAGCCTTGCTATCTTTTGTTTGAAGGACCTATGTTTAATGACAAATTGCAAGAATCAATGTAAATTTATTAAGAAAAGAAGATTTTAAAAAGCTTCAAGTGGGTATTCGTTAAAGGGTATCGTTGTGAGATGGAGTCAAAGACGTTGTTTTCAAGATACAAGGCCCTGAATCTATATTGGAAGGTACTTATCTGGTTTTGTTTGTTCTTTGTTTTTTATGTCTTGTTCGGATTTTTGGGCATTCCCCGGATCGTCAGGTACGTACTAGTCGATGTGGTTCCCGAGTCCATCCATCGAAGGGTGGAGGTGGGGGAGATAGCCTTCAATCCGTTCAGACTGGAACTGAATATCTCAAATCTTTCAATTAAATCACGGCTCAAGGGCAAGGATTTCGTCAAGATTGGAGGACTGGACCTGGATATCGAGGCAGTCTCTCTGCCAAAAAGAGCTCTGGTAGTGTCAAAACTGCAAATAGAAAGGCCCCACGTCTTTCTGGAACGTGATAAAAAGGGTTGCTTGAACATAGAGGATCTTTTGGGGGGCGAAGAGGGCGAGGCTGAGGCAAAGGGCAAGAAAGAGGAAGCACCTCCCAAATTTTCCATCAATAACATCGAGATAAAGGATGGCACCCTGCTCTTTAAAGACGACCTGAAGGGGGCTTTGCACAAGGTTGAGAAAATAAACATAGGGATCCCTTTCATATCGGATGTGGGGCAGAATGTGAAGGTTTATGTAAAACCTTACTTTTCTGCCTCATTCAATGGCAGTCCTGTTGCGTTTAAGGGGCAGACAAGACCCTTTGCACGGGACAGGGATACCAAGATTCATCTTAGGTTTTTCAATATCGATGTCAGCAAGTATCTGAAATACATCCCTGATTACAATGGGCTGAGGCTTAGAAAAGGTATCTTGTCTACAAACCTTGCAATTCATTTTTTTACCAAGGATAAACCAAGGATTGTACTAAGCGGCAATGCCACCTTTGAAAAGGTGGTAGTGGCTAAGAACGGTTTGGACGTGCTGGACGTAGGGGACATCGGTCTGGAACTGGAGCCATCTAGACTGTTTTCGAGACATATCGTGCTCAAAGGTGTAATAAAGGACGTTGCGGTCGGGGATGTAGGAGCTGGAAGGGTTACTGGAAAGAAATCAGAACCTGCGGGAAAGGCCAAGGCGTTGCTTGCCGTTCCTGCAATAAACGTGGACGTAGTGGATTTGGATCTCGCAAAGGGCCTTGTCACCATGCACGGTGTAGCATTGAATGCCCCGTCCGTCCATGTGTTGCTAGACAAAGACGGGGTGTCCAATGTACAACGTTTGGTGGATTTTATCGTTGGAGATGCGAAGAAGCAGGAATCCCAACGGGCTGTGCCAGACTCTTCTGGTGAAGAAGGTCAATCCACTGTGGTCAGGCTTCTTGCCTTCGATATAAACAGTGCAAAAGTGGATTATACAGACTTGTCAGCCCCTTCTCCTGTACGGCTTCTCTTTTCTCCCCTCAAGTGCCAGGTAAAGAATTTTTCGACTGCCAAGGATGCCACCTTTACCTACGATGTGCAAAGCAAGGTGAACCGTTCTGGCAGTTTCAGGGTGAGTGGCAATGGTAAACTGACAGGGCTAAATATTGATGCCGATTTGACCCTTTCTAAGATTCCACTTCCACCATTTCAAGGTTATGTAGACCGGTTTTTGAATGCAAAACTAGGTAGGGGTAACCTCTCCCTTTCGGCAAAGGCCTCTTTCAAGGAGGGTGGGGACAGCACGTTTTTAAACGTAAAGGGCAACCTCAGGGTTCAAAACGTACTTCTCTTTGACAAAGAGACCCGGGAGCCTTTTGTGAAATGGAAAGAGATTGCCGCAAAGAATTTTGCCTTTTCTTATGCCCCTGTAAGGTTCGTCACTGACCAGATACTGTTGAACGGGGTGAAACAGAACATCATCATTACAAAGGATGGAAGCCTAAATGTGGCGGGGCTGGTCAAGTCACAGGAACGTAAGGCCCCGTCCAACAAAGGTGAAGAGGTGGAATCTGGTGCAGCCAAGCAGCCCCAAGTGGAGATCAAGACGGTCAAGTTGGTTGCATGCCGTCTACGGGTAGTGGACAAGAGTTTGAAACAGGTGTTCGTTAGGGAGTTCGATGCCATAGATGGCACCATAAATGGCTTGGTTAACAAACCCGATATGAAGGCGAAGGTCGACGTAAGGGCCTTGGTGGACAACAGATCCAGAGTATCTATTTCCGGGCTAGTGAATCCCTTAGCCAAACCCCTTTTTGCCGATCTAACTGTCAAGATCGGTGGTGCCGGCATGACAAGATTTTCTCCCTATGCCCAAAAGTTTTTGGGATATAAGATTGAAAAGGGAAAGATGTTTCTCGATCTGCGAATAAAGCTCGAGGGCAACAAGCTGTATGTTGACAATCGGTTGGTTCTGGACCAGTTTGATCTTGGGGCCCAGGTCCCGAGCAAGGATGCCATTCACGCCCCAATTAAACTCGCAATAGCCCTCCTGAAAGACAGGCATGGAAAGATCGACCTCGATATTCCAGTCAGGGGTGAGATAGACGATCCTGAGTTCAGTTATAGAAGCGCAGTCTTGAGAGCTATTATGAATATTTTTGTCAAGGCTGCCACCTCTCCATTTGCACTCCTGGGCTCGGTTTTGGGATCTGACGAGCAGCTGGACACAGTGGCCTTTCCGCCAGGTTCTTCCAGGCTCCAGGAAGAATCTAGGAAGAAGTTGGACATACTTGCCAAGGCTCTTAGGGACAGGCCTGCCCTCAAGGTGGAGATAACCGGTTACTACGACCCCGTTGCCGACAAAGAGGGGTTGATCGAGAAAAAGTTCGTGCATCTGCTCAAAAAGGAGAAGTTTGAGGACTTGTCCAACGATGAGCGTGAGAGGGTCGAAAATATAGACGATCTGACCATTGAGCCATCTGAATATGACAAGTATTTAGAAAAGGCTTACAAAAATGCCTCCTTCAAACGTCCCAGAAATTTTATCGGTATGATCAAGTCCCAGCCCAAGGATGTTATGGAGAGGATGATTAGGGAGCATATCACCGTTACAGAGAGCGATCTAAAAAACCTTGCAAGTGACAGGGCAAAGGCGGTAGCCAACTATTTGGTTGGTCAAGGTAAGGTAGCTCAGGAGCGGATTTTCCTAGTGGCTCCCAGGGGGCAGCAAGCCCAAGATAAGGGCAAGCTCCAGGGAGTGCGTTTGACCCTCAAATAGAATTGAATCAAATCTTGACATGGCCAACAAGGCACATTAAATACAGGCTGTTTTTAAAACAAATCTGTGGTGGGCGTAGCTCAGTTGGTTAGAGCGTCGGGTTGTGGCCCCGGAGGCCGAGGGTTCAAGTCCCTCCGCTCACCCCATGCCTCTGGTATTATCTAGTGCTAATTTTTTGTCCTTTTTGGTTCCCAGGTTGGCATACCTTTGACCTTTATTCCCAAGAATTGGGCGATTCTTCCAGCAAAAAATAAAGCCATCTGATCGATATCTTTAGGCATTGAATAGAATGCAGGCATGGCTGGGAAGATTGTGCCTCCAGCTTCTGCCAGTGCAAGCATATTGTGTATGTGTATCTTGTTTAAAGGTGTTTCCCGTACGGCGGCAACTAGAGGCCTTTGTTCTTTTAAAAAGCATTCAGCTGCTCTATGGATAAGGTTGTTGCTTAGGCCGTTTGCAATAGCCCCAAGGGTACCCATACTGCAAGGCAGGATGACCATGGCATCAAGTATTCCCAAGCCGCTGGCAGGCAGAGACCAAAAATTTTTAGAATTGTAGAGGAAATCAGCCAGTTTTTCCATCTTGTTTAATCCTGCCTTTCCTATTTCAAACTCAGCTACTTCGACTCCAGTTTCAGAGAAGATGAGGTGAAGCTCGCAACCTGATTCTTTTACAAGTTGGGCAAACTTAAGGGCATATAGGGAGCCACTGGCCCCAGTTATTGCTAACATCATCTTTTTCATAGTCTTTGTTTGGTTAATCCATTCCAAGCCTTGACCATAGCTGGTCAATTCTTTTTTTTACTTTTTGGGACATTTTCATAGTCTCTGGCCATGCCCTTTCAAGTCCTTCAGCCTTCGATTTTCTAGTGCAGTCAATACCCATCTTGCTACCGTAGCCTTGATGAGATGATGCAGGGTTAAGGGGATCTACTGGGCCGTAGGCAAAAACGATGTCACGTTTTGGATCGATGTTGTTGCCAAGTTTCCATAAGATCTCAGAAAGATTTTGCACATTAACTTCCTTATCAAAGATGCAAATAATTTTGCGTAACATCATGGAGCCAAGGTTCCATAAGGTCATGATAACCTCTTTTGCATGACCGGGATACCTTTTCTCTATGGAAATGAAGGCCAAATTATTGAAAATTCCCTCAATGGGTAGGTTGATATCAACGATTTCGGGGATCTCCTTTTTTAAAAGGGCTAGAAACAATCTCTCACTGGCCTTTGCCAAAAAACAGTCTTCTTGGGGGGGGGGACCAACTACTGTGGCATGGTAAACGGCATCTTTTCTCATGGTCATGCAGGTTATATGAAAAACTGGGTATTCTTCTGCAGGCGAATAATATCCGGTATGATTTCCAAAGGGGCCTTCTGTTTGTCTTTCTCCAGGCTTCACATACCCTTCCAACACAATCTGGGAAGAGGCTGGCACCTCTAGGTCGACGGTTTTACATTTTACGAGTTCGACAGGTGCATTCCTCAGAAAACCTGCAAACAGTACCTCATCAATATCGTCTGGCAGTGGAGCAGTGGCAGCGTATGTCATTGCTGGATCTGGTCCAATGGCAACGGCAACTTCTAGCGACTGACCGAGCCGGCCTGCTATTTTATAGTGCTTTGCTCCTCCTGTATTGGGCTGCCAATGCATACCCGTGAGGTTTTTTCCATATATCTGCATTCTATACATGCCAGCGTTACGATTACCTGTAAGGGGATCTTTGGTAAAAACAACAGGCAATGTAATGGCAGGGCCAGCATCTCTGGGCCAGCATTTCAGGGCGGGTATAATACTTAGGTCAACTTTGTCACCGTAAAGAGTAATATCATGGCATTGAGCCCTTTGTACTATTACAGGGGCTGATTTGGTATTGTTGACCGTTTGTTGCTTGTCTTGCTCCAAAAAAATAGCAATCCTTTCGCTTAATTGGTCAAAATTAGATATCTCAAGGGCCAATGCCATTCGGTTTATGGAGCCAAAACTGTTTGTTAGTATGGGAAAGTTATGGCCTTGGAGATTTTTGAAGAGCAGGGCAGGGCCGTGCCTTTTGCAAATCCTTGTAGTGATTTCAGCTACCTCAAGTATGGGATCGACGGATTTTTCAATAACTTTTATCTCTTTTTTGTTTTGTAAGGTACTTATAAAGTCTTGTAGATCTTTATAGGGCAATGCAAAGCTCCTGAATGGCTGTTTTTTGGATCTTTAATGTAATACCGTTTTATGGCTGTGAAAATAGTATGAAAAGAACTCCTAGACAAAGAGGCCTAGTTAATAAAGTGTGTAGCGTGTGTAGGCTTGGTGTCTGTCTTGCGTAATCTTTGCTTATTGACTGATTGAGATCAATATGTTAATAAAACACGGCTTGTGGGGCTGTAGCTCAGTTGGGAGAGCGCGTGAATGGCATTCACGAGGTCAGCGGTTCGATCCCGCTCAGCTCCACCACTTTGAAAGCAAATTATATTTGGATAGGTCTGTGCATTTTAGAGGTTCTATTGTCTATATCATCCCCTCAAGAAAAAGATTGTTCTTCTCATCTCAGGAAACAAGAGCATGCCCTGGAAGTAACTAAAGAGATCATAATCAAATTTATAGAAGCAGGCCAAGTAACTCCTTCTTCTTTTCAGGAAACCTTTCGCAATATTTATTCAGAAATAAAAAAGGCCCTAAGCCTTTAAGGTCAAGAGATTGTCTGTTTTGGAGGGAATTTTAATCGGATATTTGTTGTTTTTCGAATTTGTGAATGATTGTTCATTTTCTTGACTTTTGTAAATTTTAGTGATATTTTTCACTCATAAATTGGCCAGGGTTAACATAGTGAAAAAATAATCTATTGATAAAAATTGTTAAAAACAAAAATTTCAAGTGACTTGATTAGCCCTCTTTTGTATGCTATTTGTTGAATTATCATTCAGTTAGGCCTGTTGGCTAGAGAGGAGGTATGGCATGATGAGCGGTTTTGAGACCATCGTCATGTATCTAGGGATGTCGTTATTGGTGATTTTGGCAATGCTTGGGGCGTCCGCTCTCCTGGGGCCTTACAGGCCAGCTCCAGAAAAAGCAACCACCTTTGAGTGTGGTGTGCCGCTGCTTGATCCAAGTCATAAGCGTTACTCAGTCAAATATTATCTGGTTGCAGTGCTTTTTTTGGTCTTTGATTTGGAGACCGTCTTAATATATCCGCTTGCTGTGCAATTTAAGGCTTTGGCCACCCTTGGATGGGGTGCTTTTTTTGAAATATTTATTTTTGTCTTCGTGCTTCTGGTAGGTCTTGTTTATGCTATTAAAAAAGGCGCTGTAGACTGGGAATAATTGGAGAAAGGGCAAATGGGGTTTCAGGCTATACAGGGAGAGGGTTGGTTGCTTGCTAAGGCGGAGCAATTAATTAACTGGGGCAGGAGTAGGTCTCCGTGGCCATTTCCTTATGGGACCGCCTGTTGCGGCATAGAGTTAATGTGTGCCTTGGCATCAGGATATGATATGGCTAGGTTTGGTGCAGAGCGAGTGGCCTTTACTCCCAGGCAATGTGATGTATTGATAGTGGCAGGGACCATAACAAAAAAAATGGTGCCTGTATTAAAACGTATATATGCCCAGATGGCGGAACCCAAATGGGTTATTGCTGTAGGTGCGTGTGCTTGTTCAGGAGGGGTTTTTAGGACCTATTCAACTCATCAGGGAATAGGGTCGGTTATTCCGGTTGATGTGTACATTCCTGGTTGTCCTCCTAGGCCCGAGGGAATCCTGTATGCGCTATTAAAGCTTATAGATAAGATTGAAGCTGATCATCCGCTTTATAAACAGCGTTCAAAGCTTGTAGAGGCTCTGGAGGCAGCCAAATGAGTCTTAAGGAACGGGTTCAGGAAATATTGGGGAGTGATCTTATTGATCTAACAGAATTTAGGTCGGATATTTGTGTAGAGATACCTAAAGGACGTTTGGTCCATGTATTGAGCAGGTTGAGGGAGGATGGAGGATTTGATTTTCTAAGTGATATTGTAGGGATAGATAACCTCCATCTTTACGAGAAGAAAAAGCAAAAGAAGGCTAAAAAGGGGCAAGAGGAAGAGTCAGAACCGGAAAGGCAGGGTCCACCACCTCCAAGATTTGAAGTCGTTTACCTTTTGTTATCGTTAAAAACCAACGAAAGGCTTCAGGTAAGGGTGCGAGTGCCTGAGGAAGATATGGAGCTTCCGACTATTACAACGGTCTGGAGGGCTGCCAACTGGCCTGAACGTGAAGTATTTGACATGTTCGGAATTCGTTTCAAGGGTCATCCTAATCTTAGAAGGTTGCTTATGTGGGATGAGTTCCAAGGCCATCCCCTTCGTAAGGATTATCCGCTAGAGGGTAAGGGGGAAGAGCGCCATCTTAACTACGACGTAGTTTAAGGTAATAGGGTTTGTGTGCTGCCTCTAGAGATTGTTTTGGTTACAAAACTGGTGTACGGGGAAAATAGCCGCTTTAGAGGTAGCCATGTAGCCTATGGTCTTTGGCAGTGGTTAAACGGGCCTTTCATTTGACAGTGAGGGAGGGAACAGCGTGACCAAACAAGTTGAAACCATCTGTATTACTACAGGTCCCACTGAATATAGCGATTATGTTACCCTTAATATAGGGCCGATTCATCCGGCCATGCACGGTACTCTTAGGGTTATAACCCAAACCGATGGCGAGACCATTATCAGTGCAAAGCCGGAAATAGGATACCTCCACAGGGGAGTGGAAAAACTGGGTGAAAATATGACCTATGCCCAGTTTTTGCCAATTACAGACAGGCTTAACTATTGTTCTGCTATTTGTAACAATGTTGCCTATGAGATGGCTGTTGAAAAGCTTTTGGGTATTGAAGTTCCTCCAAAGGCCCAGCTCATCAGGATGATAATGATGGAGCTGGCCCGTATTGCAGACCACCAAGTATGTGTAGGAATTCTTGGTGTGGATCTTGGTGCTTTAACCCCGTTCTTTTATCTAATTATTCAGCGTGAAGAAATATACGAGGTGTTTGAATGGCACCACGGTGCCAGGCTCACCAATTCAATGGGCGCTATAGGAGGCGTCGAGGCAGATCTTCCAGACAGGTTTCATGAAAAGTGGCCAAGGCTCAGGGATACCATTCGAAAGGCCAATGATGAGACGGACAAGCTGTTGACTCACAACCGTATCTGGATGGATCGTACCATCGGGGTCAATGCCTTTTGTGGAGATGATGCCCTGAATTGGGGTTTTACCGGCCCTATGCTGAGGGCATGTGGTATTAAGAGGGATCTTCGGAAAGATGAGCCCTATTTAATGTACGATAAAATGAATTTTGAGGTCCCTGTGGGTAAGCATGGAGACGTCTTTGACCGCTATATGGTCCGAATGCTAGAGATGGAGGAGTCAGTAAAGATCATTGATCAGGCATATCAGCTTTACAAGGAATTGCCAGACGATGCACCGTTAATGAAAAAAGTTCCAAAAATTATAAGGCCTCCTGAAGGGCAGATTTATCATGCCATCGAATCTCCAAATGGAGAGCTTGGATTTTTTATAAAAAGTGATGGATCTGACAAACCATATAGAATAAAGATTCGTCCCCCATGTTATATGGTGTATCAGGCGTTTGAGGATTTGGTAAAAGGGGAAATGATCTCGGATCTGATTGCCTGTCTTAGCAGTATTAATGTGATAGCCGGAGAGTTAGACAGGTAGGGAGGAGTCTTCCATGGCAGATTGGCAGATTGATTTAATAAAGGTAATATTTATTTGGGTATGGGCCTTGCTTATTGCAGTAGTAATGACTTGGGTTGAGCGCCGTGCTTCGGCAATGATGCAAGACAGGCTTGGCCCTAATCGAGCAGGCCCTTTTGGTTTACTTCAACCTCTTGCTGATGGAATAAAACTATTCACAAAAGAAGACATCATTCCAGAACGTGCAAGGAAGATTTTATTCATCCTTGGTCCTCCACTTTTTGCCCTTCCGGCTTTTTCGGCATATGCGGTGGTTCCTTTTGGAGACAAGATAGTTATAGGTGGTAAGGAAATAATTCTTCAGGTCTCTGACGTGAACATAGGATTTCTTTATGTCCTCGCCTTAGGCGCCATAGCTGTTTATGGCATGGTAATTGGAGGCTGGGCATCAAATAGTAAGTATTCTATTCTTGGAGGCCTCAGGGCAACTGCTCAGCTTATATCCTATGAGGTGCCCATGGGCCTTGCACTTCTTACGATCGTCTTGCTTTATGGCACCTTTAGCCTTAGGGAAATTGTTTTGCAGCAACAAGGTACCTTTTTAGGTTTTTTGCCAAACTGGGGTTTTTTTAAGCAACCCCTTGGATTTATTATTTTTCTAGTTGCCGCCTATGCCGAGGCCAACAGGGTGCCCTTTGACCTGCCAGAGTGTGAAAGCGAACTTGTCACAGGTTATCATACCGAATACGGCTCTATGCGCTTAGGGCTTTATCTGTTTGGGGAGTATGTAAACCTTGGTACCCTGGCAGCCATAACGGTTAGCTTATTCTTTGGTGGTTGGGGGCTTCCCTACATTGACATGAGTAAATTTCTTGGTCCTGTTTCTTATGGTGTCGCATCTTTCTTGGTCTTTTTTATCAAGCAGGCCTTTTTTCTCTTTCTGTTTGTGTGGGTACGATGGACAGTACCTAGATTTAGATATGATCAGCTTATGGGGCTTGGTTGGAAGGCTCTTATCCCCTTAGGATTAGCAAATTTATTTATTACGGCACTGTTGGTTCAGTTGACTATATAATTTTGGAGCTTAGAGCTATGCCCAGAAGACCTGTTGTTAAAAAAGAGTACAGCTTAGGTGAAAGGGTTTACTTGGTTGAGATAACCAAGGGCTTGGGACTCACCTGGAAACATTTTGTCTTCAATGTCAAGGCCTCCTTTAGAAAAGGGCCTCATACAGTACCCACTTGTTGGCAATATCCGGAAGACAGGCGTGAGATAGCCCCCATCTTCCGTGGGGCTCATATGCTTCAGTTGAATGACAAGGGGCAGGAGCTTTGCGTCGGGTGTGGTATGTGCGCAAGGGCATGTCCTGCCAAGTGCATAACTGTAAAAAGGGGAAAACCGGCAGAAGGCGAAGAGGATAAGTATGCAGGTAAGACCATGTGTGTCTCTTTTGAGATAGACATGTTGAGATGTATTTTTTGTGGTTTATGTGAAAAGGCTTGTCCCAAAAATGCCCTTGTGCTTGGGCAAGATTACGAGTTGGCAGAATATTCTCCGGATTCCTGCATCTATGATAAAGACAGGTTGCTTGCCAATTTCCATAAGGCCAAGGCGGAAGGAAGGCTTAAACCGCCTCCGACGCCAATTCCAATAGATGCTCCACCTGTCAAGAAAAAGGCCGTTAGCAAGACAAAAAAATCATCACAAGATAAGGGTTCAACGCGAAAGGGGGCGGCAAAACAGAAGGCTACGGCAAATCAAAAGACGGCGGTCAAAGGGGAAAGTAAAGGTCAAGAATAGTCAATGTGAAGGAAGATTGTTTACAGAGATAGGGTGACACCATGGATTATTATTTTTTACTTTTTGCCATAATGGCTGTAGGCGCTGGGATTTTTACTATCACGGTGAAGGACGCCTTACCAAGTGCTCTCGGATTGCTTACCGTGTTTATAGCACTTGCTGCCCTTTATCTTCATCTTAATGCACCTCTTATAGCCATTTTTCAAGTATCCATTTATGCCGGAGCTATATTGGTTTTGGTTGTCTTTGTGATCATGCTTTTAATAACCCCTGATGAGGAGTTAGAGAGCAGGCAAAAAAATATATCCTACAGGACACTTGGTGCGATTTTGGGGGCATATCTTACGGTACTTCTTGTAATAGGGGTTAAGGGGATAAATCAATTGATTGTACAAAAAGGGTTGCCAGAAGGTTTTGGTCATCCTTCTTTAATAGGCACATTGTTTTTTAAGAAGTATATAGTTCATTTTGAAATGGCATCGGTTCTTCTCCTTGTTGCCCTTATAGCAGCAATTTATTTAGCAAAGAAGAAGATATAGGTAAATATTATGGCGGGGATAAACGAATATATAATTCTAGCTAGTATATTATTTGGTCTTGGTATTATAGGATTTTTGACCAGGAGAAACGCTCTCATTTTATTTATGTCTGTGGAACTCATGCTCAATTCGGTTAATCTTATGTTAGTTGCTTTTTCTGCCTCTCGTGCCGATATGGGAGGACAGGTTATGGTGCTTTTCATTTTTGCTGTAGCTGCTGCAGAGGTAGCAGTTGGTTTAGCAATATTAATTTGTTTGTTTAAGCATATCAAATCGGTAGACATTAATAAATTTGATTTGCTCAAATGGTAGATAGGTCTTTCACCAATAAGGAGAGGAAAAGGGTCTAGTTATGGATAAATATATATTTCTTATACCACTTTTTCCCTTGGTAGGCTTTATAATAAATGGGCTGTTTGGTAAGAAGCTGGGCAAAGGGATTGTATCCTTTATCGGATGTATGACCATTGGCTTTTCGTTTCTTGTAGCCCTTTTTATTTGGAAAGACCTTCTCGGTTTGGAACCAGAACAGCGAATCTTTACTCAGACACTGTGGGAGTGGATGAGTGTTGGTGGTCTGAAGGTAGACATAAGTTTTCTTGTTGATCCCCTGTCTATGCTTATGATTTTGGTAGTTACAGGGGTTGGCTTTCTTATTCATGTTTACAGTACTGGCTATATGTATGAAGATGAGTCCTATTGGCGCTATTTTGCCTATCTTAATATGTTCGTCTTTTTCATGGCCATGCTGGTCCTTGGAGGCAACTACCTGGTAATGTTTGTGGGCTGGGAAGGTGTCGGTCTAGCTTCCTATTTGCTTATAGGGTTTTGGTATCAGGGAATGGACAATGCAGTGGCTGGGAAGAAGGCCTTTGTTGTTAATCGTATCGGAGATTTTGGTTTTGTGCTGGGTCTCTTTTTGATGTTTTGGACTTTTGGTTCCTTGTCCTATCAGGATGTGTTTCCTAAGGCATTGGAACTGTTCGAGCATGGTGGCCTATCCCTTAATTCCCCGGTCTTAGTGGCCATTTGTCTGCTCCTTTTTGTGGGAGCCACTGGCAAATCCGCTCAAATTCCTCTTTATGTTTGGCTGCCAGACGCTATGGCTGGTCCTACCCCTGTCTCTGCTTTGATCCATGCAGCAACCATGGTGACAGCTGGCGTATATATGGTGGCTAGAACAAATATCCTCTACACCTTGGCTCCCACAGCCTTACTTGTAGTGGCATCTGTTGCAGCGGCAACGGCCTTTTTTGCCGCCACCATGGGAGTATTGCAGAATGACATCAAGAAGGTCCTTGCTTATTCTACTGTGAGCCAATTGGGATACATGTTCATCGGAGTCGGTGTTACTGCCTACTGGGCTGGAATTTTTCATCTCATGACCCATGCCTTTTTCAAGGCCTGTCTCTTTCTCTGTTCTGGCTCTGTAATCCATGCAATGGGTGGAGACCAGGATATGAGGCACATGGGTGGGCTGGCCAAGAAGATGCCTATAACCTACATAACCATGTTGGTGGCCACCCTGGCAATTGCAGGCCTGCCGCCCTTTGCAGGATTTTTCAGTAAAGACGAGATATTGGGCAAGGCCTTTGCTTTTCCATACTTTCCGGTTGCAGGGAAGATAATCTGGTTCATTGGCACGGTTGGAGCTGGTATTACGGCCTTTTACATGTTCCGGCTCATCTTTATGACCTTTCATGGGGAATTCAGGGGAACCGAGGAGCAGAGACATCATCTGCATGAATCGCCTCTTACTATGACTGTGCCACTTGTCATCTTGGCAACCTTGTCGATAGTAGGTGGTTGGCTTGGAATTCCAGAACTTATAGGACGACTGCTAGGGCATATACCAAACCTGGTTGAAGGGTTTCTCGAACCGGTTTTTGAACATTCCCATAATATATTGGTACATCATGTCCATCACCATGCACATGCATCAGAGGCAGTCGAGTGGACACTCATGACGACTTCGGTTGTAGTTGCTATTATCGGTATTTCCCTTGCTTACTATATCTATATGATTCATGGCAAGGAACTTCCTCAGAAACTTGCTGAAAGATATTCATTTCATTATCAGGTCATATACAACAAGTATTATGTTGATGAGATCTATGAGTTCTTGATAGTGCTTCCTATTTATTATTTAAGTGTCTTTTTCTGGAAGGTTGTGGACGCATTCTTTATCGATGGAATTGGTGTTAATGGGCCTGCATGGCTTGTGAAGCGGCTATCTTCAGGGGCCAGGTTGGTGCAAAATGGTTATGTGCAAACGTATGGCACTTTTATGCTGGTAGGACTTATAAGTATACTTTGCTTTTTTATATATAGGTAAGGGAGTTAAAAAAGATTAGGTAAAAAATGAGGAGATAGGGAATCCCATGAACGAACCCATTTTGACATATGTGACCTTTCTTCCGCTGCTAGGTGTGCTATTCATTTTGCCAATCCCTCAAAAGAGTGAAAGCGGGAAAAATATTATTAGAGGGATAGCCTTTGTTATAAGTATCTTCACTTTTTGGGCCTCCCTAAGGATATATGGAGCCTTTGATGCATCTCTAGCTGGGTTTCAGCTTGTAGAGGATCATTTGTGGATTAGCACTTATGGAATACATTACAAGCTTGGAATAGATGGTTTGTCGTTTTGGCTTGTTTTACTTACCACATTTATTACTCCTCTTACCATTCTTTCTACATGGAGGGCGATTGACAAAAGGGTCAAGGAGTTTCAGGTTTCTTTATTAGTGCTTGAAACAGCCATGCTTGGAACCTTTGTGGCTCTGGATCTATTTCTCTTCTATGTATTTTGGGAACTCATGCTCATACCCATGTACCTTATCATTGGTGTATGGGGGGGCGAGCGAAGAATTTATGCGGCCATAAAGTTCTTCTTATACACAGCCGTGGGGTCTCTGTTGATGCTTGTGTGTATAATCGGCCTTGTATATTTCCATAACGAGGCCACAGGTCATATGACCTTCGATCTCTTGGAACTTTACGGCACTCACATACCTAGGGCCTATGAAATAGCCTTTTTTGCTGCCTTTGCTTTGGCATTTGCCATAAAGGTTCCAATGTTTCCCCTACACACGTGGTTGCCAGATGCCCACGTGGAGGCGCCAACTGCAGGGTCGGTGATTCTTGCGGGTATCCTTTTGAAGATGGGAACTTACGGATTTTTCCGTTTTGCTATGCCCCTTTTCCCTCAAGGATCTGACTATTTCGCCCCGCTCATAATTGTTCTATCCATCATAGGAATCATCTACGGGGCGCTTGTAGCCATGGTACAGCCCGATATCAAAAAGCTGGTGGCATACTCGTCTGTATCCCACCTGGGCTACTGTATGCTAGGGCTTTACGTGTTGACGCGCCAAGGGGTTGAAGGATCAGTGCTCCAGATGATAAACCACGGTATTTCAACAGGCGCTTTGTTCCTCCTGGTTGGGATCGTTTACGAGCGTAGACACACGCGGCTGATCAAGGAGTATGGTGGAATCGCTAGGATCGTACCGATTTATTCCACTATATTTCTTATAGTTACCCTCTCTTCCATTGGTTTCCCAACCACTAACGGCTTCATTGGGGAGTTTCTTATTCTTCTCGGTGCCTTCAAGGTGAACAAGCTGGCGGCGGTGTTGGCTGCTACTGGAGTGATACTGGGAGCCGTTTATATGCTCTGGATGGTTCAAAGGGTATTTTATGGAGAGGTACGAAATCCCAAGAATCTTCATTTAAAGGACATGAATTTGAGGGAAGTAGCATATATGTTGCCGTTACTGGTATTGATTTTTTGGATAGGACTTTATCCAAACTTTTTCCTTAACAAGATGCACGCCTCAGTAGACCACTTTATTTCTCAGGTTAAGGTAGAGCAGGTTGAAGAGACGTCCCATGTAGCGTTAGCCCAACCTGTTTGGGAGAGTGCTTCATCAGCATCTAAGGCCAAGGAGTAGACGGAATGAATCAGCTAAACCTTTCCTTTGACTTTTATCATTTATGGGAAGTATGTGGTGGCCAATTGATTCTTATTGTGGCGGGACTTGTTCTTATGATTATAGATATGCTCCTCTTGGACAGAGATGCAGAGACAAGGGGTAAGTATATAGGCTGGCTCACCGTTTTTATCTTTCTAGCCACACTTGGTCATATTGTTTACAGACAATGGGATATTCACGATATAGTATTTATGGATATTTTCTCGGCAGATAAGTTTAGCGTCTTTATCTCTGTCGTAATGGTTGTTTCTGGATTGCTGGCTGCCTTAATGAGCATAGGTTACCTTAGAAATAATGTACTTATGAAAGGCGAGTATTATATTTTATTGATTTATGCAGTAGCAGGTGCCGTAGGGCTGGTGCAATCGGTAGATCTGCTTATGATGTTTATAACATTGGAGATAATGTCTTTAGCTATTTACGCGTTGGCTGCTTTTATCAAAGAAAGTCCCTTCAGTCAGGAGGGAGCGTTAAAATATTTTCTTTTGGGCAGCTTTGGCTCCGCACTTTTTCTGTTCGGAGTAGCTTTGATTTATGGTCTTACCGGACATCTAAATATCGCTTCTATAGCCCAATCGATATCTGGAGGCATGTACAAAGGCTTACCTATTATAATTGGTTTTGCCATGATACTCGTTGGCTTTTTCTTTAAAATGGCCATGGTACCTTTTCATATGTGGACACCTGATGTGTACGAAGGGGCACCATCTGTTGTGACCGGATTTATGGCAACTGCAGTAAAGGCCGCTGCTTTTGGTATATTTATGAAGGTGCTTTATGTTTCTTTTGGGCCTTTGCTGGCAAGCAGTGGTCAACCAGACTTTGCTTCCACTGTGAATCTTTCTGCCTTGGAACCCTATTGGAAGCCTGTGATTTGGTGGCTTGCATTACTCAGTATGTTTTTTGGAAATTTAATTGCAGTATCCCAGACTAACATAAAAAGGATGTTGGCATATTCGTCCATTGCCCATGCAGGTTATATGGCCCTTGGAATACTTGCTGCAAATGCAGAGGGAAGAATGGGTGTACTTTTTTACCTATTTGCCTATACGCTCATGAACATTGGTGCTTTTGGAGTAGTATACATTATTGATGGTAAAGAACGGCAGGCCCAGGAGTTAGAAGATTATAGAGGGCTTGGATATAAATATCCAGCCCTTGGATTTTTGATGGGGCTTTTCCTTGTAGCTATGGCAGGTTTGCCTCCTACTGCTGGTTTTGTTGCAAAATTTTATGTTTTTTCCGCTGCAATTAAAGAAGGTTATTTTATTTTGGCCGCTCTTGGTATTTTAACTAGCGTGATTGGTGCTTATTATTATCTGCGGGTTATTTATATGATGTATATGAAAGAGGAAATAAGAGACGTTGTGAGGGGTCCTGTTGCTGCCCCAACTGTTATCGCTCTTGTTATTACAGCCCTTGGAGTACTGTATTTGGGAATATTGCCGGAAAAATTGGCAAACATTGCTAATGCAGCACAACAAGGTCTTTCAATTATTTTTTAGCGGCTATAGAAGAATTCCGATTGCTGATTATTTACTTGTCTGTTTGCTTGATTATATGCCTATATAGGCTGTCATAGCCTTTAACCAATCCCAGCAGGATGGTTCTATAGTATATATTTGGACTGCTGTAGGCTGTTACAATCATCCCGCCAAGCAGATGTAGCGGATTGGTATAATGAGCAATTAAATTTATAATACTTTTGTGCCTGTTCATTGTTAGCTTACTATTCTATGCGCCTTGCAATAATCCCTTATTAATTGTTTCGGCTAAAATAGCATCTTGCTAAAAATTTCCCCAAAAGACCGTTGCGTGTATTGGTGGTTTTGCATATCTTCAAAAGGAAGAGAAAAATGCGAATAGGCCAACCAACTTAATAGAAGATTAAGGTATGCAACAGTTTATTAATATTGTTGGGGCCAGAGAGCACAATCTTAAAAATGTTTCTGTGCAGATTCCCATAGGGGAAATCACCGTAATAACGGGTGACTCTGGATCTGGTAAATCGTCCTTGGCTTTTGATGTTCTATACGCAGAAGCTAGGAGAAAATATCTAGAGGCAGTATCTTTAGATGGGGAGATGCTTCCAGCCCCAATCGTGAATAAAGTAGAACCAGCTTTGGCTGCTGTGGGATTGAGGCAAAACTGGTTTAATACAAATCCAAGATCGTTAGTTTCCACAGTGACTGGCATTGGTAATATCTTTCGTTCAGTCTTTGAGTTAGTAGGGCAATACCATTGTCCTGTTTGTGGTGCCAAAATCCATGTCCGTAGTCTTCATCAAATACTAGAGGAATTAAGATGCCTTGATTCTGGTACCAAAATGGTAGTTAAGGCTTTTGTTGGACGTATTCCCAATGATGGATATCAGGTTGTCTTGAAAAGGCTTCAAAGATCCTTTCAAAAAGGTTTCCTTCGTTTCGAAGAAAATGGCAGGCAATGGTATCTGGAGGATTTTGATCCCAACAACCACCGTATTTCAGGTAACGTGTTTCTTATAATAGACAGAATTATCAAGAAACCAGGTATAGGTGCAAGGCTTGCGGACTCCCTTGGACAGGCTATTGAAATAGGTACTGGTATAGTAGAAATTGATATATTTAATGGCAAAGGATCTGGTGGGAATCAGAGAGAGGTAGTTCGGTTTACTGAAACTCCCTGTTGTTTTGAGTGCAATTTTGCTAGCAATTCTCATAATCTTTTAAAAGAAAAGACCAATGGAAATGAAAGGTTAGAGAATATCGTTAAAAAAATATCAGGTTTTGCCATACAAGATGTCTTGTCATTGACTATTGATGAATTGATTCCTTTAGTGCAAGGTTGGATTTTTAATTGGCGCAAGCGGAGTTCTCCTGAGTTAGATGCTGCAACCTCTGCGTGTGATGAAATTTTAAAGCGCCTTGGTGTTCTTCATGAAATGGGCTTAGGTTATATTTGCCTGAACACTGCTGTGCCTTATTTATCTTGTGGTGAACGGCGGAAGTTACAGATTGCTTCTCTTTTATTTCAAAAGCTTACAGGTCTTTTGTTTGTTATAGATGAGCCTCTGTCGTGTTTTGACGAGGCAGAGCGCCAAGTGATTCGCGAAAAGATCAAAGCCTTAAAGTATCAGGGTAATACAGTGGTGGTGGTAGAGCACGACAGGATTTTTAAAGAAAATTATGCAGATTGGATTATAGCGCTTGGCCCTGCTGCAGGTGATCATGGAGGAGAAATTATTTTTCAGGGTCCGCCTAATAATGGTGTAAGTTCGGTATCAATTAGCGAATCTCCAAATGGAGGGTGCCAATCAAAAGATATTCCAAAACAGATCAGGCCGATACAGAGGAGATGTGAAATTCTCTCTGACAAAAAGATTGTTATTGAGCTTTTCAAAAATCGAAATCTCAAAGAAAATACATTAATTTTGCCAACAGAGGGAATGGTAGGGATTTGTGGTCCGTCTGGTTCTGGCAAAACCGCCTTGGCTACTGCTATTTTTTATGGATTAACAGGCCAAGAACAAAGAAGGGGATCAAAAATTGCCAAAATAGGAAACGAATTCCAAGGCCTTAACCAGGCGATAAAATGGGGGCGTGTGCTTTATATGGATGAAAATCTCCCGAGAGGCTCTCATGTATCTGTTATAGCTACATTTGTTGGGGTATATAGCCACATAGCAGCATTGTTGTCGCGAGTTCCTGATGCAAGGGCGAGAGGAATAACCCGAGGTATCTTTAGTCTATCAAGGAAAGGTGGTAGATGCGAAAAGTGTAAAGGGACTGGACGCCTTATTATTGAACCGGAGTTCCTTCAACCGGTCGAATATATATGTGACGCGTGTAAGGGAAAACGTTATGTTCAGGAGATCCTGACTATCGAATACAAAGGCGCCAATATTGGAGATCTGATGGAAATGACTGTGAGCGATGCTGCTGTTTTTTTTAAAAATATCAGAAAAATACGATTGCCACTGGAGGCATTGGATCGTATCGGTCTTGGTTATCTCAGGCTTGGCCAAAGTGTTTCAAGCCTGTCTGGTGGGGAAAGGCAAAGGTTAAAGTTAGGTTCTGTAATTGCTAAAAGCAGAAAGAGGGAGTTTATTATTTTAGATAACGTAAGCAGGGGTCTTAGTGAAAAGGATATAAAGAATATCTTACGTCTGTTTGAGGAGTTGGTGGAGTCAGGACATTTCCTTATCCTGGTAGATAACCATAAGAGCATAATTAAAAATTGTTCCTGGGTGATAAGGATGGGGCCAGGTAGTGGACCAATGGGAGGTGAGGTCGTTAAGCAAGGTTATGGTTGTCAGATTGACAGCTCCTTAGTCTTGTAGAAATTTAGGAATTGACATCATCTTTTTTATTTTGCTTCCCTTGGTATTTTTTTGTCAAAACTATTTGAAAAACCATAAGAAAAAAGGCAATAGGAACAGATGATATACCTATAAAGATTCCAAGTATAGAAAAGGAACCTGGAAATTTTTTAAGAAAGGTTACTAGAATTACTCCAGCTAGTATCAACCTCGTAATAACACCTATATAATAAACTGTTGCTGTTTTGAATTTTACAATCCGATGGGTATCACGAAAGACGCCAATTATATTAATATTGGCAATGATTCCACCAAGGAGAATCCCTTTTACCCCTTGGGGACTCCACCATATGTTTGCTGCAGCAACTTCTAATGCTAGCATGGCCCAGCATGCTAGTATGAAGCGTTTGCCAAGGTCTTTATCTAAATTTCCCTGCCAAATTAACATTTAGCTTTTCTTTTCATGTTGTTGTTCTTCAATCTTCGAGCGACGTTCCTCATCTTTTTTCATTCTTCCGCCTAGTACAAATAGGTTTCTAATTCCCCCTGCAAGACCAAAAAGAAAAAAGATGATCGTCATCCATGGATGGGTTTTGCCATGAAATACGTCGGTGTCTAGCCAGTAGCCAAACCATACACCTGCAAAAGTGGAAAATACCATAGCAGAAGCCATGTAAGATACTCGGCTCAATTGTTTGAGCATATGAAGCAGGTGTTTTTTAGTTTCAGGCTCCATAGGGTTAAGATAAGACAATAAAAAAAGCGGTGATTTTTCTCACCGCTATAGCTGTAGTCTTTCTAAAAAGCTGCCCAGCGAAATTGCCAGGCAGCTTTATTCCTTATCCTAAGAAAGGATTTGCATACAGAGCGATCAAACCAATAACCAAGGCATAAATAGTAAATGTCTCAATAAGAGCAAAGGTAATGAACATGGAGACTGTCAATTTTCCTGCCAATTCAGGATTTCTAGCTGTACTTTCTAAAAGACCACGTGCGCACTGGCCCATTCCAGCACCACATCCACCACCAGCACCACCTACTGCAAGGCCTGCTGCTACAAGTGAAGCAGCCATGATCAAAGATGTATTGGCACTAGCCCCACCCTCACCTGCTGCAAGAGCAACAGCACTCATAGCCAATACAAACAATAGACTCAGTCCAGAAATAATTAGGCTTTTTCTTTTCATCAAACTCCTCCTTTTTATAATTAGTTTAAAAATTTAATGTGCTTCTGCCATTGCCTCTGCACAATATGTTACAGGCAAAACAACAAATATAAAAGCCTGTAGCAAACAAACTAGAACTCCAAGTAACATAATGGGTAGGGGTGCTAGATAAGGTCCTGCCATGGTAAAAAGCAGCCCCAGTAACATTTCCTTTGACATCATGTTGCCAAAAAGACGGATAGAGAGTGAGGCAATACGTCCCGCATGGCTAAACGTCTCAACTATCAAAAAGAATGGAGCCATTACCTTGATTGGTCCCATAAAGTGTTTGATATATCTCCATCCATGAAACCGGATACCAAGTGCATGATAGGTGACAATGGCTATGAGAGTACAGCCTAATGTGACATTAAGGTTCGCTGTAGGAGACATAAAACCTGGAATCAGCCCCATATAGTTGGATATAAAAATTAGGAACCCAAAGGTAGCAACCATAGGATATATAATCATGGCTTTATCTCTGCTACCCACCTGTTCTATTACAAAGTCTTCCAGGCCCCCCACAAACATCTCCATAACGTTTTGCATGCCTTTTGGGATCAATTGCATCTTGCTCGTAGCAGCCTTAGCAATCAGTAGACATATGGCCATGGCAAGATAACTATACTGCATGTGAGGTGCCAGAATCTGCGCTAACGCACTCTCTCCACCATAGGCAGGTAGACCAAGAGCACTTAAGATAATAGGTAAAAAAAGTAACGGATGTTCCATGGCTATAACGCCTCCTCCATTATTGAATTATAAACTCATGGATTAATAACTTTCGATTCTCCCGACAGTCAAGAACCACTTTTATGTTATTTTATCTCCCTACCCTATATAGATATTTTTCAGTATTCGCCAGCCTAGATCCGGTCCTTACTGAATCGGTCCTCATTTTTTGAGAATAAGACACCTCTACAAGGACCTTTATTTGAGTTCCAGTTATTATCACAAGGCTTGATATGTGTCAATAGCAAATAGTCAGCCGCGCCCATTTAACTGAATAAAAAATCAGAAATATAAATAGGTTTTGTCATGTTATTAGAAAACTCCCAAACACCCTTATAAAGGCCATGTTGAGCGCGAAATTTTGTTATTTTGCAAGTATTTCAAGCGAAGTTTTCCTGTTTGTATTCAATTTTTGATGCTCGATCAATTTAAAATATAGACTATGCTCCAAATTGTATTTTTTTTAACGGCAAATGCCTAACTAGCCTGTTTTTTTTTACATTTTGTCTTCCAGGGTATTAGTAGCTTATCTAGTAGCCTGGGCTCAACCTATAAAATCTATAGCTCCTTAAATGTCAAATCACTTGCTTCTAAGGCCAGCTCAATGTCATCCAAGCTGTGGGCTAAAGATACAAAAGCGGCCTCAAACTGTGAAGGAGCAAGATAGACGCCATTTTTTAGCATTTGCCTGAAATATTTAGCATAAAATTTTGTGTCAGATCCTGCCGCATCGTCAAAATTCCTGATTTTCCCATCCAATCCAAAAAAACATGTCATCATGGAGCCTATACTTTGGATAGTGCATTTTATTCCGTATCTCTTTGAAAGAATTTTTAGTTCCTCTACCAAGTAGTCCATTTTTTCTTTTAGTTTTGGATAGGTGCCAGGTCTGGAAAGTATTTCCAAGGTCTTTATGCCGGCAGCTGTGGCCATTGGATTGCCAGACAGTGTCCCTGCCTGATATACTGGGCCGTCTGGTGCAATATGATTCATTATATCTGCCCTGCCACCATAGGCGCCTACAGGTAATCCCCCCCCTATTATTTTGCCCAAACATGTCAGGTCGGGAATTATGTCAAAATATTCTTGTGCGCCTCCGAGACCAAGCCTAAAACCTGTTATCACCTCATCAAATATGAGGATAATTCCCCTGTCTTCTGTTATCTCTCTAAGGAATGGAAGAAAGTCGTCATCTGGTAGCACCACGCCCATGTTTGCAGGAACAGGCTCCACTATTATACATGCTACATCATCTCCTTCCTTGTCTAATACACCTTTCAAGATGTCTTTGTCATTAAAGGGAACAGCAATGGTGTTTTGTACGATTTCCTCTGGTACACCTGGGCTTCCTGGTATGCCTAGTGTGGCGATTCCAGAGCCGGCCTTTATTAAGAACGAATCTGCATGTCCATGATAGCAGCCGTTGAATTTGATTATTTTTTTTCTATTGGTGAAGCCTCTGGCCAAGCGAACCGCACTCATAGTAGCCTCTGTGCCAGAGTTCACAAGCCGTACCTTTTCAATAGATGGTACTGCATCAACAATCATTTCTGCCAGTTTAACCTCGTTCCATGTGGGAATGCCAAAGCTTGTACCTCTTTCTGCTTCCTTTTTTATGGCCGCTATGACTTCTGGATGACAGTGGCCTAAAATAAGCGGGCCCCATGAGCATACAAAGTCTAGATAAGAGTTTCCATCTACGTCCCATATCCAGCTTCCATTACCCGATTCGACAAAAATTGGATCTGTGCCAACCGATCTGCATGCCCTGACAGGACTATTGACTCCTCCTGGTATCAGTGTCTTTGCCCTTTCAAAAAAACTTTTAGAAAGCAGATTTTGCTGCATATTTTTTATCTTCTCCTTTTTCTGTGGTATATTTATTTTTTTAAGACTTTCTTTTTTTGAGACCTATGGCACTTTACTCTGATAACGATCTCAATTTCAACTCCAGATTTTTTGTGTGCTATTTCTTGTCCATACTCTTGTTGATCAGTATGCCGCTTCTTGGCATTGTAATGACCGGTGAGCCTGTAGATAAGTTTTTAGAGTTTCCTCCATTGACGAGATACGTTTCCCACGCACCTGAGAACAATTTTGTTTTTTTGTTGGGTTTGATTACCTCTCTTGTTTTTGGGGTTCCTTTGATCCTAAGATTTCTTAAATACCTAGGTACTTATCCACCTGGTCCTGCCAAGGGTACCTTTCCTGTCTGGGGGCTTGCAGGAATTGCTATTCTATTATCTTCCTGGGGTATTTCATGGGATATTATAAAAGTTCCATATTCGATCCGTATGTGGGCTTTTAGCCCACTGTGGATAGGTTTTATCGTATGTCTCAATGCTATTTCTAAATGGCGCCTTGGAACATGTGTGCTAGAACGGCGTCCTATATCATTTTTGCTGCTTTTTGGAATTAGCTGTGTCTTTTGGTGGTATTTTGAATTTCTTAATCGTTTTGTTCAAAACTGGTATTATGTAGGTGTTTCACATATAGGGGCTTGGAGATATAGCCTGATGGCCTCTTTCTCTTTTTCCACCGTTCTGCCAGCAGTTTTATCTGTCAACGAGTTATTAAAGTGTTCCTGCGCTTTTGAAAGAGCCTTTGATAGACCCTTCTGGCACTTTCAGCCTGATAGGCCATTTGCCATTGTTATGCTTATTTTTTCAGGGACTTGTCTTTTGTCTATAGGGTTATGGCCTGACTACCTTTTTCCATTTTTATGGATATCGCCCCTTTTGATTGTGTGTAGCATGCAAATAATGTGCGGATTAAAGAATCTCGCTGAACTGGCAGGTCAGGGAAGATTAGGAGCGATTGCAAGGTTAGCGGCAAGCGGGCTGTTGTGTGGTTTTTTCTGGGAAATGTGGAATTTTTGGAGCTATCCTAAATGGATATATTCCATACCTTATGTGGGGCAATTTAAGATATTTGAAATGCCTCTCCTTGGCTATTGGGGTTATCTCCCTTTTGGACTTGAATGTGCTGCAATTTCAACCATGGTGCTTCCTCTGGAAGATATTGTCAACACTCCCTGTTTGGCTCCTTCTTGTCCGCGTTTAAAACAGGCTACCTGATACAGGCAGCCAATACCTGTTTCATGTCTGTCTCTCCCAACAATACTTTTTGGATGCCGTCTTGTTTTAATGTAGTCATGCCGTTAGAAAGGCCATAATCCCTGATTTCCATAACAGGTTTTTTAGACTGGATGAGTTTTCTCAGGCCATCATCGCTTACCAGCAATTCATGTATTGCCATTCTGCCTTTATAGCCTATGTTGTTGCAGGCCGGACAACCACTTGGCTTATATAGGGTAATCCCTTGAAGGTCTGTCTCTGAAAGAGGTCTTGAGGGATTATCTCCATATTCGTAAAGAATGCGTTCCTTTTCTTCATCGTCTGGTTCGTAGGCTTCTTTGCATTTGGGGCAGAGTTTTTTTACAAGCCTTTGGGCAAGGACACACAAAAGTGCGTCTGCAAAATTAAATGGATCCATGCCCATTCCAAGAAGCCTGGTTACAGTTTCAGGTGCCGAGTTGGTGTGAAGTGTTGAAAAGACGAGATGACCAGTTAGAGATGCTTCGATAACAGTGTTGGCCGTTTCTTCATCTCTTGTCTCTCCAACCATTATAACGTCTGGATCTGCTCTTAAAAAGGCCCGTAGAACCCTGGCAAAGGTCAGGCCTATGCCAGGTTTGACTTGAACTTGCCTCAGACCCTCCTGTACGATCTCTACTGGATCTTCTGCAGTCCATATTTTTTTCTCTGGTCTATTTATATGTCCAAGGGCAGCATGTAGTGTAGTAGTCTTACCAGAGCCCGTTGGACCCACTACCAAAATCAGACCGTAAGGCATTTCTATACAATTTTTGATATTTTTGAGGTTTTCTTCTAAAAGCCCTATCCTATCTAGAGGCATGGCCTCTGAAGATGCAAGAATACGAAGCACTACATCCTCGTTACCTTCAGTAGTGGGCAGTGTGGCTACACGCAATTCTATGGTCTTGCCACTCCTCATTTTAAATTTGATTTTGCCATCTTGCGGTAACCTCTTTTCTGCAATATCGAGGTTTGCCATTATTTTGATTCTCGATACCAAGGCCTTTTTATAGTTGAAGGGGATGGTTTGATATTTTAGACAGTCACCATCGATTCGATATCTGATAAGTGCCCCCCGTTTGCCTGTAAGGCTTTCAATATGGATATCAGAAGCATTTCTTATAAAGGCGTCTTCTATTATTTTATTGGCCATCTGGACAACGACACTGTCGGCATCAGAGGCAAGCCCGTCATCTTCATCCAGATCCTCGTCTTCCTCCTCTATCAGCTCCAACTGTTCAAAGACGTCGTCCTCTCCGTCTCCTAGGTTGTACTTTCCAAAGAAATAGTCAATAAACTTATCGATATCTTCTTTCAGGGCTACGGCATATTCGAAGTTTCTGGCTTTGAGAACCCTTTGAATGTTGTCAATTTTGCTGAGGTCATGGGGGTTGTCCACGGCAACCAGCAAGGTGTTGCCTTCTTCCTTTACTGGGGCACAAGGGGTGGTGCGGAAAAAGTGCTCCTTTATGCCAGAAATACATTTTGGTGTAGTACCTACTTCTAGTTCATTGAATTCTATAAAGGGGCATCTATAATATTCTGAAAGGGAGTTACCTATTTCATCCTTTTCTATGCCAAATTGATTCATCAGAATAGTTTCAATGGGCTTTTTGGACTGCCTTGCAATTTCCTTTGCCCGTTCTAACTGCTCTTCCTGTAATAGTTCGTTTCTTATAAGATAGTAAAATCTCCCGTACTTTTGAGCAGTCTGGTTTAAGCTGTCCAGTTTTGCCTTTGCGTTCCTGAAGTCTTCATTGAGCTGTACCAGGGCTTCTAATACAGAAACCGCCTTTGTAACAGAGCCAGTGCGTTCATATGTAAGGGCAAGCTGATACAATGCCTCCTGTCTTATATTATCTGGCAGCTCTGGATCTTCTAGGCCTTTTTCCAGATATTCGATGGCGTCAAAGGGCATGTCAAGCTTTAGATAGAGTTTCCCCATCTTTATTCGTACAAGTCCCTTTTTGTAACCAGACTGCTCTAGCAGGCGAAGGTCTTCAAGGGCTTCGGAAAAGAATCCGGCCTCAATAAGCCCTAAACAGTTTTCAAAATCTTGTTGCAGCTTGTCTTCATCAGGCCTTTCTAGCTGTTCTTTTTTTTCCTTGGTTTTGTCTATGCAACTATTGGCCGATAGCTCTTCGAGCTTACTATCTATTCGTTTCCTTAAATCGTCAGGTAGTTCTTCTCCTGCAACGTGTAAGAGTTCTTTAAGGATGTTTTCTGCCTCTTCGTAAAGTCCATGATTGAGATAGAGTTCAGCCTCTTCTATTTTGTACTCTATATTTTCTGTAGTCAGAACTTGATGGCCCGTATCTAGATCTAACATAAACGCCCCCTACCTGTTAACTGACTCTGCAGTTACTATAGAAATTTTATTGCCATTTATTTCAATTTCACCGGCAAAGGAGCCATCTGTGGCCTGTTGGCATTTGGCGTTTTGAGGTACATTTATCATTATAGGAGATTCCTGGGTACGGAGTACGGCGCCTTTGTTTCCATTGAAAAGCACTATGACATAAAAATTGGCAGCTACTGTCAGTTCAGTGTTTCCAAGCCGCTTTACCACAGGAAATTTCATTTTTGTGAGTTCTGATTCTGTTACTTTCGCTAGACGATTTTTAAAAAGTTTAGACAGCTTTGACCACGGCCAAGGTTTGAGTTTTGAAAGAGGAAGTATATTGGTTTTTTTTATAAATGATTTCGATAGCCAGGGCGGTTGGGCATTATAAACGACTTCTTCGACGGGGATGCCAATTTCCAAGCCGTTTATCGAAAGGGTAAAGAGTTGGCTCCATGGACACCTGTTGCTGGCAATTTCTGATTCGTAATCTTCATGTTTGTATGTTCTTTCTGGTTTTGGAAGGTTAATGTCAAGATCCTTAAAAAAGAAGCGTGAAAGTCTTTCTATTTCCTTTTCAAGATCTTGACGGACATTTTTTTGAAACTTATATAGTTTCTCCATTCCAGAAGTCTTTAACAGGAGTTGTTCCAGAGGGATTATTCTGTTTACTTGTTTTTGAAGTTCTTTCAGGTGTGAGAGAAGAAGCTTGTTTGCTTCTTCATTCCATTCGGGCTCTTTTGACGTATCTGTTGAAATGGTTGATTCTAATTCAGGCCATGTATTTTCGAACTTTTGATGCGCTTCTGGTTCCGTTTGGGGCGGTATAGGTGCCTTGGGAGATTTACGGGCTTTGGGTATTAAAAGGCTGTGCAAGTGCTGTTTAACAGTCTCTATTTCATCATTTGCTAAGCTGGCTCCAGATCGCAAAGTAATAACCGCCTCTATAGCCCTTTTCAGGATCGACGGAGCATTGGATTTCATTTCATTTGGTGCCTTACTTGCATTTTTCAGGACCTCTGCGCTTAAAGAAAGTATTGTAAGGGCTATGGAGTCACTTTTTATCTCGGGAAGCTCTATGATCTTTTGAAGCTCTGATACGCTGTCTAAGAGTTCTTTTCTGGAAATTTCCCACTCTATTGTATAGATGTCTTCGCGTAACCGTTGGAGTGTTAACAAGACCTCATCTGATTGCTTATTCTCATCCGCCTCTACTTCCAATATCGCAGGTTCTTCTTCCACAAGTTCTAGCTCTATCTGGGGTTCTTCTTCTCTATCAGCTTCCAGTGCCTGGCGTTCTTGTTCTGGTTGAACAATTTCATCTTTGTTAACAGCGGTTGATTTGGATCCTGTTACCTCTATTTCGGGTTCCTGTTGCACCTCTTTGCCTTCTTCTGTCAACGGTTCCTCAATCGCCAGCTCTAGAGATATCTCTGATTTGCTCTCTACTTTTTGCTGTTCTGTAGCAACCTCCTTAACTTCCTGAGTTAAGGGATCGATTTCAATCTGTTTTGCTGGCTTAAACAGGTCATCTATGGTTTCTTCTATTTTGCTGGTAAAGACTTCTGGTTCTGGGAGATTATCGTTGTTTTTCACAGTGCCTTCTCCATTTGTTTTTTGGGATTTAGCAAATGCTTTGTTGCCACATACCTGACTGTTTTCTTGCTAATATCTTTCAGCGTTTCAAATACGCCTATTCCCTTGGTAGCGGCGGCCTCATAAGTTTGAGCACCTAGTTCTCGGTTTAGGTCCTGTTCTAACTCTTCAACAGTAAGAGTAGGGATAGGTGATTGGGTTAGATCTCTTTTGTTGTATTGAATGACCAGTGGCATTGTATGTATATCCAAGTTGTATTCTTTTAGATTGTGCATAAGGTCTTTCAAGCTTTCTATATTTTTGTTCCGTCTAACCCGTAGCGAGTCGGCAACGAAGACAAGCCCGTCCACACCTTTTAAGACTAGCTTCCTGGTGGCCTCGTAAATGGCTTGGCCGGGAACTGTATACAGCTGAATGCGTATGTCAAAACCGTTAATCTTACCAAGATTTAAGGGCAGGAGGTCAAAAAACAATGTCCTGTCTCCCTTGGTCTCAATTGTTAACAGTTTGCCCTTGGCATTGCTATTCATTGAATTATAGATATAAAGGAGATTGGTAGTCTTGCCACACCGGCCTGGTCCGTAATATACAATCTTGCAATGAACTTCTCTTTTGCTGAGATCGATTAAAGCCATTTAACTAATTCCCCTGCCCAAAGATCTTTTCTATGCTGTCTGTCAGTTCTGCTACTCGAAGTCTAACAAGTCCCAGGGATACTTCGTCACCAAAAATCGTCACCAAAATTAGTTCGTTGCCCACCTTGGCAAAATGAATGCTGTCTCTTTTCCCCTTGTGAAATAGGAGTGAAAAGTCGTCTTCACCTATAAGCTTAGCCATTTGGGAAGTTGCCCCAAAGTTTGCTGCCGCAAGTGCAGCAAGAGATGTGACATCAAGGTCTTTCCTGTTTTGACCGCAGCTTGCTACTACATTTCCGGCTTGATCAATTAACAGGACAGTGTGTACTCCTGCTTCTATTAAGGCGTCGTTTATCTGAGACCTGGCTTTTTCTAATGCCGGACCAGTCAATACAAGATCTGCCATTTGTTAACCCCAAAAGTCTTAAGAAGATATAGGAATAAAACTTATTCTATAGGGCTTATCGGATTGGGTCAGAGAAATATTAATTAAAAAATGTCCTCTCTTTTTGTCCATAGTTAAGGAGTAGGCATGGTGTGTCGATATATAAATAAGAAATTATAAAAAAAGTGGGAGATCATTATGCCTCCTTTCCTTATAAAGAGGCTGGAAAAGTTTAAGGACCTGCCGCCTATGCCTAACACAATGCAAAAGGTCCTAAAAGAGATGGAGTCTATTTCAGCCAACAGTAAAAGTCTTGAAAAAATTATCATGCATGATCCAGTGTTAGCCGCCAGAATATTAAAGGTGGCCAACTCCCCTTTATATGGCACTTCGGGTCAGGTGAATACCATCTCTCATGCCATTACTATTCTTGGTTTTGATGAAGTAAGAAATCTCGTTATAGGTCTATCCTTAATGCAGGCCTTTGGTGAGGATGCAAGTTTTAAGGGCTTTTCTACCAAAGATTTGTGGCTTCATTCTATGGGTGTTGCAACCTCCTCTATGTTGATTGCAAAGGTTGCAGGTAATGGGTTTGATCCTGAGGAATGTTTTACCATGGGGCTTCTGCACGACATAGGCCGATTTGTTTTGTGCAAGGCCTTTAAAGAAGAGGTGAACAAGATTTTAGAGATACAGGAAGCCAAGAGGTGTCCTTTGGCTGTTGCTGAAGAGAAACAGGGGTTAAGTCATGCTGAAGTTGGGGCTTTTTTAGCCAAAAAATGGCAACTTAGCGAGCAGATAACGAGTGTTGTGCGCTATCATCATACACCTAAAAGTGCTGGCGAAGACGAACCCTTATGTGCGGTTGTATATCTTGCCGATCAGCTTTGTCATAGGCTTGGTGTGGGATGGTCAAATAAGTGGCTTCCCAAAGGAGTAATGTTGCCGAAGTCGTTGTCATTGAAAAAGGAAGATGTTCAAGACCTGGCTAAAGACATAAAGAAAAAAAAGGATGCCCTAGAAAAATCATGGTTTCAGGCCATGGGAGGATAAGATGGCGGAAGGCAGACCTATAAAGGCCTTGGTGGTTGATGATGCAGCATTTATGAGAAAACAGCTTGTGGAAGTGCTTTCACATTCTGGCGATATCGAGGTAGTGGCTGTGGCCCGTCACGGAGCAGAGGCATTGGAGGCAATAAAGACCGTTAAACCTGATGTAATAACTCTTGATGTTGACATGCCTGTCATGGATGGTCTTACAACTATAAAACATATAATGGTGAAGTCTCCCGTTCCTGTAGTGATGGTAAGTGGTTTGGCGGATCAGGGGCGAATCACCTTTGAGGCCTTGCGGCTTGGAGCTATAGATTTTTTCCCAAAGCCTTCTGGCACCATCTCTAAGGATATAAAAGACAAGTCTGCCGAGCTGATAAAGACGCTGAGGCTTGCGGCAAGGGCAAACCCAAAGGCCATAAAGCGGGCTATATCTAAAAACAGGGGCAAAGAATTGGAACGCCCGAGTGTCTCTAGAGGTGTTCACGGGCTTGTATTGATCTTGGCTAGGCAAGGAGCCGTTAGCAGTTTTATAAGGTTGGTATCTGCCCTTAAGGATCTAGACAACGTAGGATTTATATGTGTCCAGGATATTTCAGAGACGGTTTTGAGTGCCTACAGCGAAGAACTAGATAACGTCATAGAATGTATACATTTTTCAGGTCAGTCAACTATTGTTCATGCGGGCGTCTGTGTCTTGGTAAGCGAGGCCAATTTACCAGGTATTAAGAAGGCAAAGGGTTCTTTTTCAATAGAGCTTTCGGGGAATTCGTCTTCTCTCAACAGCTTTGTCAGCAGGCTTGCCAAAAAGTCTGGTAAAAGGCTCTGCCTAGTGGTGCTTGGAGGGCAGGTGCCTGATAATACATCCTTTATAAAAGAGATTCTGATAAATAAAGGGCAAGTATTTTGTCTGGAGCCGGATAAGTGTGCATGTGACCAATTCCCAAAGTTTATCAAGGGAAAAGGCGTGGGGCATGTGGTGGCAGACGAGATGGAGTTGTGGGAGAGAATCCGTGGATTTTCAAGAAGACTTCTTCTTGAAGACAAGAGACAGAGCAAATAGGTGATTAATCAATGAATGATGTCTTATCCAGTAATAGAAACGGTCCCATAAAAGTGCTTGTGGTAGATGATTCGCCAATGATGTGTAAGGCGATCGAGAAAATACTTGTACAAGACGACCAGATAGAGGTTGCTGACAAGGCACTTAGCGGCAGGGAGGCTCTGAAGGCCTTGTCTAGTAAACAGTTTGACGTATGTACCTTGGACGTACACATGCCAGGTATGAACGGGCTTTCTGTTCTTAAAAACATAATGGTCAAATATCCAATTCCTACATTGATGGTGAGCGCATTTACTGGGGATGGTTCCAGGATCACTTTTGAGGCCCTCAGGTTTGGGGCAGTTGATTTTTTCAAAAAACCGGCAAGAAATGGCGATAGAGAGATTAAGGAACAGGCAGACCTGCTAATAAGAAGTCTAAAAAGGGCATCTAGGGTACAAGTCAAAGCAGCTCGTTACTTAAGGGTTAGACCTGTATCTGGTAAGGAATCTGTTAAGGGTGAAACAGAATACAGGCCCGAGGAGTTGGAAAGGGTTTGTATTATTCACGGTTCAACAGGAGGATACTCCTCAGTTCTTGCAATAGTGCCATTTTTGACGGGGCTCCCAAAGGGAGCAGTAGTGATTTCTCTGGCAGTGAACAAAGAGAACTTGGCAGCTTTTGTGGATTACCTAAAACCATATTCTGTTCCCTGTTTGTCGATGATTACAGAAAGGATCGAGCTTCGGCCAGGACAGGTATATTTTATTCCTGCAGATTATGCAGCTCACTTTGACAAGGCAGGAAAGGGCTGGGAAATGAGCGTAAAAGAAAGACCAATCGAGTCTTCAAAGGAGGGAGCTATAGATCTGACTTTGTTGTCTGCCAGTGAGTCCTTTTGTGATGGGTTATTATCTATATTTGTGTCTGGAGATAGCCCTTTTGGGGCAACTGGAGCCGAAGAGGTTATTAGAAACAAGGGCAAGTTGATAGTGCAGAAACCTGCAGGATGCTTGGCACCATATAATCCTGAGATGATGATAGAAAGATTTGCTGCAGATTCAGCAGAACCTTACGAACTATCTAGATTTGTTAATAGTTGGATGACATGACAGGTCTAAAAATCACTTCTTCTCCACAGCTAAACGTTTCTGATTGCGGAGCAGCTTGCCAGGGCCAAGCAGGGCCCCCTGGTTTTAGTGGTTTTGTGGCAGGATTAAATCTGGCAGATCTTGTTCAACTTGCCTGTCTTGAAAATAGAGATCGAAAACTTGTAGTTTTGTCAGGACACCGTTCAGCCCAACTATTTTTTAGTAAAGGAGAGGTTGTTCATTGCGAAACAGGAGACAAAACAGGAGAAGATGCATTTTATGAGGTGATGTCTTGGGAATATGGTTCTTTCAAGTTTCTAGAGGGAGCTACAGAGCAGAGAACAATTGAAACCCCTTGGAATTTTCTAATCATAGAAGCCCTTAGGCTAAAGGATGAGAACAAAGCAAAATATCCAGACAGAGAGCCAGCCCAGGCTAGTGTATTGGTTGTGGATGATTCAAGATTTTTTGTGTCGCGCCTGAGGGATTTTCTTCAGGAACAGCTTGCTGCTGAGGTAGCAGGCGAGGCTGCAAATGGAAGGGAAGCAATCGAGTTTCTGGCAAAGTCTACACCTGATCTCATAACTCTAGATATTAACATGCCTGTTATGGCTGGAGATGTAGCCTTAAAGCACATAATGATCAAATCTCCAGCACCTGTTGTTTTGGTGAGCAATTTTAACGAACGTCATGCAGGCAAGGTGATGGAATTTTTGAGGCTTGGAGCCGTGGATTTTATTGCAAAACCTATGGGAGGGCAGCCCTGGGAGGTTTTTGCAAAGAGACTTGCCGAAGTGGTAAGGAATGCCAGCCATTTCCGAATAAGAAATGTTAGAAGGGCTAGAAATCCAAAACTTGCTGTTCATAAAAGAGATCCAGGGATGCCAGCAGATAAAATCATAATTGTTGTTGGAGGTTATGGGGCTCTTCTGGAGATACAAAAAATACTTCCTTGTCTTGATCTAATGGACAGATGCGGACTGGTGATATTTCAACAAATGTGTCCGCTCTTTGCCTCTCCAGCGGCAGACTATTTGGAGCCACACTGTGCATTTTCTGTTAAAGAGCTAGGTTCAGGAGCGCCATTGTTAAGCAATCAAGCCTGGCTGTCTGCTGCTAAAGGCAAATGGAGAATCAAGGCGGATGAATCAGGGGCGGGTATTTATAGTGTGGGAGATGAAGGACAAGGTTTTGATGTAGGCGAAGTCCTTGAAGTCCTTTCAGAGATCTTTTCTTGTAATCTTGCAGTGGTGGTGTTGTCTGGTGCAGATGTATCAATTGTAGAAGGTCTGCAGCACGTTGCAATGTCAGATGGAAAGATAATAGCGCAACTGCCAGACACTAGTCTTTATCCGATGCCTCTGAGACAAATTGACAACATGGGGTTGACAACAGAATTTATGGCACCAGAGGACATAGCAGTGTTCCTTACCAAGTGGATAACTGGAAGCTCTTGATAGGAGGGACAGGTGCTCAGGGTGTTGATAGTAGATGATTCTAGTTTTATGAGGAAACGCCTTAAAGGCCTCTTGGAAGATGCAGGCCATACAGTAGTTGGAACTGCCAGGGATGGGAAAGAAGGATTCGAGCTGTATGGACTTTTAAGGCCGGACCTTGTGATAATGGATGTAACTATGAGAGGTGTAGATGGGATTGCAGGGGCCAAGATGATCAAAAAGGCCCATCCTGATGCCCGAATAGTGTTTATGAGTTTGGTCAGAGATCCCCATGTTATTGATGAGGCAAAACGGATAGGTAGCCTTGGTTTTATAGAAAAAAAGGATCACCAGCAGCTTTTTGCCATTATAGAACAGGAAAACGTACAGAGGTAGTAATCATGGCAAGGTTTGATAAAGAAATGTGGCAGGATTTTGTTATAGAGGTCCAGGAGAATCTTGAAGAGTTTGAGCCCAATTTGCTTCTCCTTGAACAACAGCCTGATGACCTATCCATTCTCAATGACTGCTTTCGTAACATGCATAGCATAAAAGGTGCTGCGAATTACATGGGTTTTTCAAAGATGGCCGAACTTGCCCACAAGATAGAAAATCTTATGGACATGGCTAGGCAAGGTAAAGCACCCCTTAATCAAGCTGCTTTTGATGTGATTTTTAAGGCAGTAGACCTGTTCAGAAATTTACTGAACGATATAGAAAGTAATCATACAGAGACCTTGGATACATCAGAGCTGCTAAAAGAGATAGATTCCCTGTCTCTTGGTCCAGAAAAAGAGCTAACTGATAAGCCCATAACAACATTTGCAGAGGCTCCCACAGATGTAGAACCTGAAGAAGATCAAGAGCTTCTTACTATCTTTCAGGAAGAGATGAAGAGCTTGTTCAATCAGCTGCGCTCTCTCTTAGGCGCAAATGAAGCTCCAGTAAATACGGTAAAGGCCATATTGGAAGATATGGAGAGAGTTACAAACTATATGGGGCATGAGGAGATTCTGTCTAAGATAAAGGCTATTCGTACAGATTTTTGTAAAGACTCAACAGTAGTGCTGAGAGAGTCCGATGCTTCGGCAATGATCGAAAGATTAAAAGAGATTTTAGGGAATTACACCAAACTTGATTCGGAAGGCAGTGTCACGGTTTCCTTTTTGTCTGTAGATTTTGAAGAGGATCAGGAGCTTTATGAGATATTCTTGGATTTTTTCAAGGAGATTGGATCTTCTTTATCACACATCCCTGACGAGTTTCAGCAGGATTGGGCTTCACAGTGTCAGGAGGCTATAGAAAAATTAAAAACCTCTGCCAACTATATGGACTATATGGAAGTTGTAAGAATACTTGAAGAATGGGAAGAGAGGCTAGCTGAACTTCTTAGTAGCTCTGGCAATTATGCTCCTAGCGTATTTCGATCTTTGTGGGAACAGCTAACAGCCGTTTTGCCCGGTCTTTCCGAAATGTTTAGGCGGCAAGAGGGACAGGGTAACATGAGAAATGATAAAGAAACCCAGCAGAATATAGAGGCTGATGTGGCACCGGTACTTGATCCAAGAGATCTGGATGTTTTGGATAGTGCAATAGACAACCTTATAGAAGGGAAGGCAAAACCGGCTGATGCAACAGATATAGATGCTGTATTTCCCCAGCCTGGGGATCTGCTTAGGCAGAGTGAAGACCTTCAAGGAGTTGACAAGGCAAATGTTTTTTTCAATCAAGGCGATTCCGTGCAGGGTCTTCACGATGTTGTTGCCTCACAAACTTCTTCTTCAAGTAAGACGGTAAGGGTCAATTTAGAGAAGGTCGAACATCTTTTAGAAGATGTAGCAGAGCTTGTAGTTCTTCGTTCTACTATGGCTCAAGATAAGGCCCAGCTTGAGGCGCTTTATTCAAGGTGTGCTGACGGGAGAATACTTCCCACCGAGCAGCTCAGGCATCTTAAGGAGATTCTGCTTGGTTTTTCTGAAAAGGTCTCAGCCCTTGAGAGGATCGTAAATCAGCTTCAGGACGGAGTCATGCGGATAAGGATGTTGCCAGTGTCTCATCTTTTCAATAGATTTCCGCGAATGGTAAGGGACATTGCCAAAAAACTACATAAAGATGTGGAATTTGTGGTTAGTGGTGCAGATACTGCTTTAGACAAACAGATAATGGAGCAGCTGGTTGATCCGCTGCAGCACATTATAAGAAACGCAGTAGATCACGGAATAGAAAGTCCTGAGGAACGGCAACGTATTGGTAAACCCTCAAAGGGTAGGCTTGCTATAGCCGCATCCCAAGAAGGGAATTTTGTTGTTATTTCTATTTCAGATGATGGCAAAGGCCTCGATAGGGACGAAATTGTCAGAAAGGCCAGTGGTCTTGGACTCATTCCACCTGAAAAGATCGCTTCTCTTACTGAAAATCAGATCTATCAGCTTATTTTTGCTCCTGGATTTTCTACTGCTGAAGAGGTGTCTGATCTTTCTGGCCGAGGAGTTGGTCTAGATGTAGTGAAGAAAAACATCGAAAAGGCAGGAGGCTCTGTTATTGTTCGTTCAGTAAAGGGCAAGGGTACCACCATCCTTCTTAGAATTCCTCTAACCCTTGCAATCGTAAGAGGGCTTATAGTAAAAGTGGGGCATCAGTCTATGGTTATCCCTGTCTCGAGTGTATTTGAGACCTTTCGTATCAGTAGCAATGATATTAGTCACGTAGAAGGTTATGAGATAATTTCCAGGCGGCAGGAGACTCTCCCGTTGATTAGACTGGCCTCTATTTTTAGGGGAACTGGCTCAGCTAAAGACAGCAAAAAATTCTTTGCTGTACGGGTCAGGACAGGGGATATTGAAGCCTGCCTTGGTGTGGATGCCTTAGTAGGCCAGCAGGAGGTCGTTATAAAACCCCTTTCAGATTATCTTATGGATCAGCCTGGCTTTGCAGGGGCAACCATTCTAGGTGACGGTTCTATAGCCCTTATATTAGACCTGGCAGCGGTGCTTGAGAAATCAAAGGGGTTTATCTTTAAACGTCAGCAGATTCTTGAGCAGCAGGCCCTTGGGGCCGACATTAACGGAGGCCATATTCTCCATTAGATATCCAAGTCTTGTGCAGCCATATTGACAGATGGATTGCCTTGGCGGTTTTGATTTTGTGGCCGCTGATACCTATCTTCTGGATCCCTATAAGATTGTGGCCCGGCTTAAAGGAGTGCCTCGGGTCCTTTTACTATCTTTTGGCCTTTGTCGGCTGGCTTATAGTAGCCTATTTTTCGTTTTCATTCAAAGGAGCAATTTTGTCTGAATATCTTCCTTTGCCCCAATCTGTAAAGATATGTGGTGCAATCATGGCATTTTTAGGGATGGTTTTACAGATACTTACTGCCCTTCGTCTTGGAAAGAGAATAGCGGGCTTTCATGAATTGACCGGCCGGGAGGCAAGGCTCGAGACCGGTTTCCCTTTTGATGTCTGCCGTCATCCCACCTATCTTTCCCACTCTATGATGTTTTTTGGCTCTGCGGTCATGACGGGCTATCTTTCGCTGTTTCTTATAGCCTTGGTTGATTTGTGTGTAGCACTGCTGGTGATAATACCTATTGAGGAGAAAGACTTAAAAAGGCGTTTTGGCAGTAAATATGAGGTGTACAGCAAGAGAACCAACAGGTTCTTTCCTGGTATTTCAAGGTTGTTGGGCCAATTTTTTAGGAATTGGAAGCATCCTTGAAAGTAGCATACCTGATGCAAGGAAACAGCCTGCAATCATAAATCCCTGTTCAAACATATCATAGTCCGCCATCCATCCTATTATTGTAGGCATTACACCTGCCCCCATTACAAAGGCAAAAGGAATTATCATCGAAATAAGAAGATTTCTATCTTTTTCATCTGATATAGCAGAAAGACATGAAAAGGCAGCCGGAAAGAAGCAGACTGCAAGAAGAGGCTGGATAAAGACTACTATTTTTAAAAAAAGTCCTTGAGTAATACCAAGAAAAAAGGTCACTATACCAGTAAAAAATAAGACCCAACCCATGACTCTTCTGGGGCCGAATATGTCTGAAAATACACCTCCAAGAAGGGCGGTTACAAGGGTAGAGACCCTGGAAAGGCTCACCAAATAGTTTGCTGACAGTTCCTTGTAGCCATGCTCGGATACAAGATATATGGGAAGCATGTTATAGATC
>CAZNKP010000029.1:0-113008 GCA_964573805.1 uncultured Desulfobacterales bacterium | reverse complement strand
TTCTGTCAGGCATATACAGTTCCACCTTATCCAGAAACGGAAACTGAATCTCAAGGAGTCTTAGAAGCCTTGTTTTTTCGATATTTTTGATAGCCAGCCTCAGCCAGTAAGGATGGTCTACAAATCCGAAATTGGGGGAGCAAACCTGCCTGAATTCCTTATCGAGACCCATTACCTCCTTGATGCCAAATCTCTTTTGATCTTCTGGAAGGTATTTGAGACAGGGGGTAAGATCTACTTTCAACACCTTTTTTGACAGATAACAAGCATTGTGGCTTGCAACGCTGGCAATGGTAAAACTGGGCAAAAGTATTGACAAAAGAAGCAGCAGGCCGTATCGGGGAAAATTATTTTCCAAAGCTTAAACTAATCATCATTAAAAAATTTCCATTAAAACATACTTGATTTTAATAATACTTCCAGGAAAATTTGCAAACGCTCAAACTGTAGCCATCTCACAGCTTGACCATCTTCATAAATCTTGATCTTGCCTTTTACCCTCCCTTTTGGCACTCTTTCAAAAACTTCAGAGAGGCTATCATAAAGATGACGAAACAACATACAGATTACATAAAGGATCAACCTACAGATACTGAAATACTTCTTGGCGTTATTAACAGGTTTATAGGACTGTTTTCCAGGCAGATACAAAAACAGACCAAACTAGAGACATCCAAAGAATATCCCTTTGTTGCTATGGATACTAGACAGGTCTTTGAAGAGCTGCTCCTTGCAAGAGACTATATTGTAAAAAAGGATCCCTCTACCAACTTACAAGACAAAAGATTCCTTGACGTTGGCTGTGGTTTTGGAAACGTAATGTTGTTTGCAGAGCAGATGGGTTTTGATGTCTATGGAATTGAAAAAGATGAGGCTTCCATATCAAGGGCACTAAAGTTTTTTGATAGGTCACAGATAATTAATGAAGACATCAAGACCTTTGACAAATATAAAGAGTTTGATGTGGTGTATTTTTTTTGTCCACTCACAGAAGGAGAAAGAGAATTTGAGGAATTTCTAGAAGATCAGATAAGGCCTGAAGCAATATTGATAGGAAACTATAAAAGAAGTAAGAAGATCGAGACAGACAGGAGATTCAAAAGGCTTTCTGATTCGTTGCCTGTTTGGGAAAAAGTCTCTCCATAAACAAAGCGCCTAATTTTGTTGGCAGAAAGGAGTAAAGAATGAGAAGTGACAAGATGAAAAGAGGAATAGAAAGGGCTCCCCATAGATCTCTTATGAAGGCCATGGGATATACTGACGAAGAAATAGAGCGTCCGATCATAGGGGTTGCAAATGCCTTTAATGAAATAATTCCAGGCCATATCCATTTGAGACAAATTGTTGATGCTGTCAAGGCAGGCATCAGAATGGCTGGAGGCACCCCTGTGGAATTTGGCGGAATTGGTGTATGCGATGGCATTGCAATGAACCATCTTGGTATGCGCTATTCTCTTGCAAGCCGGGAGCTTATTGCAGATTCTGTGGAAGTCATGGCACAGGCTCATCCCTTTGACGGGATAGTAGTAGTACCAAGCTGTGATAAGATCACACCTGGAATGATAATGGCCATGCTTAGGCTAAATATTCCTGCTGTGCTCGTCAGCGGAGGCCCAATGCTTACGGGCAACTGGCAGGGGAAAAAGGTAAATCTTATTTCTGTCTTTGAAGGAATCGGTCAGGTACGCTCAGGTAAGATGACAGAAGAGGAACTTTGCAGCCTGGAAGACGAGGCATGTCCCACATGTGGCTCTTGTGCAGGCATGTTCACAGCCAATTCAATGAACTGCCTGTCTGAAGCCCTTGGGCTATCACTTCCTGGAAACGGCACCATACCTGCAATCTCTGCCAAACGGTATCGGCTTGCCAAAAAGACAGGCATGAAGATAATGGACCTTGTTGAAAGGGGGATCAAACCACGTGATATTGCAACAGAGGCAGCCTTTAAAAACGCCATTGCAGTTGACATGGCCCTTGGCTGTTCCACTAATACGGTGCTCCATGTTCCTGCAATTGCCCACGAGGCAAAAGTGGATCTTCCTCTAGATGTATTTAATGAAATGAGCACGAAAACGCCACATTTGTGCAATATGATTCCAGGTGGTCCTCACAGCCTTTATGATCTTGACCTTGCAGGTGGCATCCAGGCCATAATGAATGAGCTTGACAAGCTTGGAATCATAAACGGAGACGTAATAACTGCCACTGGCAAAACAGCCAAAGAGAACTTTTCATCTTGTCAGGTGAAAGACCATGAAGTGATAAGGCCTGTAAACGATCCTTATCACAAAGAAGGTGGAATAGCCATCCTATATGGCAATCTAGCGCCAGAAGGTTGTGTGGTTAAACAATCTGCTGTTGCCCCGGAAATGTTGAAACACAAAGGCCCTGCCAGGATATTTGAATCTGAGGACGAGGCGTATGAGGCCATACTTGGAGGTAAGATAAACCCTGGGGACGTCATAGTAATAAGATATGAAGGCCCAAAGGGCGGACCGGGAATGCCAGAGATGCTTTCTCCCACCTCGGCCATTGTAGGAATGGGTCTTGATAGGCAGGTCGCCCTTCTTACGGATGGACGATTCAGTGGTGGAACAAAAGGCGCTGCCATTGGCCATATTTCTCCAGAAGCGGCAGAGGGAGGACCAATAGCCCTTGTAAAGGAGGGAGATATCATATCCATTGACATCCCTGCCAAAAGACTTGAACTAGAAGTAGATGAAGCAGAACTTAAAAGGAGAAAGAACAAATGGAAAAGGCCAGAACCTCGAATCAAGGAAGGATATTTGGCGCGTTATGCCCGAATGGTCTCAAGCGGTGCTAAGGGAGCCATTGTGGAATAGTAACCAAACTCATAAGATATCAAAGGGCTGACAGAAAGAGGCCAGCCCTTTGATATTTCTGATTGGAGGCCTGTTTATGGAGGAAGAAATAAGACTGCTGATTCATGTTGCACAAAAGGAAAGCTGGGACATTGCCGTGAAAAACGCTCTCAATTTTCTGAAAACTGCACGTGATAGAGAACAACTTAAAGTGGTGGTCATAGCAAACGGTGATTCTGTTACCAGATGCACCAAATGTGACAGGGCCCTCTTTGACAACCTGAAGCAACTCGTTCTGGATGGGGGCAAGATCTTTCTTTGCGAAAATTCACTTAGAAATTTTGACATACCAAAATCCAGACTGCCAGAGGTTTTTGACACTGTACCAGCTGCCATAAGGGCGCTTGTTGATTATCAACGAGAGGGATGGATATACGTAAGACCTTGATTTCTGCCTGGGTCCAAAACGACCTTTTGTTCGCTCAAGTGGGGAAACCATGTCAGGTGCCAAAATCTGAAAAACTCTGAAGCAGTGATAGAAGATGGATCAACCCCGATCTTGATACAAAAACGCTCTAGATTATCCTTATCACCACATATAACATGGTATGACTGTCTGCGCCTTGAGTGATAGTTTTCATGGATAGCGATATTGCCCCTTTCCGCCCAGGTAACGGCCTTTGGTATATCATGTAGCTTGAACACCTGGATGCCAAACTCATCCATCAAGGGCTCTAACAGGTGGCCAATTTCAGGCAATTTTTTCTTTTTTCTTCGTGCCAAGATATTGTTGCTCTCCGCGTATGCTGTTAATCTTTAAACCAGTGGCCATTCAAAATATGAATCGGCTCTTTGAGGGCTTATCTTAAACTTTTTAAAGGGGTTAATATGCGTAGCGTACAAGTAAACAGGACTACTAACGAAACAGACATAAGTATTTCATTAACAATAGATGGAAGCGGTAAGGCGGACATAAACACAGGAGTGGGCTTTCTTGATCACATGCTTACGCTTTGGGCCGTTCATGGCCTTTTTGATCTAAAAATAGATGCAAAAGGGGATCTCCATGTAGATTATCATCACACTGTTGAGGATGTTGGAATTGGACTTGGAATGGCAATAGCGCGCACCATGAAAGACTTGACTGGCATAAACAGGTATGGATTACAAATTATTCCAATGGAGGAGGCGCTTTGCGAAGTAGCCATTGACTTCTGTAACAGACCCTTTTTCGTATTTAACTGCACGTTCCCAACAGAAAAAATTGGCGCGTTTGACACGGAACTTGTAGAAGAATTTCTTAGGGCTGTAGTGGTTAACAGTGGCATAACCTTACATGTTAATGTAAGGTACGGAAAAAACAGTCATCACATAGCCGAGGCCATTTTCAAGGCTCTTGGAAGGGCAATGGATCAGGCAACGATGGTAAACAAAAACGTAAATAGAGTGCCATCCAGCAAGGGTGTACTATGACTACATGGCCGGCACAAGCCACTGCAAGGAGAGGCCTATGAAAAATCTTAAAAAGGGCACAACATATATCTATCTCGTTACAGTAGCCATACTATTGACAGGCTGTTTTTGGCAGTCAAGCAACAACGTGCCCGAAAAGCTTCCTCCCCTAAAAAAAATTGCCGTACTTCCTATGGATAGGGCCTCTACTAAGCCTGCTTCCGAACGTCCAACCTGCAACATAGGAGGACAATCTCTCTACACCAGCTCTTATGTAACGCCTGAGGCTGCCCAAAAGGTTACCAACATCCTCTATTCCCTCGTTCTCAAAGATAAAAGGTTTAAACCTGTAACCCAGGGCCAATGCATGGGGCTTCTCAATGCCATACTTCAACGCAAGGTGAATCCTTCCGAGCTTAAAATACTAAGGGCCTTCGGCAAAGATTTGGACGCGGATGCAATCTTATATGGAAAACTTTATAGGTTTAGAGAACGGATTGGCTCTGAATATGCAGCCAAAAGCCCTGCCTCTGTTGCCTTCTCTCTCATACTGGTAAGGGTCTCAGACGGCAGGGTCCTGTGGAGGTATAGCTTTGACGAGACGCAACAGGCCCTTACAGAAAACCTTTTCAACTGGAGATTTTACAAATCAGAAGGAATGAGATGGGTGACCGCAGAGGAACTGGCAGCTTATGGGCTTAAACAGGCGGTTGAAAAACTCGAGAAGGCGCTCCCATAACAAAAAAGATATTTGGTATGGAACTTAAAGGAGGGCAAGTAGTAGAATTTTTGGAGAATCAGAAGTTTTTGACCTCGGTAGTAGTTGCCAAAAAAGGAAACCGCTATCATTGCCTGACCCTTCACGGCAAGGAAACAAACATACCCAGAAATCGTTTTATCCATATTTCACCAGATACAATTAAATTCACTAATAGAAATCAAATACTTCAGGAACTGAAAAAGATACACGAGATACGTAACAACCTGGCTTCTGAGATTAACATAACAGAGCTATGGGAGCTGACGCATGAAGAAAAGGAGATATGGAGACCAAGAGAACTGGCTGAGCTTGCCTTTTCAGGTCCTATTGGTCCTGACCATGAGGCCGCCCTCATTAGGGCTGTCATAGATGATCATACCTATTTTAAATATAGAGACGGAAACATCCACGCCATGTCCCGGCTTGTAGTAGAAAAGCTCCTTGAACAACGGAAAAGAGAGGCTGAACGACTTCAAAAGCTCATGGCTGGAGGTCGATGGCTTGAAAATCTGTGGAACAATGAAAAAAATTCTATTCAAGTTACAGAAGAAGAAAAAGAGTACTGGATAAAGGCCATCAAGGATGTCTGTATAAAAGGGGACGAATCCCAGTTCTATCAGGAAGTAAACATACTCTTCAGACAGGCTGGTATAGCCGGTAAATTTTCACCCTTTGACACCATGGTAAGGGCTGGGGTATGGAAAGAGGATGAAAATCTTGAAATCCTCCGCCATGAAATTGAGACAGAGTTTCCACCAGAGGTGTCAGCCCAGGCAGAAGAACTAGCCAAGGCCGATCTTGCCCAGGATATTTTCGAGCCTGGCCGACAGGACCTCACAGACCTTGAGGTATTTACTATTGACAGCAGCGAAAGCCGGGACCTCGACGATGCCATAAGTTTTGAGAGGATACCAACAGGCTTTGAAATAGGAATCCACATAACTGACATCGGATTAAAAATCAGGCCTGGCACCCCCCTTTTCAAAAACGCCATTTCAAGGGCTACAACTATTTACTTGCCTGAGCAACAGATTCCCATGCTTCCTGAGGTACTATCTCACAATGTCTGGAGCCTTCATGAAGGAGAACTGAGACGCGCTCTATCATTCATGGTAACAGTAGATGCCTCTGGCAATATTCAGGCAACTCAAATTATTCCAAGTGTCATAAGAGTTACAAAACGCCTGAGTTACCAAGAAGTCGACACCGCTATTGAACTCAAGGAAAAATGGTCTGAAATGTACAAAATATGCAAGGCCAGACAGGCAATAAGGATCTCAAAAGGTGCCCTTCCCCTGCCTATTCCCGAGCTGAACATCTCTGTTGATGATGAAGGAAACGTCTCTGTAAACCTTGTGTCACCTGGTCCTGCCAGATTCCTGGTTGCAGAGGCCATGATCCTTGCCAATCAGGTAGCGGCCCAATTTCTTAAAGACAAAGGCATTCCAGGTTTGTTCCGTAGTCAACCCCCTCCCAGAGATAGCATCATCTCTGGCCACGAAACTGCCTTACTCCCAAACATAAGACAAAGAAGGCTCATCAGCCGCGGTGTGTTAGGTACTGAACCAGAGCCCCATGCTGGACTCGGCCTGCCTTTATATACTACTGTAACATCTCCATTAAGACGGGCTTTGGACCTAATTGTCCAGCAACAGATCTCTTCGTACCTGCTTTACAATAGGCCCCTCCATACCAGTGACGAGATAGAAGCTTTGCTGCCCTGGCTTAAACAGGGCCTGTCAGCAGCAGCCCAGGTAAACCAAGGCACAGTAAGATATTGGCTTATAAAATATTTCCAAGGCAGAAAGTCAGATGTCTTAAAGGCCTGGGTCATAGAAATTAGCGGAAGAAGGCTCACTGCCGTACTGCAAGACACCCTTACCACCTTTGATCTGCCAATTCCAGCAGGGATGGAGATACGCCAAGATCAAGAAATAGAAGTCAGGGTGCGTACTGCCAATCCAAGAGAAAATGTACTGCGTTTTGGCTGGGCAGATTAAGTATCCTGAATCCGCATCATAGAAAACTGGTATCTTATTTTTAAGGTATCTCTTAAAAGATGCTTCAAGCAGTAGGCTCTATTATCAATTCTACCCTGCGATTAAATCTATTATCAAGCAACGCGCCGCTGTCTTTCAGAGGATACAGGTCGCCAAGCCCCTGCACCCATATCTTTTCCGGAGCCATGCCTTGGTTTACCAGCTCGTTGGCCACGGCCACAGCCCTTTGAAACGACAGCTCCATATTGGAACTGTATCTGCTGTCAGGAGACAAAGAGGTTTTATCACTGTGACCCAGCACCTTCAATCTATAATGTTGAGAGGCCTTCAAAACCTTGGCGATAGACCCCAACATTCTTTTGCCGTCTTCAGAAAGCTTGTTAGAGCCAGGAGTAAAAGTTATTTCGTTATTAAGGACCATCAATACCCTGCCATCAGTAGTTTCAATGGGTTTAAAATGAAAAAGCATTCCTTTAAGGTGCGGTATATCCTTAAGGTGTATCTGATTTTGCTGGGAAGAATTCACAAGGCGCACCTGTTCTTGAAGCCTGTGGATCTTTATGGTGGTCCATACCAAGAAAAAGATAAGAAGTAAGGACATCAGATCACTGAGACTGATAACCCATGAAGAGTCATCCGAACAAGATCCATTAAATGGATCGTTCGTACCCGAATTTAAAGGGGAACTATGAAGCGCAGTCCACATAAAAGAATCCCTCATGACCAAACAAGGCCTCAGGCAACCCGTCTCTTCAGTCTGACAAGCCTGACACCTGACTTCTCCTCTTCCTTTATTTTACAGTAAAGTTCATAGGAATTTAGTCTTTCTGCAATCCTTAATGGATGTTCTGCCTTTTGCATAGCAACGAGTGCATCCATAATCAGCCTCATGAGTGCGGCACGCTTTGAAAAATACTGTTGCAGTTTAATGCTTGCGGGCAAAAACAGAAGATTTGCAAGAAGTATCCCGTAAAGCGTAGAGCTTAGGGCAAGACCAAGTGAAGGGCCAAGGCTTGCCTCAGCGCCTAAATGCTGCATCACCTGCATAAGGCTTATAACAGTGCCAGCCATTCCAAGGGCTGGAGAAAGCCTGGCAAGTGTCTTTATAAGCTGTATCTGTGAAGAAGCTGCATCGTTCTTTTTCATGTATTCCCTCTGAAGGGCACTGTACAGGGAAAGCTCACTATAACCTTCAGCAACAAGCATGGCTCCGTAACGCAAAAAATCGTTATCTATACGCGAAGTAGCCTTTTGAAGCGCTATAGGGCCTTGAATACGATATATTCTGGCTAGTCCAAGGGCCTGGCCCAATAGGCGCTTCTCTTCTTTTTTGAAATCTTCTTGCCTGAATGCACGGTTGAGCCCCCTTACAGTAGCCCTAACCCTATCGGCAGGAAAACCAAGCCATATTGCAAGACACAACCCTCCAAATACAATAATCAAAGACTGGAAATTAAGCAGTTGGCCTATATCTACACCCCAAAGGAAACCAGCACCCAAAAAAAGGCACAACAAAGAGGTGGTTATTAAATATTTGACCATGGAAGTCCTCCTTCTTTTTAAATCTATTAGGGTCTTGCAAGAAGGAGACCAGTTAAGCATCCCAGAAAGCCAAACAATAATTATTTGATATTACAGATACTTTTAAAAAAATGGTTAAAACCGACTGCCTCTGCTGGACTATCAAGGAATAATTTTCTTACCCGGGCCATTAAAGCCGGGCAGCAATTACCCTATCAATACCAGAAAGATCTTTAAAGACTTGGATGTGGCGATATATTTGCAATCCTTTTATAAAATGGATCACCTTTTGACACTGGCCAATGCCTATCTCACAAAGTATTACACCGCCTCTTTTGAGATGCTGTGGAGCCTGTCTGAAAATCTTCCTTATTTCCGAAAGCCCTAATTTATCTGTGGCAAAAAGGGCCCTTTCAGGCTCGTAGCGTCTGACGTTTTCTTGAAGGAGATATGTATCGTTCTTTGAGACATAGGGTGGATTGGCAGTAATGATATCGGCCTTAACGCCTGGCCTGAATCCCTCTAGCCAGTTGCAACAGATAAAAGAGACACAACGTGAGCTACCAAGTATTTTGATACAGTTTCGCCTTGCAAGGAGCAATGCCTCAAGGCTTATATCTGTTAATACAACATATGTATCACGCCATATAGATGCTAACGTGATACCTATAGCCCCTGTACCTGTTCCAAGGTCTATAAGTGTCTCCACTCTTTTGCCCTCAGTAAGCGCCAGGGCCTTCTCTACCAGCAACTCACTTTCAGGCCTTGGAATCAGGGCAGATGGAGAACAAAGAAATGTCAGGTCCCAAAATTCCCTTTCACCTGTAATATAAGCAAGGGGTTCACCTTTTAAAAGACGATCCACACAAGCAGAAAACACTTGAACCTGTTCCCATGAAAGCTCAAGCTCCGGATGGGCAATTAGATACTCCTTGGGTTGCCTAAGAACCCTTGAAAGCATAAGCAGGCAATATGAATAGGGGGAATCTATATTGTTTCTGGCAAGAACTGTCGCCTTTTCCCTTAAAAGCCTTCCGGCCTGAAAATTATTTTGGGGCAAACTGCGCCTTTTCCTCGTTATGACCTTTTGTCTCTTGGGACAGTGCTTTTGCCTGAAAATGGGTCCCTAGTGCCTCAATAATTTCGTCAATATCACCTTGCATGATATCTTCTAGTTTATAAAGGGTGAGCCCTATTCTATGATCTGTTACCCGTCCTTGAGGGAAATTGTATGTCCGTATACGCTCGCTCCTGTCCCCGGTGCCTACCATGGAACGGCGTTCTTCAGAAAGCTGCCTCTGCTGTTCCTTCTGTTTGAGTTCGTAAAGCCTTGCAGCCAAAACCTTCATTGCCTTGGCCTTGTTCTTGTGCTGACTCCTTTCATCCTGGCACTGCACCACAAGGCCAGTAGGGATATGGGTTATTCGTACAGCCGATTCCGTTTTATTCACATGTTGTCCACCTGCTCCAGAAGCCCGGTAAACGTCTATCCTCAAATCCTGGGGATTAATCTGAACGTCCACATCATCTGCCTCTGGCAACACAGCTACTGTCACTGCAGAGGTATGGATGCGGCCCTGGGTCTCTGTCTCAGGAACACGCTGCACCCGGTGGGTGCCACTTTCGTATTTAAGCCTGCTATAGACTTTATCACCGGATATGAGGGCGATCACTTCCTTGTAACCTCCAATGCCGGTCTCATGGGCAGACATTATCTCAACCTTCCAGCCCTTTTTCTCTGCATACCTGCTATACATCCGAAAAAGATCGGCTGCGAAAAGAGCTGCTTCGTCACCACCTGTGCCAGCACGGATCTCAAGGAGGATATTCTTTTCATCATTGGGGTCTTTGGGAAGAAGAAGAACCTTTAACCTCTGTTCAAGCTCCTCAGACTCCTTTTCAAGAGACTCAAGCTCATCCTTGGCAAGTTGCCTGATCTCTGGGTCAGCATCATTTAGCATCTGCCTGTTCTCCTCTATCTCTTCTTGAACACGCAGATATCTATTATAGGTCCTAACTATCTCCCCAAGATCAGAATGTTCTTTGGCAAGCTGTCTGTATGTTTTCTGATCTTTGATAACATCAGGATTGCTGAGTCTCGATTCAAGCTCTTTATAGCGTGCTTTTATGTCATCGAGTTTGGCAAACATGGGACGGAAAGGCTATCTTTATTGCTCCTGCTTTTCCATGCTCTTTCCATATTTTCTCATGAATTTTTCAACACGGCCAGCAGTATCCACCAACTTCTGCTTTCCGGTAAAGAAAGGATGACATTGGGAACAGATCTCCACCTTGATCTCTTTAAGTGTGGAACCTACCTGGAATTCGTTACCACATGCGCACCTTACGTTCGCAAGATGGTATTCTGGATGTATGTCCTTTTTCATGTCTTAAGTCTCCTGTGAAAAATAAAAATTATCAATCAAAGATGTCAAACGGCTTATTTTTATAAGAAACCGCCTGTTCTAGTCAAGAGATTATTTTGCGAGGAACCGCACCAGTTATTATTTGTTCATGGAGGCAAGAAATTCTGCATTACTCTCTGTATCCCTCATCTTGTCCAAAAGAAACTCCATGCTATCGATAGGATTCAAGGGAGACAGCAGCTTTCTCAATATCCAGACCCTATTAAGCACCTCCGGAGGAAGCAGAAGCTCTTCCTTTCTGGTCCCTGATTTATTGATATCCACCGAGGGGAAGATTCTCTTTTCAGTGAGCTTCCGGTCAAGATGTATCTCCATATTTCCAGTACCTTTGAACTCCTCAAAGATAACTTCATCCATTCTGCTACCAGTGTCAATAAGAGCCGTTGCTATAATAGTAAGGCTGCCACCCTCTTCTATATTTCTGGCAGCACCAAAAAATCTCTTGGGGCGGTGCAGGGCATTAGAGTCAACACCACCAGACAAAATCTTTCCACTCGGAGGTACAACTGTATTATAGGCCCTTGCAAGTCTTGTGATACTGTCAAGAAGTATCACCACATCCTTTTTATGCTCTACCAGTCGCTTGGCCTTCTCAATTACCATCTCTGAAACCTGAACATGTCTCTGGGCAGGTTCATCAAAGGTTGAGCTTATCACTTCCGCATTTACAGAACGCTGCATATCTGTAACTTCTTCTGGACGTTCATCAATAAGAAGAACAATGAGATAGACCTCGGGATGATTATACGAAATGGAATTGGCAATGGACTGCAACAACATTGTCTTCCCTGTTCGTGGAGGAGCCACTATAAGCCCTCTTTGTCCCTTGCCAATGGGAGTCATCAAATCCATGATACGTCCACCCAGATTGTCTGGAGTAGTCTCAAGTTTGAGCTGCTCCTGCGGATATAGGGGAGTAAGGTTGTCAAAATGCACACGTTCAAAGGCCTTATCTGGTGGATCAAAATTCAATTGCTCCACTTTCAACAGGGCAAAATACCGTTCCCCTTCTTTTGGTGGCCTTATCTGGCCAGAAATAGTGTCTCCTGTAGTGAGATTGAATCGCCTGATCTGGGAAGGTGAGACATAAATGTCATCAGGACCTGGCAGGTAATTGTAGTCAGGACTTCTTAAAAATCCAAAACCGTCTTGCAATATTTCTAGCACTCCGTTTCCGTAAACAGTACCATTCTTTGCCGCCTGTGCCTTAAGAATGTTAAAAATGATGTCCTGTTTCTTCCTGCTGTGAGTAACATCTATACCCAGATCGTTTGCAATCTTAAAAAGATCGCTTACACTTTTTTTCTTTAGCTCGTCCAGATGAAGGGTCGGGGGTATATCCCCATGGCTAACCCGTTCACTTACCTCTTGTTCAGGCTTCGCCTCTGTCCTGTTGCTTGATCGTTCCTTTTGTGTCTTTTTTTCTGCAGACTGATCCTTGTTATTCGCCTTAATACGCCTTGCCATAAAATAGTCGCTCCGATCTAATTTTGTCCTCTGGGAGTTTTAGTCAAGAAATCAAAATTACATATATCTTCTTCAATAAAATTGTGACTCTCTGATCCCAAAAAAATCATATTACCACAGGGAGCCATTTTTCATATAAATTCCACTGCCTGATTTTTCGCTGTGGAGGTAACTGCAGTCTTTGGTTGGGTAAGCTATTTGATATTCAAGCTTGACGATATTCATATAGCCATTTAGTAAGACCTAGTCAATATATTTTTAGTGGAAAAAATGTGGAAAAAATATTTCAACAAACCAATTTCACACGTTATCTGTTAACAGTTGGCAATCCGTATCCCATTTTATGCTTGAGAAAAACTCCACAAGGTTACACAAAGTCTGATTAACCGGCGTTTCAATACCTGTTTTTTTTCCAAATCTGATTATAGATCCGTTAATGTATTCTATTTCTGTCCGGTTCCTTTTAATCCTGTCTTGAAGCATAGAAGAGATATTATCTCCTGTATCCATACACACTTTACGGACAAGATCGATAACCTCTTTAAAATCCATATCAAGACCAACACCAAGACTCTTCATTACCTTATAGGCCTCTTCCACGGCCTGTTTCTGAATGGCAGTCAGGGGCAAGTAATCCAGTAATTGCCCATTTCTCACACAACAAAGTGCAGTAAGGGCATTAATCCCTACATTGACGAGGAGCTTTTTCCATATAATAGGATAAATATCCGAGACCAAAGCACATGAAAATCCACATTTATCCAAAAGGGACACAAATAGTTCTAGAGCAGGAGGCACTTTCATTTTTGAATCAAACATTCCCAAATACGTCTTCCCAGAACCCGCATGAACCGCCGTTTTAAAATCGCGCCTGTTAGCCCCGTGCATGGTGACTCCTAGGACCAGGTTTTTTCTGCAAACCACCCTTTCAAGCATCTCTCCTGCCCCTATTCCATTTTGTAGGGTAACGACAAGAGTTTTCGGGCCACAAAGCCTTTTGAGACCATCAAGCACATCTGCCGTTTGAAAGGTCTTAACAAGTATCATCACCACATCCTGGGGCCCCAACTCTTGGGCATCTACTGAAACATGGGGAAAGGCCCTTATATCCTCTTGGCCTGGTATGATAAGCCTGATACCAGTCTTGTTTAGGTCTTGCGCCCTTTTATGGTTATGATCCAATAGAGATAACTGAGGCAATTTTTGCCAAATTTTAGAAGCAAAAAGTATCCCAAGGGAACCAGGACCAATTATTGTCACTTTTTTCAGCTCCATTTTAAAGGCCTTCTATTTTTTATATGATTGGAGACTTAATCTTGACATCCAGCACTTGGCCTAGTAGAGAAAACAAACCTTAACAGGTTTTTTTGGGAGTATATCAAACCATACATTAACCATCTGGCCGGATCTATCGCGTCAATGTGGTTATAAATCAAAATTAGGCAGGAGGCAATCCATGCTAGTAAAGGAATGGATGGCAAAGGACCCCATAGTCATAGATGAAAACACTTCGATAATGAAGGCTACCCAAATAATGAAAGAACATGGGATAAGGCGTATCCCGGTAGTGCGTGATGGCCGACTAATAGGCATCATAAGTGACAGAGATATAAAGGAAGCAGCGCCATCCAAGGCAACATCCCTGGATGTTCATGAACTTTATTATCTTTTATCAGAAATAAAAGTCAAAGACATAATGACTCCAGACCCAATTACCTTAAAAGAGAACGACTCGGTAGAAAAGGCCGCTGTCATAATGCTGGAAAACAGGATAAGCGGTATTCCAATAGTTGATGATAATTACCACGTTATAGGGGTTATTACCCAAACAGACGTATTCAAGGTAATGATAAGCATTACTGGTGCCTACAAAAGCCCAATCCAGATTGCCTTCGAGATGGAAGACAGTCCTGGCTCTTTAAATAAGCTTTTGAACCTTATTAGAGAACAAGGGGGCAGAATAGTCAGCGTGCTTACCTCCCATGAAAATATGCCAGAGGGGAAAAGAGAGGTGTACGTGAGGCTAAAAGATATGAACGACGATGAGCTGAACAGGCTTGTGGAAAATCTAAAAAGAGAATTCAAAATCCTCTTTGTCATTAAGGAAGATCTCAGGAACATTCCCAGAAAAAGGTAACAAAAAATATCTATTTAATATAGGCCTCAAAAATCATAAATAGCCAAAAAGGGCGCCTGAAACTTATATTTGACAGGCGCCTTCCCCATGGAAAATTTTCTCCACTATTTGATATTCAAATGAATTTCATCTTGACTCTTTTAATTTTTTCTTTTAATTAAAAAGAGTTATCATTCTTTGTTAAAATTTTCTTGAGTAAAGGCAACAAGTGAGTAAAAAGATGACTTTAACCAAGGCTGACCTTATAAACAAGCTGTATGAATCTGAGGTTCTTTCCAAGGCCGAGGCTGTAAAAGCTGTTGAAGCAGTCATAGAAATAATTAAGGAAACCTTGGAAGATGGAGAGAATGTCCTTATCAGTGGATTTGGCAAATTCACGGTTAAGGACAAAAAAGCAAGACGCGGGAGAAATCCGCACACAGGGGAAGACCTTATCCTTGCGCCACGGAGAGTTGTGACCTTTAAGCCTTCGGGGGTGCTCAGAAACAAGATTAACCAGGGATAGCCGTATCCAACTTTTTCCTGCCCCCCATTTCTTTGATTTTGCTCCAGAGTTGACCGCAGGCGGCCTCAATATCATTGCCCCTGCTCTTTCTTATTATGACAGTAAATCCTTTACTCATCAAATGTTCTTGGAAGTTATACAGTTCCTGGCTGTCTGGTTCACGGTAAGGGAGCGAAGCAACCCTATTGTAAGGTATGAGGTTTATCTTCGACGGGATGCCATCTAAAAGCGTGGCCATCCTTTTGGCATCCTTTCTAGAATGATTGACTCCTCCAAGGACTATATATTCAAAGGTGATTCTTCGTCTTTTAGGCATCTCAAATTTCCTGCAGGCATCCATTAGCTGTGCGAGAGGATAACGTCTGTTAATAGGCATTAAGCTACTCCTTAACTGGTCGGTTGTGGCATGAAGAGACACTGCAAGCCCTACGTTGACCATCTTCCCAAGCCTTACAATTTCAGGAACAAGGCCACAAGTGGATACAGTTATCCGCCTGTTGGAAAAATTCAGCCCCAACGGATTAGTAAGAATTTTTATTGCGGAGACCACATTTCCCAAGTTGGCCAAGGGCTCTCCCATTCCCATAAAGACAATATTTCTAGGATAAAGGTTTGGCTCTATCTGCTCCATAACACTAAGGACCTGACCAACAATCTCTGATGGCAACAGGTTTCTCAAAAATCCCATGGTCCCTGTTTTGCAAAAACTGCATCCCATGGCACAACCCACTTGACTAGACACACATAAAGTGGTGTGACCGTTACCCGGGATCAAGACCGTTTCTATAACCATGCCATCAAGAAGCCTAAAGGCCCATTTGCGAGTATCGTCTTGTTTTGATGCAGCCATTCCGGCAACCTCTAGACGATAAATAAAACCCTCAAGGGCGAATCTTGCCCTGAGGGCCTTTGGCAAAACTGTTATGTCATCGAACCTAGAAAAACCCGGCTTCCAAAGCCATTGGAAGAGCTGCCTTGCCCTGAAGGCAGCTTCTCCCCATGACTTTATTAGCTGTTCAAGCTCTTCAAGTGTCTTCGACCTGTAATCTATCACGAAAGCTCTTTTAGCAGTTTCTCTGCCTCTTTTTTCTCTGGAAAATCTTGTCCAGATCCGAGGGCCTTTTTAAGATATTTGATTGCCTCTTTCTTTTTTCCAAGTCCATTTAAAACATAGGCCATATGGTAATTGATTGTAGGATGGTCTGGCACCCTTTTTAGTGCCTCTGACAGATCGGAAGCAGCCAACCTATAATTACCCTTTTGGGCCTGAATCCATGCGTACGTATCAAGGATAAAGGGCTGACCAGGAGCAAACTCTTTGGCTTTTTGTCCATAAATGGCCGCCTGTTCCAGATCTCCCTTTTCAGCGAGAAGCCATGCCAAATTGTTAAGGGCAGGAGCAAATTTCGGGTTTATTTCCAATGCCTTTTTATAGGCCTCGATCGCCTTTTCCGTATTGCCTCGTCCCTGCTCAATTGCCCCTATGGCCATATATGGCGTAAGAAAGTCTGGTTTCTTCTTAAGCAGTTTATTATACTCAGAAATGGCCTTATCCGCCTTGTTTGTATGCACGTATATCTTTCCAAGAGACAGATAAGGCTCAACCATATCTCCGTTTATGGCAATAGCCTGTTTGTATGCCTTTTCAGCCTCATCATATTTCCCCTGGGACATAAGGATCCTTCCCTTCATGGCAAGAAAGACCGCCTTATTGGGTCTTTTCTTGCTTAACTCGTCAAGCAGGGCCAAGGCCTTATCTGGGGCCTTCTCAAGCATATAATAGCTGACCAAGGAATAGACTGCCGGGATGTATTCAGGCTGCTCGTTTACTATGTCTTTAAGAATTTCAATACCCTTATCCTTCTCATCAAGGCCAAAATACACCCTTGCCAGCATGTAACGGGCAGAAATTTGTTTGGGATTTTTCTTAAGGATCTTTTCTAAATCCGCCTTTGCCTCCTTGAATTTGCCCTTTTGGAGAAGGGCAGAAGCATGAAGGCTAAGGGCAACGGGTTCATCTCCTACCTTCTTCAGCACATACTCGGATTGCAACAAGGAATCGTCTATCTTTTTTTCTTTAAGATATACGTCTGCAAGAAGGAGCCTGGCCTTTAAAAAATTTGGCGCAGCAACTGTGCAGCTTACAAGATCTTCTTCTGCATCCTTGACCTTGCCAAGCCCCATATTGGCAATAGCCCTGAAATAGAGCGTCTGAGGCTCCTTAGGATTCTTATTGATTACCTCGGTCAAATCCTTTAAGGCCGTCTTAAAATCTTTATGGGCAAGGGCTAGGCGTCCCTTTACAAGAAGGGCTACAGGGTGTTTAGGATTCTTTTTCAGCACCTCGTCTGCCAGCTTTTTGGCCTCATCCAACTGATTTATGTTTAGATTCATGAGGGCAAGTTTTGCAGTGATATCTATATTTTTAGGAGCAAACTTATGGGCCTTTTCTAAATAGGTCTTTGCCTCCTTAGCCTTGCCTTCAAGAATCAACAAGTCTGCCTTCAGCAACAATGCGCTCACGAACTTTGGATGCCTCTTCAACACCTCATCAAGCTTGCCTATAGCCTTGTCTTTCTGTCCATGACGCAAGTAAAACTTGACGAGCACCATGGAAATATTGGGATTAAACTTGCTGTTCTTCTCCACTTGTTTCAAAAGTGTTTCGGCCTCTTGAGCCTTGTTTCTGGCCTCAAGAATACCAACCAACATGAGGGTAGCCTGTTCCTTTTGCCTTGGTTCTTTAGTTAAGGATATGGCCTTTCTAAGGGCCTGCTCAGCCTTCCCAAACTCCTTTTTAAGGCTGTATGCATTGCCAAGGCTTACATATACTCTGTTATCATTCGGAGCAATCTTTTTGGCCTTTTCCAAGACCTTTATGGCGTCATCGTACTTCTGTTGCTTCATAAGAAGGGCTGAGTCAAGAATAAGCGCCTCAACATCAGATGGATCTTTGTTAAGCAGATATTTGATGTGTTTTCCTGCCTCTTCATACTGCTTGGCCAAGAACAAAAATTGGATAAGCCTTATACGTGCATCCCTGTTGGCTGGATCAACATCAACCGTCTTTCTTAACTCTGAAAGTGCACGGCCCAAATCACCAAGTTTGGTGTAGGCAAGGGCCATTTGATAGTGAGCAGGACCATACTTTGGATCTATCTGCACCACGTTTTTGAACTCTATTATTGCCGATCTGAGATCATTCTTCTTTACATACTCAAGGCCTCGTTGGTAGTATTCTGCCTTCTTTTCTTCTGGCGACGAACATGCAGACACGGCCATAAATACTAAGAGACAGGCAAACACTACAGAAAGACCTTTACTTAGGCATTTGTATCTCATACATTTCCCCCTTCTAGGCTATCTCTAAAAAATTGTTTTTTTGTCCAGTAACGGCGTTGCATTCGGAAAAAATACTCTTTGAAATACCGATAACACCTTACCTCTAGGTATTGTTTTTCTCACGCACCTTGTTCTTGAATCAAAACTCCTAATTTTTTAGAGACGGCCTTCTTAATTATTTTTTAAGGATGGCTGACCAGTTGATTCAAGAACACTCATCCAGAAACGGCTCTTTAAGTTTACCTGTTTCCTGTGGAGCGTAGCATTCTCAAGTGGAATATGAACATACCTGTCATTCCAAAGGCTTATCATCATATCCGTCTTGCCAGCCATGGCGGCATGAACGGCGTTTTGTCCAAGATTTCCACAGTATAGGCTATCATCCACATTAGCAGGTACACTTCTTATTATATAACTTGGATCTATGTACTTTATATTAATTTCTTTTCCAAGTGAAACAAAATACTCCTGGATACTCTGTTTCAAAAATTTGCCAATATCTCCAAGCCTTACATTGCCAGAGGCATCGGTCTGCCGGGGCTGGTCCTTAAAAAACTTCTGCCCGGCCCCTTCTGCCACAACTATCACAGCATGTCCCCTTCTCTCGAGCCTCCTTTCTAACTCTTTTAAAAGGCCCCTTTCCCCATCTAGATCAAAATCGCTTTCAGGAATAAGGCAATAGTTTACCTCTCTAAGAGCTGCAGACGCTGCAGCAGCAATGAACCCCGCATAGCGGCCCATAAGCTTTACCAACCCGACTCCATTAGGCGCACCAATGGCCTCGGTATGGGCACTCTTGATTGCCTGACAGGCCATCTGTACAGCAGTATCAAACCCAAAGGTCTTGGCAACTAGAAAGATATCATTATCGATAGTCTTTGGTATGGCTATAACAGCTATCTTGACACCTCTTTTATTAATTTCATCCACTATCTTTTTACTCGCCCTAAAGGTGCCATCTCCTCCAATTGCAAACAATATAGACACGTTCATACGTTCAAGGGCGTTTACTATCTCTTCTGCAGGCTGAGGCCCCCGCGATGAACCAAGGATAGTTCCGCCATACTCATGAATTCTGGCTACACTGTCAGGAGTCAGCTCCATAACATCAAGACCATAGGAAGGTATAAAGCCCCGCAAACCAAATCTTATACCAAAAATAGATTTAACCCCGTAACCATAAAAAAGGGTCATGACTATGGCCCGGATTACATCGTTAATTCCTGGGCATAAACCTCCACAGGTAACAACAGCACATTTTGTCTTTGCCGGATCAAAATATATATCCTGCCTTGGACCAGCCAGCTCAAAGGAAGGCATATGCCCATCCTTACATAGTAGAGACACACGCCTATGCGATGCCAAAAGCAGGACCCTGTCGTCATCATCTACAAAACAAGGATAATCCCTTTTGACTAGAGGTGAAGGCACCGTACACCTTCCGAGGTTAGATATTTTAGTAGAAATCTCATCCAGGTTCTCAAGCTCATCTACAAAACTTGATATAATGCACTCCTCTTTCAATTGAGCCTCCTGTTGCCTTTTTTTCTGATTAATACTACAAGAGGACAATTCTTCAACTTGCAGTACATGAACATTATGACAAGCAAGATTAATTCCAATTCTATAAAAATAGGGGTATTTGATTCTGGTGTTGGAGGTTTTACCGTAGTAAGGGAACTCTTGTCAATCCTTCCGCATATATCCATTGCCTATTTTGGAGATACTGCAAGAACCCCTTACGGACCCAAGAGTCCTGAAATACTCCGCCGTTACGCCCTGGAAGATGCCCGCTTTCTAATTGCCAAGGGTGCAAACATCATTGTTATCGCATGCCACAGCGCTGCAAGCTGTGCAACCGAAGAACTGAGAGACAAACTTAGTCTCCCAGTCTTTGAGGTGGTGACCCCATCTGTTGAAAAGGCCTGTCTTCTTTCTAAAAAGGGGCGGATAGGAATCATTGGCACCAGGGCTACTGTATCAAGCAATGTCTATCCAAAGCTGATTCCCCAAAGACGGCCCGATGCCCGTGTCTTTCAACAACCGTGTCCGCTCCTGGTTCCGCTTGTTGAGGAAGGATGGCTAAAAGCCAGAGAAACCAGAATGATAGTAAAAAAATACCTGCGACCATTAAAAGATAAACAGATTGACACCCTAGTTCTTGGCTGCACACACTACCCTCTTTTAAAAAACGTTATCCAGGAAAAGGCTGGGAAAAGGATAAAAATAGTAGACCCTTCAAGAGAGGTTGCCCAAAAAGTGGCCTCATTTGTGGAAAAAAAGACAGGCAACATGGCTAACAATGGGACCAAAGCCTACAGGGAATTTTACCTTTCGGACATGACCCCCCACACTGTTGAAATTGTCAGAAGGTTTCTAGGCCAAAGGGTTGAATTGAAGAAGGCCTAAAACGGGCCTGTGTTTTCTTGGCTGAAAAGATTCCTAACTTCTTCGAGATCTTCTGGGGCATCAACCTCTGGAGGAGCTGTATCAACCAAAGCAACTCCTATACGCAACCCTCTCTCCAAAACACGCAACTGTTCTAGTTTTTCTACTGCCTCAAGCCTTCCTTCTGGCCAGGTGACATACTTTTTCAAAAATTCCACGCTGTAACAGTAGAGGCCAAGATGACGCAGATATAAATGCGGTTCGTTGCAGTAAATTCCATCTCTGTCGTAAGGTATGACCGACCGTGAAAAGTACAGAGCACCACCATCTCTATCAAGCACTACCTTAACCCGGTTTGGATCGGTTGCTGAGGAGGCATCCATCGGACAAGCAACAGTTGTCATTACAAAATCTCTACTGTTCCTAAACAGCCTCACCATGTTCTCCACCGCTCTAATATCTAAGAGGGGTTGATCACCTTGAACATTTACCACTATCTGCCCAGGAGAAAGGCCTAAGGCATGAATAGCCTCTGCAATCCTGTCTGTACCTGAAAGATGCCTCTTAGATGTCATTACATAAGGAAAATCCTTTTCTTTTAAAACATTGGCAATCCTGTGATCATCAGTCGCCACAACAACCATATCCGCCCCTTTTATTAGTTTTGCCCTCTGCACCACTCTAACAATCATAGGCTCACCACAGATATCAGCAAGAGGTTTTCCTGGAAACCTGCTTGAACCGTAACGGGCAGGAATAACAACAACAATTCCATCAGTGGTCATGACATTCTCTTTCCCCAGACAGACACAGGGCCAATTGATATAATAATCCCCTTTTTATATTACAAATGCCTGAAAGAAGGACCGAAGCCTCCTTGACGCTCATCTTGTTGCTGGATAACAGCCCTGCCATCACCTTTTCCACCTCCTCGGGTATCTCCTCCTTGAATTTTTCCCTTTTGGCTGCTCCTTCTACTATCAAGGTAATTTCCCCTCTCACCCTGATATCTTCAGAAAGCGCTGCTAAGATTCTGCTAATGCTTGAAAATATGTAGGTTTCATGAACCTTTGTCATTTCCCTGGCTAAAAAGGCCTGTCTATCTCCAAATAGCTCTAACATGTCTTGCAATGCAGCAATAATACGATGAGGCGCCTCAAAAAACACAAGCAGGCATTCAAGGCCTGCCATCTGTTTCAAGGCCTTTAACCGTTCCTGTCTCTTTGACGGCAGAAAACCAGCAAAGTAATACTGATCCGCCTTCATACCACAAACACTAAGGGCAGTGGCCACCGCACTTGGCCCAGGGACCGGCAGTATTTCAATTCCTTCTTCTCTGGATCTCTTTATGATGAGGGCACCCGGATCAGAAACACCGGGTGTGCCTGCATCGGACACAAGGGCCACATCCTTACCCTGGCTGCAGACATCAAGAACGAGCTGAAACCTCTTTAACTCATTGTGTTCATTACAACTGACCAACCTGGTCTTTATGCCAAGGTGCGCCAAAAGCTTTTTGGTTCTTCTGGTATCCTCTGCTGCTATAAGAGATACATGTTTCAAGACATTAACGGCCCTTAAGGTGACATCCTCAAGATTTCCAAGAGGAGTTGCCACCACAAATAGACGGCCCCTATGCCTTTTCATGTCCCCTTGCCTGCTTTGCAACCACAGCCATCCTCTGGAAGGTAGTAACGAAAGAAAGCAAGGCGATCACTGCCAACAAGGAATCCATCCAGCCGGTGACAATGGCCAAAATAAAAAGGACTATTCTTTCAAAACGCGTCAATATACCTACGCTGCATTCGAAACCAAGGGCCTCTGCCTTTGCCCTGGTATAACTGACAAAAAAGGAGCCTGAAAGTGCCGAAAGGACCAAAATAGCCGAAAAGGGGCCTTTTCCAAGCCCACTCATCATATAGTAAAGAAGCCCGGCATAAATAAAAAATTCCTCATATCTGTCCAGAGTCGCATCTAAGAAGGCACCATAGTCGCTCTCCTGTCCGCTATCCCTGGCCAGTGTCCCATCAAGTACGTCAAGCGGACCAAATATTATCAAAATTGCCGCACACAAAAGGGGATGGCCAGTCGCAAGGACAAGTCCAGCCACTATATAAGCCACCATCCCTATCAGAGAAAGCATATTTGGGGTAAATCCAAGCCGCCCAAGAAATCTTGCCATTGGCAAAAGCAGGGGATGACTAAGCCTCCGCAATCTATCGCTAAATCCCGTGTTATCCACTGAACGTCTTTCCTCTAAAAGCCTTTTCAGACCATCTCTAAAAAACTGTCTTTAAATAAAAAACATCCTAATCCGGTAAGCCCTTATTTAGTTTTTGCTAATCCCTTTCTTGCCCTGCACCCATTTGCCTTAAGACTCTTGCACACCTTTCACACACATCCGGGAACTCTTCATCTTTTCCAACATATGTACTCCAGGTCCAGCAACGGGCACATTTTTCCCCTTCTGCCGGCAACACAAGACATAAAAGCCCTGGGATGTCCTCACTCTGCCAGATATTGCCCTTCTTTACTTGTTCATCATCAAAACTGTCTACAAGCTGAAGTTGAGAAACGATAGTTACCATCTTCAGACACTGAACAAGCTCGTCATCTTTTTCAAGGCCGATGTCTTCAGGCAACCGCACCAACACCTTGGCGTCAAGTGCAAGACCTATACGCTTTTCCCTTCTTGCAAGCTCCAAGGCCTTTGTAATCTCGTTTCTTAATCCTATCGTCTTGCTCCAAAATTCCTCTTCGGCCTCAGAAAGGAGGTCGTTCTGGGCCTTGGAAAACTGTTCAAAAAATACAGATGCCTCCTGGTCACCTGTAAGGTGAGCCCATGCCTCATCTGCCGTAAATGACAAAACCGGAGCCATGCTGACAATGAGATTCCTCGCAATATGATAAAGGGCAGTCTGACAAGATCTTCTTGGTCTACCATCCCGAAGCTCACAGTACAACCTATCTTTGACTATGTCCAAATAGAGCGAACTTAAATCTACTGTACATAACTGATGAATCTGATGAAAGACTATATGGAACTTATATTCATCATATCCCTTTCGTATTCTCCTTAGAGCCTTAAAAACCCTGTCAAGAGCCCATCTATCAAGAGACTCCAACTCACTAAATGGAAGCGAATCTGTAATTGGATCAAAGTCACTAAGATTGCTCAAAAGATACCGTATGGTGTTTCTTATCTTCCTATAGGCTTCGGTCAACCTCTGAAGTATTTCATCTGATATCTTTATATCATCCCTGTAGTCCTCTGCACTTACCCAAAGCCTTAATATTTCTGCGCCAAAACGCTTTATCAACTTCTCTGGAGGAATTACATTTCCAACAGATTTGGACATCTTTTTACCCTTGCCATCCACTACAAAACCATGAGTAAGAACAGATCTGTAAGGAGCACTATTACGGGTTGCAACAGATGTCAAAAGTGAACTCTGAAACCATCCCCTGTGTTGATCGCTTCCCTCAAGATACATATCCGCAGGCCAAGATAGTTCCTCCCTCCTCTCAAGAACTGCAGCATGACTTACACCTGAATCAAACCAGACATCCAGGATATCCTCTTCCTTTTTAAAGTCAGAGCTGCCGCAAGCCTGACAGGAATAGCCTTCAGGAAGAAAGTCTGAAACAGGTCTTTGAAACCATGCATCAGCACCTTCTTTTTCAAAGATTTCCACAATCTTGTCTGCCATTTCCTTTGTAAGGACCGTTTTGCCACAAGATTTGCATGTAAAGACGGTAATAGGGACGCCCCATGCCCTTTGCCTTGATATGCACCAGTCTGGCCTGGCCTCTACCATACCGTAAATCCTGTCCCTGCCCCAAGCAGGAATCCATTTAACCTTATCAATATTTTTAAGGGCCCTGGATCTCAGACTATTTTTATCCATTGAGATAAACCACTGGGCGGTAGCCCTAAATATCACAGGTCTTTTACATCTCCAACAGTGCGGATAACTGTGACTAAGCTCTTCTGTATGGACTAGCATCCCCCTTTGTTTCAAAAGCTCAACAATATCCGGGTTTGCCTTGAATATATGCTGCCCCTCAAATCCCTGTACATCTTTTGTAAAAAGACCTCTGTCATCAACCGGCGAATAGACCTCGAGGCCATATTTTCTGCCACTGTCATAGTCTTCGGTACCATGGCCCGGGGCTATATGGACAATACCGGTACCACTGTCGAGGGTTACATAATCTGCAACAATAACCGGGCCCTGCCTATCTATAAATGGATGCCGCACTTGTTGCCCCTCAAGCTCTTGCCCTGTAAATTCATGAAGTATCTGCACGTCTGTCTGCTCGAGTCCAAGGGCCAGCAAAATTGCCTGAAGCCTGCCTTCTGCTACTAGCCATATCTCGTCCTTACCCCCTGCTTCTAAGGACATGGCAGCCTTGACCTTATCTGCAGGCACTCTAACTACCACATAATTAAAGTCTGGATGCACTGCCACCGCCCTATTGGCCGGCAATGTCCAAGGAGTAGTTGTCCAAATAAGGACATAGCACTCAGCCTGTTGATCAAGACCACTAACATTTGATATCAGCCAATCCCTAAACTGGCCACTGCAAGGAAACCTTACTGTAATAGAAGGAGACTTGTGAGGAGCATATTCAACCTCTGCCTCGGCCAGTGCAGTCACACAAGTCGGGCACCAATGCACGGGTTTCGTACTCCTGAGCACATAGCCATCTAGGTATATCTGACAAAATTCCTTGGCAATAGTGGCTTCATAACCATAATTCATGGTAAGATAAGGATTTTCCCAGTCACCTATTACACCTAGGCGTTCAAACTCCTTTCTCTGTATATCAACAAAACGCTCTGCGTACCGTCTACACTGCTTCCTTATGGCGAGCTTGTCCATCTGATGACGCTTTGAACCAAGCTTCTTTTCAACATTATGTTCAATGGGCAGGCCATGACAGTCCCACCCTGGAACAAACGGTGCACTGCGACCGGTCATCATCTGATATTTCACAATAATATCCTTGAGCACCTTGTTGACAGTATGGCCAAGGTGGAGATGACCATTTGCATACGGAGGCCCATCATGAAGTATGAACTTTGGCCGATGCTTTCCCTTTTCAATAAGTTTCTTATAGAGGCCCAGTGCCTCCCATCTCTTGAGCATTTGGGGCTCTTTTTGGCTCAGATTGGCCTTCATCGGAAACTTTGTCTTAGGAAGATTTAATGTATCCTTATAATCCATAGGTCTTCACCTGTTTGTATCGTTTTTTTCATTTGCTGCCTTGTCTTAGCCCATTTTCTCTTAGCTCTCAAGGATGTTTTGTAACTTTATTAATCGATACCACATAAAAAAACAGATTATCAATTTTGGTTCAAAATTACTTAATGGTTTAGCAAGAATTTTCGATAAAGACATTGAATGGGTACATCAAACCAAAAACGAACAGGGGTCACTCTATGAAGGCACTAGTGGTCGATGACTCGAAATCCATGCGTAATATCGTAAAGGCTGGCCTGAAACAGATGAACGCCTTTGGAGAAATAAAGGAGGCAGTAAATGGGGTGGATGCCCTAGAAAAAATAAAAAGTGAAGGCCCTTTCGATCTGGTGCTCCTTGATTGGTATATGCCAGAGATGGAGGGTTACGATTGCCTTGTGGAAATCAGGAAAAAACCTGAATGGAATGACACAAAGGTAATGATGGTGACTACTGAAAATCAACAGGAAAATGTGATCAAAGCTGTTATGGCAGGGGCAAATGAATATCTTATGAAGCCCTTTACGCCAGAGATGCTGGAAGAAAAGGTCAAAATGGTGCTTGGTCTATGATTCGAGTTCTTGTTGTGGACGATTCTGTGGTCTTTAGGAAAATACTCCAGGAGGCCCTTGGCAAGAATCCAAAGATTCGCGTGGTTGGTACCGCCTCAAATGGACGAGAGGCGGTCCAAAAGATAAGGATTCTTAGGCCAGATGTAACGGTCCTAGATGTAGAGATGCCTGAAATGGACGGTCTTGCCACCTTGGAAGCCATAAAAAGACAGCATCTCAAGACTGTGGTCATCATGTTTTCGAGCCTGACTTCCCAAGGTGCAAAAACCACCCTGGAAGCGCTTTCAAAGGGGGCCGTTGACTTTGTGCCAAAGCCAAAAGGCACTGGTGCCTTTGCCGAAAGTGTAAAAACTATAGAAAATCTCCTCATTCCCAAGATCGAGGCCCTTGGACCAAGCCCAAATGGTAACAGAGCCAGAAAAAATGTCCTAAGACCGGGAAAGCGGGCTGTCCGGTCTAACCTTGTGCAGCATAAACCGGCAAGATCTGCTCCAGCAGCCAAGATTCCTCCAAAAGGCAGAATATTAAGGCCAGGGAAGATCGAGGCAATTGGCATAGGAGTTTCTACTGGTGGCCCAAATTCCCTTAACCAAGTCATTCCTCGCTTTCCGGCAAACTTTAGACTCCCGATCTTCTTGGTTCAACACATGCCTCCAGTATTTACAGCCCAACTAGCCCATAGGCTTGATCAAAAGTCTAAGTTGAAAGTGGTAGAAGCTAAAGACAACATGCCAGTAAATGGTGGTACTGTATACATTGCGCCTGGAGACTATCACATGGAGGTAAAAAAGAGGGAACGCTCCTTTGTGGTTACCCTTAACCAGAATCCTCCAGAAAACAGCTGCCGTCCAGCAGTAGATGTTCTATTCCGCTCTCTAGCCCAGGCATACGGAGGCCGAGTAGTGGCCGCCGTTATGACCGGCATGGGCCAAGACGGACTCGAAGGAGCAAAATTCTTAAAACAAAAAGGGGCAATAATTTTAGCTCAAGACAAAGAAACTAGTGTGGTATGGGGCATGCCTAAATTTGTTGCTGAAGCAGGTATTGCAGACAAGGTGGTGCCCCTTGGGAATATTACAAATTCGATTTTGGAGCTTTCGGGACACAGATTTTGAGAACAAAGGGGATATGTAGATCATGATTAATCCGGAACAGTTCCGGTTTTTCTCCACAATGGTCAAAGAATCAAGTGGAATCGCCCTGACAAAAGGCAAGGAGTACCTTCTTGAAAGCAGGCTCAACGAACTTGCCAGGGTGCTTGGATTAAAAGATCTCAATGATCTGTACCGCAAGGCAAAGTTTAGTCCAACGCCTAAACTCAAGGAACAGATCATAGAGGCCATGACCACTAACGAGACCTATTTCTTTAGGGATCAACATCCCTTTGAGGTGCTGAAAAAGGAGATCATCCCGGAACTGATTGAAAAGAGAAAAGGTAAAAAGATTTTGAGATTCTGGAGTGCCGCTTGTTCCACTGGGCAGGAACCTTATAGCATTGCCATTATCTTGGAAGAAAATTTTCCTCAAATCAAGACGTGGAGAAGGGAAATCATTGCCTCTGATATATCGCAACAGGCAATAGATAAAGGACGTGCAGGACGCTTCACTCAGGTAGAAGTCAACAGAGGCCTGCCTATTCAGCTTCTAATCAAGTACTTCAAGCAACAGGGAGCATTCTGGATCGTCAATGACAATCTAAAGAGACTCATCAGGTTTAAAAAAGTAAACCTCATGGGTCCTCTAATTGGAATAAACAATATAGACGTTGTCATGTGTAGATACGTGCTTATCTACTTCGACCAAAAAACCAAAAAGGCCATATTAGAAAAACTGGTGAAGGTGATAAATCCAGGAGGCTATTTGTTCCTTGGGGCCACAGAAACACCTGTGGGACTCCCATCATGTATGAAGAGAAAGACCTTTGGACGTACTACATGTTGGCAAAAGCAATAAGTTAAGACAATACTAAGTTAAGACAATACGGATAAAAATCGACTATAAAAATTTAGGAGATTAGTCATGGGAATGGAAGACGACATCCTGAAAGATTTTTTGGCAGAATCCAAAGAAAACCTGGAGCTTCTAGATCAGCAGTTTGTTGAACTGGAACAAGACCCTGAAAACGAAGAGCTGATTAAAAGCATATTCAGGACCATTCACACGATAAAGGGAACTTCTGGGTTCTTTGGCTTTACCACCCTTGAAGGAATCGCACACTTTGCCGAAGATATCCTGTCCAAGCTCAGGGATGGAATCATTACAGTCAATGAAGACATCACCACCATGCTGCTTCAGTCTGTGGACTATATTAAGGCAATAGTGGCAGAATTAGAAGCCAGCGGCAAAGAACCTGTGGATACAGAATATCTAGACTTCATCGTTGACTTGAGAAACTTTGCTGAAAAAATCACAAAAGAGTCATCTGGCTCACCATCCGAGGAAGACAAAGGGGCTCAAACAGAAGAGGCTGCCCAGCAGGAGCAGGCCCAACCTGAAGATAGCGACAAGAAAACAGATGAAAAGGCCCAGCAGGCCCAGGAAGAATCAAAGGACGAAGCCAAAGCCAAAGGAGCTGGGAAAGAGACAGGAAAGACCCAAAAGGAACAGACTAAACCAAAGGCCAAAAAGAAGCCCCCTGCAAGAAAGCCTGCACCTACTACAACCCATCTCACAGAAAGCCATGTCAGGATTGACGTACACCTACTTGATCAACTTATGACCCTTGCAGGCGAGCTTGTGCTTTCAAGAAACAGGCTCACCCAGCTTGCCAACCAACTTAACGATCCTGAATTCCTGACTGCCAACCAACGCATGAGCCTTGTCGTTACCGAACTTCAGGAACAGATAATGAAAACCAGGATGCAACCAATCGGAAACGTATTCAACAAGTTTCCAAGGATCGTCAGAGACCTGGCAAAGACTGCTGAGAAAAAGGTGCAACTCCGGATAGAGGGGGCTGAGACAGAGCTTGACCGCTCCATTATTGAAAGCATAAAGGATCCCCTTACCCACATGGTGAGAAATTCCATCGATCACGGTATCGAGCCCCCAGAAATTAGAGTTCAAAAAGAAAAACCCCCTGTAGGCACCCTTACCATGAAGGCCTACCACGAGGGTGGACAAGTAATTATCGAGATTGTTGATGACGGAGCTGGTATAGATCCAGACAAACTCCGCAAAAAAGCGGTGGAGAAAGGAATAATTACCGAAGAGCAAGCAGAGGCCCTAAGCGACAGAGAGGCCCTGATGCTAATATTCCAGCCTGGCTTTTCCACCGCTGAAAAGGTCACCAATATATCAGGCCGCGGTGTCGGCATGGATGTGGTCAAGACCAACATAGAAAAACTTGGCGGCACAGTGGAATTATTAAGCGAGGTCAACGTTGGGACTACTATAAAAATCAAGATTCCATTGACCCTTGCCATCATCCCTGCACTTATAGTCACTAGCCAAGGCCAGCGCTATGCAATTCCCCAAGTAAACCTGGTAGAGCTTGTACATTTAAACCCAAAGCTTATGGAAAGGGACGTCCAAAAGATTGGAAACTCAGAATTTTACAGGCTTCGCGGAGAAATACTGCCCCTTATCCGCCTTAGAAATGTACTAAGGCTTGAAAAACAAAAACAGGAACACCAGGATGAGGGAATGAACATCGTGGTGTTAAATGCAGGTGGCCATCTCTTTGGACTCGTCGTCGATTCTATTAGCGATTCCGAGGAAATAGTTGTAAAACCTCTTGGTTCCCACCTGAAACATATTCCTGTGTTTGCAGGAACCACCCTTATGGGAGATGGCAGGGTTGCGCTTATCTTAGACGTTGTAGGCATAACCTCATCTGCTGCTGCAGGTGACGACACCATGAAACACGGATCGGTGGTAAGCACCAAGACCGTGGAAGACGATCACCAGTTCCTGCTCCTTTGCACCATTGGCCCAGAAGAATACTTTGCCTTACCGCTTGCACTTGTGAACAGGCTTGACAAGATAAAGGCCACTGATCTGGAATTTGTAGGTGGAAAGGAGGTCATCCAATACAGAGGTCATTCCATGCCTGTCATACGTCTTGAAAACTATCTGCCCATCTCACCCCTGCCCGAGCAAGATGAGTATCACCTTATAGTTTTTCATATGAATCACAAGGACATTGCCTTTCTTGTCTCCCAAATAGATGATAGCCTGGATTTGGCAATCGATGTCGAGGAAGGGACGTTCAAGCAAGATGGAATTTTAGGGTCAGCAATCATTAAGGAGAGGACCACCCTTTTCTTAGACGTTTATCAAATTATATCCATGCATGATCCTGACTTCTTTACCCAGGAAGAACTCTACGCAGATGTACCTGCCCGGATCCTTCTGGCAGAAGACTCAACCTTCTATAGAAATCTGTTGTCTTCGTATCTGACAGGTGCAGGCTATGAAGTGGTAGAGGCTGAAGATGGACAAAAGGCCTGGGAGATATTCCAATCTGATCACTTTGACTTGCTTATTACCGATATAGAAATGCCCAGAATGAATGGATTTGAACTTACCAGAAAAATAAGAAGCGAAGGGGCCAACAAAGACATCCCCATCATTGCTGTCACATCTCTCTCAGGTGAAGAAAACAGACAACGTGGACTTGAGGCTGGTATAGACGACTATCAGGCCAAACTCGACAGGGATCAGGTACTGCGGGCAGTCACAAATCTGCTTAAAGAAAAGGCCCTTGAAACTGCCGCATAGGAAGGAGAAAGCAAGATGAAACAGGCTAACGAAACGCTTCCTGTAGTAGAAAAGAGAGGAAATGTTGTAGAAATGGCAATGGCGGACACATCACAGTTTGTCACATTCTATTATGACAAACACTTTTTTGGCCTGCCCATAGACGACGTCATTGAAATAAACAGGACACTAGATGTCACCCCAGTGCCAATGGCTCCAGACTATGTCTCTGGAGTTGTAAATCTCAGGGGACAGATCTTAACTGCAATAGATCTTGCAACAAGGATCGGATTATCGTGCAACGAGTCGGACGAAAAAGACGGAAAAAAAGAATACAACAACGTTATAATGGGCAACAGAGAGGAACCTATAAGCCTTCTTGTAGAACGCATCGGTGACGTGATGTCAATTCCAACAGAAAAGATAGAACCGCCACCAGATATGATAGAAGGCATTGATCTTAAATACGTAGGCCAAGTTTGCAAGCTCGATAGCAAGCTTCTCATAATATTGAACAGCAAGGCCATAGAAAACACAGAGAAGAAGAAAAATACTGGTTAAAAATAGAAAAAAGGGGCATAGAAGGAAACGGTCTGCCCCACATTGAGCATTTGCCATTATTAAAGATTTAAGAACAACAATTGAATCATTTAGATATTGATCCATATTCTATCCTCGGCCTGAAAAGGGATGCCGACCTGGAACAGGTAAAGAGTGCCTACAGGCGGTTGGTTCGTTTATGGCATCCAGATATCTGTGGCAGAAACATGAAAAATATCAAAAGATTTCTGGCCATAAAGGATGCCTATCTTCTGCTAAAAAAGAGACTAGTGGTACAGTCACCCGAAAACCGGACCGTGACGTCTGCCTCCCTGGCAGATCAATCCTCTGGACGAGACAGCTCCCTTGAAGGTACCTTTTTGTTTGTCCAGATCAGCCTAAAAGAGGCACTATACGGTACAAGTGTCAACATAGAAGTTGCAGATGGGCAGGACTTTTGCAGCAAATGTAACGGCCTTGGTAAAATAGCTCCAGACAACCTGCCCCCATGCCCGTCATGCAATGGAAAGGGATATAAGACCTTGGCTTGGGGAGGAGAAAATCTCAAGATCATCTGCTCCCATTGCAGCGGCAAAGGCAAGGATAGGCTATCAAGCTGCCCAGACTGTTCTGGAAGGGGACTCATCACCAGAAAGAAAAAGATGAAGGTAATGATCCCTCCAGGGACTAGAAACGGCACCATTCTGGAACTGGATCGGCCAACAAATTCTAATCGGGCATCGGAAGACGGCTGCTTTCTGGAGGTTGAAGTTAATACTCCAGAAGGCTGGATAATTCACGGAAAAGACATAATTTCCACTGTAGATGTGGACTGCTGGACAAGACTTGGAGGGGGCTACATAAAGGTAGAAACCATAGACGGGACCGAAAAAGTCTTTCTGCATCCTGGCCTTGGAAGTGAAAAGTTCATAAGGATCAAAGGCAAAGGATGGATAGGCAGAGACGGTAAGAGAGGAGATCATCTGATAAGATTAAACGTCCTTTCTCCCAAAGGTCCATGCCCTAAAGAGGCACTGGAACTCATCTTAAGACTAAAAACCCTGTGGCCTTGCGATAACCGTCTATCAAATGCATTGCCTGAGCCAACCTCTTCCCCTGTCAAAAACGATTGAAGGACCCTAATAAAACCATAGGCTGAAATTATAAATTATAAAAAAAATCGGCCTTTCCCCTTAAGAGGCTTCTGCACAAGACCGATAAAAAGCATAGGACAAAAATCATCTCTTTTTTTATGGAGGAACATCATGCTGAAGAAAATCATTAGTAGCTTTTCCCAGATGTCCCTTGTAGTAAGGATCCTAGTTGGAATCAGCATAATCATTGTCGCTCTTTCTGCTATTCAAATAGCTCAGATAAAACTTGCAGCAGATTCGGAAGTGAAGGCCATACAGTCTCAGGCGATCAAAAACTCCGATGTCCTCTTAAAAGAAGCAGATAATACAGCTAGCACCAATCTGGCAATCGCCACATTCATTGCAAACATGGCAAGGGTAAAACAGGCCATGGAAAACAACGACAGAGAATCCCTGCTTTTGGCCATTAAGCCAATTATCTCTTCCATCAACAGCAGAAATAAGACAAAGATAAAAGTGCACTTTCATGTCCCGCCAGGCCGATCCTTTTTAAGGGTATGGAAACCCAAAAAATTCGGTGACGACATATCCGGTTTTAGAAAGACAGTGGTGGACGTGCTTACAACCGGCCTACCTGTAAAGGGAATAGAGGCAGGCCGGGTGGGCCTTGCAGTAAGGGGAGTCGCACCCATTTTTGGCAGCGAAGGCTCCAAGCCCATAGCAAGTGTTGAAGTAATTACAAGCCTTGCCGACGTGGCCAGGACAGTGCAACAGACAACCAACAACCCGATACAGATCTTTGGCCTGCAAAGGGTAAAAGCTACTGCAAGCACCAGAAAGTTAAAGCACTTGGGCAAATTCTCCATACTGACAAAAGGACCTGCAAAACTGTCCTCCTATGTGGATGAAACATTCTTAGCTAAGGCATTGAAGGAAAAAACCGTCTCTAAAAACATAGGGAATTTCATGGTATTGGGAGTAAGAATACCTGACTATAAAAACGATCCAACAGGCGTATATGTCCAATACCTGGACATGGCCCCTATATATGCCAATGCCAAAAGCGAGATAGCCAAGAGCCTGACAATTGCCCTTGCCGCATGCATTGTTGCCATAACCCTTAGCTACATTGGCTTAAAAATAAATCTGCAGGTCCCTATTTCACGTATCATGTCCATCCTTGAAGAAATAACAAATGGAGACCTTAGAAGGGGTATCAAGCCAGAAGGAGCGCCCCAGATAAGAATGCTTGGAAAGATGGCCAACAACATTGTGTATACCAACGGTCATCTAATAAATCTGCTAAAGAGACAGGCCATTGGTATCAAAGTAATTACAGACGAACTGGATAATGTAAACGATATTGTAAAAGATGGGGCCAATGACATGGACAAAGCTGCCCAAAGGGTTGCAGATGCATCCTCAGAGGCAGCGGCCACCCTGGAAAATGTGGCTGGGGCCACCCAAGAGCTGTCAGAGGCCACAAATGAAATTGCCCAAAATGTTGCAGAATCTGCAAGGGCTACGAGTGAGGCCCAAGAAAAGGCAGAGTACACCAATGGGGTTATTAAGGAACTCGGAGAAAACTCTGAAAAGATAGGAGGTATCATCCAGGTGATCAACTCCATTGCAGACCAGACAAACCTCCTCGCCCTTAATGCCACAATAGAGGCAGCAAGGGCTGGCGAGGCAGGAAAAGGCTTTGCAGTAGTGGCAAATGAGGTAAAGGAACTGGCAAAACAGACCTCAGAAGCTACAGAGGAAATAACCAAAATGATTCAGATTATCCAGTCCGGCACCTCCAAGGCCGTCTCCTCTGTAGAAGAGATTACCCAGACAGTGGCCCAGGTCAATGACTTTACCAACACTATAGCCAGTGCAGCAGAAGAGCAGACAGCAACAGTTTCCGAAATAAACCAAAGTGTAATGGAAGGTGCAGAAAAAGTCCGTTCTTTGGAGGAACAGGCCCACAAGCTTGCAGAACAGGCAAACGACTTCTCGGCTGTAGCCGAATCCATAGGCATGAGCAAATCAATGGTTGAGGCCTTTTCCAATCAGTTAAACGAGATTGCCTCACTCTTTAACTGCGATACCAAGGTGCTTCATGAGGCAGCCCCCTATACACTTCCAAAGGCCCAGCTAATGGGGGCCATTCTTGCACACTTTACCTGGTCTGAAAATATAAGGCTAGCCATCATGGAGGATAGAAAACCAGAGGTAGAGCTTAACCCGAATAACTGCTTTATGGGCAAGTGGGTTGAAACTGTTTCATCTTCCCAGCTCTTCCCATCCGATACGATTTCACAAATTAAACAGATTCACAACAAGCTTCATATAAAAGCAGAAGAACTTCTGAAGCTTTCCCAGGCTGGAACAGATAGAAAGCAACAGCTTGAATTCTTTATGGCAAACCTTCAGCCAAAGACCTACGAACTGTTGGAACTGGTAAACAATCTGAAGGCCACGTGGCCGGATAAAAAGGCCTCTAACCAATAACAGGCGGACATAAACAAGAAGGGCCAACTAGAAAGGATTGGCAGGCCCTTCTTGTTTAGTTGTGTTGCTAATATTTTTTCAGGGTTATTTTTCAAGCACAGGCCATTGCCATTATTTTCAAATGGCTTCACCAGATTAACAAACCTGCTTGACTGCTATGTACGATAATCGGCATTTATATGGACATACTCTGTAGAAAGGTCGCAGGTTAGCATTGAATATTCAGCCTTTCCTGCCCCAAGATCTAACTCCACATCGAACCTGGATTTCTTCATCTTCTCTGCCGCCGCTTTTTCAGCCTCTTGCCCAAGAGACACCCCTCGATCTGCCACCTTGATACCTCCAACCGTTATCGTCACCTTGTTTGGATCAAAATATGCTCCTGATCTTCCGGCCGCAGCAATTATCCTTCCCCAGTTAGGATCTTGTCCAAAGAACGCGGTCTTTACAAGTGGAGAATTGGAAACTGTGCTGGCACATACCCTTGCATCCTCATCAGAGGCCGCACCACGTACACTTATCCTTACGCACTTTGTCGCTCCCTCTCCATCCATAACAATCTGCTCTGCAAGACTTTGCAGGATATCGTAAAGGGCCTGTTTAAATCCTTCTGAAAGCGTTTCCTGGCCATCAATGACCTGATTTCTTGCATGACCGTTCGCAAGAGCCAAGACCGTATCATTAGTACTAGTATCTCCATCAACAGTTATACGATTGAAAGAGGCATCCACCGCATCTTCAAGCACACTTTGCCAAAACTCCGGATCAACCACTGCATCTGTCAGGACAAAGGCAAGCATGGTGGCCTGAGGAGGCCCCATATTTGGACCAATCATACCTGCTCCCTTGGCCATGCCAAATATGGTAATAGGAGTTCCACGGCCTTCAACCTGTCTCATGGCCACCTTGTGCCTGGTATCTGTAGTCAGTATGGCCTGAGATACATCAAGAAGGCCATCCTCCCTTAAAGATAAGCAGGCCCTTTCAAGCCCGGCAAGGTATTTTCCCATAGGAAGAAATGCCCCAATAACCCCGGTGGATGCAACAAGCACTTCCTCTTCTTTGCAGTCAAGTAGTTGAGATGCCCTTTTTCTTATACTCTCACAGTCACGAAGCCCCTGTTTGCCTGTACATGCATTGGCGTTTCCACTGTTTACCACTATGGCCCTGAAGGAGGAAGATCTTTCAATGACTGCAATGGAATCCAAGACAGGAGCCGCCTTCACAATATTTCTAGTGAAAACAGCAGCCAAGTTGCACGAAGGCTTTGAAAAGATGACTCCAAGGTCTAGCCTGTCTTTGTATTTTATCCCTGCTTCAACAGCAGCTCCATAAAAACCAGGGACCTCCATTATTATTTCCTCCCGCAACACTTTTTGTACTTTTTGCCACTGCCACAGGGACAAGGTTCATTCCTGCCTATCTTCTTGCTCTTCCGTTTGACAGGCTTTGGCTTTGATGCCTCTTCCTCTCCGTGACTCATCCTAAGCTCTCGCTCCTGTCTGCGTCGACGCTTCTCTTCAAGCTCCTCCACCTCCTCTGGTCTCATGGGACGTATCCTTAGCATGAGGCTTACCGTCTCTTCCCTAAAACGGCGCACCATATCCAAGAACATTTCATAGCCTTCCTTTTTATACTCCTGAAGAGGATCCTTCTGACCATAGCCCCTGAGGCCTATACCCTCTCTCAGGTGATCCATGTTCAGTAGATGATCCTTCCATATGGTATCGAGGTTCTGGAGCATTATAAACCTTTCTGCCATGGCCATCTCTTCATCACCAAAACGCTTAACCTGGCGTTCATAGGCCTCCTTGAGTAGGGACTCTATGAGTTCCTTCAGCTCTGCCTGGGAAGTTGGAAGTTCTTCTATTTCCTTTATACTCTTTTCGGTTCCATAGCGGACCCTGAGTGTCTCATCCAGACCATCCCAATCCCATTCTTCAGGAGGCAACTTGTCGTCAAAGTAACTATTGGCAAGATTGTCACTAATCTCCTCTATATAGGCGAGAATCTCCTCCCTCAAATTCTCGCCTTTCATTATCTGTTTTCTAAGGCCGTAGACTACCTCCCTCTGCTTGTTCATGACATCATCGTATTCGAGCAGGTGTTTTCTTATTTCAAAATTGTGGGCCTCTACCTTTCTCTGAGCGTTCTCGATCGCCTTTGAAAGCATTGGATGCTCTATAGGCTCCCCTTCCTTCATGCCCATCTTATCCATAAGACCTGCTATCTTGTCAGAACCAAAAATCCTTAAAAGATCGTCTTCAAGAGATAGATAAAAACGGGACGAACCAGGATCACCCTGACGCCCGGAACGTCCCCTTAACTGGTTGTCTATTCGCCTCGACTCGTGTCTTTCTGTGCCGAGTATATGAAGGCCGCCAAGCTCCCGAACACCATCCCCAAGGACTATGTCTGTTCCACGGCCAGCCATGTTGGTTGCAATCGTTACCCTACCCTTCTCCCCAGCATGGGCAACTATCTCTGCCTCTCGTTCATGATGCTTTGCATTCAACACCTCATGAGGCACCCCCATCTTTTTCAACATATCCGAGAGCTTTTCAGAATTTTCAACACTGGTTGTACCAACTAGAACCGGCCTTCCCTGTCTGTGCAACTCTTGTATCTCCTTGGCAGCGGCACGAAATTTCTCCTCTACTGTACGAAATACCACGTCTGGATGGTCAACCCTTATCATAGGCTTATGAGTCGGTATCACAACTACATCAAGATCGTATATTTTCTTAAACTCAGCAGCTTCTGTATCAGCAGTACCTGTCATGCCTGCAAGTTTTTCATACATCCTAAAAAAATTCTGGAAAGTAATAGATGCAAGGGTCTGGTTCTCACTTTCTATCTTGACCCCTTCTTTGGCCTCAAGGGCCTGATGAAGCCCATCGCTGTACCGTCTTCCTGGCATAATCCTGCCAGTGAATTCGTCAACAATTATTACCTGGCCATCTTTTACTATGTAATCCACATCCTTTTTGAAAAGTTTATGGGCCTTTAATGCCTGTTGAACATGATGAAGAAGCTCGGTATTGGCAGGATCGTATAAATTTTCGACCCCGAGAAGACGTTCACACTGGGCAACCCCCTCCTCTGTTAAAGTTACTGCCCTTGCCTTTTCATCTATTTTATAATGTTCCTCTTTTAGGAAGGGGATTATCTGATTCACACGGTAGTATAGTTCTGTAGACTCATCTGAAGGCCCAGAGATGATAAGAGGCGTCCTTGCTTCATCGATCAATATAGAGTCCACCTCATCCACTATAGCATAATAAAAGTCTCTCTGAACCATATCCTCCAGCGAATATTTCATATTATCTCTAAGGTAATCAAACCCAAACTCGTTATTAGTCCCATAGGTAACATCGGCATTATAGGCCCTTTTTCTCTCTTCATCGTCCAGACCATGCACAATGACACCCACGTCGAGGCCAAGAAAATTGTAGATTTTGCCCATCCACTCGGAATCCCTCTTGGCAAGGTAATCGTTAACAGTAACCACATGCACACCACGCCCAAGAAGGGCATTAAGATATACAGGTAGAGTTGCCACCAAAGTCTTCCCTTCACCAGTCTTCATTTCTGCTATCTTGCCCTGGTGAAGAACCACACCTCCGATCAGCTGCACATCGAAATGCCTCATTCCCAGTACACGCCTAGAAGTCTCCCTAACCACTGCAAATGCCTCAGGCAGCAGTTCGTCAAGGCTAGCGCCATTATCTATCATTTCCTTAAAATAAGGGGTCTTGGCCTTGAGCTGATCATCGGTAAGCTTCTCTATCTGGGGCTCCAAACTGTTTATCTTATCCACAATGGGCCTGATTTTCTTTATTTCCCTGTCGTGTTTTGTTCCAAAAACCTTTGTCAGTACTTTTCCAATCATTTGATCCTCTTTTTATTTTAGACCTCTATTAAAAGGGCTGTTTCGTCACATTCTGGAAACTTGGGACACTTTACACAATCTGCCCATATCTTGTGCGGCAAAACAGACTTGTCTACCTCTTTAAAACCCAGCCTTTTAAAAAACTCCGGCTGATATGTTAGGGTAAATATCTTGTAAATGCCAAGGGTTATAGCATCTGAAATACAGTATTCAACCAAGCTGCGCCCTATACCGCTTCCCTGAAAATCTTCTCGCACGGCAAGTGATCGGACCTCTGCAAGATTCTCCCAACACACATGAAGGGCAGATACTGCTATTATCTCTCCCTTTGGATTCTCTATTACTGCATAATCACGAAGATGATCATAAAGATCGCTAAGAGAGCGTGGCAATAACAGCCCCTTTTCTGCAAAATGGGATAACAGCCCGTGAATGGGCCTTATATCATCTATTTTGGCCTTTCTTATTCTCATTTTGCTCAAATCTTGTCGTATTAATTTATACGACTAGGTCTTGTTTTTGGGAGTTGCCTTTTAAGACAACCTTAAGTTCTTGTTAAGTTAGGAATACAGGCAGCCGTTGTCAAAAGGTCTGACAAGGTAAGAACTAAGATGTCCGAACCTTTGCCCCTATTTTGCAACCTTTATAACGTAGGAGCGGATTCCCTCTTTTGAGGCGAGCTTTACAGAGGCCTTTTTGGCTTCTTCAAGGCTTCTATATTTTCCAAGATAGACCCTGTACCATATACCTTTTCTGCCAAGATCGGCACTCCTTACCCTTACAAAATACCCCTTCTTTCTCCACCTATCTGCTTCCTTTCTCGCCTGGGTTATCGTACGGTAAGAGGCGATTTGAAGGGCAAAGGGCATTTTGGAGCCATTAAGCTTGCTTGTAACCTTCTCGGTCTTTACCTTAGGAGCCTCTTTGCTATCCTTTTTTTTGACCGATTCCCTTTGAGGAGCAGTTGCCTTTTCTTTGCTCTTCTCAGCGGGCTCTTCCTGTTTGACAACGGTTTTGGCCTGATTTACTTCATCTGCATCCTGAACGGTAGAAGTCTCATTAGGACCTTCAGCACTAGGCAATATCTCTGTCTTTATTCCTTCTTTGGCCACCTCTTCCTTAAGACTCTCCTTCAGCGCACTAAATTCTTTGAGGGCAGACCTATCCTTTTCTACACCAATATCAACACCTTGAGAGGTCTGGGCAACCTCACTGCCTATTTCCGGTTTGGTCTGCACCCTTGGCTCATAAACAGATACCTTTGGCCTGCTGGAATTTCCTGTTGCCACCTTTTGTCCCATCCAGAAACCAAGGACAAACGTCCACAGCAGAACGCATACGCTAGAAACTATTATGGCTATTAGACCTGCCCAACCAATCTGAAACTGGATAGCCTTGCCCTTTTTCTTGGTTGTTGCCATATTCTTAACCTCGCCTTCAGGGCTACATCTTCTCAGGGGCTTCCACTCCAAGAAGCTCTAGCCCATTTTTTAAAACGGTCTTTGTAACTTTTGCAAGAAGGAGCCTTGCCTGGGTAAGCTCAGGGTCATCTCCAATAAACCTGTGTTTAGTATAGTACTTATGCAGCATCCCTGCCAACTCTGTAAGGTAGTAACTTATTCGGTGAGGCTCAAGGCTGGTGGCACTGGCTGCAACCACCTCTGGAAACCTTACCAGAAATTTCATGAGACCTATCTCCTCTGGATCGTTCAAGAGAGAAATGTCAATATCAGCAGGTGCAACCGGCTTTATTCCTCTTTCTGCAGCTGTGGCAAACACACTACAAAGCCTGGCATGGGCATACTGCACATAGTAAACAGGATTTTCCTGACTCTGTTTTCTGGCCACATCAAGGTCAAAATCAAGATGGCTGTCACATTTTCTTGTCAAAAATATGAATCTTGTGGCATCAACTCCTACGTCGTCCAAGACCTGACGCAGGGTGACAAACTCTCCAGCCCTGGTGGACATCGCCTTAACCTTACCGCCTTCCAAGAGGTTAACCAGTTGCACCAAGAGTACGTTTAACCTTTCGGGATCGTAACCTAGGGCCTCCAGGGCTGCCTTTATCCGTGGAACATAACCATGGTGGTCTGCTCCCCATATATCTACAAGCATATCATAGCCTCGTTCAATCTTGTGTCTATGGTATGCTATATCTGCGGCAAAATATGTAAGCACCCCGTTTGAACGCTTAACCACCCTATCTTTTTCGTCTCCAAACTCGCTGGTGCGAAACCACAGTGCACCATCCTTTTCATATATTATTCCTCGTTCTTTAAGCATGGATATGGTATCTTCCACAAAGCCCGATTCGTGTAACGTGCGTTCACTAAACCAGTTGTCAAAATGGACTCTAAAAAGATCCAAATCATCCTTGATGCCCTTAAAAATCCGGGATACGGCCCTGTTTATAAAAAAATTGAGACACTCATCCAATTCTGCATTAAGGAATTTGCCTCCGTACTCCTGCACTATCTCTTTTGCTATGTCTTTTATATACTCTCCTTTGTAACATTCGTCAGGAAACTCTATCTCTTTACCTAGTATTTCTAGATAACGTAAATAGACCGAACGCCCAAGAGTGTTCATCTGATTTCCCACATCATTTATATAATACTCGCTCTCTACCTGAAAACCAGCAGCCTTCAGTATCCTGCAAAGGCTATCTCCTACTGCAGCCCCCCTTCCATGTCCCACATGGAGCGGACCCGTAGGATTGGCGCTAACAAACTCAACCAATACCTTCTTCCCTTTTCCTGCATCACTAGCGCCAAAGGATGCACCTTTCTCCTTTATTTCCATAAGACGCCTATGCCAAAAGGACCTTGAGAAAAAAAAGTTTAGGAAACCAGGACCTGCCACTTCAATCTTTTCAAAATCTGGATTCTGTTTAAGGGCAATTTTCAACTCCTCAGCCACTTGCCTTGGGGGCATATTTAAGGCTGATGCCATAACAAGGGCAATGTTACTAGCGTAATCTCCATGCTCTTCCTGTTTGGGGACCGAGATGAGGTGTCCCTTCCCTGGTTCAGACTGGGGCAACTTTCCTTCATTAACAAGCCTTCTAAAGGCATCCTCAACCACACTCTTTATCATTTTCCGCATAATTTCATCTACCTTTCTAGATTTGTACCTGTTTCCAGCTCCTGATTTTTAGTGGGCCCATAAAAAAACATAAGATATTCTTGGTTCAGATAAAATAAATGCATTATATTTGCAAGGGTTCTTAACAAACAAGAAAGTTCATCAAGTCATGCAAGACAACAGTGGCGGCAACTTCATTGGGAGGTGAAACAGTTGATTTTAGAAAAGAGGAAGACCCATCGCCTACCACTAAGCATTGAGGCAATCTGTCAGGCAAAAGAAAAATTCTTTAAGGCCTATGTGATAGATATCAGCCCTGGAGGTCTGAAACTAGAAACCCAGACCAAACTCCAACCGGGACAATATCTCACCTTTTCGATAGTATGGAAAAGGCCGCTTAAACTCATGGGTCTAGTCCGTTGGATAAAAAAAGAGAATTTGCATTATCTTTATGGGATAGAATTTACAGGGCTTGATCAAAAACAGGAATCAGGCATACGGGAAATTACCCAGGACATCTTTTGGAAAAACTATGGAGGCTGATTTATATGGATAATATTTGTCATATTGGCGCTAAAAGTTGGCCCTGACAGATTATTTCTTTTGCTCCAAGGCGGGAACATTCAAAAAAATATCCATTAAAATATCAACAAGATGTTTACGGTTATTTTTTCGTACACCTTGCCTTAAACAAAATATGTAACTTTTAGATGCAGCTCTAAAATTTTTGCCCCCCAAAAAAACCTTTTTAAAATACAAGCACTACCTATTCCCCTTCATCCTTACCATAAAGCCGCTGACTTATGCGAGCAGCCTTTTCAGGAGACATATTGGCGAGTATCTTTGCCACCTTCTTGCTCTTCATTATGGCAAACAACTTGGTTACAGTATATTCGTCGAGCTTGTCGAGCAGAGCTGCAGCCCTGACCGGATCCATGGAACTGTAAACCCCAGCAAGATGCTGAAGCCTCGCCTCTTCTTCAAACCGTTTCTTTTTTACAGGTCCTTCTAGCTTCTGTTGAAGTTCCTTAAGACGCCTTATTTTGTCTTGTATATCCTTTTGTAATATCAAAAGGTCCTGTTCCTTCTTTTGAAGTATAGCCTCTTTCTCGTCAAGATTCGCCATCTTGGCACGCAGAAGGCTCAAAAGCTCGGGATGACACTCCTGCTTACCTCCCTGCCCAGTCTTTGACATTTTAATCTCTTTTGCAGCAGCAGAGGCTCGGTCTTCCACAAAATCAAAACCAGCCTGGAGATTCAGCATTATACCAATCAACGCGATCAACTTGGTGCCTACTGCCAGGGCAAGAATCCTGATCCATATCTGCCCCCAGGCCCTTTTTCTCATCCCGCCTTACTCCTTTGTCGCCTTGCACGGCTTAGAGATACAAGGTCGTCTAGTTCTTTCTGAAGCCGCGCATCCACCTCTTTCAAGTAACTTTTCAGGTCCCTGTCTCTAAGACCTGTTACAAGTTCGCTATCTATGTGCCGTTGATTCAACTGGCCCTTGGCCTGTGCAAGTTCCATTCTCGCCTGTTTAAGCCTTCTGTCAAGCTCCTTGCACTTCTGCTCCATTTGAGAAAGAAGCTGACACCTTAAATTGAAATCCGAAGACATAATCCCATCCTCCATTTGTTTCCTAAGCTCCAGCTCTTCTCCTTTTAATTTCTCTAAGTTCTTTTTAAGCTCTTTTTCAATGGCCTTTTGTCTGCTAAGGGCAACTCTAAACTCCATCTCGGCCATTTCCTCCATCCTTTTCCTCACCCTTAACAGGGTCTCTAGCCTAAATCTAAACCTCATAATCACTTACTTATTGAAACATCTCTATCAACCTGGAAATGGATTCCTCCAGGCTTGATCTTTCATCTATTGACTGGCAGAGAAAATCTTTGACCTCGTTGATCTTGCTTAAGGCAAAATCTATCTCTGGATTGGTCCCTCGTGTATATGCGCCAAGATTTACTAGATCCTCTGCCCGGCTATACACAGAAAGCACCTTTACCAATTTTTGATATGAAGCTACCTGCCCAGGTACTGCAATATCTCTCATAAGCCTGCTAATAGACTGAAGTATATCAATGGCAGGGTAATGCCCTTGATGTGCAAGATCTCTGCTCAACACTACATGCCCATCCACTATACTCCTAACAGAGTCTGCAATTGGCTCGTTCATATCATCACCTTCAACAAGGACTGTATAAATTCCCGTAATGCTGCCTGCATTCGCCTTCCTGCCAGCCCTTTCAAGCAGTTTGGGTAGCTCTGCAAATACAGAGGGAGTATATCCCCTAGAAGTAGGAGGCTCACCAATCGAAAGCCCCACCTCTCTGTGCGCCATAGCGAATCTGGTAACAGAATCCATCATAAGAATGACATCTTTTCCACTGTCTCTGAAATATTCCGCAAGGGCAGTCGCGAGATATGCACCCCTCAGGCGAATTAAAGGAGGCTGATCGGAAGTGGCAACAACTACAACAGACCTTTTTAATCCTTCAGGCCCAAGATCCCTTTCAATAAAATCCCTTAGCTCCCGCCCCCTTTCTCCAATAAGAGCTATTACACTTACATCTGCTGCCGTATGTCTCGCAATCATGCCAAGAAGCGTACTTTTCCCTACGCCTGAGCCTGCCATTATTGCGATTCTCTGCCCCTTCCCCAAGGTTAGGCATGCATTTATGGCCCTCACCCCCACATCAACCGGAGTATCTATTCTTGGCCGCTCCATAGGATTCAATGGATCAGCATAAAGTGGATAATGATCATCAAAGGCGATAGGGCCCTTGTCGTCCAGAGGCATGCCTCTGGCATCAAGTACCCTGCCAAGCAAGGCCTCCCCTACTCCTACCCTAGCTTGCTCATTACTTACCCATATCTTGCTGCCGGGCTCTATGCCACGCATATCTCCGAGAGGCATGAGAAGAACCCTATTGTTTCTGAAACCGACAACTTCTGCAGGAATGGTATTGCCAGACTGAACCTCCACTGAGCAAATGCCTCCGATAGGCACTCCCGGACCTTGCCCTTCTATTACCATTCCTACAACTTCTTTAACTATCCCACAGACACGTATGGTGTTGGAACCTGCAACAACGTTCTTGTAGATATCAAGATTCACATCAAGAATATCCTGCAAAGACAATTCTGTTGTCATGCTTGATCCTTGTCTGTATCTATCTTTTTAATAACTTTGGGCAGCTCAACACCTGTACGCTCAAAAAGCTGTTGCCCGATGTCTTCAACAAGGCAAAGCCACCTAGACTCTACAGAGGCATCCACCAGACCGAAATCTGTCTCTACCATGCATCCGCCACGACTAACCTTTGTATCTTGTTTAAACTCAATCTTATTCCCTCCCGGACCGGACAGTTTAGCCAAGACATCTTTGTCCAGACTTTCAAAATCCCTCGGATTGAGATGCACTACCACACTACTGCCTTCCACTGTCTTGTTTAGGGCCTGAACAAGTATTCGGGAAATCAATTCCCTGTCTTCATATATTTCCTTTTCAATTACGGCCTTTGCAACCAATAAAGATATCTGAAGCATCTGGGCTTCATAAGCAGAAGAAAGGGTTGCCGTCTGCTTTTTGAAGTTCTCTAAAAACCTTTCAAGGTGCTGGAGAGCTACTTGAAACTGTTTTCTTCCAAGCTCCTCCCCGTCCTTGTGGCCCTGCTCATAACCAAGAGTGTAGGCCTGACTTTCTATTTCTTCGGCATTCTTTTTGGCATCTAATACTATCTGTTGTGCCTCGGTCTTCAACCTGGCTGCTTCTTCCTTTGCCTCTGCCAAAATGGCATCGGCCTTCTTACGTGCCTCTTCTACAGGGTCTGTAGTCGTATCTTTTTTTTCCTTCTCAGACATCGCATCAGGATGTCCATCATCTGGATGAGGCAAAAGGCAAGACAGGCTGTTAAAGTCTCCTTCCTCCACACACGATTCTTTGTTTGAAGCAGAGGCAGAAATATCACCAGCCGACAAGATGGAAAAATTGCATCTTCCCTGTTTAATCACCCTTGCCATAAGACTATACCAACACCTCGTCGCCGCCCTTACCTCCAAGAACTATCTTGCCCTCGCTCTCAAGCCGCTTGGCAACACGGATAATTGCCTGTTGCGCCTGCTCTACATCCTTCAATCTCACAGGCCCCATTACTTCTAGATCTTCTCTAAGCATCTGGGCAGCCCTTTCAGACATGTTATTGAGGAATTTGGCCTTTAAGTCCTCAGATGCAGCCTTTAAGGCAAGCTTCAACTCGTCTGTGCTGATCTCCTTGAGTATAGAAACGATGGCACTGTCGTCTACTTGGAGGAGGTCTTCGAACTTGAACATTAGCTTCTTTATCTCTTCTGCCAAGTCTTGAGACGTTTCTTCTATCTGCTCAAGCAAAGAATCCTCTAATGTTCTATCTAGATTGTTCAATATCTCAGCAACCTTCTCTGCTCCTCCTACTTTGGTCGCATCGCTCATCTCCACTGAAAAAAGCTCTTCTTCAAGGACCCTATCTATCTCTGCCACTATCTCTGGACTAATCTTTTCCAGATTGGCTATTCTCAGCATTACATCAGACTGGAGCTTTTCGTTCAGTTCGGACAGTATCTCCGCAGCAAGATCCGGCTCTAAGTGTGCCAAAATTACAGCAATAGTCTGGGGATGTTCGTTTGACAAAAAGTTTACTATCACCTTTGGCTCAAGACTTGAGAGTTTTTGAAAGGTAGATGGATGAAGCTGCCTCATTATGTCTTCGTAAATCTGTTTCGCCTGCTCTTCTGGCATGGAAGAGAAGAGGACCTTTTTCAAAAATTCCTCCACAGGTACCGAAACCTCACCCTGAACCATAGACATCTTGGCCCGCACCTCATCGAGAACCAGTTGTATTGCCTCACCAGGAATGTTTTGTATTGTGGCCATAAGAGTGGAAACCTTCCTGACTTCATCTTCCCTAAGATATTTGAACACCTCTGCAGTAAATGCCTCTCCCATGGCAAGAAGGAAAATAGCCGCCTTGACAGGACCATCTGGATTGGTAAGATCCATCTCGTTTGGCAGGGCTGGATTAGTGCTCACCTTCTTCCTCCTTCTTTTTCTCCCTAAGCCATATCTTTATAAGCGCAGCTGCCCTTTCTGGATACTCACTTGCAAGGTCCCTAAGCTCTCCCTTTACATCAGGAATGGGTTCAAAGGCAGGCCCTATGGCTGCCTCACCTCCTGCAACCTCACCCTCTATTGCTGCAGCTTCCTCTTTTGCCTCTTGCTCTGGTGGAGTAAGCACAAAACGATTAAGCAGGGGTTTTAAGATAACAAAGATGAATATCAGAGCCAGTACAAGATTGGCCAAGGGTTTTATAAGCCTTGTAAAGATATCCACAGCCTTTGCCATCATACCCTTTTCAGCTACTTCAGGAGAAAAGGCTACGTTGACAACGCTAACCTCATCGCCCCTTTCCTCACTAAAGCCCATTGCAGCCATAACTATCTGCTTGAGACTTGCGATCTCCTCTGGACTTCGCGGCTCATAAACGGTCTTCCCTTTTTCTTGCTTGTACTTACCATCGACCATAACGGCCACAGAAAGCCTTTTGAGTGTTCCAATAGAACCAAGAATTTCCCTTTGAATCCTTGTGATTTCATAATTCGTTATCTCTTTTTTCTTCTTTTTGACAAAATCCTCTTCAGTTTGATTTATATTCCCTTGAAGCTTATTGGCCAGCCCTCCTTTTACACCAGGTATTCCTCCTGTTTGGGCTGGTCTTTCTAGATCTTCAGACTTTTCCTCGCTCCTCACTGCCACTGAATCCGGATCAAATCTGTCTTCACTAGTCTTAACCTGATTAAAATCAACCTCTGCGCTTACCCTTACCACGGCCTTTCTTGGTCCTAAGGCATCTTCCAACATGGTTTGGATCTTGTGCTTAAAATAGTTCTCAAGACGCTTCCGATAGGTAAACTGGAGATTCGCCTTGGCCTTTAGAGGGTCTTTGAGCTGCATCTTGGCCTCATAAAGGACATTGCCACTGGTATCAACCACAGTCACGTTATCTTTCTTAAGTCTTGGCACAGCACTAGCAACAAGATGCACTATTCCAAGGACCTGGTTCTGGGACAGTTCCTGCCCCCTCCTTAGCTCAAGGACCACAGATGCGCTTGGCTCTTGTCTCTGACCAACAAACAGGCTCTCCTTTGGCTCAGCAATATGAACACGTACAGTCTTAACTTGGGGAAAACGCGAGATCGTCTTTTCAAGCTCACCTTGTAAGGCCCTCTGATAGTTTACTTGCTGTACAAAATCTGTTGTACCAAGGCTAGACTTATCAAAAAGCTCAAAACCTACTCCGCTTCCTCTTGGTAATCCTTGGCTTGCCAGTGCAAGCCGGACATCATATACCTTGTCTTGGGGCACCTTGATAACGCTTCCACCCTGAGCCACTTTGTATGGGATGCCCTTCTTTTTAAGCCACTGGACAATCTCACCGGCGTCTTTCTGATCCAAATCCGTATAAAGCACCTTGTAACTGGGGGTATTGATAAAGAGAAAAAGCGCAACAAAACCTGCAAGAACGCCAACTACTACAAGGCCAGAAATTACCTTTTGCCTAACTGTCAAATCTTGATAAAGCCTTTTTAATTGGGATACATAATCAGAAGGGCTTGCCATTTCCTGTTTTTCTCCTTATCAAATCCAACTGACAGATACAGCTAAAACTGAAGCCTCATTATCTCTTCATATGCACTTAACGCCTTATTCCTCATTTGCACAAACATTCTGAAAGAAATATCAGCCTTTGAAATAGCAATCATTACCTGAGGAATATCAAGTTCCTTGCCTGCTGCCAGACTTGCAGCAAGCCTGTCTGCCTGAGACATCTGGCTGTTAAGCCTCTCAAGACCCTTTTCAATCAATGCAGGAAAATCAGAAGATGATGATCCATCTTTCTGCCATGTCTTGTCATCTGTCATTGAAGGTCTGCCTCCAACTTCTGAGACAATCTGGTTCATACTTGTCATTTGGCCCCCCCTATCTGATTATATCGATGGCCTTTATGGCCATATTCTTAGCAGAATCCAACGCAGATATGTTGGCCTCATAAGCCCTTTGAGCACTCATGATATCAACCATCTCTTCCATCACATTAACGTTTGGCATCTTTACCATTCCATTCTTGTCTGCATCTGGATGATTGGGATCGTAAACCTCCATAAATGGGGTTTTGTCATCAACTATCTCAGCCACCTCCACTGTTTCGAGGGCCTTTTTTAGGCGTGCCTCAAAACCTTCTGACTGTGTTGAAACAGAAGCTGCCTCGCCTACGATAGGGACAGAACGAAAAACTACAGACTTTGCCCGATAAGGTCCCCCATCTACAGTCCTTGTTACATGGGCATTGGCCAAATTCATTGAAGCAATGTTGAGTCTAGTTCTCTCAGCCCTTAGCCCCTTTGCGCTAATGGAGATAGAGGTAAAGAGGTTCATTGCTTGCCTCCTTCTGTTATGGCAGTTCTAAGGATCTCAAACTTTTTTATTAGCATCTGTGCAGTAAGCTGATATTGAATATTGTTTTCAGAAAGCTTTGCCATCTCCTCATCAAGGTCAACATTGTTTGGAACACCCCTCTCCTTGCTTACATCCACAGAAGGCTCAACCTTTTTAGGCTTTGCTGATATATGGTTTGGATGCGTTGTCTTAATAGCTATATCTCTTTCGGCCTGGGATCCGCCTGATCTAATTCCCATCTTCTCCTCAAGATAGGAGTCCATAACCTGCCTGAAATTCATGTCCTTGGCTTTGTAACCAGGGGTATCTATGTTCGCTATATTGGAAGAGATAATGGTATTCCTCTTTGCCCTTAGACACAGGGCCCTTCCCATAACCTCTATTGCAGAACCGAAAATATTCTTCATAATTACCTACCTCACAACACCAATCCCATGTTTCTGTACTCTGCCAGTTTGTTTCTGAGGGTCCTAACGCTTATGCCAAGTAATTTGGCTGCATGGGTCCTGTTTCCCTTTGTCTTTGACAGGGCCCTTTTAATCATCTCCTTTTCTACTTCTCCAAGGTCAAAGGTATCTTTTCCAAGCCCATTCTCAACAGCTATAGAGGCAGAAATTGCCTCCTCAGCCATCTCATCTGCAAGCAAATCTTGCAGGGTTATCTCTTTTGACTGCGCAAGAAGCACTCCCCTTTCCACTATATTCTTTAGCTCCCGTACGTTTCCGTTCCATCTTCTCTGCTCTAGGGCCTCTAAAACTCCCTTTGCAAATTTTAGCCCATTTTTCCCATATTCCCTTACAAAGTGCTCCCTAAAGTGTTCTGCCAAAAAGGCAATATCCTCCTTTCTCTCTCTCAATGGTGGCACCTTTAAAGGGATAACATTTAGACGAAAATAGAGATCTTCCCTAAACTTTCCTGCCCTGACTGCTGCAAGCACATCCCGATTTGTTGTGGCAACAACCCTGACATCAATAGGGATAGGGCTGTAGCCCCCTAACCTGTCTACCTCACCCTCTTGTAAAACCCTTAGAAGTTTTGCCTGAAGTGATAGGGCCATCTCCGTAACCTCATCTAAAAGTATGGTCCCCTTGTTTGCCAGCTCAAATTTACCAAGCTTTTTCATAACCGCCCCTGAAAAGGCCCCTTTTTCATGACCAAAAAGCTCACTTTCAAGCAATGTCTCGGGAAGGGCAGCACAGTTAAGGGCTACAAACGGGCCATCTGCCCTGTCACTCTCCTGATGTATATATCTGGCAAGCAGCTCCTTCCCTGTGCCACTTTCTCCATGAATAAGCACTGTTGCCTTACTCTTTGCCACACTCCGGGCCTGAGCAAGCACCTTTTTCATTATCGGGCTTTGGGTTAATATCTTGTACCTGTCAAAATTTCGACGTTTTTGTAAGGATTTCTTCTCTTGACAACATGACCGATCCGCTTTGATCCTGGCCGCTAATTTCGTATTGGCAATTGGTGTTGCAATGGCCCTTTTGACGACAAAACCAAGGATATCCGGGCTCCAAGGAGGCAATCTGAAATCCATTGCTCCAAGCTCCATCATTAACTGGGCATCTTCTACCGTGGCCTCTCTTGTCAGGACTATCACCCTTACGGATAATTCGTTGTCCTGAAGGGCTTTTAGAAATTCAACACCATCTAAACCTTGACGGTCATGAAAAACTATGCACAGGATAAAATCCGAGCGCGAAAGCAGGCCAAGAGCCACCTGGATATCTGGGGCCATGGTGATATCAAAGCCCATATCAGCAAGACATGACTGGACTTCCATCCTGTCTTTGACCCCCCCACCTGCTATCAGTAACTTTTGCTCTTTTCTCTCGGTAAGTCCTAAAAAATCTGTCATATTTGGCCGCCAGCCTTTTTCATAAATTTATAATATGAAGCCTCTGCCTTGAATGCGTCACCCCAAAACCCCTTTTCCTCCCTAGCACTGCCAGCCCAAATTCTTGCTCCCTTGGCAGGGTCTTTATATGCAGAAAGTGCAAGATTCATCCTGAAGCGCCCAGCCGGATTATCTGGATCCATTTCTTTTAATAACTTATAGGCCACCATGGCCTCCTTAGGCTCTCCAAGTCTTAAGGCCTCATCACCCCATCTAGTTGCGATCTTTATCTTGTCATCTTTGGTAAGTAGCCTTGAATATTTCCTGTATACCTTTTTAACCGTATTCCATTCTGCCAGATAAATAGCGCCAATTATGGCCTGTTTTACGCTCTCAGGATCGGCCTTCATGTTCATGCTATCCATGGCCATGTTAAGGGCAGCCCGGTAATCCTTTTGCCAAAGAGCAAGCTTTGATTTGTACAGTAAGGCAACAGGCCCCATAGATTGCTCAGGACAGTAAAGGTTCATGAGGGTTATTGTATCCTGTGCTGCCTTAAACCTTTTGTCTATGATTATTTGCTTGGTCCAAGCCATAAGAAGTGAGCAAAGCAAGTGCTCATCCGGCTTAAGCTCCCATGCCCTCTGATAGGCCCTAAAACTGGCTTGCCCAAGATATATATTGGAATAGGCATTGCCCAAAAGAAAATAGTGGCGTGGCACCTTTAAGAGATCAATTTTATGCCTGTTCCACAAATAGAAGTTTATCAGATCTATATATCTACCTTTTGCGATAAAGGCCTTATCTGCGTAAACAATAGCTAGAATAGCATTCTTTTGCGCCTCTTTTGCAGGTTCTGTCTTATTTTTAAAAAATTCTCTGAATTGCCAATATTCTTTAAGGGATTCGATAGGATTACCCTTTGATACAAGGGCCTTTTGTAACTCAACCCACTTCTTTTCTGCCACACTCTGCATGTAATCGTATATCTGACAAGTGCTTCTTTTGCTTAGGAACGGCTTTAGAGATGAGACTATCTCTTTTAAGGTATCTAAACCGTACTTTTTTCCCAAAATGTGGTTCTTTGCCTGATCTGCCATTAGGAGTATCTCCTTGGCATAAGGTCCCTTTGGCTCCTCAGCAAGATATTTTTCAGCAAGCAAAAGGGCCTTTAAATAGTCCTTCTTTTTGAGTTCTGTTGCTACAAACTCCTTCTTTACCTCTTGTGTTAGCGGATGTTTTGGAAACCGTTCTAATATCCTTTGAAACACCAGCTCAGATTCGTAAAAATCAGGAACTGGTATTCGTCCCTTGGTATATTTAGAAAGCCGCTGCCTTGCTTGCTCCTTAAGCTGCAACATACGAAAACGGGCGAAAAGATACTCGGGCTGGCCCTTGAAATCCCTTCTTATCAGCGCATAATACTTTCTTGCCTTAAGAACATCTCCCATACGTCTGTAAGTCTCTGCAATATTGAACAAAGTAGAGGCACGATTCGATGGGTTTCTCGTAAGGTTTAGATATCTCAACCACATCTCTATAGCCTTTTTAGGCTTTTTGTCATGTAAGGCAAGACGAGCCTTTAGATCCAGCAGCTCTGGAACATCAACCTCTGCCATAGGTGACGACCCTGATACCAACCTTGCCACTTTTCTTGCCCTTTTTATGTTTCCCATCAAAAGAGCCTGTCTAGCCATTAGGACCTCTGCAGTCCTTGCAGCAATACTGTCAGGAAACCGACGCATTATCTCCCTGTAAAAACGCTGTAGCTTGCCTTTGTTATTGGTCCTTTCGTAATAGAGGATTAGAGAAGCAAGGGCCTGATTGGTCCACTTACTGTTTGGGAAGTAGCGGGTGACTATCTTCCAGTGGGCCTCTGCCTCTGGCCAAAAAGATACAGAGGCATAGGCCTCTCCAAGGATGTAGTACGCTTCTGGTACCATCTTAGAATCAGGATAGGCCTTTATAAAATTCTTTAGCATCGAGATTAGAGGCCAAGCATCTTCTTTGAGTTTAGAGGGTGATGTCTGATATTCCTGCCAAAATACCTCAATAGCCGGAATTATTGCCCTCCAAGCCACCTTTGCCTCGTGTTCCGTGTTGGTTGCACAAGCCAGATCCATCCCCCCTGCAAAAAACACGGCCGAGAACAAGATTGCTGTCACAAATGACAAAATGCAGATCCTTGCGTGTATGCCTCCGCTTTCTTTCATAGCAAAAGTTGTAAAAGCAAAGGGGATGCCACTACAGTCAACTTTTGTTTAGAAAGGCAAAGAGACAACAGGTAAAAGCAAACCCTGTTGTCCTGAAAAGATAAGAAAAAGCGAAATTCTACTTAGATTACTTAGGAACAAAGACTTCCGGATCAAGTGTTGGAAATATGGGATTTGTCATCTCAAGATTCTCTAATCTGCACACGTTTGATGGCGAGTTCCTGTCTTTGTCCCAAAAAATGGAAGCAAGGATCCAAAATCTTTCCAAGTCCTCAAAAAAATACTCTTTCATCCTGTCAACAAAATGACCATTTGATATGACAAATGGGATATCACTATTCATACTCTGAAGGACCTCACGGCCAGCCTGGGCAACAATGCGTCTTGCAATATCGTCACCCAGGGCCTTTTCCTTCCAGTGACAGGCCATTGCCACAAGCTCCCTGATGGCTTCGTGACTATGCCGATACATCCAGGAAACAGAACCATACATCCATTTATCAAAGGTTCCTTTGTCTCCCCAGGAAGAAGGATTCAAAAATACTTCCTGATTCCTTGGATAGCGGAACAGATAACTGCTTGGGGTTATAAGCTCTGTTTCATTTTGGTCATAGTAGAATTTTTTCAAAAGAAAATAGAGAAAGTCCGTACCCTCAAACCAGTGATGTCCAAAGAGTTCCGCATCATACATGGCAACCACCAGGGGTTTTTTCCAGAACCAATCCTTTATATATCTGAAACGGAAGTTGCGCGATTCCATGAAATGCTGGGCATGACGAGCAGCCTTTTCTAAGGCCCACTGCCGTACATAGGGTTCTTTGTAATCATTTGTCCTAGTGGTAATCCGATTATAACGCAGGGGCCCACCCTTGAAATGAAAATCAAGATAATCGGGATCTCCAGGATATCCCTCTTCTCCGCTCCATACTTGCTTGCCAGTTTCTGGGTCCCTAGCAAAGGCAGCTACGTCACTCCCCTTTAAAAACACAGGAGCATGGGTCCCAAACACCACCGGACAGTCTGCAAGGGTAACCGCATGTGTTTCAGTAAAAAAGTATCTAAGACCTGCCTCTTGCACAAACTGCTCTATACCTGGCACATAGGCGCATTCTGGCAACCAAATCCCTCGAGGAGAAATGCCAAAGGTGGACTCGTAGTCAAGCACAGCCGTCTCTATTTGGCCACGTACAGACTCTGGATAGGCAGTAAAAAAGGGAAGAAAGGCATGAGTCGCCCCGCATGTGGATATTTCAATGTAACCTTGGTCCTGGAATTTCTTAAAGGCCTTGGTCAAATCACAATCATATTTCAGGAAACAATCCTTTATCTCCAAAAACCTGTTGAGATGCATCCATGCGGTATCATGATACTGAATCGCCTGCCGCCTTGTTCTGTCAACCTCGGCCCTGGCCAAATTTATATGGGCGTCTATATATTTTAAAAACTCCTCCTGCAAAAAGGCACAGCGCATCATATTAGAAAGGGTCGGAGATATATCCATAGATAGCCTGAAATCCACTCCCTCTTTAACCAGCTTTTCAAAGACTAGGATTAACGGCACATAGGTATCTTTTACCGCCTCGTGAAACCACTCTGGAGGATAGCCCATTGGCTGCCAAAATCCAGAATCGCCATAAGAGACCCTCTTTCTGATATAAGGTAAATGAGCATGCAGATGAATTATGAGCAAACCTATGGAATTTTCAGCCGTTCCCATTACTGACTCAAGCGGCCTATTGGCAGGATGGCCTCCACTTAAATCCACTTCTCGAAACTCTACAGGATTGTTACCCGGATACTCCCTGGCTGTCTGGATAGAGTTTGACACCCCGGTAAGCTCTAAAACTTGGCCATTAGACACTGCCACAAGCTGTACCCTGTAAACCTTGTCAGGCTGAAGATTCAGATACCAGTTGTCTGTCAGACCCAGATGCACTTCTACGTCTTCGTGCATCTGATGATGAAGCATCCCTGCCCATTCGTGAAAGACCTTTATATAGGTCTTAACCTGGGAGCCTGTCTCCTTAGAAAATTGTTCTAGCCTGGACGAAAGGACCTGCCTTTCCAAGTGCCAATAGGTAAAGGCCCGCCTTTCATCAATGGGCAATAGAACTATATGATCTGGTTTCAAAGGTACTGCACAAAAAGTGGAACAAAGGACTTGAGCATCTAACGTCCTGTCCTGGGTCCGTACAAAAAGTTTCGCCTGATAAGCCTTTCCATCCTCCACATTATGGAAAAGCCAATCAGAAGCTCCAGGCAAGAGGGTTCCGCCATAACCATCTAGCTTGAGCAATCCAGAAGCCGAAAGCTCATGCAGCTCTATCTCCAAGTTGACATCCTGCCAGATCTTACCGGCAGGTTCGAGCAAATCCCTTTCAATCTTTTTCCAGTCAGAGCCTGTTATCCTCCACCATGCCCTGAGCTGCACAGAATCCTCTTCCCAGATTTCCCTTTTCAGTTCAAAAAAGGTAGTATCTCCAGGCAAGCTTATAGTCTGATTAAAGAGTTCGCCCACTATGTCTGGATCATGGAAATCAATACTGAAAATAATCTTGAGCAGGGTAGGATTTTCCAGGTTGGCATGAAGCAGGCCCGACTCGTCTTTTATCTCTCTCTTGACAACAGCAAGGTTTAGCTTTTTAAGCTTGCCCATTATCACCGCGTAGTCACCTGTTCCCACACAAATCCATTCTTCAGTAGGCAGATCTGTGCTTTCAAGAGGTTTTCTGATACAATGCACAAACAACTCTACTTCATCTTCCCATTTTAATTTAAAGGAACGTTCCACCTCATTTTTTATTCTTTCCCAATCGATATCCGACCAGGTAAGATGGTGACGCTGAGGATTCTCAGATACAAGGCTTACCTTAGGGGTATAATGAAAGTCTGTTGACATGTACAGCTTGTAACGTTCTTTGAGTACCAGTTTGACATCAAAGTCTCCGCTTTCGGTTAGATAGAACTCTGTAGAGTGTAGGTCTGTACACCTTTTTTCAAAAAAAGGCTCATCTTCTCCGGTCCTGTAAATCTGGACCCATAAGTCTTCCATGGCCGTATTAATTTGTTGGACGATCTCTTCATCCCATTTTACATAGACAAGATTTCCTGTAACTTTTATGTACACATGGCCAAAATCATAATTGCTACACCGGACAGATGATTCTAAAGGTAGTGCTGAAGACATTTTATGTTGTTCCTTAATCATTGACTTAATAGAAAAGGCATTACTGTTGATTAATATGCTGTTCAATCTTCTTAAGGTCAATACAAATCTGCCTGTACCTTAACTTATCGTGAAAGAAACTTTTTTTGTAAGCCATGTTTTGAAACCTGAAAAAGGTCAAAAGGCTCATAGATTGGAATCGGACAGACAATCCTTACCAACTCTTTTCTAGTTGGATGCTCTACACCAATAGACCATGAATGAAGTGCTATGGCCTTGCCTGACAAGACAGGCCTATTGTTGCCATACTTTATATCTCCAAGGATGGGGCAACAAAGCACTTTTGCCATATGGACCCTTAACTGATGCGGCCGCCCTGTAACTGGTTCAAGACATAAGAGGCTGTTATATTGCCGTTTTGAAAGGACTGTCCACCTGGTGATCGCCCTCTTGGCCCCTTTTGTATCACAATGCGTTATGGTCACCCTGTTTCTTTTTCTGTCTTTCTTAATGAACGTCTCTATAGTGTCTCCATCTGACTCAGGACATCCACTCACAACAGCCAGATATCTCTTGGAGATAAGATGTTTTCTCATTTGATCTGACAAACGCGATGCCGCCTTTGATGTCCGTGCAAAAAGTACGAGTCCTGAAACAGGCCTGTCAATCCTGTGGATAACTGCCAAAAATACATTCCCTGGCTTGTTTTTTGTCTTTTTTATATAATCCTTCCCCCAGTCAAGAAGGGAATAATCGCAAGATGAGTCTGGCACCACTGGCATTGCCGGGGGCTTGTAAAGGGCCAAAAGATGATTGTCTTCATAAATTACAAAAGGGTTTTTAGACGTTTGTATCATCTCTTATAGATATCAATTTTTCCAATTGTTCATGCCAACCTCTAGCTAGGCTCCAAACAAATGATGCCGTTTGTCTTTCTTAATGTAAGTGTTAAGCTTAAAAAGATCTATGTATCATAACAATTAAAAAGAGATTGAGAAAAGGAATTTGAAATGTTTGAGATGATTCCCAGGCATATAAAAGACAGATTTGGCATTAAGTGTTATCTAAGATCCTTGAAGGTAAAACTCATTTACAGTTTTGCCATAGTATTTCTTATTACAGCCTTCTCTTCTATAGCCTCTATATTTGCCATCTCTAGGGTAGAACACAAGATGGAGCTCCTGGAGCTTATGGAGGTGATAACCCAAGACATCTTGCTTGTCCGTCAGAAAGAGAAGAATTTTTTACTTTATGGGAACCTGCAGGAACTGGCCGACGCCAAAAATCTCCTCACAGATATTCAAAAAAGGATCTCCAAGTTGGATCCTATCTATATAAAAGATTTCAGCCATATAAATGCAAAAATGCACTCATATGAAGAAATTATAAACGTCTTTTTATCTGGAAAAGTAAAGGGACGCTCTGAAAACGATCTCAAGGCTTCCCTAAGAGAATCTGGCCATAAACTTATGAGTGTAATCATCAACCACACTAACACCCTGAAAGACAAACTAGAATCAGAAGTACTTAAGTATAAAGAGATGTCTTTTCTCCTTTTATGGGTTGCCATACCCATAGGGCTGCTTTTGTGCCTGTTTTTGGCAGAATGGATTTTGCAACCGATCGAATATGTACGTGAACAAGCCATAAATGTCATGAGCGGCAAGATAAAGGCCATTCCCCTGGAACCCGTTACCAATAAATGTTTAGAGTGCGACGGGCTTGTTCGGTCCATCAATAGAATGCTTGACACTATAGAATCAAAGCAGCAACAGCTAATCCAATCTGAAAAACTTGCTGCTATAGGTAAGGTTACAGCCGGAATCGCACACGAGATAAATAACCCTCTAAATAATATCAGTCTTACTGCGGAAGTCCTCTTAGAAGACATGGAGAACATGAGCAATGAAGAAAAACGGGAAATGATCAACGATATCTTGGTCCAGGCTGAACGGGCTAGAGACATTGTCCACCATCTCCTTCAGTTTTCACGAATGAAGAAGTCCACCCTTAGAGAAAAAGTTGACTTGGCAGAACTGGTTGAAAATACCCTGGCCCTTTTAAAAAATGAGCTAAAAATAACCCATACGAGGGTAAAGACTCTATTAGAAAAGGGAGTAGCCAACATTTTTGGCAATCCCAACCAGTTGCAACAGGTGCTTGTTAATATTATCCTAAATGCAATTCAGGCTATGGGGGAAGGCGGTAACCTGGAAATATGGCTTAAAGTGGATAAAGATAAAAAAAAGGCATACATCTCTGTTAAAGACAATGGACCAGGCATTCCCAAGGAAGTGTTGAGCCATATCCTCGAACCCTTTTATACCACAAAGAAAGACGGAACGGGCCTAGGACTTTCGGTAAGCTACGGAATTATTAAGGAACATAAGGGTGAGATACACATTGACAGTCAGAGAGGTAAAGGTACCACGGTTACCATAGAGCTACCCCTTATTGATCAAGAAAAGGAAGGGAAGAAACCAATTGAGCAAAATTGATAACGGCAGGCAAACCTCATACAAGATATTTGTGCTTGACGACGAAGAAATCACTGTTAAACGTTTGGTCAAGGGCCTTGGTTCCTCTTCCGGCCTGGATGTCAAGGGATTCATACTAGCAAGTGACGCCCTGTCAGCTATCAAAAGATCTCCCCCAGATATCTTTATTTCTGACATAAAACTTAAGGATGCTAACGGCCTTGATCTTTTGGATAAGATAAAGGTCATGGCACCGGAGACAGTTATTATATTAATTACAGGTTATGCCTCAATTGACCAAGCAGTAAAGGCGACCAAAAAGGGGGCATTCTATTATCTAGCTAAGCCCTTTTCACTGTCTGAGCTTCGCCAGACCGTCTCTGAAGCCATCGAGCTTATCAGATCCAGAAAGCAGCGTGACCTGATAATGGAACGATTGAGCAGAGACGGACGGCTCGGTGAAATCATAGGCTCTACTCCAGAAATGCTCCAGATCTTTAAGACCATCAAACAGATCGCCCCTCTGGACTGCAATGTGCTTATCAAGGGCGAAACAGGCACAGGCAAGGAACTTGTTGCAAAGGCCCTCCACATACATAGTCAACGGAAAAAAGGCCCTTTTGTTTCCTTTAACTGCGGCGCATTTACAGAAGAACTTATAGCAAATGAACTCTTTGGCCATGAAAAAGGGGCATTTACAGGTGCCAACTCCACAAAAGTTGGACTCTTGGAAACCGCCTCTGGGGGAACAGTTTTTTTAGATGAAATTGGGGAAATGCCCCTTTCTATGCAGGTGAAACTTCTTAGGGTCTTGCAAGAAAATACAATCTTTAGAATAGGCGGAACCAAACCGGTAAAAATAGACTGCCGGTTTATAGCGGCTACTAATCGAAATCTAGACAAGATGGTAAAGGAAGGGGCATTCCGTCAAGACCTGTTTTACAGGCTAAAGGTGGTAACCATCAGTCTCCCACCCTTGCGTCAGAGACGCCAAGACATCCCAACACTTGTGGCTCACTTTGCTAGAAAGGCAGCAAACAAATTTGGCAAGGCAGTTCCTAAGATAGAACAGGATTTCATAGATACCCTTATGGATTATCCATTCCCTGGGAATTGCAGAGAACTCGAACACATGGTAGAGCGAGCCGTGGCACTAAGTCGCAAAGATAGCCTTACTGCCGAAGATTTGCCACCTGACCTTTGGCTTATTCAAGAACCTGAGATGGAAACAAAGGGAACAACCTCTCTGAAAAAGCTAGAGCTAGACTATATTATGGATGTATATAAAAAGACTGGATTCAATCAGAGTGAAACTGCTAGAATCCTTGGCATCTCAAGGACTACCCTCTGGAGAAAACTCCGCCAGTTTAATGTCTCATCCAAAAAGCAGGCATGACCGGCCAGGCCGAATCAGTCTCCTCTTATTCTCGTTGTCCGCTTACAAAAAACGCATTTGTCAGTCGATTGTTATTTGATATCGTCTTACAAAAAATATAATCTGTATCTGTAAGGAAATCCTCATGACGGATATAGCAACAACAAAGTTATCTTCAAAGGGACAGGTCGTAATCCCCGAAAATATAAGGAAAAAGCTCAGCTTGAGGCAGGTATTCAATTTGTTGTATTTGGGGATAAAGATGTTGTGATTCTCAAGAAGATAACTCCACCCTCTATTAATGAATTCGATGTGTTAATAAAGAAAGCCCAAAAGGCTGCAAGGCAAGTTGGATTAAAAAATCGATATTGAGATGGCGATCAGGAAGGTAATATCTGAAAAGTAAAGGTATGCTTGATACAATATTTGATATCAGGCACTTTCCTTTCAGGTCCGTCTTCTAAGATATTGAATTAAGATATTGAATCACTGTAAAGAATGAATTATTACAGCGGTTATTTCAAAGTCAATAATATGGGAATATACAAGAGTAGCAGAAGGGATCAGCAAAAAACTTCCCTAAAATAGAAATTTTTGAGATTTTGGAGCCAGTCATATTAAATGCTGAAATTGTGGACACGGATGGTTTGAAAGTTAGTCTCTGCGAAGATCAAGACAATAATAAATTTCTGGAATATGCCATTTTGCCAACCAGTCCGTAATAGTGAGCGGAGACAAACATCTATTGGAACTGCGAGAATATTAGGGCATCGAAATTTCAAGGTCAAGGAATTTCCAGATAACCATCTGTAATTAAAGCTGAAAAACAGGTGCGGTTGACTGTCAATCCACTGCGCTCCTTGGCGGCAACCGCCCCATACCGTTGCCAATAGAGAAAGTATATGTAAAAGTGGTATCATCTCCACGTAAACAGTAACAAATCCGGAGGCTTTTGATGAATGCAAACAAGGACCTAAAAGACAAGGAAAGAGCTCTATCCATCGCCCTTAGCCAAATTCAGAAACAGTTTGGCAAAGGCTCTGTAATGAGACTTGGCGACAGAGGCAGTGTTGAGGATATACCAGTTATCTCTACCGGCTGTTTGCCAGTCGATATAGCAACAGGGGTTGGGGGGATACCAAGAGGAAGGATTGTAGAAGTCTTTGGTCCAGAGTCATCTGGGAAAACCACCCTCGCCCTTCATATTATTGCAGAGGCCCAGAAACAAGGCGGGACTGCAGCATTTGTTGATGCAGAACATGCCCTAGATCCTGTATATGCCAAGAAACTCGGCGTCAATACCGATGACCTCCTAATCTCCCAACCAGATTATGGCGAGCAGGCCCTTGAAATAGTAGATGCACTCGTCAGAAGCGGAGCGGTCGATCTTATAGTCATAGACTCTGTTGCAGCCCTTGTACCAAAGGCAGAGATAGAAGGGGACATGGGGGATGCACACGTTGGCCTTCAGGCAAGACTCATGTCTCAGGCCCTTAGAAAGCTCACTGCCAATCTCAATAAGAGCCAGACTGCGCTTGTATTCATTAACCAGATCCGCATGAAAATAGGGGTTATGTTTGGTAATCCAGAAACTACTACAGGCGGAAATGCACTCAAGTTCTATTCCACCATGCGCCTAGACATTAGAAAAATGACAGCCCTCAAAGAGGGACAAGACGTTATAGGAAACAGAACAAAAGTCAAAGTGGTCAAAAACAAGATTGCTCCACCTTTTAAACAAGCAGAATTTGACATATATTACGGCGAAGGGATTTCAAGGGAGAGTGCCCTGATAGACCTAGCAGTTGCCCTTGACATTATTGACAAAAGCGGCTCATGGTATTCTTACAAAGATGAACGCCTTGGCCAAGGAAGAGAAAACGTTCGCCAGTTTCTCAAGGAAAATCCCAATATTGCAAACGAAATAGAGGAACGCATAAGAGAGGCCTATGGTCTGCGGCCACAAAAGTCTAAAAATGAGGGCCAAAAGGAACCGGAGGAAGGACAATCATGAAGCCTGTAAAGAGCCGTGAGATTCGCAAGGCCTTTCTAGAGTATTTCAAAAGCAAAGGTCACGAGATAATCCCAAGCTCATCTCTTGTGCCAGCAGATGATCCCAGTCTACTTTTCACCAACGCAGGCATGGTTCAATTTAAAAAGGTATTTCTTGGTGAAGAAAAGCGACCTTATAAAAGGGCTGCATCCTGCCAGAAATGTGTACGGGCTGGTGGCAAACACAATGATCTTGAAAATGTTGGATATACTGCCCGTCATCACACCTTTTTTGAAATGCTTGGCAACTTCTCATTTGGTGACTACTTCAAAAAAGAGGCCATAGAATTTGCATGGGAATTTCTGGTTGACAAACTGGGCCTGCCAAAAGACAAACTTTGGGTAACTGTGTTTAGAGAAGACGATGAGGCAGCCGAACTTTGGCCCAAAATCACCGGCATATCTCCGGAAAGGGTGATACGTCTTGATGAGGAAGACAACTTTTGGGCCATGGGAGACACTGGTCCATGTGGGCCATGCTCGGAAATCCTTATAGACCAAGGAGAAGATGTAGGCTGCAGGAAACCGGAATGTAAGGTTGGCTGCGACTGCGACCGCTTTCTTGAGATATGGAACCTCGTCTTCATGCAATTTTTTAGAGATGCCACTGGTAAGATGAGCCCATTACCCGAACCATGCATTGACACAGGGATGGGGCTAGAGAGGATCACCGCCGTCTGCCAAGGAAAGCTCAATAATTTTGACACAGACATATTTGAAAACATAATAAAGCTCTTGGAACAGCTGTCTGGCAAAAAATACGGTGGCTCTGAAATGACAGATATAGCTATGAGGGTCATTGCAGACCATTCCAGGGCCTCTGCCTTTCTTATTGCAGATGGTGTCATCCCTTCTAACGAAGGCCGAGGCTATGTGCTTAGGAGAATAATAAGACGAGCTGTCCGTTATGGACGTGTTTTGGGCCTAAGGGATAAGTTCATGAAAAAGGTAGCCTTTCAGGTTATTGCAGACATGTCGGATGTCTACCCTGAACTTGAAAAAAACAGGACTTTTATTGGACAAGTCCTTGATCATGAAGAAGAACGGTTTGCCCAGACCCTTGGCCTTGGTCTGAAGATGTTAGACGAACATATTAAAGAACTGGCCCAAAAAGGAGAAAAGACCATATCTGGCGATTTCATATTTAGGCTCTATGATACCTACGGCCTTCCTGTAGACATAGTCCAAGATATTAGCAAGGAACAAGGACTTGAATTCGACAAAAAAGGCTTTGAAAAGATGCTCAAAGAGCAGAGGGAAAGGTCAAAAAAGGCATCAAAGGAAACAGTTACAGAGAGACTGCCCAATGTCTACAAGAACCTTATAGATCAAGGCAAAGGTACCATATTTACTGGATATGAAACTACATCTTCTAAGGGACAGGTGCTCGCCCTAGTGAGGGAAGGCAAAGAAACTGCCATGGTGTCCGAAGGCTGGGAAGGCGAACTTGTCTGCGACCAGACCCCTTTTTATGCAGAATCAGGAGGTCAAGCTGGAGACAAAGGAGAAATAAAGACTGAAAAAGGAAAGGCCATAGTCAAAGACACTGTTAAGAAGGGGGATCTATTTATACATAAGGTCAAAATAGTCAAAGGACAAATTCAACTGTCAGATAAGGCAACCCTTACAGTTTATCCTGACAGACGCCTTGACACTGCAAGGAATCACACTGCCACTCACCTTCTTCATGCAGCATTGCGACAGATACTTGGAGACCACGTGCGCCAATCGGGCTCTCTAGTTGAAGCAGAAAGACTAAGGTTTGACTTCACTCACTTTTCCGCCCTCACCAGACAGGAAATAAAAGAAATAGAAAAAATAGTAAATGAAAAGATAAGAGAAGATCTTCCTGTTGAAATACAAGTTATGTCTCAACAAGAGGCCTTAGCCCTAGGGGCCATGGCCCTATTTGGCGAAAAGTATGCAGATGTGGTTAGAGTAGTCACCGTACCAGGTTTCAGTATGGAGCTTTGTGGAGGAACACATCTTGAGAGAACAGGTCAGATTGGTCTTTTTAAGATAATATCTGAATCGAGTGTAGCCTCTGGCATACGAAGAATTGAGGCAATCACAGGAGCAAGGGCAATCGAGGCAATCCAAGAAATGGAGGATGAGCTTTTGGAGCTTGCATCCAAGCTTAAATGTCCAGTGAATGCCCTGGCGAAGAGGATCCATGGGCTTAACCAAAGGTTGAAAGACCTTGAAAAACAAATCAAGGCCCAAGCTGCTACAAAGGCCGTTCAAGATATAGGTAAAATAATAGAAAACGCCATAGATATAAACGGTGCTAAGGTGGTCACCGCTAGGATTGGTGGAATGGATGCAGCGGCCTTAAGAGAACTCGGAGACAAAATCAGGGATAGATTCTCTAAAGGCGGGGTGATAGTCCTCGGTTCATCAAAAAATGACAAGGCAATATTGCTGGTAATGGTTACAAAGGACCTTTCCTCCACAATAAAGGCAGGGGACCTCATTAAAAAGATTGCCGGCCACATCCATGGCGGAGGTGGCGGAAGAGCCGATATGGCACAAGCTGGCGGAAAAAACCCGTCAGGCATTGATGCTGCCCTTAAACAGGCCCTGGAGGAAATAAAAAAGGCCCTAAACTGATTTCATATTTTTCAGAAAGACACTCCAATCCTTAAGGGCCCTTTCAGCATAAGCTATTCCTCTTTTCTTTTTGGGAAGCCTTTTATTAAGCCTGGGGAATAGTCCGAAATTGACATTCATGGGCTGGAAAGTATCAGGATTTGCCTCAATAAGGTGGGCGAGAAGCGCACCAACTGCAGTTGTAGCAGGAGGTTCTAAAGGATCTAAAGAGAGGGCTCTCCTTGCCGCATTCAATCCTGCCAGAAACCCCATAGCAGTGGATTCAACATAGCCTTCAACACCGCTTATCTGGCCTGCCAAGTAGCAATCTTCACGCGCCTTAAGTGACATGTCCCGATTCAAGACCCGCGGAGCACAGACAAAGGTATTTCTATGAATGCTGCCTAAGCGAACGAATTCAGCAGATTCAAGTCCTGGTATCATCCTGAATATACGCTTTTGTTCATTCCATTTAAGCTTGGTCTGAAAACCTACTAGATTGAACATCGAACCTTGGCGGTTTTCTGCCCTAAGCTGCACTACTGCCCAAGGCTGTGCACCTGTGCGTGGATCTATCAGACCAACTGGCTTCATGGGACCATAACGAAGGGTATCGAGACCTCTTTCCGCCATGACTTCAATGGGAAGGCACCCCTCAAAGTATTTTGGCGATTCAAAATCCCTTAAGGGAACCTTTTCTCCTGAAAGCAACTCTTTCACAAAGATTTCATATTGCTCCTGGTCCATTGGGCAGTTTAGATAGTCCCCTTCTCCTGGGGGACCATAGCGTGACTGTCTAAATACTATATTCATATCAATAGAATCTGCATCAACTATTGGAGCTATTGCATCGTAAAAGGATAGAAAATCCGTACCAACTATTGATCTTAGACTTGAAATTATGGCATCAGAACTAAGGGGCCCTGTAGCCACTACTACTATTTCATCTTTTGGGATATCGTCTACCTCACAGTGAGCCACTTCAATAAGAGGATTCTGCTCTATTTTTTCTGTTATAAGCTTGGAAAAAAGCAGTCTATCCACTGCGTGGGCCTTGCCTGCAGGAACCCTTGTAGCGTCTGCAGCCTCCATAATCAGAGAGCCGGCCCTTCTGAGTTCCTCTTTCAGCAATCCTATGGCTGAAGACACTTGATCAGAACGCAAGCTGTTACTGCACACAAGCTCAGCCAAATACGGGCTTTTATGGGCAGGTGAAAACTTCTTGGGTTTCATTTCAAAAAGACGCACCATAACCCCCAGACGTGCTGCCTGCCAAGCTGCTTCGCATCCAGCAAGACCTGCCCCAATTACTGTAAGTCTTTTTTCCATCTGTCTACCTTTTGTATTCCGTTAAGCCACTGCCTTGTTCCAGCTCTTGTTATCCAGATATCCTGCCTTCTCAAGCATGGTTATTACTTCTTGGGCTTCAAGGTCGTACCAGTTTTGATATGCATCTGCAACTGCAAAACAGTAACCACTTCTAATATTCGGGCAAAATATCTCATCTACATCTGCCAAAAGCCGTTCTATGGCAGTATCCGAAGCAGTTGGAATAGCAACAACCACTTTTTGGGCTCCCAGGGAACGTACACCTTTTACAGCAGCCAATGCAGTAAAGCCTGATGCCAAACCATCATCTGCTATTATAACGGTCTTTTGGGAAAGATCAGGAAGTGGACGCCCAGCCCTAAAGAGAGCGTTTCTCTTAACGAGTTCTCTTTTAACCCGTTGAATCTGGCCCTCCACCTGTTCAGGGGTGATACCAAGTCTGTCTATAAGGGGCTGATTAAGAAAAAGGCCACCTGAAAAACTTAGTGCACCCATACCGGCCTCTGGATTACCTGGTATTTGGATTTTTCTTACAATAAACAAGTCCAAAGGCAGGCGAAGATGCATTGCAATGCCAATGGCAATCGGCACACCACCAGACGGAATTCCCATGACTATGGTCTCTGGGGCATCTTTATAGTATGGCTCAAGCATTTGTGCCAACACCCTAGCAGCATCATCCCGGTCCTTAAATATATGCGTTTTGTTCCTAAGAGTCGGGATTTCAAATATCTTTGCCCGTTTCATCATATCAAATCTCCCTGTCTTTTGTCTTTTGATGTAATCTAAATAAAATATAAGTCTTAAATAAAACGGTTAAAGTATCAACAAACACCGCATTAACTGCCTATGGAGGATAACGAATTGCTTATAGGGCTTACCGGAGGAATCGGTTGTGGGAAATCGAGTGTATTAAAAATCTTCAGGCAATTGGGCATCCAAACCATAAGCGCCGATGAAATCGTGCAACACCTTCTAAAAGATACCGATGTAAGACAAAGGATACGTCAAATTTTTGGAGACCAGGTATTTACTCCGACAGGCGAAGTCGACAAAGCCAAGCTTGCAACAAGGATATTTTCTAACAAATCGGACAGGAAGGCTCTGGAAGCAATTCTCCATCCAATGGTCTTTGAAACGATTATCCAAAAACATAGGCAAATGCCTGACAAAATATTAATTGCGGAGGTCCCTTTACTGTTTGAAACAGGCAGCCAAGACCTATTCGATAAAATAATCGTGGTAAAGGCACCACTTTATGCTATCAAGGCGAGACTCAAAAAAAGAGGCATGACCGAACAGGATATAGAAGCGAGACTCAAAAGCCAGATGGACCTTAAAAGAAAACTTGCAAAGGCAGACTATGTAATTGATAATTCGCAAGATCTTGGTGAAACAGGCAAACAAGTCAAAAACATATTAGCGAGTATTAAATCCAGCACAAAGGGAGCAGCATGAATCCTAGAAACCTGCTTGAAACAAAAATTCAGAAACTGCTTGGTCTTCTTTTTAATTCAGGGCTGAAACATAATCCTATACTCTATTGGTCAGCTATATCTCTAACAATTCTTGTCTGTTGTATCACAAGCTATCTGGTGGTGAGATACATCCTTATTAGGATTATCCATTCTGCCTTAAAAAAGACCAGAAACAAATGGGACGACGTGCTTATAAAGAAAAAGGTCTTTGTCCCACTTGCCTTGTTGGTGCCAGCCATTGTTTTCAATTATCTTGGAAAGTCTATCCCTGATTTTCCTGCCCTTCTTCTAAAACTAGTTTATCCATTTGTCTTAATTGATATTGCATTTGTATTTGACAGGGTGCTTTCTGCCGGACTTGAAATCTACAACATGTACCCTATGTCTCATCGATGGCCCATAAAGGGATATATTCAAATACTAAAACTCTTTCTTTATTTAGCCGTTGGCATAGTGGCAGTCTGTTATCTTCTCGGCGAGTCACCCTGGGCCCTCCTTAGCGGCCTAGGCGCCATGACAGCCCTTTTACTGCTGATATTCAAGGATACTATCTTATCATTCGTAGCTGGGATTCAGATAGTGGCTAACGATCTAATTCGGGTGGGCGATTGGATAGAAGTACCACAATTCAATGCAGATGGAGATGTGATCGAGATTGCCCTTTATACAGTAAAGGTCCAGAACTGGGACAAAACGGTCACAGTAATCCCCACATATAAGCTCATAGAAAATTCCTTTAAAAACTGGCGCGGAATGAAGTTATCAGGTGGGAGAAGAATAAAAAGGGCAATACTTATTGATCAGACCAGCGTCAGGTTCTGCGACCATAAAATGATTGAAAAATTTAAGCAGATTCAGATACTGAAAGACTATATTGAGCAGAAAGAGCAGGAATTAAAAAGATACAATGAAGAACACAATATTGATAACAAAGTCTTGGTGAATGGCAGACGCATGACTAATCTTGGAACATTCCGGGCATATCTGACCAGATATCTAAAAAACAATCCCCGGCTTAGAAAAGATATGACCCTCATGGTAAGACAACTCGCCCCAACGCCAAACGGTATACCTCTTGAGATCTATTGTTTTTCAAATGACATAAACTGGGTCAATTATGAATCCATACAGGCAGACATCTTTGATCACGTTCTCGCCTGTGTTCCCCAGTTTGACTTGAGGATATTCCAAAGGCCAACTGGTCATGACATAAAGTCTGTCTCATCATTATCGTGCGCTGCCACTGGGCATTAATAGGCTAATTCAACGGCAGCCTTTGCAAGACCATTTCTATCTTTTCGGTTATCTGATCAGGCATGCCAACTCCATTGACCTTTTTTAGCAATCCGTTTTTTTTGTAATAGTCAATTAGGGGGGCTGTCTGTTCACGAAAGACTCTTAGACGATTTCTAACAGTTTCAGGCTCATCGTCTCTTCTCCTTATTAGCTGTGTGCCACAACGGTCACACTTTTCATCTTTTTTAGGAGGCTTGTAAATCATATTATAAACAGCACCACAGTTGGGACATATCCGCCTTGCACTAAGCCTTTTTACAATCTCTTCATCTGGCACATCCAAAAATATCACTGCACTAAGATCCATGGTTCTATCGTGCAGTAATTTATCAAGGGCCTTGGCTTGACCAAGTGTCCTTGGGAAGCCATCTAGTATAAATCCATCCTCAACTTCATCAAGCCTGCCTGCAATCAAGCTTAACACTATTTGATCTGGTACTAACTCTCCCCTTTTCAGATATTCTTGCACTTCTTTCCCCAACTGGTTTTCCTGAGCCACTGCTTGCCGCAAGATATCACCAGCGCAAATCCAGACAAGTCCAAACTTTTCCGAGATTCTTTGGGCCTGGGTCCCTTTACCAGCACCTGGAGGACCAAGAAATACAAGATTTAACCCCTTCATCTTCCCATCTCCTTTACTTTCTAATTCCTCTGAGGCACCAGAGGAAAAGGATAGCTTAAAAGCCAATGCTAACGGATTTATTGCAGTTTGATCACTTTTATCTCCACTCTTCTATTCCTGGCCCTATGATCTTTTGTATCATTGGGAAACCTTGGCCTGCTTTCGCCATACCCAACAATTTGAATCTTTGCCCTAGATATTCCTTTACCAATAAGATAGTTGGCCACGGCCTGAGCCCTATTTTGAGAAAGGCTCAGATTGTAGCTGCTGGAACCCACATTGTCCGTATGACCTTCCACAATGATCATTTTGTAGTTGTAATCTTTTAAGAAATTATAGACATTGTCCAACACCTTAATGGCTTCTGGCCTCAAGCTGTAGCTATTAAAATCAAAAAGTATACCCGTTCCCAGGGTCAACCGTGCCTGATGTTTGCTTTCCTCCAAAGTAACAGGAGCAAAGCTTCTGATATCAAAGGGTATTTTCTTGTTTCCTTTTATTAAAGACAGCACCAGTGCGACTTCCTGCCGAGGGCCCTGAAAATATTGCACCTCAATATTGTGAAGGCCCTTTCCGAGATAAACCGAACCGATCTTTTCATAGGGAGGATGAATACCATCGTTATCTATCACTGTTTTTCCGTCTATAATGAGCCTAGAACCATCATCGCTCAAAAGAGAAAAGGTATAGTTTCCAGGTCTCCTAATATAAATCTTGCCCTTATAATCAAGGCCAAACCATTCAAATCTATTAGTTATTCCAGGGAAACCCTGCAAAAAACTCCTTGGAGAGATGTTTAAAACCGCATTGTATATCTTGCCTACAGGCTTCATCCTGTGAAAGTCAGGCAGTTTATTTGTACCCACGGGCAGAAAATATATGGAACCTTGAAATACAAAGGGATTTTTTTGTGTGGAACCGAAGGCGTTCCCCAACACGGCCTTTGGCCTGCCGGATCTTTGTTTGCTATAAAGATTTCTTATCTCTTTCTGGGATAATGCCCTATTGTATAGACGAAATTCATCGATTGCCCCCTTAAAATCAGGATCATTGTAACACCAATTAGAATGGGCAATGAAATTTCTAGAACGCGATACATTTGCAACCGGATTGCCTATTTTTTCAGCCTTTAGCTCCCCATTAATATAAAGCCGCATCTTGCGTGTGGTATTATCAATTGAGGCACAGTAATATTGCCACTGACCATTTATTATGCCAGGATAGACAAGCCTGCCGATGGATCTATTTAAATTGCCATCTGCATTGATCCAGCTTTCGATTGCGATATCGTTGGTTGTGCTAATCCTGCCGAATGAGACATTGTAACCCCATTGTTCCCCTGGACCATTCCCAAGGTCCAATATCTTTTCATAAAAACGGGGAGATACAAACTTGACCCATGCACAAACTGTTATACCTTTCTGGAAGATGGCACCAAGAGGAGGAAGGGCAATAAAATCACCTCCAGGCCTTCCGCATCCGTTGTCCTTATCCATCCTGTTGAAATACAAAGATCGCATCTCAAGCCCTCCTATACATTCTGGAGAGCCATATATGGTCCCGTTTAAACGATTGTTGCTTTTATCTTGGGCTGAACAATCATCAAAGCTGTAATAAGCAATAAGACCTTGCTGAGATATGGCAGAGGAAGACAAGGAACCAAGGCCTTTATCTATACAGCCTTTTAACCCCCTCAATCTAGAGTCCGTTTCTCTGCCAAAGCCGACCTGCCAAATGGCCGTATACATTGGACCAGGGAGGGCATCTGTCAAACTGTATCTAAAGTCATAGTCCTTTGGCCCTTGGGCTCTAAAATCAAGATTTATTATTTTATAGACTTTCCAGGTGTTATCCCTGATAATTATCTTGGAATTTACAAAACCAGACGCCGAAACATGCACTCTACCGCTCAATACAACACCAACTGGAGCCTTGTGTGCCTCAAACTTTTTGATCCATATATACCTGTTAGGAACCGGCCCATATCCTTCCTGATAGAGATAAAAGCCCCCGTCATTATAGGCCATATCATAGCCAGCAGCATCCTCAAACCGAATATAGTAAAGCTTTGTCCCCTTCTGGCTAATTTGAAAAAATCTGCTGTCTGTAGAAGCTACAGGTCCATATTGACGTCCATGCCAATAAGTCTTTACTAAGAACTTTATCTGATCACCAGGTCTTAGACCGTCAAGCCTTATAGGAGCACCTGTTGGAGGTCGATGCCCAAGAAATTCAACCAAGAATCTGGGACTCTGATTGTTTACCTGCAAATAGATCTTGGAACAGGCAGCGGCATCAAACCAATCCATTTTGAAATACCAAGGTCGAGACACATCAGCTGCCGTAATAATCCCAGAAGTCCTTTGTTCCCAAGGGATGCGCTGCAAAGGAGCTTGGACCTGGTGCAATGTCTCCTGAACATTCTCCAGGGTCTGTTGGATCTCACCAAGATTAAGAAGATCTTGTGCCAACAGACACGAAGAAACAGATAACAAGATTGCCAGTACAAAAGATATAACAACAGTTTTCATCATAATACCCCCATCTATAAACCAAATATGGGCCTTTCAGATGCTTATGCTTGTTAGGATATGTTTAATAAAGCAAAACTTATTTTTCTAATTTTCCTGAGAGGCGCTTTTATGCGCTTCACTTATGCGCTGCTCTATGTATTCCAGAAGCCCTGGATCCCACTGATCCACATCAAAACAAGAGGCATCCTCACCCATAAGCCCCCCAGGAACCACATCACCCAATCCCTCAGGATCTGAAATCATTTCTCCATAGAAACACACAGACAGCCAACGACTCGATGGATCATCATCTATAACATCAACCATTACAAACAGAGACCTCTTTTTCTGGTTCTTATGGGCTGCCCTTAGAGAATATGACACTCCTGGCCTGGCCTTGAATGACAAGATTACATCTGGAAGTGTTTGCAGGTAATCCTTGAGACGCAAAAATGCCTTTTTGGTCTTGGCCTCAGACTCTTTCCAACTTTTCACAAGAGCATCTAACCCATCAACTCCTTTGCGCTTCTCCATGAGTCTCCTCCTAAAATTTTGATCGTTTGTTAAATTATAAAGGCAATAAAATTACATCTCAAGACAAAGCTCTTAAAGACCTTCACATATGGTTTCTTGGCCACTATGAACAACGAGAACGGCCTGAGCCCTATCAAGGATTTTTGAAGACTAGTTACCTGTTATCCTTGACAGCGCTATAATCAAACTGTAAGCATATCCATTCAATAACATATTTTACAAAAATATGCCTCAGGTGATCGGGAAGTCCGGTGGAAGTCCGGCGCTGGCCCGCAACCGTGAGTAGGGACGAACGCTGCATTGTTAGCCACTGTTACGATTTGATGTAATGGGAAGGCGCGGCAAGTAGGAGGAACTACAAGCCGGGAGACCGGCCTGAGGGGAGAATATCCGACTTCGAGGCTTAAAGTCTGGAAATTGCAAAGTCAGTCCAACCATTCATATGGTTTCTCCCCCCCTTCCCTTTCCCTCATGGCAGCCACAAAGGAGGACAATATATGAAAATTATTAGTCAAAACATCAACATTTTTAATCCAGGAATCTATAAGGCCGTAATAAAAAGAGATGACAAATTCATCAGGAATCTGGCCAGCCAAATGCTCAAAAATGGGGCTTACGGTCTTGAAATAAACCTTGGAGGTTGGAGGACCTCAGATAGCGCTATGCCATGGCTTGTAAAACAGATCAGGAAGATCAGCAATTGCCCTCTTTTTTTAAGCCCTATACCTGCATCTTTGAAAGAAGCTGCAGAGGCAGACTCTATTGGAAATCTATTTATAAACTGTGTAACTGCTGACTCTCCAAGACTTGAAAGTATGCTGAATGCTGCCCATTGTCTAAATACCTCAATAGTAGTACTTCTGACCAAAACAGGCCTTTGCCCATCAAATCTCGACGAGATATTAATACTTGCCGAAGAAGTGTTAGAAAAGGCCGAAAAGGCCGACATACGGCTAAATAGGGTAATTTTGGATCCGGTATTGAGACCGAGACTATCTATGAACTCGTCGGGATACATGACGAACAGACCAGATGTTACATTTTTTGCAGAAGCTATTGCCCTTATTGGCATGCTTCGAGAATATAAGATTAAGACAGCAGCTGGACTTAGCAATCTCACTGTTGGGATGGATGGCCTTGTAAGGCACCACTACGAAATTAGCGCTGCAAATATCTTTGTAAATGCAGGCCTTGACTACTGTGTAATGGACTGCTCAAATAGGCAGAAGCTTAATGAAATTGCTTTGGAACAGAAGCCCACAGAAAGACCTCGATTTACAAGTAGCCTAAATGATATATTTGCCTTTAATCAAAACCAGTAAGATGGCCAAGGGCTTTACAATTTTAGCATATTTTGGATAAAAGCATACTAATCACATTTGGTCTTTATTTTATTGGTGTCTTTGCCATAGGAATAATTGCGTGGATAAAGACCAACAGCATATCTGACTACATCTTAGGAGGAAGGCGCCTAGGAACCTTTGTCTCCGCCCTCAGCGCAGGGGCCTCGGACATGAGTGGCTGGCTTCTTTTGGGACTTCCTGGCCTTGTATACACCAACGGCCTTCAAGGGCTGTGGCTCGCAGGTGGACTCCTTACAGGCACCTATCTTAATTGGACTGTTGTGGCTAAAAGACTCAGGATATTTAGCCAAACCTTTAATAACTCTTTAACTATTCCTGAATATCTTGAAAACCGCTTCTCAGATAGTTCTGGTCTGCTAAGATCCATGTCTGCCTTAATGATATTGTTTTTTTTCACCATATATACTGCCTCTGGACTTGTGGCGGGTGGCAAACTTTTCAATTCACTCTTTCCCATATCCTATACAACGGCGATACTTTTGGGAGCTGGCTCGGTGCTTATCTACACTTTTATGGGAGGATTTCTTGCTGTTTCTTGGACAGACGCCTTCCAGGCATCTCTTATGCTGATAACACTCTTGATAGTACCAATGCTTGCATTTAAAGAGGCTAGCCATGTCAATTCGGATTCCTTTACATCGTATCTTTTAACAAGTCTTTTCTCTGCAGGCCACAAACATTCTCCTACTGCCATAATATCCCTATGTGCATGGGGACTCGGCTACTTTGGCCAACCCCATATATTAGCAAGATTTATGGCAATAAAATCCCATGAACATATACCCAAGGCCAGAACAATAGGCACTACCTGGGCTGCCATGGCCATGGCAGGGGCCATACTTACTGGGATTTCAGGTATGCTTATCTTTCAAAACGGGATTCAGGATGCAGAAAAAGTATTTATCTTTCTAGTCCAAAGGCTGATACACCCTGCATTAGCTGGTATATGTCTTGCCGGAATACTTGCAGCTATTATGAGTACAGCAGATTCTCAACTCCTGGTTTCCGCCTCTGCCCTTGCAGAAGACTTTTACCGGGCAAAGATAAGGCCACAAGCTAGTCAGAAAGAACTAGTCTGGATGGGAAGGGCAACAGTGTTGCTAGTCAGCCTAGTTGCCATTTACTTTGCAAGGGATCCAAACAGCAAAGTGTTAGAAATGGTCTCATACGCATGGGCTGGCTTTGGAGCTGGCTTTGGCCCTACAATAATCATGTCTCTTTTATGGCGGAGAATGACACGAAACGGGGCCATAGCAGGTATTATGGCCGGCAGTGCCTGTGTAGTTATTTGGAAAAACCTCAACGGAGGAATATTTGATATTTATGAAATGGTACCAGGCGTTATAATCTCTTTCCTTTCAATTTGGCTAGTGAGCAACCTGAGCGGATCACCTTGCCAAAAGACAGATGAGCTATTCCAAAAATCCATAGGTGTGCTTAAGAACTCCATACCTTACGTATAGAGTTCTTCCCTGACAAGTGGCATATCATCTCTCCTCCCCAAAGTAAAAAGAAGCTGAAACACGTAAAGGGGATTGTAACGGAAGGCCATCTGGCATCCATAAAGATAAAAACGCCACATCCTTACAAAGCTTTCACCATAAAGCTGTTTTATGGCCTCTGCATGTCTCTCAAAGCGTCTTGCCCAATTTCCAAGGGTTAAATCATAATGACGCCGTAAATTTTCTAGGTCTACAAAGTCAAAACCCGTGTCTTCCGCTGTCTCTACCAACTCTCCCAGCGCAGGAAGATAAGTGCCAGGAAAGATGTATTTAGTTATCCAGACGTCCATCTCTTTTGGCTTTGTTCTGCCAATGGTATGAAGAAGCAGTATGCCTTTGTCTTTTAATAGCCTTGAGCAACGTTCAAAAAAAACAGGAATGTTCTCCTTACCAACATGCTCAAACATCCCTATAGAGACAATTCGATCAAAAGTTTTGTACTCGCTTTCATCCATCTCCCTGTAGTCTTGGAGCCTTATTTCCACCCTTTCTCCAAGACCTTGTTCCTTGATACGTTGTCTGCCAAGCTCATACTGTTTTTCGGAGAGGGTAAGACCCACTGCCCTTATACCATATCTTTTGGCTGCTTCTAAGATTAAACTACCCCAACCACACCCAATATCTAAAAGCCTTTGACCTGGTTTCAAAACAAGCTTTTTGAGACTCCTGTTAATCTTATTTAATTGCGCCTGCTCAAGCCTTTCATCCTCTGCAGTAAAAAATGCACAGGAATAATTCATTCCATCATCAAGCCAAAGTCTATAAAAATCGTTACCTTTGTCGTAATGGGACTGAACGTCCTTTTTGGTCTGTTTTATAGTTGCTCTCTTCTTCAGATGGAGCCAGCACACCCGCGCTTTCTGAAAGGGAGTAAGCTTGTCTTCGGCTGCATTTTGATAAAACCACTCCATTACTTGCCCTAAATTACCTTTTATCTCTATATCTCCATTTATATAACCTTCTCCCAAGGCCAGAGATGGCTCAACCAACAAGTCCTCAAAAATCCTTGGCGTCTTGATGAAAATGGCAAAGTTGGGCACACCTTCTCCAAACTCAAGCTGTTCCCCATTCCAGAGGGTTATAACACAGGATCTTTCAGGATTTTTAGGAAGGATGGTCCTAAGGATCTTTTTTGCTTGTTCGGGATTCATTTCTGTCCCTCCGGGAAACAGACGCCCGACAGTACGGCTACTTACAACAAATTACTTATCGAAAATTTTTATTTATATTCATTAAATTTTTAAATAGGCATTAATGGAGCATCTGTCAAGCCAAGCAACAAAGCCGATTTATACGTCAGAAAACAGATAGAGAAAATATCGCTGATCAGCCTTTGGTAGCCCTTTGAATATCTATTATGCCTTCAGTCCCAGGATACTCTTTTTTGGCATACCGGGTTATATCAGTAAGTTTGTGCACCAATTCACCAAGATACTCTACTTGCTTTTCCAAACGTGACAGAGACCTTTGGCCAGAAAAAGAGCCAACTGAACGCAGAAGTTCACAGTTTAACAATATAGCCTGCAATGGTTGACTAAACTCATGGGCAACGGCTCCTGCCATCTCAACTATTCCTTCAAGGCGCTGCTGCTCTAGAAGGGCCTTTTGTGCCTGCTTAAGCTCTGTAATGTCCAGGACAAGAACAGCCACTTCTGTACCTCCTGGCCGTTTTGCAGAGGAAAGGAGGAACCATCTGTCCCTATCTTTATCATAATACTCGAAATTACCCTTGCTCTTTTTGCTAGCCAGATCCTTAATAAATTCTTGGCCAAAAGGAAGCTTAGGAGTGCCAAGTTGATCAATAAGATTCATAAGATCCCAGGCAGATTTGTTAGCCCACTGTATGTTTCCTTCAAGATCTATTATTACAAGACCAGCACCTATCCTGGATATAACCTTACCCCACAACTCCCTCTCGACACTAACTCTTCTTTCGATATTGCTTATCTCAACCGCCCTTTGAATAATATCTTTCAGCTCGTTAGCATCCACAGGTTTTTCAAGATATGAAAAGGCCCCCTTCTTCATAGACACCACCGCGTCATCTACTTTCCCATAGGCTGTCATTATGATTACTGGCGTAAAAGGTGCTATTTTCTTAATCTTTGCAAGAAGCTCGACCCCCTTGAGCCCATCCATCCTCTGATCTGTAAGCACCAGATCGTATTCCCCTTCTTTAAATAGCTCTAAGGCATCCAATGGATTATCACAGGCGGTGACATTTAGCCCCATGAGCTCCAAACGCATCTTGAGCACGGTAAGGATATTTTCATCATCATCAACAAGTAAAATCTTTTTGGTAGTCATGGCCTTTTAGTTTATCCTTGATCTGGTAGACAAGTCTCCAACAAAAATAATAAGCAAATTATATACCTCTATGAGAAAAATGGAACCAGCAAATTCAGATAATCTAAAAGTCATTGTTGAAAAACTGGCCCTTGATATAGGACCACGGCCCATAAGTATACCGTCAAAACTTGACAGAACTAGGGATTTTATTGCTTCCACACTAGAAAGTTATGGCATGACCGTGTCACTGCAACCAGTAATGTACAAAGGGCATGAATACCACAATATAATTGCAGCCCAACAAAAAACTGACCCCCTTGCAAGAGATGAACATGATGTTTTGGTTATAGGTGCCCACTATGACACAGTTTCAACAACGCCAGGGGCAGATGACAACGCTAGCGGTATTGCGGCGTTGCTGGAAATCGCCAGGCTTCTTGCTCCCTTTCCAGTCAATAACATAATTTATGCCGCCTTTTGTATGGAAGAACCTCCAGTCTTCCGAACAAAGAAAATGGGAAGTTATATATATGCAAGGCATCTAAAGAAGATAGGCCAAGAGCTCAAGGGCATGATATGCCTTGAAATGATAGGATATTTTACTGACAAACAAGGCAGCCAAAAGTATCCGTTTCCCTTAATGAGCAGATTATATCCAGACAGAGGAAATTTTATTGCAATGGTCGGAAACCTAAAATCCAAACATTTCACTATGGAAATAAAAGGGCTATTTCAAAAACACACCTCGATTCCGGTAGAGTCACTAAATGCGCCGGCTATAATGATTGGCATTGACTTCTCTGACCACTGGGCCTTTCAAAAACTCGGTTATCCAGCCCTGATGGTGACTGATACCGCCTTTTACAGAAACCCGAACTACCACCGTCCATCTGATCTTCCTTCTACCCTTGATTATAAAAAGGCCGCCCTTGTGGTAGACGGCCTCGCTGGTGCTATTTTGGCAATCTGTACAAGAACTTAAACTTAATCCCTATGCCATTTAATACGGACAGTCTTTTCACCATCTCCATAGTCAAGACTGTATTCGCCCTGGTAAGAACGCCTTATAGCCTCTCCAATCCTTTTTGCCAAATGAATCCCTGTGGTTAGAATGGTTATCTGATTATTTCCTTGGTCAATCTCCATAATCCGCTCAAGCGGGTGTTCGTTTTTTTCTGCCTTTTCCTCATTTCGAACAAGATTTAATATCTCTTCACCGTGGCTTTTCAGGAACCTGCCGCTAAGCTCGATGGTACCTGCTGGCATCTTTTCTTTAATTCGTCTACAGGCAGGACAAAGGGCCTTGTTGGCCTTTTCAGGCCTTTCTTCCATCCATATCCAGCGGCCGCCTGTGTAGACTGCTCCACATTGGGTACAAATAGTAGGTTCAGGAAATTTCTCCGTAGCCTGATAAGGATCGTGACGCTTTTCCTTAACCAATCTGTCTAGCCTGCCGAACTTGCCTTTATCCATAAGCACCTCCTAGGCTCCTTAATGGCAGAGACATCTTTAAAAGCATATCCTAGTGTTTTCATTAAAGATATGCACTTACCACTAGGCTTACAAGGTGACGGGATAATAAAAAGAGCTACTTTCTCTTTTCATAAGTACCAACAAGAGTTGCTCTATCGAGGATATGACCAGTCATTGCTTGCTCTAGCTGGGCCTTAGTCGGAGAATCAAGATCCTCCAATACCGTATCCAGGGCATACAATTTGAAAAAATATCTATGACGACCTATTGGAGGACAAGGACCTCCATACCCGGTCTTATTCCAATCGTTCAGGCCCAAGCCCACAGGATCTGGAAGCCGAGCCAGATTAACACCCTCCGGCAAGCGTTCTACATCTGGAGGAATATTGAAAAGCACCCAATGCACCCACGTCATTTGTGGATGAGCAGGATCAGGAGCATCTGGATCATCTACAATAAGGGCAAGACTTTTTGTGCCCCTTGGCACGCCACTCCATTCCAAAGGAGGTGAGATATCCTGACCCTGGCAGGTATACTTGACAGGAATTTCTTCACCATTTTTAAAAGCGGGAGATTTTAGCTCAAATGCCATAACATCCTCCCCGATAAATTGGTCTATCGTAAAAATCAACAATCCCAATAATGTTAAAAAATGCAAGTACTTTCTCATAAAATTTATTTTATCAAAAAAAAGAAGATTTTGAAGACGCTTTTGTCTTGACCGGGACAAAAAAGCACTTAGCTTCTTTCAAAGAAAAATACCAGGAGGAGATTATGGCCAAGACGAGAAGACCGTTGACACCTGAAGAAGTCCAAGAATTTAAGCAGATTTTGTTAAAAAAGAAGGATGAAATATGGGAAGAGATAAGAAAAGACCTAAAGTCAAGGGTAAGTGAAGAATATTACTCATTGATCAACGACGTAAACGACGAAGAAGATCTAGCCCAAATAGACCTTCAAGAGGAAGTGGTGCTTGGCGTAATGGAAGCCAGAAAAAAAGAGCTTGAGGCAATAAATCAAGCCCTCTGGAGAATAGATCACGGTGAATTTGGGAAATGTCTTGAGTGCGAAGACTGGATCTGCATAGAAAGACTAAAGGTTAGACCATGGGCCGTTTATTGCCTAGAATGCAAACAAGAGTTGGAACGGCTTGGCAAGATCTAAAGGATACTTTTGAGCGAAGCCGCAAGGGTCTCAAAAACTATTGCTTGATCCAGTTGCTCAAGGCATATGAGTTCTTCACAACTCCTAAATCTTTCGCCACAAGGGCTGCAAGAGGCTCTAGACTGAAATACACAAACGTCTCCACAGGCGGGTCCCCATAAACGTGAATTTGTGGGGCCAAAATTTATAAAGGTCTTTGCTCCAGACCAGGCCGAAAGATGGGCAATTCCAGAATCATTTCCCCAAAAGACTTTTACCTGTCCAAGCAACTGTGATAAAGACAAAAGATCAAAACCTGTTGCTATCCGTACCCTTCCGTTCCTTCCTAAGGCAAACTGTTCAACATCTTTTAAAACAGGCTTCTCAGCTGGCCCCAATATGAAACAACAATTGAGAGATTCAAAGGCATCGAGAAGTCTGGCAACAGTATCTATAAACATGGAGATTGGGAAATTCTTTTTGCTACTACCGCTTCCTGGATGAACAGCAAGATGAAAACCTTTTCGTTCTTGCCAATCCTTTGCGTTAATAAGAGGCTGGGTAAAGTCTTCAAATTTTTCTGCAGAAATTCCTAGCATATCGCCTACCTGATTAAACTGAAAGATAGAACAATTACTCTCATCAGGCCCCTCATCCACAGTAAATATCACCTTTGCCTGTTTAGATGAATCCGGCATCATCAAAATTGTGGGCACAAGCCCTCTTCTTCTAGTAAACCACCATATCTCATCAAAGTATTCAAGGTGCGGCGGAATGGTTCCTGAATAAAGCTGCGCAAATGCTGCTGAATTGGCCGGAAAGACAGAAGCGACCTCCCCAACTGCCTTAAGGAACAAACATCTTTCAGGCTCTCCGGCTAAGGTAAAATCACCAATATGTCTTCTTAACAGCCTAAAGGCAGGCAAAGATATAAGCAGATCTCCGATGGCACCCTGATTAACTACCAATGCAGGCATAAATCCTCCACTGTTTTGGATAATAATAAAATTTTTTTATCTAGACAAAATGCTGCCAAAAATCGCTACAAAACTCTTTTGAAATACGTTAGAGTGTCGGCCTTAAAGGATTCCAAAATATACTACCAAACCCAAAACGTAACCACTGTAACCATCCATATCACTCAAGGAGGAAATATATGACAGGGGAAAAAATCACCATAAACCCAGACGGAAGTATAAATGTGCCGAGCAATCCGATCATTCCCTTTATAGAGGGGGATGGCATAGGGCCAGACATTTGGAGTGCAACAAAACTTGTCTTGGATGCAGCGGTAGAAAGGGCCTATGCTGGAAATCGTTCCATAGCATGGAAGGAAATATACGCTGGTGAAAAGGCCAAGGAACTGAAGGGTGAATGGCTTCCCCAAGAAACCCTGGATGCGATCTCAGAATATGTGGTTGCTATCAAAGGACCTCTAACCACCCCTGTAGGTGAAGGTATTAGAAGCCTCAACGTCACACTAAGACAGGTGCTCGATCTTTACGCGTGTGTAAGACCGGTCAGGTACTTCAAGGGTGTACCTAGCCCTGTTAAGAGACCCGAGCTCATAGACATGGTGATCTTCCGTGAAAACACCGAAGACGTCTATGCTGGAATAGAGTGGCCAGAGGGAAGCGAGGAAGCCCAAAAAGTGATCAATTTTCTCACTAATGAGATGGGAGCGACTGTACGACCAGACTCTGGCATTGGTATTAAGCCTATCAGTCGCACAGGCACCCACCGCCTTGTAAGAAAGGCCATCAGGCACGCCATTGACAACAATCGCGATTCTGTAACCCTGGTCCACAAGGGTAACATCATGAAGTACACCGAAGGCGCCTTTAGGAACTGGGGTTACGAGCTAGCAAGGCTGGAGTTCTCTGATCAGACCATCACCGAAGACGAACTCTGGGAAAAGTATGACGGGAAACGTCCAGAGGGCAAGGTGGTGATCAAGGACAGAATAGCTGATGCCATGTTCCAGCAGGTACTTCTGAGGCCTGCAGAGTATAGTGTGCTTGCCATGCCCAATCTCAACGGCGACTACATGTCAGACGCTTTAGCCGCTCAAGTAGGTGGCCTCGGCATGGCCCCTGGAGCCAACATAGGAGACGGGGTGGCCCTTTTTGAGGCTACCCATGGAACTGCCCCAAAGTATGCAGGGCAAGACAAAGTGAATCCTGGTTCTTTGATCCTCTCAGGAGCCATGATGCTGGAGTATCTGGGATGGACAGAGGCAAGAGACCTTATTTATAAAGGTCTTGAAAATGCCATTGCCAAAAAGAAGGTCACCTATGACCTCGCAAGACAAATTCCAGATGCTACAAAAGTAAAGTGTTCAGAATTTGCCAAAAGCATTGTTGAATCTATGGATTAATAGGATAAAAAACCTTGTAACGATCAGGTCTGGGAGAACAGACAGTCTTCTGGACCTGATCCTTGACTCTTTATTTCCTAAACCATGCCCAGCTTGCAAACACCCTCTTTCCATTCCTTCAGATGCCCCTTTGTGCAATGAATGTATCCAGCATGTAAGGCCTATCAATGGAGCAGTTTGCATAAAATGCGGGATACCCTTTCCTGCAAAGACCTCGCTAAACCATTTGTGTTCACATTGCACAAAAAACAATAGTAGCCTAGATTGGGCCAGATCGATTTTTATTTATCATGGCCCAATTGCTATCCTGATAAAAAGATTTAAGTATCATGATGACAGGGCTTGCCTCAATGCACTATTGCAACTTTCAAGGCCATATCTTGACCAAGCCTTAAACGGCATCCCCTTTGACCTTTATAACCGCTCTAGCAAGACATGCATTATACCTGTTCCACTTCATCCCAAAAGGCTGAAAAAGAGGCTATTTAATCAATCCCTTCTGATAGCAAAGGGGCTATTTGAGTATGCACCAATCTGTTTAGACCTTGTTCAAAGGACAATTGACAACCCTCCCCAAAGCAATCTAGGCCTGGAAGAAAGAAAAAGAAACGTCAGGGGCATCTTTCGGGTAAAAGGTTTGAGTGACTTTGAAAATTTTTTATTAGTTGATGATGTCATGACCTCTGGCAGTACATTAAACGAATTGGCCAAGGCACTGAAAAATCATGGGGCTAGATGCGTAGCTGCATTAACAATTGCTAGAACGGTCTAGCATAATCCTTATTTGGCAAATCCCCAATGCCCTCCAAAAAAACGCAATACCTGTAACGAAGCTGGATCAACAAGGGAATGATCCCTTTTATCGTAAGAGATCTTTCCAATTACCCCATGGTAAGATCTTATCGAATTTTCAAGGGCATATCTGAGTTGAGATCGTCCCTTACTTCCTCCAGCCCCTAGGGCCTTAGACAAAATCATAACCCCATCCCATGCTTGAGCTGCACACAGTTTCAAACTAAAATTTGCTGACTCCAGCTCACCTTTCCAACTGTTCAAAAAACTCTTGGCGCTAAACGATAGGGATCTTTTAAGCCCGACAGGCGCTAGGGCGCGGGGAATTGCTACAAACAAAAGCAAGCTACTAGTTGAGTTTGCCCCCCAAGCAATATTCTCCTCATATAGGGAATGGGACAGGGCAACAGGCACTTCAACCGATGTCAATGCATTCTGCACCATGTCCCTTGTTTGATCATTTGCCCAGACAAGGGCTATGTCTGGCTCACAACGGTTAATATAATCAATTTTTCTTGAAATATCTGTTGAATTTGGATTAAAACCAACAGCACATCCAAGCCCAAGGCCATATTCAGGGGCATAGCCCCTTATCCAAAGAAACAGTTCCCTGTAAAAACTGTCTGCCTGAACCAAGACACCCAAATTCTGATACCCCCTTTTTTGAAAAACACCAAACAGGGCCTTTAACTCAGAAGAAAAATTTAATGTTGAAGAAAAGGTCCAACTTGTCTTTATACCCGAAAAAGTCAAAACAGGACTTGTTCCGCTAACCAACATTAAAGGAATCCTATTATCTTCTGCAAACTTTCTGATCAACAGACAGTTTTGGGCCGCAGAAGGACCTATAAGCGCCACAGCCCCCTGCTCTTTTAATTGGGTAGCCCCGTCTATGAGCCGGTTTTCATCCGACATGGTATCAAACACCATAATTTCCAGGGAGCATCCTCCTATTCCACCTTGAAGATTTATATTTTCGACTGCGAGCCTTATGGATCTATATGCCACTGTCCCAAAAGAACTAAACGGTCCAGAGAGATCCAGAAGGGCTCCTATCTTTATTGTCGAGGCATTGGAAGCCAATCCCTCTGTTGCTGTTAAGACAAAGACGAACAACAATCCAACAACGATCAACTTCGGAAAAGTTATACTTTCTAGTTTTGCTGACACCTTACTATACTAGAGATCAAATAACTTGTTATTACTATCACCTAAGAAGTCTCAACTGCCTTTTGGCAGCCTTTGCCTGTGGGGTGTGGGGATAATTTTTTATGAGTTTTTGCAGGAGTATCCTGGCACTTTCCTTGTCTCCAAGCTTTGCAAAAGCAAATCCCTGTTTGAGTAATGCATCTGGTACCTTGTTACTTTTAGGGTATTTGCTTATAACCTTATTGTATTCTAGGATAGCCTCCTCATATCTAGACTGTTTGTATTCGCACTCGCCTATCCAAAAATGAGCATTCGCAACCATAGGAGAATCAGGATGCTGTTTCATGAATTCCCTAAAGGCCTTTTTGGCTTCCTGATACCTTTTCAATTTAAACAGATCCAACCCTTCTTTATAAAGATCTCGGGGTTTTTCTGGAATCGTGGCCTTTTCTGAAGCTGATTTCTTTATTTTGGGGGACTTAGTCCCTGAAACGACCGACGTGACCACAGGAGTTGGAGTAGTACTGGCCTTGTCAAGGATGGCCTGGATCTCCTGTTTTAGTTGGGCCAACTCTGCCTCTTCCCTCTCCTGATTGTATTTGATCTGATCAACAAGCCCATTTAACCTCATAAGCTCGCTTTCAAGACTATCTATCCTGGCATTTAGTCTTGCAATAGATTTACGGCTTCCCTGCTCTGCCTGGCCTTGCAGTTCTGTCATCTGGCGCTTCATGTTCTGTATCTCTTCGCCAATCCTATGGGTCTCTATTTGGAGTCCAGATACATTGCGTTCAAGCATATCTATCTGGGCCTGAGGTGCACAGCCAGAAAATAAAACCATCAAGACCATTCCAACCAAAAGGCTCCAATATTTGTTTGAAAAGTTTTCTTTCATGACTATAAAAACCCCTATTTAAAAGTATTAGGCCCCCAGAATGGGAAATAATCACGACGACCAAATTGGACAAGAAGCCTTTGCTCCTGACCGTTTGCCTGCATTACAAACAGATGTTTATTACCACTAATCCGATTAGAACAAAAGAGTATTTGTCTTCCATCTGGCGACCAAGACGGATTTTCATTGTTTCCCTCAAAAGTAAGCTGGACCGGTTCTCCACCATTTGGTGAAATAGTGAATATCTGAAACTTCCCAAGTATACGGCTGACATATACAATCCTGTCGCCTGCTGGAGACCATTGAGGGTCTGTATTGTAACTTCCAGAATATGTAAGTCTTGTAATCCTGCCAGAGACAACATCCAAAACATACAGCTGAGGTCCTCCAGCCCTATCGGACACAAACACTAACCTTTGCCCGTCAGGGGAAAAGGAAGGTGAAACATTTATTCCAGGTCCCCTTGTCAATCGTTTGATAATATGCCCTGCCAAATCCACCATATAGATATCTGGACTCCCCGACTTGCTAAGAGTAACAGCGAGACGCTTTCCCGAGGGATGCCAGGCAGGCGACATATTCACTCCCTGAAAGCAGGCCATTTTTCTGATATTGCCACTTTCAAGGTCCTTCAGATAAAGACAAGGCCGCCCAGTCTTAAAGGAGGTAAAGGCAATGAAGCGACCATCAGGAGAATACCTAGGAGACATGACAATTGTATGAAGATCTGTCTCTTGTCTGATATTAGATCCATCAAAGTCTGCAGAATAGATTTCGCGTCCTGAAGAATTCTCAGACACAAAAACAAAGCGTGATAGAGTAAGGCCAGGGCGTCCTGTTATGGCAAGCACTATCTCGTTTGCAAAGCGATGGGCTATCTTTTGAAGATCAGAAATGGAGCCAATATAGCGCCTGCCAACCAGCATGGAGCCTGTTGTAAGATCGTAGAGCCTCATCACCACTGTGACGGATTTCCCATTTCTGGAAAACTCAGAGACAACCTTATAGTCGATCTTTTCCTCTCCACTATCTGACATTGAATTGAAAACAGAAAAAAATCCCTGATATATTAGATCCCTAGACAAAGTTTTTATGATTTTATTTGAAATCTGCCTATTTTCATAAGTTATTACAAAGAGCTTTGGCTGTTCAACTACTATTGGAATCTTTTCAAAAAAGGGAGAATTAATGTCTATAAAAATCTTGGCCCAAACAGGACCTAAAGAAAGGAAATAAAAAAACAGTAAGGATAAACCTATAGATCCAAATCTCTTAACCACTTACCAGACCCCTTTTTTTCATGTCGTTAAGGCAATATAAAAGGCCCCAGCTAATTTGCAAATCAACTGGGGCCTTAATTTAAAACTTTATTTTTTATATGGAACTCTTTACCACCAACTTACTGTCTGATCGGCATCAAAAATCATTTGAACCAACATATCATAGTTGGGATCATTCACATAGAGATTGAACTCCATAGCATCCCGGTCGCGACTTAGAATCTCTACCAATTTCTTGGTATCGTCATTGGGCTCGGACCTATAAACGTGCAATATTTTCATCTTTTTTTCTTCGCTCATCTCTTTATCCTCCCCCTGTTATTCTTCTGAACATGCCGGCGGTGGGGTCTTGCTTTGCTTAGGCAAACCATAGGGTATAATGAGATCTGCCTCCCTCAACCTTTCACCTAATTCTTCCAAGGTCATCTTGGTAAGCTCAACTCCTTCGACATCCTCACCATCAAGAGTAAAGACATCCCCTTCCATATCCCTTATCCAATCTATGTTCTCTTTTACATAGTCGGAAAAACGGGGATATTCATTATACATAAAGACCGGATATGCATAGTGATTCTCAACTGCAAGACCTAAAGCAGAACGCACTGCATCTCCTGCATACATTCTATTTTGCATCAAAAAATAGCATTTTTTGGATTCCATAACTTAAGCCTCCTGTTTAAAGGACCAAATATTTTCCACACTCATCAATAATGGCACCATGATAGGCCTGTGTTCTCATTTGACGAGGAATTAGGCCCTTGGGGACATCCTTTTCCACATCATAACCTTCACAAGTATAACTATCTGCACAAATAGCCAAGTCCTCTACCTCACATAGGTTGGCAAGCTTAACAAAATCTGGATGTTTTGTCAGGTGTACTGACTTAAAGGTAAAAAATACCATAACCTTCTTCCCAGCCCTTTTGGCAGCAGCGGCAACACCTATAACATGCCTCATATATTGGGGAGAAGTCACAAAGATACCTAGTTTATTAGGATCAGTAGCCATAGGTTTAAAACCTCCCTTTCTCCAGTAATTGAAGAAAATTAAATTAGTCTTTTTATTTTTTCTTTACATAGAAACGGATAAAACCTTCATCTTCTCTCTCGCCAAGATACTCGTGCCCTGCCCTTGCACACCATCCAGGAATATCATTTCTTGAACCAGGATCAGTTCCAAGGACCTCAAGAATCTCGCCAGAATTGATCTTCTCTATTTCTTTTTTGGTTCTCAGCAGGGGCATTGGACAACTCAATCCCTTAGCATCCAATGTACGTGCTACTTCTAAGCCTTCAGGGGCAATTTTGATGTCGCTCATGTTTCCTCCTTTTTCTTATGATAATTTTTATTCAGTCATAACTGAAGTTACATTTCCACAATAAGTTTATTTGAATCCTCATTCCAATCGACTATGATATACCAAAGTGCCATAGCAATAACTACAAGGGCTATAGTGCCACCATAGCCTAGTGCATCTGGCAGATAAAGATGCATACCCAACTTAGATCCCTCATGGGTGGGTCCAACTCCCTCCATGTGAATTGCCCTAAACCACTTTGTCATAAGGGCATTTGATATTCCAAAGAAAGGAACAACCAACCAGAGTTTCATCTGCCCCTCGCCTACACGCCAAAGAGTACCAGAGCCGCAGCCGCCTGCAAACATGGCCCCAAGACCAAACAGAAAGCCACCAAACACCGCTCCCCAACCAAAGGTTCCACGGACATAGTTTACCGGATCGAGGGTACGCCTTGCAGCTATTACTGCCTGATCCGCTGCATCTACAACATCTTCCAGGGTGTCGGCCAACTCCTCGTCCTTGACCTCATCCGGATCTATGTCATCTACTACTTCGCTAAGGATGGACTGAACAGCTACAGCAGAACCTCTTTGTGGCACAGCATACTTTAGAACTGCTGCACCAATTGCAAGCACTAAAATACTCAAGGCCACAGACTTGGCCAAGGTACAGTCCCCTGTCATATGAGGCTCTCTAAAGGCCTGCACCATACACCAACGACCTCTTTGCATAGTGTATCCAAGACCAGCAGAAATCAGAAGGATTCCGCTTAAGGAATTTACATAATCGTCACTTTGCCCGGAATAGTAATAAGCCCCCCAGATAAGGATCACTAATGCAACAATACCCACCAAGATCTTGAGCCCATATGGAAAATCAAAATTTTTACCTCCAGATGTGCCCCAGGTTATGTGTTCCATCTCCCAGTAGATATATTTGAGGCCTAGAACCACCCCAACCACTAACCCAAGCCACATAGTAAAACCGTTTGCGGCAAGATTTCCAATGGCATTGTACATTCCACCAACATTACAACCACCGGCAAAGGCAGATCCGATCCCCATAAGGATTCCAGCTATTATTGCCTTTACCAGTTCCCATGGTGGGGGAAATTTGAAAGAGAAATCGTTGCCAAGACATGCGGATATGAAAGCACCCGCCAGAAAACCGATTCCAATAACAGAGCCTGAGCTAACAACAATGGATGCTGGCTTCGCATCAAAGATGCCTATACCATAAAGTATCCATTCCCCCCAGTTTCTAATGGCTCCAACTGCTCCCCAAGGCCTCCACCACGCCATAATAAGTATGCTCAAAAGAGCAACTATAAGGCCAGCAGCTGTCGCATTCCATTCAGTTTGGCAAAGGATCTTAAAAAAATTCTTTACCTTTTCCTTAAACAAACCGTCGCTCATAGGGCGCTCCCCTCCTCAACAAGATGGTTAGTAGTGATTGCACAGGTTAATAAGGATTAGCATTGCATGAAGAGAACATTAAAGTTATTAATATTTTTCCAAATTGAATTCGTACGTACCAAAATTCACGCACTGTGTCAAGGATTAGTTGAATGACCATTCAGTGCCAAATTCTCCAAGGGTCTAGGAAGCTGAAAAAAATCCTTGATGATTATTAGTCATAAAAACACCTTACAAATTAGAGGAGAACTCCCATGAATAGGATACTATTTCTCATCTTGTTACTTAGCATCGGATCAATCTTTGGTCTTGGCGCCGCCTTAGCCCAAACAACTTCAAACATGACCGGTCTCTTCACCAAAATTTTGCCTAACGGTCTAACCGCCGTGATTAAGGAGAGCCACAGGGCACCAGTAGTGGCTGTACAGGTATGGGTCAAGGCAGGCAGCGCATACGAAACTGAAAAACAGGCAGGCATAACCCATCTTATTGAACACATGATCTTCAAGGGCACGGAAAAAAGAAAGCCCGGGGAGCTTGCTGCCACTATAGAGGCCTTAGGCGGCACAATAAATGCGTATACGTCCTACGACTATACAGTATATCACTGCGTTGTCCCGTCACAACACTTGGCTACCGCATTGGATATATTGGAAGATGCGGTCTTTCACTCGAAATTTGATCCTGAAGAACTTGAAAAAGAAAAGAGAGTCGTTCTTGAAGAGATGAAGATGCGTTTGGACAACCCCCACACCAGGCTTTTTGAGAACCTGATGAAAATCTCTTATCAGGTTTATCCCTACAGGCGTCCAATAATTGGTTACGAAGAAACCGTCTCATCTTTTACAAGGCAAGACATCCTTTCCTATATGGAGAAACATTACAGGCCATGCAATATGGCTGTGATTGTTACAGGAGATGTCAATGCTTCAGATGCCTTGATACAGATCGGGCAATTCTTTGGCAAAGAGGATAAAAAAGAATGCACGGAACCATCCTTTCCTAAAGAACCTTTACAAAAAGGACCTAGAATTATAAAAACCTCAATGGACTGCAATGAAGGTTACCTGGCCCTATCCTTTTCTGGACTGCCTAGCTTTACCGGCCAAGACGTTCCAGCCCTGGACCTGCTGTCGTCTTTGCTGTCTGATGGAGAAAGCTCCCTTCTTGTTTCAAGATTAAAGAATCAATTGCAGCTTGTCCATTCAATAGGCACATCCGCTTTCACTCCCGCTGGTCCTGGCCTTTTTGAGTTAACTGCAGATATTGATCCTGCAAACCTTAAAAAAGTGCTTACAAGTCTGTTTAGAGAGCTAAACAGACTAAAAAATCAAGAGGTATCTCCAAAAGATCTGGCCAAGGCCAAGACTCAGCTTATAACTGATTTCCTTTACAGTCAGGAAACCATGGAAGGAGAAGCCAGGAAGCTTGGTGTATTCCAACTTCTGGCAGGAAATGCCTCCAAAGAAATGGAGTATCTCCAAAAGGTTAAAGATCTTACACCAAAAGACATCATGAATGTGGCCCAAAAATATCTGGATACATCAAGGATAAACGTCTCTATCATCTTTCCAGAAAAATCCAATGTTACTTTTAATGATAACGACTTACAAAATGCCTTGGAAGAGGCATCAAGCCCGGAATCGACCATGTTAGCTACTTCCGGAGGAGGAGGAGATGGAAAAGTCAGGGTTCAACGGTTTACCATTGGCAACGGCATCACCCTTCTCTGCCTCGAAAGCCACGACCTTCCAACTGTGGCAGTAAGAATAGTCTTGCCAGGGGGGCTTAGATATGAAAACAAAACCAACAACGGCATATTCAATATGCTGGCCAAGGCATGGACAAAGGGCACCAGCCTACACAATGCCCAGGCCTTATCTGAAATAATAGATGGCATGGGGGCTGATATTAGCGGTTTTTCTGGCCAAAATTCCTTTGGTCTTAAGGGCAGATTTACAAGTGACACCTTTAAAAAGGGCCTGGCTCTTGTTACAGAGATCCTGCTTTCTCCAACCTTTCCTGAAAGAGAGGTTGAAAAACTTAAACCTCAAATCCTGGCTGCAATCAAACGCCAGGACGACAACATGGCCTCTGTAGCCGTGAAGGAATTCAGAAAACAACTGTTTTCACCACACCCATATTCAATGAATATCCTCGGCACACCAGAAAACGTTATGCGCTTTTCAAAAGATGACCTGTTGTCTGTTTACCAAAGCTATGTAGTACCAGACAGGGCTATCATTGCCGTGGTAGGAGACTTTGACACAAACCAGTTGAGGGATGAGCTGTCTTCTTTACTGAAAAACTGGCAAAACATGTCGGAAGGATTTCTTCCATCCCCTCCGCCTCCACAGGTCTTGGTATCGCCAAAGGTAATAAACATTTATAGGGATAAACAACAAGAACATATAGTACTTGGATTTATGGGTACCTCTGTCTCCAGCAATGACAGGTATCCCCTTGAAGTCCTAAATGCTATGCTCGCCGGCCAAGGAGGTAGACTCTTTAAGGAGCTTAGAGACAAAGAATCCCTTGCATATGCAGTGACATCCTTTATAAACTTTGGGGTTGATTACGGGTTTATAGCCACCTACATAGCATGTTCACCAGAAAAAAAGAAAAAGGCCCAAAAGGACATGTGGAGAGAACTATACCGGATCCAAGAAGATATCCCAGAGATGGCAGAAGTTGAACGGGCCAAGAACTGGCTCATTGGCAGATATCAGATAGCCCTTCAGACACCAGGAGCAAAGGCCATGGACATGGCTATTAATGAGCTTCTAGGCCTCGGTTACGATTTTTCTGACAGATATCCTGAACTTATAAAAAAGGTTAGCCCGCAGGATGTGGTCTTGGCTGCCAAACGCTATTTCAATTCACACGCATATGTACTTGTTACTGTAGGTCCGTGACAAATGTTTAAATGTATAAATCTTACTGTAAAACAGGGCTCCGAACGAGCCAATCAAGTTGCACAATATGTAAGACACTTTCTTGAAAGGCACAAAGTTAAAGTATCACAAGGCCCAATCTCACCTGATGACCAAGCAGTGATAGTAGTTGGTGGCGACGGTACCCTGTTACACGTGGCTGCAAAGGCCTTTGAGAAACAGCTTCCTCTTCTTGGGATAAACGCTGGTGGACTGGGTTTCCTTACAGAGGTCCATACTGATGAGATGACCGAGGCCCTTGAGCGGCTGGTAGAAGGTTCTTTTGAACTAGACAAAAGAATGATGTTAAGAATCCGGGTGCTTGATGTAAATAAAAAAGTAATTAACCAGTATACAGCCCTTAATGAGGCCGTAATCACCAAGGGAGCTCTGTCGAAAATCATAAATATAAATACATGGGCAAACGACAGTTTTCTTACAACCTACCGAGGAGATGGCCTCATCATTTCTAGCTCAACTGGCTCCACAGGATACAATCTTTCCGCAGGCGGACCAATCATCCATCCCGGACTCGAAGTCATGGTGCTTACACCAATATGTCCTTTTGCACTAAGCGCAAGACCCCTTATACTCTCTGGTTCTTCCATTATCAAAGTAGAAGTTAGTGACATGCAAGGAGAAGTCTGTCTTGATATAGATGGACAAGTTGGAACGCACCTACACAAAGGCTATACAATCATTATATCAAGACACAAGGGATATCTTAAACTGATAAAGTCTCCTCACAGGGATTACTTTACCATTCTAAGAGAAAAACTAGGCTGGACAAGCACCATTCCTATGCAATAAAACAAATTCCAAGGCTTGCGGCTTGCGTTTCACAAAGAAACAAATGGAACCCTGCCATTTGAGCAGGGTCCTAAAACTGTACCGCTTGCAACAAAGCTATCTTTAGAGAGAAAGAATCCTATGCCCCTTTTGCCTCCTCTTTCTTTTCTTCAAATTTTATCTTTGTAAGAAGTCTTTCTTTTTCCTGTTCCATAGCCTCTTTTCCTGCCTCGAGGGCGGATTCCAGAACGGCCTTTTTGGCCTCCACCACCTCTTTGCTCTTCTCAAGCAGCTCAGTGGCTTTCTCTTTCACCTCATCCGCCACCTTGAGTGCCTCGCCCTTGGCCACACTTGCCTGTTCCTTTATAAGCTCTCTGGTTTCAGGCCCAGATTTTGGAGCAACTAACAGGGCCAACCCTGCACCTACAGCACTGCCAAGCAAAAATGCAAGGGCTACACTACCTGCAGAATAGCGTCCATTACTCATTTATCATCACCTCCTTTATGAATATTTTCTGTCATGTATTCTATTGATGCCTTCATTCCAACGGCTAAACTGGCCAACTGTACGGCAAGGCCTGTAAGTCCACCTTTTACTATCCCTGTAACCATACGCACAGTTTGACCAGCCTCATCCACCGCCTGAAAAAGATCATCTGCTGCTTTTATTTTTTTTTGTATATCATGGGTTATGTCGTTTACCCCACTGACAATTTGCCTTGTTTCTTGAAGAATGGGTGGAACATCCTGCTCAAGCCTGACTTCCAAAGCCTCCTGCAGTAATTTCAAATGACTTAGCGCATCAGTCACCTCTGACATCACCTTTCCGGCCTCATTATGCAGCTTTTCAAGATATACCTGACCTTCACGCGTTATCTCATTTACATTGTCTTCTATTTTCGCAACGCCATCCAGTATGGGCTCAAGTTGGTGAACACGTTTATTCACCAGAGACAAACTCTTCTCCACCTTTTTCAAAGTAGAACGGACAGATGCAACCAACATTACAAAACAGATACTGACTACAATAAGACAAACACAAATTACCGTATAAAAAAGATGCTCAGGACTACTCCACAACTGTTCTAAGCTCACCGATACCTCCAAAAGTTTATATCTCCATCCTTTTGAAAGACATTAAGTCATGAACATGTGCTTTTCAACAAGGGAACATTTTAAAAACCCAAAAAAATTATTTTTTACCATAACTTAGTCCGTTGGCGCTTATTGAATTTGCCATCTTTGTACCTATATTAAAAAAACAAGCGGCCCTTAAATTTTATAATTTATAATTTGGGAGGAGATCATGAAAAATCTCGTCGTTTACTCATCGAAAACAGGCAACACCAAAAAACTGGCCCAGGCAATCTATGATTATCTTCCAGGAGAAAAGGAGATTCATCCTATAGATCAGGCCCCTGATCCAGATGATTACACCTTTGTAGCAGTTGGTTTCAGAATAGAAGATGGAGAACCTGATAAAAAAACTCTAGAATATCTAAAAAAATTTATTGATGAAAAGGAACTGTTTCTTTTTGCCACACATGCCTCTAAACCAGAATCAGAGGTAGTTAAAAGTGCCATAAATAAGGCCAAAGAAACGGCCAAAAGAGCAAAAATAGTTGGAGTTTTTGATTGTCAAGGCGAGGTTCCAGAACAAATCCTAAAAGAGGCGCGCCAGAAAGAGCCTGTGCCAGAATGGGTAAAGGATGCAGAGATGGCCAAGGGACACCCTAATAAGGAAGACCTGGACCGACTTATAAAACTCTTAAACAGTCTTGATCTACCATTATAGGATTTTTGCAAATACTAGGCGGTATGACCCAAAATAATCATACCGCCTAGATTATTTTCTAAATTTTCTTAATCTTATTTCATCGTCTGATCTCTTTTAAAATTTTTTTCAATTCTTTCCCATTAATACATTTTGATCTAAATTATTAACCTTTTTATCTTGAGTCTTATTAAAAAAGGTGTATATTCTTGCACCGCTGAATTTTTGCCAATACGGAGAAAGCCATAAATTGATTATCACCATTGATGGACCAGCGGGTGCTGGTAAAAGCACCATTAGCAAAAAGGTAGCTAAGAGGTTAGGATTCTTGTACCTGGATACAGGTGCCATGTATAGGGCCTGCGCCCTATTTATGAAAAAACAGTGTATACCTTTAGACGATGAAGATAAGGTCTCATACATGCTCAAAGACTTTAGCATAGATTTCTGCAAGGGCTGCGTCTTTCTTAATGGTAAAGACGTATCCCTGCAAATCAGAACTCCAGAAATAGACAAAGCGGCATCACAAGTTTCTAGAATACAGGCCGTTCGCGATAAGCTCTCTTTTCTCCAAAAGAAGATCGCCTCAGATACAGATACTGTTGTTGAAGGACGTGATATGGGTACTGTCGTATTTCCTGACGCTGACCTAAAAATATTTCTCACGGCCTCACCTGAAGAAAGGGCCAGAAGACGGCAAAAACAGCTTGCAGAACAGGGCAACATAATTTCATTTGATATTATATTGCAACAAATCAAAAAACGTGATAAAGCAGACACAGAAAGATCGATTGCTCCCCTTAAACCGGCCAAAGATGCCAAAATTATTGACTCAAGTGACATGACTGCCGATGAGGTAGTAGAGGAAATAATAAAATTTTTAACCAAATAGGAGAAAAAGAAAAATGGACAGAAAAAAAGAGGCGTCACGGTTCTCGTTCAGTGTGGATAACTGCCTTGGTTTTATTGCCAATCGCCTTGTAAAGGCGTTTTTGAAATTATTAGATTACAAATTAGAAAATTTCAATCTGACAGGAGCGCAATTCTGTGTACTGACCAAGCTTTTTGAAGAAGAAGGCTTGACCCAGACCCAATTGGCCCAGCGCCTTTATATAGAAAGTCCTACCCTTGTCAGGACTTTGGACAGACTGGAAGAAGCGGGCTTAATAGAACGACGGAGAGTTCCTTCTGACAGAAGGGCATTTCATATATTTCTTACCCCTAAAGGACGCGAGCTCCAGGAAGTGCTTTTGCAAAAGGGAAGCGAAGTCCATAATATTGCAGTAAAAAACTTGAGTGAAGCAGAAATAGAACAGCTCAAGGACCTGTTGTTCCAGCTATGGCAGAACCTGGAAAACGGAACCAAGGAGGCCAAAGAAGAAAAAAATAGTTGATGTCCTTTGGTGATACCGGATCAATCACCAGGCTGTTGAAACCGCTAATCAAAAAGCCTGGATATTACTTCTAATATATCGTTTAACCTGAAGGGCTTTGTCAAAAGGGCATCTATGCCCTTGTCCTTAAGATCCTTTTCTTTGAAAGAGGCTCCCCATCCCGTCATCATAACAACAAAAGTCTTGGGAGAGGAGGAACGGATTGACGAGGCTATTTCCCATCCGCTGACTCCAGGCATTCCTAGATCTGTTAACACCAGATCAAAAAACTCATCTTTTATCCTTTCGAGCGCCTCCTTTGGATCTGAAAAACTTTCGACATGATGTCCAAGGCTTCCAAGCATTAACCCTATCAGCTCAACTATCTGCGGTTCATCGTCTATAGCCATGATCCGAAGCCTTAGGCTTTCAACCTTATCATGTTCATCTTGTGTCTCAGCCTCTTCTCCCTTGATATTCGAACATGGTAAAGAGATGGTGAATGTGCTTCCACAGCCTCTCTGGGATTCTACATCGATCTTACCACCTACGTTAGATACGAGGCCATAAACTATGCTCAAACCAAGACCTGAACTGCCACTTTGTTTTGTAGAAAAATACGGATCAAAGATGTGCGGAAGCACGTCTTCATCTATCCCTGTGCCAGTATCTCTAACTTCTATTATTGCGTTTTGGTCTTTTTTATAAGATCTTATAATGACTTTACCTCCCGAGGGCATGGCATCAATGGCATTTATGATCAGATTGATCAACACCTCCCTCAATTCGTAGGCTGCCATATTTGCAGTAAGCTCTCTATCAAGATCTGTCTCAACAGTAATGTAGATTCCCTTCTTTTCGCATTCATCTTTCCAAAGCGGTCTGGTAAACTGGACTGCCTCGTCTATAACCACAGCGGTCTCAATGGACTTCTCAACTGTTGAATGCCTGCCAGATCGCCCCTTTACAAAGGCCTGAATCCTCTTGATAGTCTTTGCGCCATCGTTTACACAGTTTTCGATATTTTTGAGCCGTTGCTCGTACTTGGTCCCTTGAAGCTCCATTTGCAACAATTCCACGTTACCAAGTATTGCCATAAGAAGATTGTTAAAATCGTGAGCTATTCCTGCTGCCATAGAACCAAGTGCCCTTAGCTTTTCCTCCCTTATCCTCTGTTCAGAATCATGGAGATGATCTGAAAGATCGTGAATAAAAACTATTCCACCTTTTTTATGACCTTTTTTTGATTTTACAGGATGAAAAAAGAGATCTGCCAAAAAGGTGGTTCCATCTGGCCTGATGAGACGTACTTGGGATATCTTTTTAAAAACATCTCCCTTAACACCCTTGGTAAAATCTAGAAACACAGAAGCATCCATGAAAAAACGTCCCAGCCCCTTTTCTCTAAGGAAATTATCATCACATTGGAGCAACTTGCACAGAGACTCGTTAGCATGGATCAACTCGCCATCCGATGCTAAAAGGCATATCCCTTGTGGAGCATTTTCCATTGCAGCCATTAAATAATCGACTGGCATAACATCATGACAACTGCCGTCTTTAGCCCTGTTATTGCTCTCCACAATATTCTGGATATAAAAATGTCCCTCTGCCAAGACATCCTTTTCCTTATACCCCTGAATCAGATGGGCAATCACCTGGGCAACAATGATGAGATTTCTCTTAAGGCTATTTGTAAATTGTATTGTCTTTGAAGAACTGAGATTTAGAATCCCCTTTGAAGAAATTGGCAAACACGCCAAAGACCTGGGAACCTGTTTGGCGTTCTCCACCAGAGGAATCTCTATTTTGGAGCTGTCGCTTATGAATTTAGGCTGTTGCGAATCAAAAACTTCCCAGGCGATGCTTTTACCTTCCTTGAAAAACAACCCCTTGTTGAACTGGCGATCAAACTCTTTGAATTTCTCCTCCACCAACTGGCTAATTCCAATTGCTGCCGCAAGCTCCAATATCTCTTTCTGGGGCGAATAAATAAGAAGGGAGACGTTTTCGCATCCTGTCTCTTCAGCAACTATTTTGACGATCTGGAAGTAGAGTTCCTCTTTATTTGCAACCTTAGAAGGAACCTCCATAAGACGAAGCACAATACCTAGAGTGCGCATATGGATGAGCCTGTCATGGTCAATATCCAGGATGCTCTCCTTGATCTCATCTATACTGATCGGTTCCTGATAACTATAGAAATCAGTCATTTCAGAACTGTCCTACTATTATATTTGCAAGGTCGTCTATTTCATTCTTCAAATCTAGTGCCCTGTTATAAAAGTCATCCATTTGCTTAAGCTCCATGCCAGCGAGAAGAAAAACCTTTGTATCAGGCAACTTAGGCTCTGGCCCTGCTCCCCTTGAGGCCTCCACCATTTTGGCAACATAGGCTGCAACAGCAACGACAGCGCATTCCCGTGAAAAGCCCTTGGATAAAGCCGGATGGTGATGAAATTCTAACACCTGTGCCATCTGTTCAGAAAGGGCCCACTTTTTTGCAAGCAGATAACCGACCTCTGTATGCATTATTCCAAGCTCTTGCTCCACTGTCCAAGGATACACACCAAGCCTTCTGGCCTTTACCTCAATAACATTGAATTCGTCTGGCATCAGCTGGGCCATTACAAGGCGTCCGATATCATGCAAGAGTCCCATAAGATAAAGCTCGTCTTTATCGAAAAAAGGCTTATCTTTGCCTATCTCCTGGGCACAAAAGGCTGTAAGCAAATTGTGGACCCAGAATTTCTTGATGTCGAAACCCTTTGCCAGAATCCCGTTTTTGAATTGATTTACCAAACAGATAGCGAGAGAAAGATTCCTTACCTCGTCAACTCCAATAAGCATTACTGCCTTTTCTATCGTCTTCACCTTACCCCTGAACCCAAAATAGGCACTGTTGGCCACTCTGAGCAACTGGGCACACAGCGATGCATCGGGCTCAACTATCGAGCTTATTTCGTCAAAAGTACAATTTTTCTTGGTGATGGTACGAAAAAGGCTCAATACAATGCTGTTGGGTACAGGAAAATATCTTATCTCATGAACCTTCTGCGCAATATCACTTTTACACAGATTACTTTCCATAGGCCTTTCAAAGGCGAAACATTTTTTATTGTTATCGGCAAGATAAGAGGAAAGATGAACTAAAAAATTATGAGGGCTTAACCAGGTTCCCGTCTGCCAGACACAAGAAATAATGGTCTAAGAACTAGATTCGCTTCCCGTACAATGATAAAAAAACGGATTCCCTTTTTTTTCATCCACTTTAAGCGTTTTTTGTCTACAATAAAAAAAATCTTTTGGGAGGAATCCTCCATTACTCTAGCCACTTCATTTAGATCTAACTTTTCGACAACTCTATCCAGATAAAAGGTGCATTCTTCATCCCAAAAACCTGCATAATATAAGGCCCTGGAACAGACAATCTTGTTCACTCTTTGACAGAAGGGCCGCACATCTTTACCCCTGTAAATTGCCGGAAGGAAAGAAATTCCTATAACCAGAAACAAAAGACCAGCCGAGGCCACAAAAAAGGCAATAAATTGCTGATCCTTGATCTTTTTATACATCATCAATCCAACAAAAAATACAAGGGAAAGAAGAACAAACAACGGATATTGTCCGCTTATGTTGTATAAAATGAAAGTAATTATTACATTGTTCTTTTGTTTAAGAACAGAAAGCAAGGGAACATAGCCTTCAAAGTGTACATATCCACCGACCAAAGCAAGACAAAGTGAAACTGTAAACAAGAACCAAACAATGAATCCTATGCTATATCTTAAAAGCTTATCCCTTCCTACACTTGTAAGGAAACTTGCGCACAAAAAAGAGGCAGCCGGATAAAGAGGAAGAATATAATCGCTTCTTTTTGAGGTTGCTATTGTAAAAAAGAGAAAAACAAACCCAAAATATATAAAAAAGAGCCTTGTTTCTAAACGGAGGTCATGCCAGCTTTTTATAAACTTGTAGCACCAAAATGGGATAAGCATAGACCAAGGGAAAAAACCTGTTAGCAAATAGACCAGATATCTTGTTGGCGGAGAGTGATTGAACTCCTTAAATGAGCCCCCTGGCAATAGGGAGGTAAAACGCGACAGGTTTTCTTCCAGGATAAACCGGTGAAAGAACCTGAAATCTGTCTCGAAGACGACATATATATACCAAGGCAGACATACTATAAAAAAGACGATTACATGAGGAGTAAAAAAAATCTTTTTTATAAGATAAGGCCTTTTGTCCAAAAGAAGGTATATAACTATGGTGCCAAATATAAGAATCGCTCCTAGAGGACCCTTTACCATAACTGCTAATCCAGACGATAAAAACAAGGCCAATATGGGGCCCTTGTTAAGTTGTTGTGCCCCCTGCTGTTCATCCTTTTCAATACCTGAGATGGCCTTTAAAAAAAAACAAAGGGAGAGAAAACACAGAAACCCAAAAAACATATCCATTCTGGCAACCTGGGACATCCAAAAGGTCTTTGGACAAAACATAAAGATAAAGCCCCAGAAAAACATTAGGTGTTTATTTAGATTAAAATGTTCAGAGATCTTCCAAAAAAGAAAAAGGAAAAGGGCTACCGAACCCAAGGATGGAAGACGGGCTGCCACCTCCCAACTGGGACTTATATTGTAAAGGCTACAGATCAACCAGTAAAAACCAGGCGGTTTGTCCAAGTCCTCCTTGCCGTTTAACTGGTTAATAAGTGTTGCCTTACCTTCGTAAAAAGCTTTCGCGATAAGGGCAGATTCTGCCTCAAGAGTCTCGCAAAGAGAACGATGGCTTGCTAAATAAAAGGAGGAAACAAGAAAACAGGCGACAAAAAAGGAAAAGGCCCAAAACAGGTGTTTGTTCCCTGTCATATAAGTATCACCAGAAACACAGGAATGGCGTAAAAAAGTCCAGCACTTGCATACAGCAACCTTATAGAACGTCTTACATCTTCGGTGTCCGGAGCCCTCCCCCCCTTGTTAAGATAGGGCAATTTGTGCAATACACCTTCATACATTACCGGTCCGCCAAGCCTTACATCAAGGGTGTATGCGAAAGCAGACTCAGGAAAGCCTGAATTTGGGCTTTTATGAAGACGTGCATCGGCCATTAGTCCCTTAACAGTTTTCAGTGGCGAGCTACCGTTTACCAGCAGACCGGCCACAGAAATTACAAAGGCCGAAAGCCTTGCCGGTATATAGTTCGCCGCATCATCCATATATGCAGCAGCCTTTCCAAGCTGTTCATATCTTGTATTCCTATAACCAACCATTGAATCTAGGCTGCTGATCATCTTGAAGGCCATGCACATGGCCGGTCCTCCAAGCATTGCATAAAAAAAGGGAGAATAAATGCCATCTACTAGATTCTCTGATACTGTCTCTATCAGGGAACGGCATATATTGGTTTTGTCCATGTTCTGCGTATCTCTGCTTACGAGCATCGAAAGTCTATATCTAGCTATAGCCAGATCGCCTTTACATAAGGAATTCAAGACTTTTGTTGCTTCATCTGCAAGGCACCGCAAACACAGACTGAAATAGATACATCCGCCAGAAAAAAGAAGAGATAAAAATAAAGAAACAGATCCTAATGCAAACACCAACACATAAATTAAAAGATAAACAGAAATTGTAAGCCCAACGCTCATAGCAATACCAGATACTAATGGATTAACTCCATAGGCCATTGCCCTTTTTTCACTAAAAGATATGGCCGCACCCATGATCCTTATTGGATGCCAGGGACGGTCTCTATCTCCCAAAACAATATCTGCAATGACACCGCTATAGAGAACAAACAAAGAAAAGGGCTTAAATAGATAGAATTCAAACATCAACCAATTTCAAAAGCTCATCTATATTGGAATTTGATTCAAGCCAATCTGCCAATCTATCAAACTGATCAAGCTGGTATCGTGCATAATTGATCGAGACAGGCATTGGGGCCAAGCCTTTTCTTTTCCTTGCAAGGTTCAAAAATGCCCGTCTGAACCGATCGTTGTCAAATATTCCATGAATATAGGTCCCAAGAATTCCAAGTTTCTTGTGAAAAATGAAAATCTCGCTATCTCCAGAGGCGATGGAACAAATATCCTTACTGTGCCTCTGAAGCCTGCTTCTACCCATATGAATTTCATACCCATCGATTAACATGGGCCCATTTGAAAGGGATGGACAGTCCACCACTATACTAATTTGCCTCAAGGCCTTTTCCATAACCATTTCAGTCTCAAGTGGCAACAGGCCAAAGCCATTATACTTTCCAGGTCTGCCATCGCTCCCGATATCATCCCAGATAGAAATACCAAGCATTTGAAATCCGCCGCATATTCCAGCCACTACTCCTCCATTATTTACAAAGTCCAAAATGCGCTTTTCCCAACCAAGCCCTTTTAGGAACTCAAGGTCGGACGTGGTAGCCTTTGTTCCAGGAATGATAAGAACATCTGCTTCAAATAAGGTATCAGGATCATCGCTTAGAACAAGCTCCACATCGGGTTCGAGACCAACAGGGAAAAAATCAGTAAAGTTACTTATTCTAGGAACCCTTGCTATTACAACCTTCAAATCAGCACTTCCGTTCTTCCCCTTGGATTCTATTTTCTCAACAAATACCCCATCTTCCTCATCTACATGAATATTTCTGAACCATGGCAGCACTCCAAGCACAGGTACAGGGACGATATCGTAAAACATCTTTATACCTGGTTCAAGCAAGCTCACATCTCCCCTGAATTTATTGATTAGAAATGCCTTTATAAGATGTCGATATCTGTCCCCGACAAGGTCATAGGTACCCTTCAGACTGGCAAACACCCCTCCCCTATCAATATCTGCCACAAGAACTACAGCAGCGCCTGCATAATCTGCCATTCTCATGTTGACTATGTCGGTGTTTCTCAAATTTATTTCAGCAGGACTACCTGCACCTTCTATCACCATCACATCAAACTGGCTGCTTAAGCTATCATAGGCCTGCCTTACTGCATGCCAATGCTCTTGACTTCGCCTGTAATAGTCCCTCGCTCCGAGATGCTCGCATGGGCTTCCCATGACAATTACCTGGCTCCTAGAATCTGACGAAGGTTTCAGGAGAACCGGATTCATCCTGACATCAGGAATCAGGCCACAGGCCTGGGCCTGAAACACCTGGGCCCTTCCCATTTCCTTTCCATCAGCAGTAACGAAAGAATTTAGAGCCATATTTTGGGCCTTAAAAGGAGCAACACTAACACCTTTTCTGGCAAGAATCCTACACATAGCAGCAGCCACAATGGATTTCCCTACACCAGACCCCGTTCCTTGAAACATTATGGATCGCGCCTTTGACATGGCAAAAGAAATTAGAACAGCTGCCTTAATAAAGCAACAGGAAGAAAAGGAAATGGTGGGCGGTACTGGGATCGAACCAGTGACTTCCACCGTGTGAAGGTGGCACTCTCCCGCTGAGTTAACCGCCCATTTTGAGAGAATTAGCAATCAAACAAAGTAATAAAGATATGTTCACACCTTGTCAACTGTTAAAATTAGGATAAAAGTGGCGAAAAATCTTTCAAAGCGGTAGGACAATATAAAACCTGCAATGAAGTTAAACACTGAAATCCTACAAAAGCTTTACAGGGACGCAGGCGTGTTTCTTTGGGATGGCCAAACTCCAATATGCAGCAGGTCTAACCAATGTCTATTATTTGAGAGGCCAGTTAGAACCCTCGCACTTTATCTCCCTTCTACACCCAGCCATCTTAAAAATCTTTTCAAAGAGATAGAAAAGGGATTGAACAACGGCCTTTATGCTGCCGGATGGTTGTCTTATGAAGTAGGCTACCTAATGGTTCCAAAGCTCTATAAATTAATCTTTAATATCAAGTCTTCTCTTCCCCTGGCATGGTTTGGCTTATACAAAAAACCTCAAATACTTCCAGCCGACTATCTAAAGGCTCTCCACCTTGATGATGATGCAAAAGAAAAACTGAAAAAGATATCCCTTAAGCTTAATACTTCAAAGCAAGAGTTTATCTATAATGTAGATAAAATTCACAGCTACATACGTGCAGGTCACACCTACCAGATCAACTACACTATTAGAGGATCTTTTGACCTCCCTGCCAGCAACGCTTTTGGGCTTTTTGGCCTGCTAAGACAAAGGCAACAGACACTCTATAGGGCCTTTATCCGACCATTTAAAGACCTCCAAATACTTTCTCTTTCTCCAGAACTCTTTTTGGGCCGTCATGGAAACCGGATATGGACGAAGCCTATGAAGGGTACTGCTCCAAGAGGCAAAACCCAAAAGGAAGACCGAAAATTGGCCTCTATGCTCAAAAACGATGAAAAAAACCGGGCGGAAAATGTGATGATAGTGGATCTTTTAAGAAACGATCTTGGCAGAGTATGCCAGATAGGCACCGTGCAAGTACCTGAACTCTTTTGTATCGAAAGTTACAAAACTCTTTTTCAGATGACCTCAACAATTCAGGGAAGGCTTACCCAAAACACGTCGTGGTCTGAAATTTTGAAATCCATTTTCCCTTGCGGCTCCATAACAGGCGCACCCAAAATAAGATCCATGGAAATAATTGCAGAACTGGAAAAATCACCTCGTAATATATACACAGGAGCTATTGGATACATCTGCCCAGATAACAGTGCCATATTTAATGTGGCAATACGCACCCTCACCATTAATAAAAATGTTGGAGAAATTGGAATAGGTGCTGGTATAACCATTGGTTCTTCACCGGAAGAGGAATACAATGAGACTGTACTAAAAGCTCGGTTTCTCACTGAGAAAATCCAGTGACAATGAAAATAAAGAAAAAATTTTCCCTTATCGAGACCTTGGCCTGGAAAGCCCAAAACGCCTTAGAAGACAGCGGGGAATTTGGCCTGTTAACATATCATATTGCAAGGATGTCAAGATCCGCCAAGTACTTCAACATTCCGTTTGACCAAAAAGAGCTGGAAGAAAAACTCTATCGAGTAGGGCAAAATCTTACCAAACAAGGACGAAAACAGCGAAAAATTCGCATCATACTTGAAAGCGATGGTAAACTTTATATACACAGCCAAAAACTTACAGCACCGCCTGAATTGCCTGTTAAAATCGACATCTCACAATATAGGGTTAAAAGTTCCGATATCTTTTTATATCACAAAACAAGTAAAAGAAGACTCTTTGAGCATGAACGAAAACGACTTGGAAAAATGGGACTCTTTGAGACCATTTTTTTAAATGAACAAGGAGAGCTTACACAAGGAACTATAACAAATCTTTTTATAGACAATGGCAGAGGAATTCTCAAAACACCTGCTCTAAACTGTGGACTTCTGCCAGGGACATTGAGGCAATATCTTCTCGACTGCCAAGCGGCCCGAGAGGCCATCCTAACTCCTTCAGACCTTGCAAGTGCAAAAAGGATACTTGTTGGCAACTCCCTAAGAGGACTTCTTAGAGCAAAACTAGTCTAGTTAAGGCCTTTTCACCCTCTTAAGCATCTGCAAGAAAAAAAATTCATCAAATAAAGGGCCATCTGCATAAACTGGAGAAAAACTGGCCTTGGATACAATAAGCTCTCCTTTGATATTGGCTTTATCAAGATAAAATTCAACCTTTTTAGGATAGCCAGAGCCACCTTCCATTTCAAAAGATACTTGAAAACCCTTGGAATAAAACCTACGGGGAGAAAGGTCGTCCAGATATTCGAAGGTCACGAGCATGTCAAAAAATTTGGCCTTGAAACAATGAAGGGGCAATGTATCTGGAATGCATCTGGTTTGCTTTAAATCACAGTATCTGGCAGGAGACCATGGATTTATAATCATTTCAATAACCTTTACGGCTGTCACTACATCCATGCTTCCGTAACTGGTAAAAAAACGGTTGCCTTTATACACTTTTCCAGATCTTGGCAAATAGATCCATGCCCTATCCTTTTTAGCAAGAAGATCAAAAACAGTAACACCAAGAGGGGCAAGCCCCTTTATCCTGACGAAAGATCCTTCACTTTTTGAAACCAACCATGCCCTTATCTTTACAGAAGGATGGTCCTTGCCATTTATAGTCAAGCTCAGGCGTCCCTCAATAGAGACGGAGTCAAGTTGTATGCCCCTCCTAATAAGATCATGTAAGAAAGAATCGCTCCTTTTAATAGGGGGGACTATGGCAACCTGCCCACCTTGAAACATCGAACAGCCATAGATCATAGATGAAAAAACAAGCAACACCAAAGTCAAAAATTTTTTACATCCATTATAGTTACTGTTCATATACGTCACGTCATTTCACCTAGTCTAAAAGTAACTTGTATTAATGAAAGGAGGCTATTAGATTTTAACTGAAATTCCAAGGAGGTTTCATGAAAAGCTCTACTACGACACAAAAGGCACAACTTCTATTTAAAGAAGGCTTTCACTGAAGCCAAGCTGTATTTTCTGCAGTTGTAGAAAAATATGGGATTAAGGCCTCGGACGTAACAAGAGCCCTCTCGCCATTTGGTGGAGGTATTGGTAGCACAGGAGGCACATGTGGCACCCTTGCTGGAGCATTGGGAGTCCTGGGTTATTTTATGGGAAAAGAGCAACCCTCCAAAAGAGATCACAAGCTTATGTGGAAACTTGCCAGTAAAATGGTGAAGGCATTTCAAGATATAACAAAAGAATATGGTGGCATGGACTGTAAAGACATTGCCAGAGTGGACTGGAGAGATATCAAACAGGTAAAGGCTTTTTATAAAGATCCCTCAAGCAGACGCACAGAATGCCTTAAGATTATAGAAAAGACGGTTGATTATCTTGAGAATCTCATGGGAAAATACAACATAAAGCCTGTCTCTGAAAAATAGAAATTTTAATCTAAAAAATAAGACCATGTGGGAAAATAACCAGCAAATATGATTTTGATTATTTCAGATCATTCAAGCGTACTGCTATTGGACGAAATAACAACATTAAGATGCAGTCTTAAAAAGGGGGTATAATCTATGTCTACAGAAGAACTTTTGCCAGAAGGGGAAAAATTGAGAAAGGCCGTCAGATGGTTTTCTGAAATGCTCAAAGAGCATCCAGAAAAGTCAAGAAAGGAGCTAATTCTCGAAGCCGAAATCAAATTCGATCTATCTCCAAAGGAATGCGAATTTCTCAACAAGAAATTCCTTTAAACAGGGAGCGCTTTTTAGACTTTTTTATCAAATAAGATCCCGACCATTTCGTCTAGCTTTTCTGCAAGCCTTCTCACCTCTTCTGGCGGGATTTCTCTGATAACGTCCCCTGTGTCTTTATCAACTATCTTAATATATGTCTGTCCAGTCTCGTCATCCTTGTTAAACTCGAGTTTAACATTATTTATCAAATCAAACTCTTCCTTAAAGGCCTGAAAGAGTTCTTTTGAGATCTCTGGCCCCTGATCGGTTTTGTCATAGGTTTTGTTTTCCTTAACATCCTGATCATAGGACCTGTTCGCTTTGTCTGACACTCTTACAGACTGGGACAGCTTCCCTACTACATCCTGCTGCCGTGAAGGGTCAATGGCAGGATGACTTATTTGCTTGATTCCTATTTCAGTAATCATGACCTTACTCCTTTAAGGCGTTGATAACCATAGGCCATATGGGCCTTTTTGCGGCTTTTTATATCTTTCATCTCTTCCATGATTTCCTTTTTTTTATCCCTGGCAAGCCCGGTTACAAGCTGCTCTAGCGATATGATAGAGCCAAGAAGTTCTGCTACCTCCTTTGCCTCTGAAACAGAAGGCTTAGCTGTTTGAATCTCTTTCATGAGAGCCTGCCTTCTGACAAGTAACTCAGACATCAAAGACAGGTCTCCATCTACAATGCTCCTCGTGATCTCTTTAAGCGTTTGTTCTAAGCTCTTACATGCCATCAACATGGACAACCACCTTTCATAAAGACGTCTGTACCTGTTTGACAGGCTCAACTTGGGCTGCCTTGTCAATGGGTGGATGATTTTTGTTTTGCAACACTACTTGCTGCCAAGCCTCTATTAAAGGCATAAGCACTGCTTTTACCTCCTCCAGTTTATTTTTGTCATTTCGAAGATTTGCCATTAAAAGTTCCCTTATCATATAGTCGTAAAGGGTATTGAGCCTTTCGGCTATCTCACCACCATCTTCAAAATTCAAAGAGGCCTGCAACTCCCCTGCAATAGCAATAGCACGGCTGATTCTTTCTCCTTTTACTGCAATCTCACCCCTTTCCATGGCATCAGCCGCCCGCTCAATATCCGCACACATGGCCTTAAGCAAACGGTCGATAATCTCTACACTGGAAAGGGTTAAGACATCTGTTTGTTGGTATTTGAAATATCCTTTTTTTAGATTTGAATACATTGGCTTATCCTCTGCTCTTTGAAATCTGGGCATTGAGGTTTTTAATGGCTGTAAGCTGCTGATCTAGTTGTCCTGACGTCTGCTGAAACTGAGCAAGTAGATCCTCAAGCGCATTGAACTGGTGACGCAGGTTCTCTTCCCTCTTTGCCAGCCTATTATTAATCCTCTCTATCTGATCTCCTATTTTATCAATAGACTTTTGCAGACCATCCGTTTTGGCAGACAGAATACCTGTGGAACTGCGAAGATATCCCTCCAAAAAACTTTCAAGCTTAACAGCAATCCCTTCGTTGCCTGTCTCATCTGAAGTAAAAAATTTGACAACATCCTGAGGGTGGTTCTCCATAGCATCAGTAAGTTTTCCACTGTCTAGGCTCAGGTGACCATTGTCATCAACCTCTATTCCAAGTTTGCTCAAACTATTAACAGAAGGATCCACCCCATCGACTCCCTGATATATCATCCTTGAAAGGCTGGAACCTATCCTGCTTACAGTACTATCACCTAACAGGGTACCAGCCTGACCTGTTGCAGCATTGTAGGCAGTCTGTTCCTTTAACACATCCACAAGGGCGTTGTACTTGGCCACAAAATTTTTTAATTTCGAAGTCAAGCCTCCATAACTCTTGCTTGATGAGACTGTAACGCTTTTGGAGGGATCGGCCGACTTAAGCGTTATGGTAATCCCTTCCATGAGATCATCTATCTCATTGCTGGAACGCTCTACAGCAATACCATTTACCGAAAGCTGGGCATTTGCTGCTGCCTTTGTTTCTGTCAGTGTTTGAGTAGATGGATCTGTATAGAGCTTGGAAAGACCAGATGAATCGTTATTATCACCGTCATCATCTTGTATCACAAGAGATATGGTATTGGCCTCACCTGTCTCTTTGGCCTGTAATGTCAAATAATAGTTGCCGTTACCATCATTAATCACCCCGGCAGTTACTCCGGCCTCGGATTCATTTATGGCCTGTGCAATTCCTGCAAGGGTATTATTCTCGCTGGATATTTCTATATCTACCGCCTCTCCGCCACCAACCTGTAGCGTCAGGGTCCCAGTACCTACTATTTCATCAGACCCTGAAAAGGCACTGCTTCTCACCTGTTGGGCCGAGGCTAGCTGCGAAACAGTTATAGTGTAAGTACCCGGTTGAACATTATCACCTGCAGAAACCGTCAATATATCCGTATCGCTGCTAGTAGCCGAAACAGATATAAAACTATCCGAATCTTTAAGGGACTCAACCGCTGACCTAAGCTCCGACATGGCACCTTTTACCACCCCAAGGGCGGTAATTTTTGCCTGATAACTGGCCTCCTTTTGCTGAAGCTGAACTATTGGCCGCCTTTCAAGATCCATCAATTTAGAAATGATAGAATCTGTATCAAGGCCTGACATGAGTCCTGATACACCTATACCCATATTGAGCCCCCTTATCCTGATTAACCAAACCAGGAGGTGGCATTTGCCACCCCCTGTAATCTAAAGACTAACCTTGAAGTAGTGTCAGTGCAGCCTGTGGCACTGTGTTTGCCTGGGCAAGCATTGCCGTACCAGCCTGCTGCAGGATCTGTGCCTTGGTGAGGTTTGCGGTCTCTGCAGCAAAGTCGGCATCCACGATACGGGATTTAGCTGCTGAGATATTCTCAGAGACGTTCATCAGGTTGGAAATAGTGGACTCGAACCGATTCTGGATAGCACCGAGGGTTGAACGAAATTCGTCAATATCCTTAATAGCCTGATCAATTTGATAAATAGAAGTATCTGCATTTGCTACAGTTAAAATATCAGAAGATTCAATTGCAGATGCCTCCCAAGTAACTGCTGAATCAGCTGGATCTAGCGTACCATCCTGAAAGATATCATCTGCACTTGAAGCAACATCAAAAGTAATAGTTTTATTGGAATAAAGCTTGATAGAACTTTTATATACATCTGTTACTGAAGACGTTCCATTTGTAGCAGTATTTCCAAAATAGCCGACTACTTTATCAGCTGCATCGGAAGATCCCCCAAGTTCTTCCGTAATTTCTATATTTCTTCCATCTGCAGCAGTAAGTGTCAAACTGCCATCATCTCCAACTGTTGCCACAACCCCTGTAGTATCGCTAAAATCGTTAATAGCATCAGCAAGTTCTGCTGCACTTTTTACATCATCAGCTTCTCCTTGCGTAAATATTGTCTGACCATTAATTTTTAGTGTATAAGTTAAACTATCATCTGTTCCGACATTATCTGTAAAAGCAAAATTTCCAATTGTAGTTGAAGTAAAAGTCTTTGTATTTTCTGTTGCTTCTGCAGTTACACCAGTATCAGCTGACTTAGCATTAATAGCTGCTGCTATTGATTTTGCACTTCCATCACCCTGTCCATTACTTCCATCTTCTGCAGCTCCGATGTTAACATCATTAATTACCAAATCTCCAGCTGCATCAATACTTAAATTATCTCCAGTTCCATCTAGTACATTGTTTAAAGCTAACTCTTTAGTCACATAAGATCCAATGCTTATGGTACGCATGCTAGCTGATAGATCTAAAGAAATAGTTTCACCAACATTGGCACCAACTTGAAATTCTGCATTTCCCAATGAACCATCTAATACTTTCTTACCATTAAAAGAAGTAGTGGTTGCAATACGATCTATTTCTGCCTTAAGCTGCTGAAATTCATCATTGAGTGATTTGCGATCGCTATCAGTATTAGTCGCATTTCTTGATTGAACCGCTAGCTCTCTCATACGCTGGAGCATATTAGTAATCTCTTGTGTTGCACCCTCTGCAGTCTGAGCCAACGATATGCCGTCGTTGGCATTTCTCACTGCCTGGTTGAGCCCACGGATCTGGGCATTCATGCGGTCGGAGATAGCAAGCCCAGCGGCATCGTCTTTTGCGCTGTTTATCCTGAGACCTGAGGAAAGACGCTGAAGAGACCTGGTAAGAAGCTTGTTGGTTCCTACTAGATTCCTTTGTGCGTTTAGTGAAGAAACATTGGTGTTAACAACAATAGCCATAATTTAATCCTCCTTGATTTATTTAATTTCTGGCATTCCTTGCCCTTTTAAGATTTTTAAACTTCTACACAAATCTTCAAATTGTACTGCTGTATATATCTGACCTCCTTTCTTTAGGATTTGTTTTTGTTATCGGGGTAAAAGAATCTGAACTTTAAAAAAGTACCGACACCAAAAAATGGCTGTCTTTAAAAGGAAACATCAAGAAATAGGACATGAACGAGCATGACATCATTGCACTGGGATTGGGGATAACTCCTCCATGGAGGATTGTGGGACAGATTCTCGACACCAACAAAACGCCTCATGAGCTGAGAATCAGGATCAAGGCCGATAGAGGTGCAAAATATCCCTGTCCTGTTTGTGGTAAGATGT